>CAVZZD010000006.1:0-54372 GCA_963779655.1 uncultured Actinomycetota bacterium | reverse complement strand
TGCACTCCGGTGGCTGAATCGAGACGCTGTCGACATCCGGCTTCTCAGATTGTCTAAGTACGATGTGAACCTGTTCCAGTCCGCTCCGGTGGCGGAACGGGTATCAGTGCTGCTAAAGAAAGCCGGCTGAGAAAACCGAATATCTCCCGATAACGCGGTGCCATCCGCTGGCACCGCCAGTTCGCGCAACTACGCGCGACGTCTCACACGGCCGAAGGTAGGGGAAGACATGGATGATGACGATAACGCCACTCCTGGCGACCCTTATTCCGGCCCAGATTCCGGCCCAAAAGATCCCAGCAAGTGGCTTACCCGAACAACACGCCCGGCGCCAGCCGCCGCGCCGTGGGAGCGGCGGCCGATTCCGCCGGTCGACGAATCCCCCGCCGATAGCGCCGTGACGGGCAACCACACCGACGGCGTATCCGTGGCCGACCTGCTCGCCCGCCTCACCGGGGAAATCCCGGCCGTGCTGCAGCATCACCCCGGCACCGAAACGGCGTCAGGCGAACCGGCTCACGGCCTGCCGGACGACGTCGACCCGCCCACCGTTCCCGTCACGTCGGCCTACGCGTCGCAGATTCACGACCTGGGTGCGCTGCAGCGACCCCAGACCTCCGATGACACCGAGGCCCGTCCTCGAACCGTCAGGCCGCCGGGCCAAACCCATACGGATCGGATTTCGGCGACGCGGCCCCGCGACCTACCCCGAACCGGCCAGACGTCATCGCAGAGCAATGTTCGCCGGCCGAGCGATCGCGGCGATGATGGCGGTGCTGGCGCTGGTCCTGACCGGCGGCGCGTGGCAGTGGACGACCGCCAAGAACAACCTGCTGAACACCGTCGCAGCGCTGGACCCCAATTCGCGTGACATCCTCGACGCGAACGCCCAGTTCGGCGACGAGAACTTCCTGATCGTGGGCGCTGACAGCCGGCTCGGCGAGAACGCCGAGATGGGCGCGGGCGATACCGACAACGCCGAAGGCGCACGCTCGGACACCGTCATGCTGGTCAACATCCCCGCCGACCGTAAGCGGGTGGTGGCGGTGTCCTTCCCCCGTGACACGGCCATCACGCCGATGAAGTGTCAGGCCTGGGACGCGCGCAACGGCCAGTACGGCCCTGTCTGGGACGACGAGACCGAAACTTATGGCCCCGACGAGCTCTACACCGAGACCAAACTCAACTCCGCATATGCATTCGGCGGACCGAAGTGCCTCGTCAAGGTGATTCAGAAGATTTCGGGCCTGTCCATCAACCGTTTCATGGCGATCGACTTCGCGGGCTTCGCGAAGATGGTCGACGCCCTCGGCGGCGTCGAGGTCTGTAGCACCACCCCGCTGGAGGACTACGAAATAGGCACCGTGCTGCCCACGGCCGGCCGCCAGATCATCGACGGGCACACGGCGCTCAACTACGTCCGTGCCCGGCAGATCACCACCGAGTACAACGGCGACTACGGGCGCATCAAGCGCCAGCAGATGTTCCTGTCCTCCCTGCTGCGCTCGCTGATCTCCAAGGACACGTTCTTCTCGCTGAGCAAGCTCAACAACGTCGTGAACATGTTCATCAACGACAGCTATGTCGACAACATCCAGACCAAGGATCTCGTCGACCTCGGCCAGTCGATCCAGGGCGTGTCCGCCGGACGCGTCACCTTCGTCACACTGCCCACCACGGGTGTCACCGACGAGGACGGCAACGAGGTGCCCAACGACGACGCCATCCGCGCGCTGTTCGACGCAATCATCAACGACGATCCGTTACCCGGCGAGAACGACGAGAACGAGACCACCACCCCGGTGACCAGCAAGTCGCGAGGAGCCCACCGATACCACCTCGTCGACGACCAGTGAAGCGATCGCCGAAACGACACAGCCCACGGTCCCGATCACCGAGGCGGTCAACGCGGTGACGACCGAACCGCACGACGTCACCGTGCACGTGTCGAACTCGACCGGGGAAACCGGCCTGGGGTCGACGGCCAGCACCGAGCTGCAGCAACACGGATTCAACGTCGACACCCCCGACGACTACTCGGAGGTGCTGTCCACGACCACGGTGATGTACTCCCCCGGCAACGAGCAGGCCGCCGCCACTGTCGCCGCGGCGTTGGGAAATCCGCGTATCGAGCGGGTGACCGGAATGGGTCAGACCGTGAATGTGGTGCTCGGCCCGGACTTCGTCGGCGTCAACACGCCCCCGCCCAGCGGATCGGCAATCAGCGTGCAGGTCACACACACCGGCGGCGCGACACCCACCGAACTGCCGGAGGACCTGACCGTCACCAACGGTGCCGACATCACCTGTGAATAGACCGTCGGCAGCGGCATTCACCATTCGTTCACCGATGACGTCATGACGTTCACCTGGTTCGCCACGTAGCCTTGGTGGCATGCGAACCGCGTACCACGAGCAACTATCTGCACTGACCGAGCTGTTGGGCGAGATGTGCGGACTGTCCGGGACGGCGATGGAACGCGCAACCCGGGCCCTCCTGCAGGCCGACCTGGTACTCGCCGAACAGGTGATCACCGATCACGACCAGATCACCGCGATGAGCCACCGTGCCGCGGAGAGTGCGTTCGTGCTGCTGGCGCTGCAGGCGCCGGTCGCCGGTGATCTGCGTTCGATCGTCGGTTCGATCCAGATCGTCGCCGACATCGACCGGATGGGGGCACTGGCCCTGCACGTCGCCAAGATCGCGAGGCGGCGCCATCCTCAGCACGCACTGCCCGAAGAGGTGAACGGCTACTTTTCCGAAATGGGCCGTGTCGCAGTTGAATTGGGTAACAGTGCACAGGAGGTACTGTTGTCCCGCGATCCGGAGAAGGCCGCACGGATCCGCGAGGAAGACGACGCGATGGATGACCTGCACAGGCATCTGTTCACCGTGCTGATGGATCGCGACTGGAAGCACGGGGTGGCCGCCGCCGTGGACGTGACGCTGCTGGGCCGTTTCTACGAACGCTTCGCCGACCACGCCGTCGAGGTCGCCCGCCGGGTGATCTTCCAGGTGACCGGCGAACTTCCCGACGACAACCTCTACGCTGCGCGCTGAACCGGTCGGTCTGGGGAAGGCTCACGCACAGATTGATGGGGCGAGCCTGTATCCGGCTCCGCGGATTGTGCGGATGTACTCACCGTGCTCAGGGTCGGATCCTAATTTGGTGCGCAGCCGTTTGACATGCACGGCAACGGTATTGGTGTGTGCGGGGTGTCCCCACACGGCGGTGCTGATTTCTTCGCTGCTGGCGACGCTGCCGCGCCTCACGATCAGGAAGACGAGCAGTTCGAGTTCACGTTGGGTCAGTTGTACGTAGTTTCCGCGTACCCGGGTTTCGTAGCCGCGTCTGTCGACGCGGATGGGGCCGGCGGTGAAAACCGAAAGCTCTTGTGTCGACTGGCTGTTTGCATTCAGAGCGAACGGGGCGATGGCACTGATGTCGTAGGGCCGCGCGATGACTGCCGAGGCTCCAGAGGCGAGTGCCCTGCGGGCGAGTTCCTCCTCACCCGATGCGGCACCGACCAGGATGGGCAGATCAGATCGACTGCGGACCGCTGCCGAGATCCGCGGCGTGTCGACGGTGTCGGTGTGTGCGGCGATCACCAGGACGTTAGGCAGCTCGGCGCCGACGGCCAGTAGCGCCTCGGCCCCGTCGCAGCACCAGGTTGTCTCGATTCCGATTTGCGCAGCGGCCTCCATGAGTTCAGCCGCCACGGCGGAATCACCTTCGGCGAGTACCAGGCTGCCTCGCGTCGACGGAAGCGCCGCCCAGTGTTCCCCGGGCCCAGCTCATCCATCGCATCCGCCTGCCGCACTTCGGTGGTCAACCTTGTCTGACCGCCTTCCTCCTGAAGCGACACCGTCAGCCGAAGCGGCCGGAGATGTAGTCCTCGGTGGCCTTCTGGGTGGGATTGGAGAAGATCTTCTCGGTGTCGTCGATCTCGATCAGCCTGCCGGGCTTGCCGGTCGCCTCCAGGTTGAAGAACCCTGTCTGATCGCTGACCCGGGCGGCCTGCTGCATGTTGTGGGTGACGATGACGATGGTGTAATCCTGCTTCGAGCTCAGCGATCAGGTCCTCGATCGCCAGGGTGGAGATCGGGTCCAGTGCCGAGCACGGCTCGTCCATCAGCAGCACATCGGGCTGCACCGCGATCGCGCGGGCGATGCACAACCGCTGCTGCTGGCCACCGGAGAGACCGCCGCCGGGCTTGTCGAGCCGATCCTTGACCTCGTTCCACAGGTTCGCGCCCCTAAGCGAACGCTCAGCCACCTCATCGAGGGCTTTCTTGTTGCGCACGCCCTGGAGTTTCAGGCCGGCCACCACGTTGTCCGCAATGGACATGGTGGGGAACGGGTTCGGACGCTGGAACACCATGCCGATGGTTTTCCGCACGCTGACCGGGTCGATTCCCGCACCGTAGATGTCCTCGCCGTCCAACAACACCGAACCCTCGACGCGGGCACCCGGGAGCACCTCGTGCATCCGATTGAGGGTGCGAAGCACGGTCGACTTACCGCACCCCGACGGTCCGATGAAGGCCGTCACACTGCGTGGCGCTACGGACAACCCGACGTCGGCGACAGCGTGGAACGAGCCGTAGTAGATATTGAGATCTTTGAGATCCAATCGCTTGGCCATGATTGCTCCTCGACTTTCGTTAGCGGTTCCGCGCCAGGAACCTGTTGGCGAGCGCGGCCAAGAAGTACAAGAGCGCAATCAGCAGGATGAGGGTCAGCGCGGCGCCCCACACTCGCAATGCTCCAGCGGCCTCTGGGTTGGTCAGTTCGGTATAGATCAACAGTGGCAGCGATGCCATGTTTCCGTCGAGCACGTCGAAGTTGATCGACCTGCTGTAGCCGACGAGCACGAGAACAGGAGCGGTTTCGCCCATGACTCTGGCCAGTGCAAGCAATATGCCGCTGATGATCCCGGGAAGCGCGGTGGGGATGACGATCCGCAGGATGGTCTTCCATTTCGGGACGCCCAGCGCGTAGGAGGCCTCGCGCAGTTCGTCGGGGACAAGCTTGAGCATCTCCTCGGTGTTGCGCACCACGACCGGCAGCATCAACAGCACCAACGCAAGCGACACCGCAAATGCGCTCTGCGGGAACCCAAGCGTTGTCACCCATAGCGCGAAGATGAAGAGGGCGGCGACGATCGACGGTACGCCCGCGAGGATGTCGACCATGAAGGTCGTCACCTTCGCCAGGCGTCCCTTGCCGTACTCCACCAGGTAGACAGCCGCCATCACGCCCAGGGGAACCGACAGAATGGCGGCGATCAATGCTTGGACGATCGTGCCGTACATCGCGTGGTAGACGCCGCCGGCGACCTGCTCGGGCAGAACCCCTGCGAGCGAACGGGTCCACCACGACGAGGAGGTTATGGCGGTGAAGCCGCGCGAAATGACGGTGTAAAGCAGCCATACCAACGGAATCAACGCGATCAGGAACGACGCCGTGAACAGGGCCGTCGCGACCTTGTTCCTCAGCTTGCGTTTGAAGCTGATCGCATGGAAGGTCGGCACCTTGACGGGGCTGTCGAGAGTGGTTTGTGTCATCCGGCGCTGACCCTTCCTCCGGCTGCTAGACGAGCAAGCGCGTTGACGATGAACGTCAGGGCGAACAGAATGAACCCGGCCGCAATATAGGCGCCGGTGGGCAGCGGTGAGCTGAACTCCGCGGCGGCCGAGGCGATCTTGGACGCGAACGTGTATCCGCCGTCGAACAGCGACCAGTGCCCGGCCTGTGCGGCGGTCCGCAGGATGATCAGGATCGCGATGGTCTCACCGAGAGCCCGACCCAGCCCGAGCATGGAAGCGGCGATCATTCCGCTACGGCCGTAGGGGAAGACGGTCATCCGCACCACTTCCCACTTCGTGGCACCCAACGCCTGTGCGGCCTCGATGTGCCCTTTGGGGGTGAGGCTGAAAACTTCGCGGGTCACCGAGGTGATGATCGGCAGGATCATCACCGCCAGCACGATGCCCGCGGTGAAGATGGTTCCGCCACCGGCCAGCGAGACGTTGCCGTCGGCGAACAGGAAGAACCAACCCAGGTTGTCATTGAGGAAGCGCGCCACCGGCGCCAGCCACGGGGCGAGTACGAAGATGCCCCACAGGCCGAAGACGATTGAGGGCACCGCGGCAAGCAGGTCGACCATCGAAGCGAATGGTTTGGCCACCCGGCGCGGGGCGTAGTTCGTCAGGAAGGTCGCAATGCCGATGGCGATGGGCACGGCGATGACGAGCGCGAAGATCGAGCTCAGCACCGTGACCATGAAGAGGTCTCGAATGCCGAACCGGAGGTTGTCCGCGTCGGTCGTGTTGAACTCGGTACTGGTGATGAAGTTGACCTGGTCGGCGGCCAGCGACGGTATCGCCCTGACGATCAGGAATAGCGCCATCAATGCGATCGCGGCGATGATCGTCGCCCCCGCGGCGATCGCGATCGAGTGAAAGATGGTGTCGCCCCGCCGACGCTTCCCGCTCTTGAGGGTCGACCCGGGGGGTGGTTTGGTCGGCATGGGGGGATTTTCTCCGATCTGGCGTGGGCTCGTCGAGGTAGACGAGCCCACGTCAGTCGAGTCTGGTGTTAATGCCATTGTGAAGTGTTCAGGAGATCGCGTTGACGGCGGTGGTCAGCCGAGCCTTGAACGCGTCGGGGATGGGGATGTATCCGTTGTCCGCCAGGCCTTTTTGGCCATTACTCAATGCCGACGTCAGAAACGCCTTCACAGCCTTGGCGACCTCAGGATCTGAGTACTTCGAGCAGACGATCTCGTAGGTGCCGAGCATGATCGGGTACGAACCCGGCTCGGTCGGCTGGTAGAACGACGCGGTGTCCAATACCAGATCGTTGCCCTCACCCTTGATCTTCACCCCGTCGATCGCCTTACCTGCGGTCTCAGCGGTGAGCTCCACCGGCTCGGGGCCGGCCGACGTGATGATCTTGGCGACGGACAGGCCCTGCGACTTGGCGAACGACCACTCGTTGTAGGTGATGGAGCCGGCCGTGTTCTTGATCGCCGCCGACGTTCCTTCGTTGCCCTTGGCGCCTTCTCCGACGCCGCCCGCGAAGGACTTCCCGGCACCCTTGCCCCAGGCACCGTCAGATGCTGCGTCGAGATACTTCTGGAAATTGTCCGTCGTTCCCGACTCGTCACTGCGGAAGACCACGTTGATCGGCTCGGCCGGAAGGCTGGCGCCGTCGTTGAGCGCCTTGATCTCCGGGGCGTCCCAGGTCTTGACCGTGCCGTTGAAGATCTTGGCTACCGTGGGGCCGTCGAGGACGAGGCCGTCGACACCGGCGAGGTTGTAGGTGACGGCAATGGGCCCGAACACCGCCGGCAGGTTCCAGGCGGGGCTGGCGCAGCGCTCGGCCGCCTTGGCGATCTCGCCCTTTTCGTCACTCAGTGGTGAATCGGAACCGCCGAAGTCCGTCTGACCGCCCAGGAACTCCGAGACGCCGGCTCCGGAACCACTGGAGGTGTAGTTGAGAGTCTGTCCGGGGCAATCGGTCTCGTAAGCGGTGACGAACCGGGTCATCGCGTTCGCCTGGGCCGAGGAGCCGCTGGACTTCAGCGCTTTCTTGCCGCCACAGTCACCCGCCGCTGCGGCTGCGGACGAACCCCCGCCACCACCTGATCCCGTCGAGCTGTTGTTGTCACTTCCGCATGCCGACAGCAGCAAGGCACCCGCGGCCAGCAGGCTCAGCGCGGCACCCGTCCGATTGGGCTTCACGTAGCTCCTTCGAAGATTGAGGGTGGACGGTCACCTACCGCCACCGGTCGAACGCACGGAAGAGACTTCCGCGGGCAGGCCCCGTGGCCACCCGCGACCGAATCTAGGCGCGTGGGGTGAATGTCCGCCCTTGCTCAGATGAACGAGAGATGAACCGGCCCCATGGGGGTTGACGGCTCCCCATTCCTCACTCAGCGTACATTGAGTCAATCATGGTTGAGTCATCAACTGAGTTAGCCCGACGGGTGCAAATTCACGCCGCGCTGGCCGATCCGGGCCGACTCACGATCGTCGACCGACTGTTGAGCGCCGACGCGTCCCCTTCGGAGCTTCAAGCTGCGGTTTCGATGCCGTCGAACCTGGTCGCACACCATCTGCGCGTGCTGGAAGGCGCCGGGATCGTGCGCCGGACCCGCTCCGAAGGCGACCGGCGCCGCACCTATCTGCACCTGATCCCCGACGCCCTGGAAGTAATGGTGTCGGCGGCGACCACACGTGCCGACCGGGTGGTGTTCGTCTGTACGCAGAACTCCGCGAGAAGTCAATTGGCAGTGGCCGTCTGGGAGCGGCGCAGTTCGGTGCCGGCCGCCTCAGCGGGGACCCATCCCGCCGCCGAAGTTCATCCAGGGGCGGTGGCCGCCGCCCAGCGACACGACCTGCCGATGCGCGCCCAGCCGCCTCGGCAACTCAACGACGTCGTGTCCCCCACCGATCTGGTGATCGCGGTCTGCGACAACGCTCACGAGGAGCTTCCGGCCGACACCCGCCGCATCCACTGGTCCATCCCCGACCCCGCCAGGGGTACGGGCGACGAGGCGTTCGACCGCGCGTTGGACGACATCATGCACCGCGTCGATCGCTTCGCATCAACGCTGCACACCCCCTAGCAACGGAGCTCGGATGACCGACGACTTCGCCGATGTACCCAAACACCTCGGTGCCGACCTGTCCATCGACCAACGGCTGGCACTGAAAGCCGCTGCGGCTCAGCTGCAATCAGATTTCGAGATGTTTGGCGCAGACACCATCGAGCGGTTCCTGCATTCCTCCTACGACCGGTTCGCCACCCGCGCATCCGTCGCCAACTTCCTGCCCCTGCTCGCCGAAAGGTTCGCTCGTCAACGGCTTCGGGCATTAGCCAAGGTGGAAGCCAAGTCCCTCGATGGCAAACCGGCCGTGCTGTTCCTGTGCACCCACAATGCGGGCCGTTCGCAGATGGCCATGGGGTTCTTCACTGAACTCGCCGGGGACGCCGCCGTCGCCTGGTCAGGCGGATCCGAACCCGGCAACGAGGTCAACCCTGCCGCGGTCGCGGCGATGGCCGAACGTGGGATCGACATCTCCCACGAGTACCCCAAACCGTGGACCGACGAAATCGTGCAAGCGGCCGATGTCGTGATCACCATGGGCTGCGGCGACGCCTGCCCGGTGTTCCCGGGACGCCGCTACGAGGAATGGCTGTTGCCCGACCCAGCGGGCCTGGACGTCGACGCGGTCCGGCCCATCCGCGACGACATCGAGCGCCGAGTGCGCCAGCTTCTCGTCGAGCTCGACGTACCCGTCCATGCGTAACCGAACCGCCACCACTCGGCTACCCGACATTCCGGGCGCTTTTGACCGGAGCGCATCAAAACATTCTGTGCTGAAACGGGTTAGCGGTGCCTTCCCTGCAGTCATCGACTGGCCCCCCGATGGGTCCATCGACCGGGCAGCGCTCGACGAGACCGCCTGTGTTTCTCACCACCTCAAGATCCTTCGATCCGCAGGGATCCTGGACAGCGAGCGACGCGGCTCCTGGGTCTACTACCGGGCCATTCCTGAGGCACTGCAGCAGCTTTCAACGATCCTGCAGATCGAGGGCGGAACCGCCACACCATCCGACGCTTGCATAGAGGAGACCGTGCCATGGGCACCCCCGCAACCACCGACCACCCGGCAGTGGTCAAGAAGCTGTCTGCCCTGGACCGGATGCTGCCCGTGTGGATCGGCGTCGCCATGGTCGCCGGACTCCTGCTCGGCCGGCTCATCCCCGGACTCGGCAACGCGCTGAGCGCTGTCGAACTCGACGGCATCTCACTGCCGATCGCGATCGGCCTGCTGGTGATGATGTATCCGGTCCTGGCCAAGGTGCGCTACGACCGCCTCGACACGGTGACGGGCGACCGCAAGCTCCTGCTCGCGTCGCTGTTGCTTAACTGGATCCTCGGTCCTGCGTTGATGTTCACCCTGGCTTGGCTGCTCCTGCCCGACCTGCCCGAGTACCGCACTGGCCTGATCATCGTGGGACTGGCCCGCTGCATCGCCATGGTCATCATCTGGAACGACCTTGCCTGCGGTGACCGCGAAGCCGCTGCCGTCCTGGTCGCCCTGAACTCGATTTTCCAGGTGGTCATGTTCGCGGTCCTGGGCTGGTTCTATCTCTCCGTGCTGCCGGGATGGCTCGGCCTGGAGCAGACCACCATCGACACCTCGGTGTGGCAGATCGCCAAGTCCGTGCTGATCTTCCTGGGCATTCCTCTGCTGGCCGGCTACCTCACCCGGCGGTTCGGTGAGAGGGCCAAGGGCCGCGAATGGTACGAATCCAAGCTCCTGCCCAAGATCGGACCGTGGGCGCTCTACGGCCTGCTGTTCACCATCGTCATTCTCTTCGCCCTGCAGGGCGACCAGATCATCTCCCGTCCATGGGATGTCGCACGGATCGCACTGCCGCTACTGGCCTACTTCGCGATCATGTGGGGCGGCGGCTATCTCCTGGGCGCGGCGATCGGACTGGGATACGAGCGCACCACCACACTCGCATTCACCGCGGCCGGCAACAACTTCGAGCTAGCCATCGCGGTCGCCATCGCCACCTATGGCGTGACGTCCGGGCAGGCACTGGCCGGTGTCGTCGGGCCGCTGATCGAAGTACCCGTACTGGTCGCCTTGGTGTACGTGTCGCTGGCACTGCGGGGCCGGTTCACCCGACGCGTCCCCGCAGTGACCGAGGAGAAGCAGTGACGCAGAGACCGTCCGTGTTGTTCGTCTGCGTGAAGAATGGCGGCAAGTCCCAGATGGCCGGCCGGACTGTGGCATCGAGGGCATCGAGCGGATGCGGTTGGTACGCAACGACATCGCTGCACGCGTCGCCGATCTCGCGGAACGGCTATAGCCACGACGGTCGCCATGGCCAACGATGGCTCGGCCCCGCTGTCACGAGGCCGACCCACCGTGGACTGAGCGTTGCTAGCAGCAGGACGTGCCCACGCTCGCCTTTTCGCCTTCGGTAGCCGCGGCAGTACCACCACAGCACACACCGCCTTCAGCCGGGGAATCGTCGAGATGCTGCGGGCTGGTTCCGAACGTCTCGGAATCCGACAGCACGGTGTATACCTCCCACTTCTCGCCGGCCGGCCCGGTCACCCAGACTTTGTCCTGGGTGGCGAAGCAACAGGTCGTGCCGATCTCCTCATCGGTGAACAGGCCTTCCCCGGTGAGTCGGGCAATCTCGGAGTGCACGGTGTCGCTGGACTCGACTTCGACGCCGAGGTGATTGATGGTGCCGCCTTTGCCGGGGTTCTCCAGCAGCACCAGTTTCAGCGGGGGTTCAGTGACTGCGAAGTTGGCGTAGCCCTCTTTGAGCTTGGCCGGCTGGGTGTTGAAGAGCTTGGAGTAGAACGTGACCGCCTCGTCGAGGTCGTCGACGTTGAGGGCGAGTTGCATACGGGACATGATCGGGACCTCCATACGTGTGTGACATATATCGAACTGGCGCCGACTCCAGGATGTACCACTTCTTCGACATATGTCAATGTTCTCGGGTAGATTGTTTCCTATGCCGAAGTCGCTGCCGTTGGTCGACATGTCCGCACCCGTGTGCTGTGCGCCCGTAGCCGCCGGACCGATGGGCGACGACGCCGCTCTCGAGGTGGCTTTACGTCTGAAGGCACTTGCTGACCCGGCGCGGGTCAAGCTGATGTCGCTGCTGTTCAGCAGTTCGGCAGGTGAGGAGAACAGCGGCGATCTCGCCGTGGCCGTTGGCCTGACCGAGTCAACAGTCAGTCATCACCTCAGCCAGCTGCGCAAGGCCGGTCTCGTCGAGTCCGAGCGACGCGGGATGAATGTTTATCACCAGGCACGCCGGGACTCGGTGGCTGCTTTGTGCGTTGTTCTTGACCCGAAATGCTGCACCTGACGAGTGCTCGATGCAGCTGCCCACCGGGCCCGCTGTGAATCAGTCGACGGGTGCGTATGCCGTGTCGACGCTGTGGACGGTGAACCCGAGCCGCTCATAGGTACGCACCGCCGCGGTGTTGTCGGATTCGACGTAGAGCATCACCACGGGGTCTGCGGGAGCGGCCGCGTCGGCCAGTCGCTCGGCCAGCCCTCGCATGCCGACAACGGTCAGCAGGCGGCCCAGGCCGCGGCCCTGCGCCCCGGGGTCGACCCCGACGATGTACACCTCGCCCAACCCGTCCGCGGGCGCGCCGTGCACCTTGGTCCAGTGGAAGCCGAGCAGTCGGCCGGTCTCGCTGTCGACCGCCATGAACAGGCCTGCGGGTTCGAACCACGGCTCCGCACGCCGCTCCTCGATGTCAGCCTGCGTCCAACCGCCCTGCTCCGGATGCCACGCGAACGCGGCGTTGTTCACCCGCAGCAGTTCAGCGTCGTCGCCGGGACCGCCGTAGGTGCGGATCCGCACGCCGTTGCCGACCTCGGCGTCGGGCACATCGCGCAGCGACCGCCGCATCTGCATGAGTTCGCGCACCGGCACCAGTCCCAGCGCATCCGCCGTCGCCGTGGCCGCGGGCAGCGTGCCGTGCGCCCAGAACCGGTTGTGTCCACCACTTCGCTCCAGGGCGGCGCGGATCAGGGCCGTGCCTGCGCCGCGCCTGCGGTGCCCGGGATGGACCACCAACTCGGCCATCTCGGGCGTCAGGTTGAGATAGCCGGTCACCCGGCCGTCGTCGTCGGTGGCCGTCAGATGCTGGGTGCGCTGGTGACCCAGCTCCCTGAGCACCTGGTCGCCGACAGGCGCAACACCGTCGAATTCGGTTGCCGCACTTATCAACTCAGCGATCTCCCGCTGCTGCTGCGCGGACAGTCCGGGGCACCAGTCGATGCGGCTCACGGACTGCGCAGCGGATCGGCGAGAACCTCCACGTCGTCGGCGGCGTCGAACTCGTCACCGGCACCGCCGGTGTCGTCGACCTCGGCACCCGGCGTGGGGCGTCCCCGGGCCGGCCGAACCGCCTTGTAGCCGACGTTGCGGACGGTGCCGATCAGCGATTCGTACTCGGTGCCGAGCTTGGCCCGCAGCCGCCGCACGTGCACGTCGACCGTGCGGGTGCCGCCGAAGAAGTCGTAGCCCCACACCTCCTGCAGCAACTGCGCCCGGGTGAACACCCGGCCCGCGTGCTGCGAAAGGTACTTCAGCAGTTCGAATTCCTTGTACGTCAGATCCAGCGGGCGGCCGCGCAGCCGCGCGGTGTAGGTGCCCTCGTCGATCACCAACTCGCCGAGGCTGATCTTGCCGGCGGACTCCTGGTTGGCGATGCCGCCGCGACGGCCCACCAGCAGCCGCAGCCGTGCGTCGATCTCGGCCGGGCCGGTACTGGGCAGCAGGATCTCGTCCAGCCCCCACTCCACACTGACCGCCACCAGACCACCCTCGTTGACGACCGCCACCACCGGAACGGATGCGCCCGTCGTGCCGAGCAGCCGGCACAGCCCGCGGGCGGCCGCCAGGTCCGTGCGCGCATCGACGATCGCCACGTCTGCGCTGCCCGCCTCCAGCAGAGACGACACCTCCGTCGGCGCCGACCGCACGTTGTGAGGCAGCAGCGACAGCGACGGCAGCACCGACTCCGGATGCGGGTCGACGGTGAGTAGCAACAGATCCAACAGGGTCCTCCAGCGACCGGAAGATCATCTTCCCGATTCATGGCCGACACATCGCCGTTACGACCGAGGTCTGGTCAACGATATCGCGCAACCTGCGGATTATCGCTTCGGAGGGGTTCCGGGGCGGTTCTGCGGGGCGTCCGGACCCGATCCGCGCCCGCGCCTGCGCAACAATGTCGACGTGCGAAAAGTGCTGATCCGCCTCGGCGTGACCCTGGCCGTCGTGCTCGTGGCCGCCGTAGTCGTCGACTTCGGCACCACCGTGTTCGCCGAGTACCGGTTCGCCCGTTCGGTGCGCGCCGCGGCCCGGCTGAACTGGGATCCCTCGGTGGCGATCCTGGGGTTCCCGTTCATCCCGCAGGCGATACGCCGGCATTACAGCGAGGTCGAGATCAAGGCCAACGACGTCGCGCATCCGCTCGTCGGCAAGGCATCCACTGGAGGCCACGATGCACTCGATCGACCTCACGGACTCGTCGTGGCTGATCGCACCCGACGCGAAGCTCCCGGTGGGCAGGCTGGAAAGCCGCATCATCGTCGACTCCGCGCATCTGGGCCGGTTCATGGGGATCAACGACCTGATGGTCGAAGCCCCCTCCCGGGATATCAACGACGCCGCCGGGGTCACCACCGAATCCGGAATCTCCGACAGCCACGGCCTGGTGTTCACCGGCACCCCGAAGGCGGCGGACTTCGACAAGCGCGTCAGCGTGTCGGTGGACCTGTCGATGAGCGGCGACGACGCTGGTTCTCACCCCGACCGCTGTGCTCACCGGTCCGGGCACCGCGGAGCAGGAGGTGCCCGACGACAAGAAGCAGGCCGTGCTCGACGCTTTCCGCTCCGCCCTGCCTGACCAGAAGCTGCCCTTCGGCGTGGCGCCGACCAGCCAGGGCGCCCGGGGTTCCGACGTGATCATCGAGGGCATCACCGACGGAGTAAACATCACCCTCGACGCGTTCAGGCAGTCATGAGCACCTCAGTGGGAGTGGTGATCGCCGTCCTGATCGGCGTGATCGGCGTGGCCTCGATCGTCGGCCGCCTGGTGACGCTCCGGCAGGGCATGCTGCGCGACGCCAAGAAAGCCGCCGACGTCGACACCAGCGACCTGAATCTGGGCCTGTCGGACACCGGGCCGACCATCCTGCATTTCAGCGCGACGTGGTGCGGACCGTGCGCGGCGGTGCGCCGGGTCGTCGACCAGGTCTGCGACGCACTGCCCGCGGTCAAGCATGTCGAAGTCGACATGGACGCCAATCCGGAGGCGGCGAAGCGGCTTTCGGTGCTGTCACTGCCGACCACGATCATCTTCGACGCGGGCGGCCACCCGCGGTACCGCGCGACCGGTGTGCCCAGCGTGGCTGACCTGCGCTCGGCCCTGGAACCGCTATTAGCCTGACCGGGGTGTCATTGGGTAGGCTGTCGGGCGTGTCAGCCCGCCTCGAGCTTCTGCTCACCAAGCGCCGCGCAGTCGATCTGTGCCGCGTCGCGGGTTGTTGCTGTTGTTGCTGTAGCTGCTGAGTAGCCGCGCCGTTTTCGCGCCGCACTCTGAGCTGCCCGTTACGTGGCGTGCTCATGCCAGCCCATCCGTCACCAACAGGAGCATTCTGATGTCAAGCACAAGCACCCCCGATCAGGTGGACGTTCGGGGACCCCGGTTCGTCGCCTGGGTCACCACGGCGGTACTCGATCGCCACCCTCGCGACGGCCGCCGTCAGCACGTCGGCCGCCGCGGTCATTCTGGGCCTGCAGACGGTGGTGTTCGCGATCGGCGCCTGGCGCGGACCGCGCGAGCATCCCTACGGACGGGTCTTCGCCGCCGTCATCGCCGGACGCCTCGGCCCGGCCACCGAACGTGAGCCCGTGCCGCCGCTCAAGTTCGCCCAGCTGGTGGGATTCGCCTTCGCGGCCGTCGGCACCGCGGGTTTCGCCTTCGGCGTGCCGGCGCTCGGCCTCGTCGCCACCGGGTTCGCGCTGTTCGCGGCGTTTCTCAATGCGGCCTTCGGCATCTGCCTGGGCTGCCAGCTGTACCCGTTCATCGCTCGCCTGCGGCGTGCACCCGCCTCCCACGCTGACTTCACGCAGAATCGAAAGGAACCCCTACATGGCACGCTCCGACGTCCTGGTCTCCACTGACTGGGCCGAGAGCAATCTCGATGCGCCGAACACGGTCTTCGTCGAGGTCGACGAGGACACCAGCGCCTACGACGGTGGCCACATCCCCGGCGCGATCAAGCTCGACTGGAAGATCGACCTGCAGGATCCGGTGAAGCGCGATTTCGTCGACGCTCAGCAGTTTTCGAAGCTGCTCTCCGAGCGCGGCATCGCCAACGACGACACCGTGATCCTCTACGGCGGCAACAACAACTGGTTCGCCGCCTACGCCTACTGGTACTTCAAGCTGTACGGCCACGCCGACGTCAAGCTGCTCGACGGTGGCCGCAAGAAGTGGGAGCTCGACGGCCGCGAGCTGACCGCCGACAAGGTCGAGCGTCCGCAGACCAGCTACAGCGCCAAGGACCCGGACAACACCATCCGCGCGTTCCGCGACGAGGTGATCGCCGCGATCGGCACGAAGAACCTGGTGGACGTGCGCTCTCCCGACGAGTTCTCCGGCAAGATCCTGGCTCCGGCGCACCTTCCGCAGGAGCAGAGCCAGCGCCCCGGGCACATCCCCGGCGCCATCAACGTTCCGTGGAGCAAGGCCGCCAACGAGGACGGCACCTTCAAGTCCGATGAGGACCTGGCCAAGCTCTACGCCGAAGCGGGCCTCGACGGCGAGCAGGAGACCATCGCCTACTGCCGCATCGGCGAGCGCTCGTCGCACACCTGGTTCGTGCTGCAGGAGCTGCTGGGACACCGGAATGTCAAGAACTACGACGGTAGTTGGACGGAATACGGCTCCCTCGTGGGCGCCCCGATCGAGTTGGGAAGTTGATATGTGCTCTGCACCGAAACAAGGCCAGGCCGTGCCCGCCGGCGTGGACCTGGAGAAGGAAACCGTGATCACCGGCCGCGTGGTCGACGGTTCCGGCCAGACCGTCGGCGGCGCCTTCGTCCGGCTGCTGGACAGCTCGGATGAGTTCACCGCCGAGGTCGTCGCCTCGGCCACCGGTGACTTCCGGTTCTTCGCCGCGCCGGGTACCTGGCGGGTACGCGCGCTGTCGAAGTACGGCAACGGCGACGCCGTGGTGGCCCCGGCGGGTGCGGGCATCCACGAGGTCGACATCAAGGTCGCCTGACGCGTCGTCGAGTGGGCCCCGCTCTCGCGAAACGTGAGCAACAACGCACGGCGGTGAGCGGGACCGGCGCGACTTCGAGCCCGGGCAAGAACTAGACTCGACGCCGTGGTTCTGTTCTTCGAGATCATGCTCGTCGCGGCCGTTGTGGTCATCACCTGGTTCGCGTTATACGCGCTCTACCGGCTGATCACCGACGAGTCGTGACCGAAGGCGAGGCTTCGCCCGGGAAAGACCCGGGGTCCGGTGATCGCGCGGTGGCCGCTGCGGCTGAACGCGCCAAGGAGACCGCGGCGCGCAACCTTCCCGTCTTCGACGATCTGCCGCTACCCGCCGACACCGCCAATCTGCGCGAGGGCGCGAATCTGAACGACGCTCTGCTGGCGCTGCTACCGCTGGTGGGTGTCTGGCGCGGCGAGGGCGAGGGCCGCGACAAGCAGGGCGACTACCGGTTCGGCCAGCAGATCGTGGTGTCCCACGACGGTGGGGAGTACCTCAACTGGGAGGCCCGCTCCTGGCGGCTGACCGAAGCGGGCGAGTACGAGGCCAACGGCCTTCGCGAAACCGGTTTCTGGCGGTTCGTCGACGACCCCGCCGATCCGGGTGAATCGCAGGCGATCGAACTGCTGCTGGCGAATTCGGCGGGCTATGTCGAACTGTTCTACGGGCGGCCGCTCAATCAGTCGTCGTGGGAACTGGTCACCGATGCGCTGGCGCGCAGCAAGTCCGGCGTTCTGGTCGGCGGCGCCAAACGGCTCTACGGCATCGTCGACGGCGGCGATCTGGCCTACGTCGAGGAACGCGTCGACGCCGACGGCGGCCTGGTTCCACATCTGTCGGCCCGGCTGTCCCGGTTCGTCGGCTGACCGTGGCCCGGCTCTTCGCGTATTCGGTGCTGTCTGCGGCCATCGTGGCTGCGGCGGTGGGCTGCGGTTCGCCGTCCTCCCCAGACACCACCACCACACCGCCCACCGTCGAGCACGGCGCGTATGCGCACTGTCTGAACGAGCACGGTGTCACCGAACCGCCAGGCCCGGCCGTCGGGCCCGCACCGGGTCCGGCCGCCCCGCCGCCGGGTGTCGATCCGGCCACGTGGGACACCGCCATGCAGGCGTGCGCGACGCTCGCCCCGGGGCCGTCCGCCGAGTGACGATGCCGGGGCGAGGCACGAGCCCCGGCTGAGGAACGAGGCAATCAGGTCCCGCCGAGTGACGATGCCGGGGCGAGGCACGAGCCCAGGCTGCCCGGACATGGAGCGACCCCCGAGCCGTTGTTCCCTGGTCGGACAAACCGGGGGCTCGGGGGCCGGGTGGCTGCTGGAATTCGCCTAGCGCACGCAGGTGATTCCTCGCCTGGTGCTGCTAGCTGACAGCCACCTCACATGTCCATAAGTCACTCACGTGCCGGACCACCTCCTTCCCTGTGTATCGCCGACCGTACTCGCGTCCCGACATGCCGACAACCGGTTTTCCCGGGTTCATCGGTTCGACTCAGCGGTCGCTGACGACGGCGGCGTCCACCAGTGCCGCGAACTCAGCGGCCATCGGCGCAGACGGCAGCGGCCGACCGTCGAGGGTGTGCACGCGGGCACCGAGCGTGATCGCCGATATCAGCCAAACTCCCTTGGGCGGCAAACAGATCCGCCGGTCGCATGGCACGGTAGTCGCAGTCGTAGCCCTTGGCGCGGGCCACGTCGAACAGCGCCTGCTGGGTGGTACCGCGCAGGATCGGGTACCACGGCGGCGGCGTCAGCAGACAGTTGTCGGTCGCGATCACCACCGTGGAGCGTGGGCCTTCCAGGATGTAGCCGTCCGAACTGACGAACACGACGTCGTCGGCGCCGGCGCGGGCCGCGTGCCGAAGCGCGGCCATGTTCACCGCATACGACAACGTCTTGGCTCCCGCCAACAACCACGGCATCGCGTCGGTTCCGGTGGCGGGCAGTCCCCGGTCCAGTGCCAACGCGGCGACCCCGTCGCGGCGGGCGACCGCGACCCGGTCGGCCAGCGGTTGCACGGTGACATAGGCCGTCGGCGCGGAGCCGCCTTCGCGTCCGCGGGTGTACACCAGGCGCAGTGCGGCTTCGTCGGCCTTCGCGGTGCCGGTAGGGGTCGCGGTCCACTGCGCGGCGGCCGCGGTGATGGCCCGACGCCAGGCCGGCAGATCAGGCTCGGGCAGATCCATCATCCGGGCGGACTGCACAAGCCGCTGCAGGTGCGCCTCGACCAGGCAGGCGGCACCATCGCGGACCAGCAACGTCTCGAAGACGCCGTCACCGCGCACCGCGGCGAGATCGTCGGCGTGCAGCAACGGAGCATCCGGGTCGTGGATGAGACCGTCGAGCGTGACCAGCACCGCCATGGCCACAGAGCCTAATGCCCGGCATTCCGGCCCACCGTAGAGTTGAGGTGTGTCAGCTGTACCTGCCCCCGCGCCCGGACCCGACGCCGGCGCTGTGTGGCATTACGGCGATCCGCTGGGTGAGCAGCGGGCCGCGGCCACCGAAGCCGTTGTCGTCGACCGCTCGCACCGCGGGGTGCTGACGCTCACCGGCCCCGAACGGCAGAGCTGGCTGCACAGCCTCTCGACGCAACACGTCGCGGCGCTGCCCGACGGCACAAGCGCGCAGAATCTGAGCCTCGACGGCCAGGGCCGGGTCGAGGACCACTGGATTCAGACCGAACTCGGCGCGACGACCTATCTCGACACCGAACCGTGGCGCGGTGAGGCGCTGCTGAC
Organism: uncultured Actinomycetota bacterium; assembly: GCA_963779655.1. GTDB lineage: Bacteria > Actinomycetota > Actinomycetes > Mycobacteriales > Mycobacteriaceae > Mycobacterium. Next base: position 34,763 of record CAVZZD010000006.1, on the reverse strand, counting down.
CTATCTGACCAGGATGGTGTTCTGGGCGCAGGTGACGCCCGAACCGGCGGACCTCGCGGTGCTCTCGTTGATCGGCCCGCACCTTGCCGGCGAGTCCGTGCTGACGGTCCTGGGCCTGCCGGCACTGCCCGACGAGCTGGCCGCGATCGCCCTTCCCGACGGTGGATTCGTGCGCCGCATGCCGGGCGCACCCGGCGGCGGTGTCGAACTCGACGTCCTGGTGCCCCGCGCCGACGCCGCCGGCTGGATCGACCGGCTGACGGCCGCCGGCGTGCGCCCTGCCGGGGTATGGGCCTACGAGGCACACCGGGTGGCGGCCCTGCGGCCGCGCCTGGGCGTGGACACCGACGAGCGGACCATCCCGCACGAGGTCGGCTGGATCGGCGGCCCGGGTGAAGGAGCCGTCCACCTGGACAAGGGTTGCTACCGCGGGCAGGAGACCGTCGCGCGCGTGCACAACCTGGGCCGACCCCCGCGGATGCTGGCACTGCTGCACCTCGACGGCTCCACCGACCGCCCGGCCACCGGCGACCCCGTGCTTGCCGGCGGCCGCGCGGTGGGCCGCGTCGGCACCGTCGTCGACCACGTCGACCTCGGACCCGTGGCGCTGGCGCTGCTCAAGCGCGGACTGCCCGCCGAGACCGAATTGGCCACCGGCGGTGAAAACCAGGTCAGCGCCTTGATCGACGCCGATTCGCTGCCGCAGGCCGATGCCACCGGCGCGGGACGGCTGGCCGTCGACCGCTTGCGTGGCACCACTCGATGAGCTGTGACGTTCACCGCTGCCGGGCCTACCAGCGCACCGCGGCGGGGCACGGTAGAGTGGCCGCAGGACAATAAACACACACAGATCGGAGCCGCCTGCTCGTTGGGCCGCTCCGTTATTGCGCGAGGGGGTTCCCCCATGGGCCGCGGCCGGGCTAAGGCAAAGCAGACCAAGGTTGCTCGAGAGCTGAAATATAGCTCCCCGCAGACCGACTTCACCCAGCTCCAACGTGAGCTGGCGGGGTCGCCGGGTAATGACACCGATCGACTCGACGACGATCTCGGTGGCGACACCTGGGCCGACGACGACTGGCGGCGTTAGCCGACACGGCGCAAGGCGGCCCACCCGATCTAGAACCTCGGGTGCCGCCCCACCAAATTCACCCGGGGGCCGTCCTTGCCCCCCTTGTTCACCGTGCCGAGTGTCCAGCAGTGCAGATGCCGGGCCGTCAGGATCGCCAATGCACGATCGGTGTCCTCCGGCGCCACGACGGCGACCATCCCGACACCCATGTTGAACGTCTTCTCCATTTCGGCGCGTTCGATGCGTCCGCGCTGGGCGATCATGCCGAACAGCGGCGCGGGCGTCCACGTGCCGCGTTCCAGTTCGGCGGTCAGCCCCGGGGGAATGACGCGCTCCAGGTTGCCGGCCAGCCCGCCGCCGGTGACATGGCAGAAGGTGCGCACCTGCGTCTCGGCGGCCAGCGCCAGACAGTCCTTGGCGTAGATACGGGTGGGCTCGAGCAACTCCTCACCCAGCGTGCGGCCGAATTCCTCGACGTGCCCGGCGAGGTTCATCCGGTCGATTTCCAGCAGGACTTTGCGTGCCAGTGAGTAGCCGTTGGAGTGCAGGCCGGACGATCCCATTCCGATGACCACGTCACCGGGCCGCACCCGGTCGGGCCCCAGCACGTCGTCGGCCTCGACCACGCCGACCCCGGTGGCCGACAGGTCGTAGTGATCGGCTTCCATCAGCCCGGGATGCTCGGCGGTTTCGCCGCCCAGCAGCGCGCAACCCGCCTGCACGCAGCCCTCGGCAATGCCCGCGACGATGGCCTGGACACGCTCGGGGACAACACGCCCGACGGCGATGTAGTCCTGCAGGAACAGCGGCTCGGCGCCGCACACCACGAGATCGTCTACCACCATCGCGACGAGATCCAGGCCGACGGTGTCGTGCTTGTCCATCGCCTGGGCGACCGCGAGCTTCGTTCCGACGCCGTCGGTGGACGCCGCCAGTAACGGCTCGCGATAACCGTCTCGCAGGGCGAACAACCCCGCGAAACCGCCGAGGCCGCCACGGACCTCGGGTCGCGTCGCGCGCTGCGCCAGCGGCTTGAAGAGTTCGACGGCTCGGTCGCCGGCTTCGATGTCGACACCGGCCGAAGCGTAGGAGATGGCGTGTTCGTCAGCGGGATCCGTCATCGCCCCTCAATCTACCGGTCGGCCGTACGGTGACAACGCCGGGCGGACAGCGCCCATGTTTCATCCGGGGCGCCAGCGGCTACGAATCACTGAGATGACCGACCTTGAGCCACATTGCCTGGTTACCGGATCGACGGGGTATGTCGGCAGCCGGCTGGTGCCGTGCCTGCTGCAGCGCGGGATGCGGATTCGCGTGCTGGTCCGTTCCCCCGCGAAGCTCGACGACGCCCCCTGGCGCGACGACGTGGAGGTGGTTCAAGGCGACCTGACCGATGCCGAGAGCCTGGATGCCGCTTTCGCCGGGATCGACGTCGTCTACCACCTGGTGCATGCGATGGGGACGACGGACGACTTCGCCGACGCCGAGCGCCGTGGCGCCGTCAACGTGGTGGCCGCCGCGCGACGCGCGGGCGTCAGCCGCATCGTCTATCTCGGTGGGCTGCACCCCGAGGGCGCCCCGCTGTCGCGACACCTCACCTCCCGCACCGAGGTCGGGCGAATCCTGAGTTCGTCCGGCATCGAGACGATCATCCTGCAGGCGGGCGTCATCATCGGAGCCGGCTCGGCGTCGTTCGAGATGGTCCGCCACCTGACCAACCGCCTGCCCGTCATGACCACGCCCAGGTGGGTGCACAACAAGATCCAGCCGATCGCCGTGCGCGACGTCCTGCACTACCTCACCGAGGCGGCAACCGCGCCGGTCGAGGCATCCCGAAGCTGGGACATCGGCGGTCCCGATGTCCTCGAATACGGCGAGATGATGCAGATCTATGCCGCGGTCGCCGGGCGGCGCCGACGTTGGATCCTGGTACTGCCGTGGCTGACGCCGACGATTGCGAGTTGGTGGGTCGGCCTGGTGACGCCGATCCCGCCGGGGCTCGCACGGCCACTGGTCGAGTCGCTGCACAGCGACGCCGTCGTCAACGAACACGACATCGACGCCGTCATCGGGCCACCGCCCGGCGGACTGACGCCCTACCGCCGCGCGGTCGAACTGGCGCTGAACCGCGTTGCACCAGCCGGGCTGCTACCCAGCGATCCGGCCTGGGCCGGCTGAGCCCGCTCGAGCCGCCGACGCTACTCGAACAGGCCCGCGGTGGCCTCCCGGCGCCGGCGCTGTTCGTCCGGGTCGGGCACCGGCACCGCGGCGACCAGCCGCTGGGTGTACTCGGTCTGCGGGTTGCGCAGCACCGCGTCGCGGGGGCCGATCTCCTGTACCACGCCGTTGCGCAGCACCGCGACGTTGTCGGCCAGCCGGTCCACCACCGCCAGGTCGTGGCTGATGAACAGGCATGCGAAGGACCATTCGCGCTGCAGTTCCTCGAAGAGTTCCAGTACCGACGCCTGCACCGACACGTCGAGCGCGCTGGTGGGTTCGTCGGCCACCAGCAGGTCCGGCCCCAGGGCCAGCGCCCGCGCCAGGCTTGCCCGTTGCCGCTGCCCGCCCGACAACTCGTGCGGGTAGCGCTGCGCGGTGTCCTTGGGCAGCCGCACCGCGTCGAGGAGTTCGCCGACCCGATCGCGCAGCTGCTGACCCTTCATGACCTTGTGCACCAAAAGCGGTTCGGCGACGCAATCGCCCACGCGCATCCGGGGATTCAGGGATGTCGCCGGATCCTGGAAGACGAAACCGAACTTGCTGCGCATCGGCCGCAGCTGCCGCTGACTCAGTCCGGTGAGGTCTTGGCCGAGGATCGTCACGGTGCCCGACGTCGGCTTCTGCAGTGCGGCCACGCAGCGCCCGATCGTCGACTTCCCCGAGCCCGACTCGCCCACCAGGCCAAGGGTTTTGCCACGTTCGATGGTGAAGCTGACGTCGTCGACGGCCTTGAAAGGTTCGGCGCCGATCGGCCCGGGGAACTCCACGGTCAGCCGGTCGACCGCCAGCACCACGGTCCGGTCGGCGCCGTCGGCGATGTGTTCGGGCTGGCCCTGACCCAGATGCGGAACAGCTTCGAGCAGGGCGCGGGTGTAGTCCTGTGACGGCTCGGCGAACAACTGTCCCACCGGGGCGATCTCGACCACCCTGCCGGCGTTCATCACCACCACGCGGTCGGCCAGATCCGCCACCACGCCCATGTTGTGGGTGATCAGCAGGATGGCGCTGCCGAGCCGGTCGCGCAGATCACGCAGCAGTTCCAGGATCTCGGCCTGCACGGTGACATCGAGTGCGGTGGTCGGCTCGTCGGCGATGATCACCGCGGGGTCGCAGGCGATCGCGCACGCGATGACGACGCGTTGCTTCTGACCGCCGGACAACTGGTGCGGGTAGTAGTCGTATCGGTGCTCGGGGTCGGGCAGTCGGACCATCCGCAGCAGTTCCACGGCCCGCTCCCGGGCCTGTTTGCGGTCCATATCGCTGTGCGCGCGGACGGCCTCGCTGACTTGGTAGCCGACGGTGAACAGCGGGTCCAGCGCCGAACCGGGCTCCTGGAACACCATCGCGATGTCCTTGCCCCGCAACGCGGTGAACTGCTTGTCCGACAATCCGGCGACGTCGCGATCACCGAGGAGCACGGTGCCGGTCACCCGCGCCGTGTCGGGCAGCAGGCCGATGGCCGCGCGCGACGACACCGACTTCCCCGATCCGGATTCGCCGACCACGGCCAGCACCTCGCCGGGCTTGACGTCGAACGTCACCTCGTCGACGGCACGCACCGTACCGGCGTCGGTGGCGAACGTCACCGACAGTTGCTGGAACGAAAGCGCGGGCGCAGGAACCGTTTCGGTCATGCCTCCGCCCTCCGGGTGCGCAGCAGCGGATTCAGCACTTCGTTGATGCTCTCGCCGACCAGGGTCATGCCCAGCACCACCAACACGATCGCCGTACCCGGGAACACCGCCGTCCACCAGATGCCGTTGGAGATGTCCGACAGCGCCTTGTTCAGGTCGTAACCCCACTCCGCGGCCTTGGTGGGCTCGATGCCGAATCCCAGGAAGCCCAGCCCCGCCAGCGTGAGGATGGCCTCGGCGCCGTTGAGTGTGATGATGACCGGCAGCGACGACGTCACGTTGGACAGGATGTGCCGGAACAGGATTCGCGGCGTGCTGGCCCCGGTGACCCGGGCCGCGTCGACGAACGGTTCGGCCTTGATCGCGACGGTCGCGTTGCGCACCACCCGGAAGTACTGCGGCACGAACACCGCCATGATCGCCACTGCCGCACTGAGGATGCCGCCGACCGTTCCGGACTGCCCGGCGGAGACGACCACCGACACCACGATCGCCAACAACAGCGACGGCATCGCGTACAACGCGTCCATCACCAGCACCAGCATGCGGTCCAGCCAGCCCGACAGGTAACCGGACACCAGGCCGAGCACCACCCCGACCACCAGCGAGATCGCCAGGGACAGCACGATCACCATGAGCGCGGTGCGGGCGCCGTAGATCACCCGGGAGTACACGTCCTCGCCACGCACCGAGGTGCCGAACCAGTGTTGCGCCGACGGGGCCTGCTGACGGACGAAATCGACACCGTCGGCACTGGTCTGGGCGAACCCGTAACGCGCCAGCACCGGTGCGAAGATCGCCACCAGAATGAATCCGGCCACCAGCACCAGGCCCGCGATCAGCGTGGCGCGTTGCAGGCCGTGGGTGGAGCGCAGCAGGCCGACCCCGGGCAGCGAACGGCGCTTCGGCGTCCCGACGAGGACGGTTTCCACTCCGGCTGCCTGGGTCATGTCAGAACCGCACTCTCGGATCGATGAGCGCCACTGCAAGGTCGATCACGAAACTCATCACCGCCACGATGATCGCGATGATCGTGACGATGCCCTGCACGGCCACGAAGTCGCGCGCGGAAAGATAGTGCGCCAGTTGCAGGCCCAGCCCGTTCCACTCGAACGTGGTCTCCGTGAGCACCGCGCCGCCCAGCAGCAGCGCGATCTGCATCCCCATCACCGTGACGACGGGCACCAGCGCGTTGCGGAACGCGTGGCGTCGCACCACCACCCCCTCCGACAGCCCGCGGGCCCGCGCCGCGTCGATGTAGCCGGCGCGCAGGGTCTGCAACATGTTGACCCGGACGAGGCGCAGGAACACCCCGGCGGTCAGCAGACCCAGCGCCAGCGCGGGCAGCACCGCGTGTTTGAGTACGTCAACGATGTAGGTCGAGTCACCGTAGAGAATGGCGTCGATGATCGCGATGTGCGTCTGCGGGCGCACATTCGCCAACGCGATCTCGGTCGACGCGTTGTATCGGCCCGAGGCGGGCAGCCAGCCCAGCTTGACCGAGAAGAACAGTTTGAGCAGCATGCCGACGAAGAACACCGGGGCCGCGTAGAACAGCACCGCCAGCAGTCGCAGCACCACGTCAGGGAACCGGTCCCGATGTGTTGCGGCATACAGCCCCAACGGAATTCCGATGATCAGCGCCACCAGCAGTGCCCAGAACGCCAGTTCGAGCGTCGCCGCCCCGTTGACCACCAGGATGTCGCTGATCGGTCGTTTGTCGGTCAGCGTGGTGCCGAAATCACCGTGGAACAACCCCTTCAGGTATTCCCAGTACTGTGCCAGCAGCGGTCGGTCGAATCCGGCTGCGGCCTTGCGTTCGGCGATCTGCGCCGGGGTGAGCCGACCGCCGGCCGCCGCGGTGATCGGGTCTCCGATGCCGCGCATCAGGAAGAACACCAACGTGACCAGGAACCAGGCGGTCGGGATGATCAGCAGGGCCCGCACACCCAGATAGCGGGCCAGCGCGCCGTAGCGTGACTGCCCGCCCGAAGGTTTCCGCGGCGCGGGGGCGGCGGTGGGTCCTGTCTCGACAACTGTTGCCATCGGGGTCACTCCGCCCTTTTCTCCAGCGGTGTGAACTGGAACTTGAACGACTTGTCCAACAGGATGCCGTCAATGTCCTTGCCCGCGACCGCAATCTGCTTGCCGGTCAGCAGCGGCAGCGTCGAGATGAAGTTGCGTGCCATCTCGTCCTGGATCTGGCCGATCAGCGCGGTCCGTTTCGCCGGGTCCGGCTCGGTCGCCTCGGCGGTGATGAGGCCGGTGATCTTGGGATCCTCGAAGTGGTTGGCAATGAAGTTGTCCGGCGTGAAGAACGGCGTCAGGTAGTTGTCGGCGTCCGGGAAGTCCGGGAACCAGCCCAGCTGGTAGATCGGGTACGCGTCCTTCACGCGTTCGGCGGTGTAGGTCACCCATTCGGTGGACTGCAGATTCACCTGGAACAGGCCCGACCGATCGAGCTGATTCTTCAGCGCGGCATACTCCTCCGACGAGGACACCCCGTAGTGGTCGGGGTTGTACTGCAGGTTCAGCACGACGGGAATGGGAACGCCTGCGCCGGTGAGGAACTGCCGGGCCTTGGCCACATCCGGTCTCTCGCCGTAGACGTCCTTGAACGCTTCGTTGGCACCTTGGATACTTTGCGGGATAACCGAATACGCGGGGGAATAGGTACCTTTGTAGACGTCACGGGACAATGCATCGCGGTCGACCGTCGACGCGATCGCCTTTCGCACGGCCAACTTCTGCTCGGGCGTGGCGCCGGGCATGGTGTTCACGTTGAACACCAGATAGCGCAGTTCGCCGCCGGGACCTTCGTGCACAACGAGGTTCGGGTTGCGGCGCAGGCCCTCGATGTCGGTGGGTGACAGGCTGCGCCACGCGACGTCGATGGCCTGGTTCTCGATGTCGATCTTGAGGTTGTCGGAGCTCGCGTAGTACTTCAGCCCGACCAGTTTTGTTTTCGGGCTACCGAGCAGGCCCTGGTACCTGGGGTTGGCCTCGAGGCCGATGAGTTCGTTCTTGCGGTACGTCGTCATCGAAAACGGGCCGGCGAACGGTTCGGCTTCGGCGATCGCGGAATCGTCGAGCAGTTTGTCCGCGGGGAACACCTCATCGTCGATGACCGGTCCGGCGTTGGTGGCCAGCACCTGCGGGAAGGTCTGGTCGTTGGGCAATTTCAGGGTGAAGTTCACCGTCAGCGGATCCGGCGTGGCAATGCTGTCCAGGTTGGCCAGCAGCGACTGGGGCCCGTTGGGGTCGTCGATCGTCCGCTCGCGGTCGAACGAGAATTTGACGTCGGCCGATGTCAGGTCGTGGCCGTTGGCGAACGTCAGGTTCGGCTTCAGCACGCAGGTGTAGACGATCGGCGCACTGAACTCGCAGCGCTGCGCGATGTCGGGTTTGAGCTCCCCCGTCCCGGGGACGAAGTTCATCAAGAACGGATAGACCTGGTTCATGACCTGAAACGAACCGTTGTCATAGGACCCGGCCGGGTCCATCGTCGAGACTTTGTCGGTCGTCCCGACGGTCAGGTACTCACCGCTGACGGCGTCCTTGGGGCGGCCCAGTCCGCAACCGGCCAGAAGCAGCGCAACCGCCGCCGTGGCCGTCGCGCTTCGAACTAAGGTCGCCGCAGTGCTGAGGCGTTGTCGTTCTCCGATTGGACAACGCTAGCCGCGCCCGCCCCCGCCCGCGCCGCATTGGACAGCATGTGTTCGATGACGTTCTTGCCCAACGCGGTCTCGCTGGGCAGTTCGATCGGGTACTTGCCGTCGAAGCACGCGCAGCACAGCCGGGTGCGGGGCTGCTCGGTGGCGCTGACCATGGCGTCCAGTGAGATGTATCCGAGGGTGTCGGCACCGATCGCGTGCCGCACGGCGTCGAGCATCTCGCCCTGCGAACCGTCGACGTTGGCGGCGTTCGCGATCAGCTCGGCCGGGGACGCGAAGTCGATGCCGTAGAAGCACGGCCATCTGACCGGGGGCGATGCGATGCGCACGTGCACCTCGACCGCCCCGGCCTCCCGGAGCATCCGGATCAGCGCGCGCTGCGTGTTGCCCCGCACGATCGAGTCGTCGACGACGATGAGCCGCTTGCCGCGGATCATCTCGCGCAGTGGATTGAGCTTGAGCCGGATGCCGAGCTGGCGGATGGTCTGCGACGGCTGGATGAACGTCCGGCCGACATAGGCGTTCTTCATCAGGCCCTGACCGAACGGGATCCCCGACTCCTGGGCATAGCCGACCGCGGCCGGGGTACCGGATTCCGGCACGCCGATCACCAGGTCGGCGTCGATCGGCATCTCGCGGGCGAGCCGGCGACCGATATCGACCCGGGTGGAATGCACCGATCGGCCCACCAGCGTGCTGTCGGGTCGCGCCAGGTAGACGTACTCGAACACACACCCCTTGGGAGTGGGGTTGGCGAACCGGGTCGACCGCACGCCGTCGGCGTCGATCGCCAGCAGTTCACCGGGTTCGATGTCGCGCACGAAGGAGGCGCCGACGATATCCAGCGCAGCCGTCTCGGAGGCCACCACCCAGCCGCGGTCCAGCCGGCCCAGCGACAGCGGCCGGACCCCGTAGGGATCGCGTGCCGCGTAGAGGGTGTTCTCGTCCATGAACGTGAGGCAGAAGGCGCCGCGCACGGTGGGAAACAGTTCCAGCGCGGCCTGTTCCAGGGTGGAGTCGGCGGCGCCGTGGGCGAGCAGTGCGCCCAGGATGTCGGAGTCGGTGGTGGCGGCGGGCGCACCTCGCATGTCGACCAGGCCGGCGTCACGGGCGCGGGCGGCGAGTTCGGTGGTGTTGACCAAGTTGCCGTTGTGTCCCAGCGCGACACCCGTGCCTGCCGTGGTGTTGCGGAACACCGGCTGGGCGTTCTCCCACGTGGTCGACCCGGTGGTGGAGTAGCGGCAGTGCCCGATGGCGACGTGACCAGGCATGGCGGCCAGGGTCTGCTCGTCGAACACCTGGCTGACCAGCCCCAGGTCCTTGAAAACCAGCACCTGCGAGCCGTCGGCCACCGCGATGCCGGCGGCTTCCTGGCCGCGGTGCTGCAGGGCGTACAGGCCGTAGTAGGTGAGCTTGGCAACGTCTTCACCGGGTGCCCACACTCCGAATACGCCGCACTCTTCACGGGGCTCGTTCTCGTGGTCGGTCTGCGGGCCTGTCACGTGGGGCTGCTCCCTGAGGCGCGGTGGCGGACGTAACCCATCCTACGGTTACTCACGGGTATATACGTCATCGAACAGTGTGTTGATCGTCTCTGTTCCCGCGGATGTCGCGCAGCAACTGCAGAGAATACGGCGGTTCTGCAATTTTTTCGGTCTAGCGTCGGCTCACGTAGGCGTCCAGCACGGGGCGCCCTGAGGAGGAGGCTCGCGAATCATGGCCGACAAACCCAACATCCTGATCATCTGGGGCGACGACATCGGACAGAGCAATCTGAGTTGCTACAGCGACGGCGTGATGGGGTACCGAACCAAGAACATCGACCGGATCGCGAGTGAAGGCGCCCGATTCACCGACTACTACGGCGAGCAGAGTTGCACCGCGGGCCGCGCCGCCTTCATCACCGGGCAGAACCCGTACCGCACCGGCCTGACCAAGGTAGGCCTGCCCGGCGCCGCACAGGGACTGCAGGCCGAGGATCCGACGATCGCGACGGCGCTGAAGGCGCAGGGCTACGCCACCGGCCAGTTCGGCAAGAACCACCTCGGTGACCGCGACGAACACCTGCCGACCCAGCACGGCTTCGACGAGTTCTTCGGCAACCTGTACCACCTCAACGCCGAGGAAGAACCGGAGAACGTCGACTACCCGAAGGACCCGGAGTTCCGCAAGAAGTTCGGTCCACGCGGCGTTCTGCACACCTGGGCGAACGCCGACGGCACCCAACGCATCGAGGACACCGGCCCGCTGACCAAGAAGCGGATGGAGACCTGCGACGAGGAATTCCGCGACGCCGCAGTCGATTTCATCAAGCGCCAGACCGAAGCTGACACCCCGTTCTTCGTCTGGTTCAACTCGACCCACATGCACTTCCGGACCCATCCCAAGCCGGAGAGCATCGGCCGCTCGGGACGCTGGCAGTCCGAGTACCACGACACCATGCTCGATCACGACGACATCGTCGGCGATCTGCTGGACACCCTGGACGAACTCGGCATCGCCGACAACACGATCGTGATGTACTCCACCGACAACGGCCCGCACATGAACAGCTGGCCCGACGCGGGCATGACGCCGTTCCGCAACGAGAAGAACTCGAACTGGGAAGGGGCGTACCGGGTTCCGGCCATGGTGCGCTGGCCCGGCCACATCCCGGCGGGCAGCGTGCTCAACGGCATCGTCAGCCACAACGACTGGTTCATCACGCTGCTGGCGGCGGCCGGGGAGCCCGATATCGCCGACAAGCTCCTCAAGGGCACCGAACTCAACGGCACCGAGTTCAAGGTGCATCTCGACGGGCACAACCAGTTGCCCTACATCACCGGTGAGGTCGACGAGAGCCCGCGCAAGCATTTCTTCTACGTCTCCGACGACGGCGACCTCACGGCGCTGCGGTTCGACAACTGGAAGGTCGTCTTCCTCGAGCAACGCTGCGAGGGCACCCTGCGGATCTGGGCCGAGCCCTACACCGAGCTGCGCGCTCCGCTGCTGTTCAACCTGCGTACCGACCCGTACGAGAAGTCCCAGCACACCTCGAACACCTACTACGACTGGATGATCGACCACATCTACCTGTTCGTCCCGGCGCAGGCGTACGTGGCCAAGATGCTCCAGACGCTCGTCGACTTCCCGCAGCGGCAGAAATCGGCCAGCTTCGGCATCGAGCAGGTGCTGGCGAAGTTGCAGGAGGGCGCCCACGGCGAGAGCTAGGGCCAATTGGCCTCAGCCATCGAGCCTGACCAGCGGCAGCCACGCCTGGAGCTCGCCGGTTCGTGATCCGGAGAGCTCCAGGCGCCCGTCGGCCGCGGCGTCGGTCACCTGCAGTAAGCCGGTGGCAAGTTGCAGCCAGGTCCGCGGGTCGGTCTCGACGACGTTCGGTGGGGTGCCGCGGGTGTGCCGCGGCCCCGCGATGCACTGCACGGCGACGAACGGCGGCACCCGCACCTCCACGGCGGCGCCGGGCGCCGCGGCGGCCAGGGTGCGCGCGGTCAGGCGCACCGCGTCGGCGATCTGCGTCCGCGCGGGCTCCGGTGTGTCGCCGTCGCGTAGCCACTGCTCGACGGCCAGCACCGCGGCTCGGGTCTTCGCCGGATCGGCGGTACGGCGCGGGGGCATGCCCTACCTTCTCAAGCCGTGGATCCGCGGGACCGGCGAATACGCCATCACCCCGCGATTGACCTCAACCTTCATTGGGGTTTTACCGTAGTGGGCATGTCCTTCAAACAGCACGAGATCGACTACCTGAAAGCGGCAGATCTCGGCCGGCTCGCGACCGTCGCTCCCGACGGCACGCCCCAGAACAGCCCCGTCGGCTTCACCTACAACGCCGAACTCGGCACCATCGACATCGCCGGCTACCACATGTCGCAGAGCCGCAAATTCCGCAACATCAAGGCCAACGATGCTGTCGCGTTCGTGGTGGACGACATCGCTTCCCGCGATCCGTGGCGGGTGCGCTGCCTGGAGATCCGTGGGACCGCCGTGCAGGCCGAACTGCCTTCCGCGCCAACAGAACCCAACGGCGACGCGTTGGACGCCGCGATCATCCGGATCACCCCGCGGCGCATCATCAGCTTCGGCATCGACGACACTGAAACCGAGCCGCATCTGCTCCGGGCCGACAGCCGCGACGTCGGGTAGCGAACCGCTACTCCGGCCAGAGGATGAAATCGTCGTGGACGCGTCGAACCGGGGTGGGTCCAGCCTCGTCGAGAGCGGCACGGACGGCACGCAGATGTGCCGGTGTCATCTCGAGCGGAGGCTCGTCGGGCTGGAACGTGGTGCGGACGGGGTACTCGACGCCCGGTTGCCGGCTCATCTCGATATGGCACCCGAGCACGAGCGTCACCGGTCGCTCATCGGCGAACGCGATGATCCGGTCGATGGTGCGCGAAAACTCTTGCCAGTCCTCGATGTACAGCCGGCCGCGGTAGACGGTGTCACCGGTGAGCAGGAAGCCGGTGCGCGGATCGAAGTAGGTGAGCGCGGCGGCTTCGTGTCCCGGTGTGGCAATCACCTCCAGGACGCGACCGCCAAGATCGATCACGCGTACCGACTCGCAGTCGTCGTCGGTGAATCCGAGGAATTTCCAGGCCGTTTCGCGGTCAGCGCCGACCACGGTGGTGTTCGGCCGGTCGAGGAACTGGCCGTCCCCGGCGACGTGGTCGTCGTGCGCGTGGGTATGCAGGACGAGGAGACGGTAGTCCGGACGGGGGTGCCGCTGCACCCAGAGGTCCATGAGCCCGTCGACCACGCTGCGCAGTGGGAACAACTCCGCTGACTCCGTTGCACCGGTGTCGAGCAGCACCGCCTGGCGGTCACCGAACAACAGGTACAGGAACGGTGCTTCGTAGTTGATCGCCTTGTTCTGGCGCAGGATGACCGTGTGCTCGTCATGCCAGTACACCTGGATGTCGGGATCGGAGTTGTGCTTCGATGACTCCGAGCCGCAAATCCACCGCACCGGCAACGAACCAGGTTCGACATCGCAATGGGGTGCCGTTGAGACGGACATGATGCCTCCGCGGTGCGTCGTCTTCGCGGGCCGGGTACGGCGCACATCTCGTCCGGGAAGAACGCAGGTGCGCCTCCGTACGGCGAAGGCTACCACCGCCCGCCATTCGAACGCCTGGCCCGGCGTTGCACCGCCAACGCCGCGATCGCCCCGGCCTCGTTGATCGCCAGGTGCGCCAGCACCGGGGCGAGCACGCTGCCCGATCGCCCGGCCAGCCAGCCGAACAGCCACCCCGCCACGCCGGTCACCAGCACCGTGCCGACGACCGACTCACCCGCGCCACGGGCATCCACGATGTGGGACAACCCGAACGCGGCCGCCTGCAGCAGGCGTCCCGGACCCGGTCCGAACGCGTCCGCGGCGGCAGAGCCCAGGGCGGCGCGGTACATCGTCTCCTCGGACCACGCCGTCCCCAGTGGAATTTCGACCGTCAGCCACTTCCAACCGGGCGTGGGCAGGTGGCGCGCCCGCATCCCGGCCCGGACGGCCGGGATCGCGGTGCTGGCCGAAACGCCCACGGCCGCCGCGGCCGCGCCGACGATCCCGAGTTTCAGGCCGGCCTGCGCCGGAGCGCCGCGCAGGCCCAGCGGTGCGCGGGTCAGCGCCGCCAGCGCGGTGCCGAGTGCGGCCTGCACCAGTGGATGGCGCCGGCCCGGGATCGCCCGGCCCGCGGTCGCGCTGTAGCCCACCAACGCGGCGGCCAGCGTCAACGCGGCGATCTTGTTTCGACGTGGATCCACGTACGCAAATGAACCACATGAGTGTCGCTTACGTTGCTCACAGGTAACCGGACGACAATCCGGGAAGTGCCTCCCGCTACACCAACGCCGACGCCAACTCCGTTGCCGCAGTTGCCGCCCCCCGACTTCCGGGCCTTTCACGGCCTGTCGATGCTGGGCGGCTGGTTGCCGGTCGTCATCGACGTCGTGGCCGCCCTCGTCGTGGTGGCCGCGATCGGCTGGCGCACCCGCCGCTGGCGTCTGCTGTGGGTTCCGGTGTGCGTGGCCCTCGGGGTGGCCGGCGCGCTGGCGGTCCGCGGATTCGTCAACAACCAGGGGATGGCGTCGGACCCGGCGCCAGTGCAGCTGTGGCTGTGGTCCGCGGTCTGTGTCGGTGCGGTCGCGGTGGCGGTCGTCGGCTGGCGCGGTGCCCGCTGGTGGCGCCGCGGCGTGTCCGTGCTGGCCATCCCCGTCACACTGTTGGCCACGCTCAGCGCACTGAACCAGTGGGTGGGCTACTTCCCGACCGTGCAGTCGGCCTGGGGCGCACTGACCGCAGGCCCGCTGCCGGATCAGACCGACGCGGCGGATCTGCCGGGCCTGCGCAACACCTCACCGGCCACCGGGAAGTTGGTGGAGGTCACCATTCCCGACACGGCCAGCGGGTTCAGGCACCGTGACGAATATGTCTACCTACCGCCGGCGTGGTTCGCCGGGCCGACCCCTCCCACGCTGCCCGTGGTGATGATGGTCGCCGGTGAGTTCAACAGCCCCGCGGACTGGATGCGCAGCGGCAACATCATGCCGGCGATCGACGGCTACGCGCACGACCACGGCGGGGCCACACCGATCTTCGTGTTCGTCGACTCCGGCGGCCGCTTCAACAACGACACCGAATGCGTCAACGGCCCGCGCGGGAACTCCGCCGACCACCTCACCAAAGACGTTCGGCCCTATGTGATCTCGCAATTCGGCGCGTCATCCGACCCGGCCAACTGGGGGGTGGTGGGGTGGTCGATGGGTGGCACGTGTGCCGTCGACCTGACGGTGATGCACCCCGAGGAGTTCTCCACCTTCGAGGACATCGCCGGTGATCACGGGCCGACGGCCGGCACCAGACAGCAGACCATCGACCGGCTCTACGCCGGCGACGCCGCGCAGTGGGCCGCCTTCGATCCGGCCACCGTCATGCACCACCACGGGCCATACACGGGGGTGTCGGGATGGTTCGAGGACACCGCCAAACCCACTGCCGCGCAGGGCGACCCGCAGCATCACCCGAGCCGGCCGCAGTCGGCTTCCCCGGTGGGATTCGGCGGACACGACGACTGGCGCGACACCGACGAGGAGCACGCCGCCGAGGATCTGTGCGCCGTCGCGACGGGTGTGCACATCGCGTGTTCGGTGCACACCCTGGTCAGCTACCACACCTGGCAGTTCGCGGCCCGGGCGTTCACCGATGCGCTGCCGTGGCTGGCGGCGCAAGTCCGCACACCCACCGGTTAGTTCTCCGGGCCGTCCTCGGCGGTCGTCTTCTCCAGCGCCACCCGGATGCGTTCGGTGTCGGCAGGCGTCCAACCGTCCGGCGGGGCGACCGCCGCCCACCCGTCGAGCACGTAGTGGCCGTAGTTGTGGCCGTGACCGCCGGGCATCGCGGCCGCTTTGAAGATGTCGACACCGACCTGGGAGAACGTCACGAAGGGATACCACCGCATCGCCGCGCTGCGGTCCTGACCCGCCGGCTCGATGAGCCAATCCGGCCGGGAGAACAGCAGATCCGGCGACCACCACACGATCGGATCGGAGGCGTGCTGCAGGAACAGCACCCGGCTGCCCTCCCACGGCGCCGCGGTGTCACGGGCGATCTCGTCGGAGTTGCCGCCCTGCGAGAACCGCACCGTGCGCCCGTTGTCGTAGCGCGGCGACACTTCCGTCGTGTGCGGGGTCACGCCGCTGGATCAGCGCGCGCCACAACGGACTGGCGTTGGGCGGGCCGACCCACAGCACCGAGTCGAATCCCAGCCGCGAGATATCCGGCAGGTACCCGAACGCCGACTGGCCCGCCAACGAACCCAGGCTTTCGCCGTAGAGCAACAGCTTCGGCCGGTGGTCGGGCGGCAGTCGCTCCCATCGCTCGTGCACGGCGTCGATGAGCATGCGGCCGGAATCCTTCGACTTCTCGGTGTCGCCGACGAACGAAATCCAGCTGGGCAGATACGAATACTGCAACGCCACCATGGCGGTGTCGCCGTTGTACATCATCTCCAGCGCGCGGGCGGCCACCGGGTTGACCCATCCCGTGCCGGTGGTCGGGACGATCACCAGAACCTTGCGGTCGAATGCGTGGGTGCGCTCGAGTTCGGTCAGCAGCACCGACATCCGGCCCGCGTCGGTGTCGGCGGTCTGCAGGCCGGCGTACACCCGGACCGGCTCCTTGGCCGGCTTACCGTTGATGCGGGTCAGTTCGTCGGCGTCCGGGCCCGTCGCCGACGAAGTTGCGGCCCTGGTAGCCCAGCGTGTCCCACGGCGGCGAATGATGCTGGGCTGCCTGACCGTTCGGGCTGCCATCGGCTGCTCGACACCGGCCCGGGTGGTCGTGTTCTGCGGTTGGAAGACCCGGCTGGCGCCGGCCAGGAAGCCGCGGAACAGCACACCGTTGATCAGCGTCAGGATCAGCGCCACCACGACGGCGGTGCCGATGAACAGGGCCACCTCGTCGTTGACATGCCAGCGTCTGATCAGGACACGGGCCAGCGCCCGGATGGCGTCCAGCACGACGCGGGACACCCCGACCAGCACGCCACCGACAACCAGGGCGACCACAAGTGCCCGGTAGTAGCCCAGTGTGGCGGGGCCTTCCATGCCCATCAGAGCCGACACCTGCCGCTGCCACGCGGCTGCGGGAACGATCATCAGGACGCTGGCCGTGATCGACGGCCGCCACGGTGACGGCTTTGAGCCGCCACAGCACCCGGTTGCCCGGTGGCCACCAGGTGCGACCGCGTAACACGAAGCGGTGGAACAACGTTCCGACGAAAACACCGATGCCGTAGCCGATCGCGGCGTTGATACCGCCGATCAGACCGGCGAACTGCCACTCCCGCGGCAGCAGCGACGGCGTCAGCGACAGGCAGAAGAACAGTGCGCCGAACGCGACGCCGACGAAGTCGAGGCGGACCAGGCCCCACGCCCAGTCCAGCAGCGGATGACGGTCCTGCGCACGGTCAGCCACGGCCGTCATCAGTTCGCGTTCACCCGAACAGCTTCGGGAGCGTGCCCTCCCATGTGCTGCGGAGTTCGGCCAGCGGAACGCTGAACTGGCCCTGCACCTCGACGGAGTCCGACCCATGATCCACCACGCCGATGCGCGTCGCCGGCAGCCCGCGCGCCTCGCACATCGACATGAACCGGCTCTCCTCGGTGCGCGGCACGGCCACCAGGATGCGCCCGGCCGACTCGGAGAACAGCGCGACGAAGGGATCCGCGTCCTCGGGAAGCAATATCCGGCAACCGGTTTCACCGGCAAGAGCCGCCTCGACGACGGTCTGCATCAGGCCGCCTTCGCTGAGGTCGTGGGCCGCCGACACCAGGCCGTCGCGCGACGCGGCGGTCAGCACCTCGGCGAGCAGCTTCTCGCGGGCCAGGTCGACCCGGGGCGGAACCCCGCCGAGATGGTCCGCGGTGACCTGCGCCCAGATCGAGCCGTCGAACTCGTCGTGGGTGTCCCCCAGCAGGATCAGCGTCTCGCCCGGCTCGGTGCCCAAACCCGTCGGGATGCGTCGGCTCACGTCCTCCAACACACCGAGCACGCCGACCACCGGCGTGGGCAGGATGGCCGTCGACCCGGTCTGGTTGTAGAAGCTCACGTTGCCGCCGGTGACCGGAATCCCAAGCGCCGCACAGCCGTCGGCGAGACCACGGACGGCCTGACTGAACTGCCACATCACACCGGGGTCCTCGGGCGAGCCGAAGTTGAGGCAGTTGGTGACCGCGACGGGCGTGGCGCCGGTGGCGGCGACGTTGCGGTAGGCCTCGGCCAGCGCGAGTTGGGCACCGGCGTACGGGTCGAGTTGGGTGTAGCGGCCCGACGCGTCGGTGGACACCGCGATACCGCGGCCGGTCGCCTCGTCGATGCGCAGCACCCCGCCGTCGGCGTGTTCGGCGAGCACGGTGTTGCCGCGCACATAGCGGTCGTACTGCTCGGTGATGAAGGCGCGGCTACACAGGTGCGGACTGCCAAGCAGCGCAAGCAGAGTCGCGCGCAGCTCCTCGCCGCTCTCCGGCCGCCGCACTGTCTTGGAACTGTCGGCGATCAGGTCGTCCTGGGTGTCGGGGCGCTGCACCGGACGCTGGTACACCGGACCCTCGTGGGCGACGGTGCGCGGTGGCACGTCGACGACGGTCTGCCCGTTCCAGGTGATGTGCAGGCGGTCGCCGTCCGTCACCTCGCCGATGACGGTGGCCAGCACGTCCCACTTGCGGCACACCGCCATGAACGCGTCGACGTTCTCCGGTGTGACGACGGCGCACATGCGTTCCTGCGATTCGCTGGAGAGCACCTCGGCCGGCGTCATGTTCGCCGCACGCAGCGGCACCTTGTCCAGCTCGATCGCCATACCGCCGTCGCCTGCCGACGCAAGTTCGGAAGTGGCACAGGACAATCCGGCACCGCCGAGGTCCTGGATGCCGACCACCAGGTCGGCGGCATACAGCTCCAGGCAACACTCGATGAGCACCTTCTCGGTGAACGGGTCGCCCACCTGAACCGACGGCAATTTCTTTCTGGTTCTTTCGCCTGCACCGGACTCGTCACCGGAGAAGGTGTCCGACGCCAGCACGGAAACCCCGCCGATTCCGTCGAGGCCGGTGCGCGCGCCGAACAGGATGATCTTGTTGCCGGTACCCGACGCGAACGCCAGGTGCAGGTCCTCCTTGCGCAGCACGCCCACGCACAGCGCGTTGACCAACGGGTTGCCGGCGTAGGACGGGTCGAACACCGTCTCGCCCCCGATGTTGGGCAGTCCCAGCGAGTTGCCGTAGCCGCCGACGCCGCGGACCACACCGTCGAGGACGCGGCGGGTGTCCGGTGCGTCGGCCGCACCGAAGCGAAGCTGGTCCATCACCGCGACCGGGCGCGCACCCATCGCCATGATGTCGCGGACGATGCCGCCGACGCCGGTGGCCGCGCCCTGGTAGGGCTCGACGTAGGACGGGTGGTTGTGGGATTCGACCTTGAACGTCACCGCCCAGCCGTCGCCGATGTCGACGACGCCGGCGTTCTCGCCGATGCCGGCCAGCATGCCGGCGCGCATCTCGTCGGTGGTGGTCTCACCGAAGTAGCGCAGGTGCACCTTGGAGGACTTGTAGGAGCAGTGCTCGCTCCACATCACCGAGTACATGGCCAGTTCGGCGTCGGTGGGGCGGCGGCCCAGGATCTGGCGGATCCGCTCGTACTCGTCATCCTTGAGGCCCAGCTCGCGGAACGGCTGTGGCTGATCAGGGGTGGCAGTGGCGCGTTCGACGGTGTCAACTTCGGAACTGGTACCGGACGTCACGGGCACAGTCTAGTGAGCCGCCGCCAACTGGGCCGTCTCACCGCGTTCGCCGAGCGCGAGCACTCACTCCTGCGCTGCCGCCAAACAGAACGCGTTGCCGTCCGGGTCGGTCAGCACCACCCAGCGGAAGTCCTCGCCGAAGCTGTGGTGCGCGGTCTCGGTGGCCCCCAGCGACACCAGCCGTTCCACCTCCGTCTCGAGGTCGGCCACCGAGAAGTCGACGTGGACGCGGTTCTTGCCGGGTGTCGGATCGTCGACCCGCTGAAAGCCCAGCTTCGGACCGCCGTCGTGCGTCACGAGGACGAACTCGCCCGGCATCACGGCGGTCACGGCGCCGCGCAGGGCCCGCGCCCACCACGCGGCCAGCCGGTCGGGTTCCGAACAGTCGATGGTGATCGTCTCCACAGCCATACCCATGGCGTGACTGTAACCCGCGCGCCTATCTCCCTATGTAGGACGACGTCAAGGGAGACATCATGTACGAAACGCCTGGTTCCGGCGGTGGCCGGCCTGCTCGTCACCGCCGGATCGGTCGCCGCCGGATCCGCCTCCGCCGTCTCGGCGGCCGACATGTCGGCGGCCGACACGGTCCGACAACTGACGGATGAGGGATACAGCGTCCAGATCAACGGAACCGCCGAGGTACCCCTGACCGAATGCCGAACCACCGGTGTGCACGGCATCCCCGACGGCGCCGGTGGCGGCATTGTCCCGCTGCGGTCCACCACCGTTTACGTCGACATCTCCTGCCCGTCGGACAACTGAACCCGCTGCGCGTGGCAGCGCTACGAACCGCGGTCGGACGACAACACGGCCGATGATCGAACGCGGCCCCGGTCAACACGTCTCCTTCGAGTGGTGGACGACAACCGATACTCCGACTGGGAAGCGGTTTACCGCGACAACGTGACGTGGGTCTACCGCACGATCTTCGCGCGTGTCGGCACCGCATCCGATGCCGAGGATCTGACTGCCGAGGTCTTCCTGGCGGCACTGCGCCCGCTGCGGTTGACCGCCACCAAACCTGAGGTACGGGCGTATCTGCGGGCCACCGCACGCACGGTCCTGGCGGCCCACTGGCGCGTGACGCTGGGCCATGAGGTCACCTGCATCGAGGATCTCGACGGTCCGGCGCCCGACGACGACGAGGCCGTCAGTACCGCGCCGCAACGTGTGTCGGAGTTGTTGGACGGCTTGCCCGACCACTACCGGACGGATCCTTGAGCTACGGTTTCTGCAAGGACGTTCGATCAGGGAGTCGGCGAAGGCGATGGGCGTGTCTGTCGCGAACGCGAAGGTGCTGCAGCACCGTGCGTTGCGTCTCGCGTCGCAACTCAACCCGGAGGTCCGGCGATGACAAAGCGCGAGCTCCAGCGGTACATCGATGACCTGCTGGCCGGCCGCCGGCCCACCCCGTTCCGCGCCGACGAGTTCGAGGCCGAGCAGATCCGGACGGCGATCGACCTGGCGGCGGCCCGGCCCGGAGCCGACGAGCCCAGCGCGGAATTCCTGCAGAGCCTGCACGACCGGTTGGCCGCCCAGTCCGACGACGCGACCGCGGCGGTGCGCCAACTGCCGCAGCGGGCCGGCAGCACCCGACGCCAGGTCATCGTCGGCACGTCCGCCGCGGCCGCGGCCGCGGTGGCCGCCGTTGCCGTCGATCGCGCAGTGATCGGCGGCCGGCCGTCACCGGACGAGCCCACCGCTGCGCCCTCCGACAACACGCTGCACCCCAACGACGGGGCCTGGCAGCCGGTGGCCGCCAGTTCGGACGTGACCGGTACGGCCATGACGCGGTTCGAGCACGACTCGCTCATCGGCTTCGTTCGCCGCGTGGACGGTCGACTGGAGGCCGTCTCCGGTGTCTGCACTCATCAGGGCTGCCAGTTGTGGTTCGACCGGACCGGCGATCGCCTGCGCTGCCCCTGCCACAGCACGTCATTCGCGCCGGACGGCGAACTGCTCACACATCAACTGCCGATCGCACCTCAACCGCTGCCCAAGCTCGAGGTTCGGGAGGCCGACGGTGTGGTCGAGGTCTACGGTCCGGACCGGCCACCCACCCAGCCATCCTGACCGGTTCAAGCTGAGACCGTGGATTACCTTCCCAGGCAACGATTTCCGCCGCAGGAAGTCTTCATCGACCTGTCGGCAGCGGCAAGATTCGGGCGGAGCATCAGCATCACGTCAGTAGCGATCGAGCTCGATCAACCGCTCGTCACTGATCCCGAAGTGATGCGCGATCTCGTGGAGCACGACGTGCCTGATCTCGCGGCGTAGACGATCCGGGTCGCCGGCAGCGAGTCGCGTGATCGGCCCGCCGAAGATGCTGATCTTGTCGGGAAGCATTCCGCTGTACGTGCTGCTCCTACGCGTCAGCGGCACGCCGCGGTACCGGCCGAGCAGCGCCTCCCCGTCGGGAGGCTCGTCCTCGACGACTATCTCGACGTTGCTCAACGCCGCACGGAGATCGGCCGGCAGGGAGCTCAGCGCGTCGTCAATCGCCTCTGCGAACGGATCATTGAGACCGGCATCCATCTCCGCAATGGTGCCAGAATCGGTGCTGGGATAGATACGGCTGCGCCTTGGGGGCTCTCGGGCGTCGATCGCGGCACCTACGGAGTTGGGGCGCCCCGGTTACTGCTTGCTGAAGCCGGTGGGGCGCACGACGAGGATGACTCGATCGGCCTTGTCGGGGGGCGGCTCGGTCAACGGTCCGCTGTAGCGGTCGTTGAGGTTCAGATAAAAGGCGCCGGTCGGATCTGGCACGATCTCCTCGACGACGCCGCGGACTTCGAGGAAGCGGTAAGGGTTGTCGGGGTCGATGATCGACATCGCCACCCTGGGGTTCGCCGCAATGTTGCGGTATTTCTGTCGCTTGACGGTGTGGGTGAAGCGCAAGCGTTCCCCGTCCCACTCGAACCACATGGCGTTAACCTGCGGGCTTCCATCGGGTCGCACGGTGGCGAGGTGGCCGTACAACGGGCGCTCCAATAGTGAGCCGTAACCCTCGGGAATAGCGACCATGGCGAACCTTTCTCGGTTGGGCGGAATCGACTAGTTCGGTTCAACCCGTTCTACCGCGAATCCCATCCTGCACACAGGGAAGCGGAACGCGGACGTGGTTGATCCATCTGATCCAGCACGGCGCAAACGTGACCTTCTTCAGCGGCACCACCACTGCCCACCCGCTGCCGCATCCCGGTGACGGTTCGGCACCCAAGCCGATGACGCTGCCCACCGGGCGCGTCGAGGACGCGCTGTGCGCGCGCAGTTGGCACTCGCCATCAAGGAGCACCCGCCGGCGTGATCGTGCGGTCAGGCCGGGGACAGAAATGCCTGCAGCGCAGCGGAATACGCGGCGACGTCGGCCGCCCCCATCAGCTCGCGCGCCGAATGCATGGCCAGCTGGGCGGCGCCGACGTCGACGGTGGGGATGCCGGTGCGCGCCGCGGTCATCGGGCCGATGGTGGAGCCGCACGGCAGGTCGGCGCGGTGCTCGTAGCGCTGCAGCGGCACGCCGGCCTGATCGCAGGCCAGCGCGAACGCCGCCGCGGTGCGGCCGTCGGTGGCGTACCGCAGGTTGGGCTGGACCTTGAGCACCGGACCGGCGTTGACCTCGATCCAGTGCCCGGGTTCGTGGCGTTCCGGGTAGTTGGGATGGGTGGCGTGTGCCATATCGCCGGAGGCCACCATCGACCCGGCCATCCTGCGCAGGAAGTCCTCGCGCCCGCCGCCGGCGGCCAGCATGATGCGCTCCAGCGTCGGTCAGCAACAGGTCGGACTGCGGCGCCGTGATCGGATGTCGAGCCGACCTCCTCGTGGTCGAAAAGCGCCAGCACCGGCACGTACGCCGCGCGGCTCGGCGGCCAGGAAGGCCTCCAGTCCCGCATAGCAGGTGCCCTGGTTGTCCAGCCGCGGCGCGCTGACGAAATCGCCGTCGCTGCCCCATACCGTCGACGGCGTCAGGTCGTGGGTCATCAGGTCGACGCCCAACACGTCGGCGGGCGTCCACCCCGGCGCGCTCGGCGACGAAGTCGACGAACGACGCGGCGTGTCACCGACGCCCCAGACCGCGTTGACGTGGCGCTGCGGGTCCAGCGTCGACCGCCTTGCGGTCCTCGGCCAGGTGGATCGCCAGTTGCGGCACCCGCAGGATCGGGTCGTCGATGCGGACCAGGCGGTGGCCGACCCCGGAGCCGTCGCGCGACCGAGAGCCGCCCGCTGATGCCCAGATCGCGGTCCAGCCACGAGTTCAGCCATGCACCGCCGTAGGGCTCCAGCGCCACCACGCTGCCAGCCCGCGACGGACCGGTCCGGATGCTGCTTGACCCGCAGGTTGGGGCTGTCGGTGTGGCCGCCGATGATCCGGAACGGGCGCGTCGGGATCCCCGCTGCTGTCCCAGGCGACCAGTGATCCGGCGCGCACGACGAAGTAGCGGCCCGTCGCCCGGCCACGCGTCCGCCTCGGCCAGCTCGATGTAGCCGGCGTCGCGCAGCCGCTGCGCCACCGTCTCGCACACGTGGAACGGCGACGGCGAGGCGTCGATGAATTCGCACAGACCCTGCGCAGTCGCGGACATGTTCGCTATCTTGCCGCCGTGACCATCTCGCAGCGGGTTGACGCTAGGGTCGTGTGGTGCCCGCGAGCCGCCTCAACCGATCCTCACGCCGCTGACGCCGGCGGCGATCTTTCTGGTCGCCACCATCAACGACGGCGGCGAGCAGAAGGTGCACGACGCGTTGCCGGATCTGTCGGGTCTGGTGCGCGCGGTCGGGTTCCGCACGCCCGCCGCGCATCTGGCGCTGGTCACCGGGATCGGCTCGGACGCCTGGGACCGGTTGTTCGCCGGACCGCGGCCGGCCGAGCTGCACCCGTTCGTCGAGCTGACGGGCTCCGCGGCACCACGCGCCCGCGACGCCGGGAGACCTGCTGTTCCACATCCGCGCCGAGTCCATGGACGTCCTGCTTCGAGCTCGGCGGCCGCATCCTGGACGCGATGGCCGGTGCGGTCACGGTCGTCGACGAGGTGCACGGCTTCCGGTTCTTCGAGCAACGCGACCTGCTCGGCTTCGTCGACGGCACCGAGAACCCGGATGGGCCCGAGGCCGTCGAGGCCGTCGCAGATCGGCGACGAGGACCCGCAATTTCGCCGGCGCGCAGCTACGTGCATGTGCAGAAGTACACCCACGACATGACGGCGTGGAACGCGCTGAGCGTCACCGAGCAGGAACGCGTGATCGGCCGCACCAAGCTCGAGGACATCGAGTTCGATGACGCCGTCAAACCGCCGAACTCGCACGTGGCGCTGAACGTGATCACCGACGACGACGGCAACGAACTGCAGATCGTGCGCGCCAACATGCCGTTCGGCGACGCTGGGCGACGGGCGAGTCCGGCACCTACTACATCGCGTACTCGCGCCGACCCGGACGTGACCGAGCGGATGCTGCGCAACATGTTCATCGGCGACCCGCCGGGCAACACCGACCGGATCCTGGATTTCTCCACCGCGGTCACCGGCGGCCTGTTCTTCGCGCCCACCGCGGATTTCCTCGACGATCCTCCTGCCGCTGCCCGGACGCCGACGAGGCGACCGGCCACCGCACCGTCGCCACCCCCGCGCCCCGTACGACGGCTCACTGGCCATCGGCAGCCTGAAAGGACAACCCCAATGAACAACCTCTACCGCGATCTGGCCCCGATCACCGAAGTCGCCTGGGCCGAAATCGAATTGGAGGCCGCGCGGACGTTCAAGCGGCATATCGCCGGCCGCCGGGTGGTCGACGTCAGCGAGCCCGGCGGGCCGGTCACCGCCGCGGTCAGCACCGGTCACCTGCTCGACGTCGCCTCGCCCGGCGACGGCGTGATCGCGCACCTGCGGGACGCCAGACCGCTGGTGCGGCTGCGGGTTCCGTTCACGGTGAACCGCGTCGACATCGACGACGTCGAACGCGGCTCGCAGGACTCCGACTGGGATCCGGTCAAAGAGGCCGCCAAGAAGCTGGCGTTCGTCGAGGACCGCGCCATCTTCGAGGGCTACGCCGCCGCGTCGATCGAGCGGCATCCGCAAGTGCCAGCTCCAACCCGGCGCTGGCGCTGCCCGAAGACCCCAGCGAGATCCCCGACGTGATCGCCCAGGCGCTGTCCGAACTGCGGCTGGCCGGTGTCGACGGCCCCTATTCGGTGCTGCTGTCCGCCGACGTCTACACCAAGGTCAGTGAGACCACCGAGCACGGTTATCCGATCCGCGAGCACATCAACCGGCTCGTCGACGGTGACATCATCTGGGCGCCGGCCATTGACGGTGCCTTCGTGCTGTCCACCCGCGGCGGCGATTTCGACCTGCAGCTGGGCACCGACGTGTCGATCGGCTACCTGTCGCACGACGCCGACACCGTGCAGCTGTACCTGCAGGAGACGATGACGTTCCTGTGCTACACCGCCGAGGCGTCGGTCGCGCTGAGCTCGTAGGGCACGGCGATGGAATAATCGGTTCATCACGGGCATTACTGCCGGAAGCACTATCACAGCTTCCAGGAGGCAGGTCCCATGGCACAACATTCGCAGGGCAGAAGGCCCTGGTCACCGGCGCCACCGCCGGTATCGGATGCGAGATCGCGCGGCAACTGGCGCAACAGGGCGCCGAGGTCGTCGTGCACGGCCGCAACGCCGAGCGGGGTGCCAAGGTAGTCGCGGAGATCGAAAATGCCGGCGGCAAAGCACGTTTCGTCGCAGCCGATCTGTCGTCCGCCGATGATGTCCGCGGGCTGGCCGCGGAGGCCGGGCCGGTGGACATCCTGGTCAACAACGCCGGTATCTACAAGTTCGCCGCGACCGCCGACACCACGACGCGACTTCGACGAGCATTTCGACACCAACGTACGGGCCCCGTACATCCTGGTGCAGCAGTTGGTGCCGGGCATGGTCGAGCGCGGATACGGGTCGTCGTCAACGTCAGCACCCTCGCGGCAACCACACCGGCGGCGGGTGCCGGCATCTACGGCGCCACCAAGGCCGCCCTGGAACTGCTGACCCGGGCATGGGCAGAC
Organism: uncultured Actinomycetota bacterium; assembly: GCA_963779655.1. Classification (GTDB taxonomy): domain Bacteria; phylum Actinomycetota; class Actinomycetes; order Mycobacteriales; family Mycobacteriaceae; genus Mycobacterium. The sequence goes on along the minus strand of CAVZZD010000006.1, from coordinate 7,825 downwards.
GAGTTCGGCGGGTCGGGAGTGCGTGTCAATGCGGCCGCACCGGGTCCGACCGGACGCCGGGCACCGCGGATCTGCCGAGCGAACTGATCGAGGGCCTCGGCCGCACCACGGCGCTGGGACGCACAGCGACGCCCGACGAGATCGCCAATGCGGTCACATTCCTGGTGTCCCCCGCAGCCAGCTACATCAACGGCGCGGTCCTCGAGATCGGCGGCGGCGCAAAGGCGATCACACCGGCGGCCTGAGTGGATCAGGCGGCCAGCACCGCGTCCAGGGCAGAGAAGAAGATGCCAAGGCCGTCGTCGGAAGGCCCGGTCAACGCCTCGGTGGCGTGTTCAGGGTGCGGCATCGCCCGACCACCCGGCCGTCGGCCGAACTGATCCCGGCGATGTCGCGCATGGAACCGTTCGAGGTTCTCGACGTAACGGAATGCGACGCGGCCCTCGCCCTCGAGTTCGTCGAGCACGGCTTCACTGGCCACATACCGACCTTCGCCGGACTTGAGCGGTACCAGTAGTTCGGCGCCCTGCTCATACCGCGATGTCCACGCCGTCGCGGTCGAGTCGACGCGCAGCCACAGATCGCGACAGACGAAGTGCAGGCCGACGTTACGGGTCAGCGCGCCCGGCAGCAGACCGGCCTCGCACAGCACCTGGAAGCCGTTGCAGATGCCCAGCACCGGCATGCCCTTTGCGGCCGCCGTGATCACCTCGCCCATGACCGGCGCGAACCGTGCGATCGCGCCGGCACGCAGGTAGTCGCCGTAGGAGAAGCCGCCCGGCGATCACCGCGTCGACGCCCTTGAGGTCGGCGTCGGCGTGCCACAGGTTCACCGATTCGGCGCCGACGGCGCGCGCGGCGCGCGCGGCGTCTACGTCGTCGAGGGTGCCGGGAAAGGTGACGACCCCGACTCGGGCCGTCACAGTGGCTTCTCCGACGTCTCCCGACTGACGGTCCAGTCCTCGATCACGGTGTTGGCCAGAAGCGATGCGGCGATCTCGGCCAGCGCCTCGTCATCGACGCCGTCGTCGATTTCGAGCTCAAATCGCTTGCCCTGCCTGACATCTGAGATTCCCGTATGGCCGAGCCGGCCCAGTGCGCCGACGATGGCCTGGCCCTGCGGGTCGAGAATGAGCAAGACGCCGAACGAAGTACACAACATTGCTGGACGTCTGCGCCTGCCCGAAGCGGCCGGCGTGGTCGGCGCCGCCTTCGGTTTCCGCACGCTGGCACGGGAGCTCCTCCAGGTCGTCCCGGTCGCCGGCTGGCTGACGAAGGGCGCCGTGGCGTACGCGGGGACGAAGACCGTCGGCGAGGCGGCGCGCAGCGCTCGATGGGCGGTGCCGCCGGCGGGGCGCCCCTCCGGGCATGGCCCTCCATCCGACCTGGGTCCTAGGCTTTGAATCGACCGCTACGGGAGGAGGGCGACCTTTCGGCTGACCGTGACATTCAGGCGCGCGAGCTGCTCATGATCGAGGAAGCCGACGCGTGGTTCGAGTACGCCTACGCCACCCGTGCCGCGAGCGGTGCGCCGTACGCACAGCTCGAGCCGTGGGCCTGGGCGCGCCTGCAGCAGCGCCTGCGCGATCTCCGCGTCCGGCGGGCGCGGCTCGCGCCGGCGGCCGAGGCCGCCTGAGGCGGCGCTCCGGCGACGGGGCGAGCGATGTCGGCCCAGCTGCTAGTCTGGTTCCAGGCCATGCCCAGGCTTTTCACATCAATCGACGACGCGCGCCCGCCCGAGGCGAGGCTGCGCGCACCCATGAAGGAGATTCCGTTTGCCACTCTCTTGGTTTCGCCGTCCGAAGGCGAATCGGGAACATCAGGCGCCGGTCGCGGCCGCCGTTCCGACTGTCGAACCTGAACCACGCACACTTCCGCGGTGCCGGCCGACGTGCCGGTTTCCGATGGACAATCCACAGCAGCGAAGAAGCGCCGCCGCGGTAGTCGCGGCGGGCGGGGGCGCAAGAAGCCGGCCGACGGCGCAGTCGCCACGGCGACCGAGGAGTCGACCCCGAAGGCCGTGAAGCAGCCGGCGGCCGCCGAGCAGGCAGGGACGCCGAAGAAGCCGGCCGAGCGGAAGGCGCGCGAGCCGCGCGTCCGGACGCCGCGCCGCACCGCCCCGCGGCGGGCGCGCTCCCCAAGGCGAAGCGCGAGCTGCTCGTCTCGGTCGACCCGGGCGAGAAGCGGGTCGCCGTCCTCGAGGACGACGTCGTCGCCGAGGTCTACCTGAGCGTCCCGAGCAGCGGTCGATCGCCGGCAACATCTACCTCGGCACCGTCGACAACGTGCTGCCGGGAATGGAGGCGGCATTCGTCGAGATCGGCCTCGAGAAGAACGGCTTCCTGTACGTCGACGAGATCGTCGGCCCCGAGCTCGAGGGCCGCCGCGGCGCGCGCAAGATCCAGGACCTGATCCAGCGCGGCCAGACGATCCTCGTCCAGGCCGTCAAGGATCCGATGAAGACGAAGGGCGCCCGCCTGACGACGGAGATCTCGCTGCCGGGCCGCTTCGTCGTCTACGTCCCGCAGGGCGACGGGCTCGGCGTGTCGCGCCGCCTCGAGGACGAGGAGCGCAACCGCTTAAGGCGATCGTGAAGGGGATCGCCCCCGAGACCGGCGGCGTGATCGTTCGCACCGCCGCCGAGGGCGCGTCGGCCGAGGATGTCGAGCGCGACCTCGAGTTCCTGCGCCGGCTCTGGGAGACGATCGAGACGGCGGCGAAGAAGGCGAAGTCGCCGGCGCTGATCTACCAGGAGGCCGAGCTGCCGCTCCGCGTCACACGCGACCTCTTCACCGGCGACTTCGAGCGGCTGATCGTCGACCACGACCGCACCTACAAGCGGATCGTCGGCGACCTCAAGAAGACTTCGCCGCACATGGTCGACCGCGTGACGCGCTACAAGGAGCGGGAGCCGCTCCTCGAAGCCTTCGGGGTCGAGCAGGAGTCCGCTCGACCCTCAACCGGCGCGTCGACCTCCCGTCGCGGCGGCTACCTGATCTTCGATTACGCCGAGGCGTTCACGGTCGTCGACGTCAACACCGGCCCTTCGTCGGCTCCCGCTCCAAGCGCGAGGGTGCGGGGCGGCTCGAGGACACGATCACCAAGAACAACCTGGAGGCGGTCAAGGAGGTCGTGCGCCAGCTGCGGCTGCGCGACGTCGGCGGGATCATCGTCATCGACTTCATCCACATGGCGAACCCCAAGAACCGCCAGCAGGTCGAGGACGCGCTGCGGCTGGAGCTCCAGCGCGACCGGACGAAGACCTACGTGGTCGAGATCTCGCCGCTCGGCCTCGTCGAGATGACGCGTCAGAACGTCACCGATGGACCGCGCGAGGTGATGACCCGCAGGCGCCCCACGTGCGACGGCGACGGCATCGTCGTGTCCGAGGGGACGACCGCCGTCGAGATCGAGCGGCGGCTGGCGCGGCCTCGTCACGCCCGGGTCGCGGGCCAAGGCGTTCAAGGTCGAGCTCAACGCGCGAAACTCGATGCCTTGCTCGCTCGCCCCGGACGCTGGGCTGCACGAGCTCGAGGAGGTGACCAAGCGGCGCTTCTTCTTCGTCCCGGTGGAGGACGTCCATCAGCCCACTTCCGCGTCCTCGGTCAGGGCTCGGTCGAGAACCAGGAGCCGGCTGCCCCGGTCGCGGTCGGCGACGAGATCGAGCTGAAGCTCGGCGAGGTCGGCCTGCACGACCCGCGTGCGGGCGTCGGCAAGGTGAAGGGGTTCGAGGTCGTCGTCGCCGACGCCGGGCGACTGGTCGGCAAGAAGGTCAAGGTGCGGGTGGCGGCGGTGATGGAGGGGGTCGCCTACGGCGTCCTCGTCCAGGCCGCGACGAGCGAGGACGGCCCGATCACGGCCGAGGCGGAGGCCGAGCGGCCGACCCGCGCGCGCCGTCCGGCCCGGAGGACGGAAGTCGAGTCGATCGAGGGCCCGGACGCCGCAGTCGACGACCCCGGGGCGGGCGAGGATGGCGACGGCGAGGCGGAGGCTCCGGAGGCTCCGCGGACGACGAGGCGCAGCCCGCCGCGGCCCGCCCGGCGCAGCGGCGTAGGGCCGCCGAGCGCAGGCAGGCGGCGACCACGGCTGCCACCGACGAGGACGAGGCCGAGAGCGACGACGCCGGCATCGACGAGCCCGAGGGAGCCGCGCGGAGGGCGCCGAGGGCGAGCCGCCGGCGCCGAAGAAGCGAACGCGCCGCGGCACTCGTGGCGGCCGGAACCGCAAGCGCAAGCCCACGGCGGCGGCTGCGGAAAGCGAGGGCCCCGAGGGCGCGGTTGAGCCGTCGGAGCCCGTCGCCGACGACGGTGACCCCGAGCCCGAGGCGGACGCCGGCCTGGATCGGGACGCGGCCGGGCCCGTGATCCACGTGCCGGGGCGCGAGCTGGGCGACGAGGACGAGGCCGCCCTCGGCGAACGGCGACCAGCCGGCCGTTCGGCGGAACAGCTCGAGGCGCGGCTCGCGCGGCGGCCGCAACCGTCGCCCCAGGACAGCCCGCGGTCGGCGCGGAAGACGCCGCGACCGACCCCCAGGCCGACGCCGTCGCGCCCGAGCCGGCCCAGGCCGCACCGCCGGCCGATGAGGCGTCGCGGAACGGGTCCGACAACTGGGAGGACACGCCGATGAGCGAGTGGGACCGCGACTAGCCGAGTGCCGACGACGAGCGGCGGCGCAGCTCCTGCCGCCGACCGGCACGCTCGAGCCCCTTGCATCGCACCGGGCGCGACCCGCTACACTAGGGCTCTCGCGGCGCGCATGCCCGCGTTTCGATGCTATGGACTACGCGATCATCAAGCTCGGGAACAAGCAGCATCGTGTCAGGGACGGGGAGCGCCTGGTCGTCGACCGGCTGCCCGCCGACGAGGGCACGAGCTTCGAGCCGACTGTGCTGTTCGGCGACTCGCCGGTGACGGCGACGGTCGTCGCGCACGGCTAAGCGCGGTCCGAAGATCGTCATCGGCAAGTACCGCAAGCGCACGGGCTACAAGCGCCACAACGGCTTCCGCGCCGCCACGTCTCGGATCGAGATCACCCTCGGCTCGGATGGTGCCAAGGAGACCCGCCCGAAGTCACAGGCGCGCCCGGCCGAGGCACCGGCTGCGGGCGAGGCGGCTCGACGAGCAGCCCGTCGAGGGGCTGCCCGAGGGCTACGAGGAGCTCACGGTCGCACAGATCAGCGCCGGCGCGAAGGACTCGCGTACTGGCTCGAGGTCGAGGCCGCGCTCTCCTACGAGCAGGCTCACGCCGCGCGCAAGCCCGCGGTCGCCGCCCTCGAGTCGGCACTCGCGAAGGAGGATGAAGCCTAGATGGCGCACAAGAAAGGGCTCGGCTCGTCGAAGAACGGCCGTGACTCGAATCCCCAGTTTCTCGGTGTCAAGATCTTCGCCGGGCAGGACGTTCGCGCCGGGCAGATCATCGTCCGCCAGCGCGGGGCGGCGGTCCTGGTCCCGGCCCCGGCACGAAGCTCGGCAAGGACGACACGATCTTCGCCGTCCGCGACGGCAAGGCCGAATTCCGCTGCAGCCGGCGAGCGGCGCTCGATCGCGGTCGTCGACGCCTGAGGCCCCAGGCTCCTCAGGCCCCAGGCTCCTGAGGCCTCAGTGACGAGAGCGCGCCCGACGGCCGCTGCGCCGGTGCTCGGGTAGGTCGCCGTGTCCATGTTCAGCGACCGGCCGCAAGTCTCTGATCAAAGCGGGGCGAGGCGGCGACGGCGGCCTCTCCTTCCGGCGCGAGAAGCACGTCCCCAAGGGTGGTCCCGACGGCGGCGACGGCGGCGACGGCGGCGACGTCGTGTTCGTGGCCGACGGCGACCTGCGGGATCTCTCCTACCTCCAGCGCCGGAACAAGATCGAGGCGACGAAGGGCGGCAACGGCACCCGCGCCCGCAAGCACGGCGCCGTCGGCGAGCGCCGTCGAGGTGCGCGTCCCGGTCGGGACGCAGGTGTTCGACGACGGCGAGCTGATCGCCGACCTGGCGCATCCGCGCGCCCGCGTCGCGCTCGCGCGCGGCGGCCGCGGCGGCCGCGGCAACGCGCGGTTCGTCAGCTCGACCCGGCAGGTCCCCGCTTCGCCGAAGTCGGCCTGCCCGGCGACGAGCGGGCAGTGGAGCTACGCCCGAAGCTCCTTGCCGAACTGCGCTCGTCGGTCTCCCGAACGCGGGCAAGTCCTCGCTCCTCACGCGGATCTCGACCGCGCGGCCGAAGGTCGCGGCCTATCCGTTCACAACGCTCCAGCCCGTCCTCGGCACGGTCGAAGTCCTCCGACGAACGCCAGCTCGTCGTCGCCGACGTTCCGGGCCTGATCGAGGGTGCGAGCGAAGGGGTCGGTCTCGGCCACCAGTTCCTCGCACACCTCGAGCGCGCCCGGATGCTGGTGCACGTGATCGACGGCTCGCGGCCGCCCGACGCCCAGTGGCTCGCGATCGACGCCGAGCTCGCCGCCTACGGCGCGGGGCTGGACGGGCTGCCGCAGATCGTCGTTCTGAACAAGATCGACATTCCACCTACTCCTCCTTCGAGGTCGTCGACGACCGCGTGGTCGCGGTGGTGCCGCTGTCCTGCGCGACCGGCGAGGGAATCGACGCCTTCCGGCGCGCCCTCTCGTCTCGACTCAGCCAACGACGCCGGCGTCGAGCCTGCCGTCGCCGATTTCCTCGTCTACCGGCCGCAGCCGCCCCCGTCCCGGTGGAGCCTGCTGCGGACGCAGGGCGGGTTCCGGGTGGTCGGCACGCCCCCGAGCGACGAGGTGCTCCAACGGGCGCCTGCGCGCCGCCGGCGCCCGCCCGGGCGCAGCTGTCGAGATCGGCGAAGTGTCGTTCGAGTTCGTGCCGTGACGGCGATCTTCGGCGGCGCTTTCGACCCGCCGCACAACGGGCACGTCGGCCTGCTCGGTGCCGCGAAGGGATGCGCTCGGGGTCGACGAGGTCGCGGTCGTCGTCGACGCTGCGCCAGGGCACAAGGACGTCGAGACCCGCCTGTGGTCCGGCTGCGGCTGGCGGAGGCCGCGTTCCCCGGCGAGACGGTCCTGCTCGGCAAGGAGCTCGCACGATCGACCTGCTACGCGACCACCCGGAGTGGGACGGGTCGATCTTCCTGCTCGGGGCGGACGAGTTTGCGGCCTTTCCGACCTGGAAGGAGCCCGAGGCCATCCTCGAGCGCGTGCGGCTCGGGGTCTCGACCAGACCGGGCGTCCCACGAGAACGGCTCCTGCCGGTGCTCGAGCGGCTGGACCGGCCCATCGCGTGCTCTTCTTCGACCTCGAGCCGCTGCCGATCGCGTCGCGTGACCTGCGCGCGCGGCTCGACCGCGGCGACGACGTCCACGAGCTCGTGCCGGAGCCGGTGTGGTGGCTGATCGAGCGCGAGGGCCTCTACGGCCGCGGCCGCGGGTACACTGAGAACGCTTGACGTCGACCGAACAGGCAGACCGCATACAGCCCTGGTGCAGGAGATGCTGGCCGGGGACGTCGTGATCCTCGCTGAACCGTGTGCAGCTATACCGATTACTTCGTCGTCTGCCCGGGAACAACCCGCGTCAGACGAAGGGTATCTGGGACGAGGTACACGCGCGGCTGAAGCAGGACGACGGCCTGCTGCCGCGATCGGTCGCGGGCGAGTCGGAGGCGCGGTGGATCCTCGCCGACTACCTCGACGTGGTGCTGCACGTGTTCACGCCGGAGGCGCGCTAGTTCTACCGCCTCGACGACCTCTGGGGCGACGTGCCGCGCGAGACGCCCAGGCTGCGAGCGCGTAGCCCGTAACCGTCCGCTCCGCCCTGCCGACTCGGATCGGGCCGAGACTGCGCACTGCTCCCGGGCCCATAGCTC
>CAVZZD010000005.1:0-27323 GCA_963779655.1 uncultured Actinomycetota bacterium | reverse complement strand
TCCTGCAGACAGCTCCACGAGCGGACGGCTGTTCGGGTACCTGGCCCGCCGTCCCGGCAACCGCGCGACCACCGCACGGTGCCCCAGGGGAAGAGCGGGCACGCGACGCGTGCAAGTGGTGGACGCCCGAGGGCGGCGTCGCCGGAATGGCGAGAAATGACCGAGCGCAAGCTGAGCGCTGCCGATGCGGCTCTGCGCGAACGGATCACCGAGTTGTCCGTGCACATCCCGTGCGGGGGACTGCGCGGCCCGCTGCAGCGAAGAATCGGCGGCACCCCGACTGCCGGTGCACTGGCAGTCGTGCCGCGACGAGGATTCTCCCGAGAAGTGGGTGGGATGCGATGTCTCGCGGGAGCGCGACCTGTGCATCATCTGCTTCCGAGCGACCGCTGGCGGAACGTCGCGCTGGTCGTGGCTGGCATGCGAGCACTGCCGCGCGGTCAACGACCACAATCGGATCGGCATCGGGGTTTCGCCCGTTCGCACTGGGCCGCCACAGCCTGATGAACCGGATCGGCGTCCGCGGCGGCGCATCAACCGAGGTCGTCGAGGAGCAGATCGCCCGACTCGTCACGTTCGCGAAAGGCGACGCCCGCCTGCAGGAGTGGCGCCGTCAGGAATATTCGCGGCTGGCCGGGATATTCGAGTCGGTGGCCGATGTCTCGCTGAATGTTTGGCAACAACAGTGGCCGCCGAGTCGAAGCGCGTCGGCGGACGCCTTCGCGCGCCTGACGGGAATCGAGTTACCTCGCGGGGGATGAGGTGATGATCGAACGCGGCCACGGTGCTGGTCGCATTCGATCGCCACCTCACCCGCGCGGACCGCGGCCTGGCCGAGGTGTTCTGGCCCGGGTGGTGGCCGAGCGAATTCAGTGACCCGCGTGCGATCATTTGGCCATGGCCCGCGAGCGCAGTCCGATGCGCTCACTGATTGTGGGCATTGTCCTGTTCGTGCTGAGTGCGCCCGCCGCGGTGGCGGCCATTCCCCTCGCGTTCATCCTCACCGACGCCGATGCCTATGGCCAAGTGCCCATCCCCGGTTCGGCGCGCTTGCACCTGCCTGCGGGAGACGTCGACGTCACCGTGCGCACCGGTGACAGCGGGCAGAACATCGAGGACATTTCGGTGTCGTCGCTGCACCTGAGCGTCGTCGGCCCAAGCGACTCAACGCAACCCGCGGTGATCGTGGCGCCCCGCAGGATGAAGCCACACGACAGTGCCGCACGGGTGCGGGTTTGGGTCGTGGGAGTCCCGCAGGAGGGCGACTACGACGTCGCGACCGACGGGGATGTCGACGATGGTGCCGCGCTGACGCTGGCTTTCGGGCGCAACATGTGGAACAAAGGATTAGGGCTGCTAGTCGGCCTGGGATTCATCGTCGGCGCACCTGTGGCCTTGGGTTCGCTCGGCGGCATCGTCAAGGCGGCGAAGGAGCTACGGGCCGGCCGCACGTCGCAGGTGCGCGTGCGCACGCCCGACGCCGTGCAACAAGCTGAACTGAAACACATTTCAGCACTTCGCGATTCGGGCGCGCTGAGCGAACAAGAATATAAAGCCGAAGTGCGCCGCATCAAGCGTGACTAGAGACCTATCGGCACTGAGGCCTTCAGCGGGCCGGTAGGCGCTCACAGATCAGCAGCGGAATCTCGCGGTCGGTGTTGCGCTGGTATCCGGCGTATCCCTTGTAGGCCTTGACCACCTTCGGCCACAACTCGGCCCGCTCCTCGGCGGTCGCCGTGCGGGCGTGCATCGGTACCGTTTCGTCGTTCACGGTCACCGTGACATCCGGGTTGGCCACCGCGTTCTTGTACCAGTCGGGGTGGTCCTGATGGCCGCCCTTCAAAGCCACCACGACGATGCGGGCGTCGTCGTGCACCGGACTGGTCAACAGGTTCGCGTAGGGCTTGCCGGATTTGCGGCCGACGGTGTGCAGCTCGACGGTCAGCATGCCCATCAGGGTCCGGGGATATCGGCCGCCGGTGAGCGTGAGGAGGACGCGGTGGCCGCTCTCGAGGAGCCATGCGCTACCCTCGGCGACGCGATCGGATTTGTGCATGTCAGTCCGTGCGGGGTGGTTTGGCGTAATGGTAGCCGCGGGCGCTCTCGACAAGGCGCTGCCCGCTTGCTCGCCGTCATCAAGTATTGACGCCGCGAAGGGGCCACCCCCCGGCGCGGGCGCAGGTTCTGGGCCATGACTTTGTCGCTACAGTCGAATCGTGCCCGCCGACCTAATCGAGTGGCTCCTGGATTCTGACCCGGCACTGCGCTGGCAGGTCGAGCGCGACCTCGCTGGCGAACCGCCCGAGGTCTGGGAAGTCGACACGCGCGCGCATTCCTACGGAAGGCTTCGGCGCGCGTCTGCTCGCCCTGCAGGATCGACGACGGGCAGTGGGCGGGCGGCGCGTTCTTCCCCGGGGACTTCGACTTTCATAGCCCCGAAGCCGAAGACGGCGCCGACAGCCCTGGACGGCAACGACGTGGACCCTCAACACCCTGCGGGACTGGGGCCTGGACGCCATGGTCCTGCGCTGAGCGCCGCACCGTCGAGCTCCTGGCGGCCAATTGCCGCTGGGAGTACGACGAATCTGCCGTACTGGGACGGCGAGGTCGACTGCTGCATCAACGCCTTGACCCTCGCCAACGGCGTGTGGCTCGGTGCGGACGTCACCGGCATCGCCGCCTGGTTCATCGAGCATCGGCTACCCGACGGTGGCTGGAACTGCGAGTGGGTCGAGGGCTCGACCCGTTCGTCGTTTCACTCCACGCTCAACTCTCTGAAGGGACTGCTGGCCTACGACGCGGCCACGGGCGGCAGCGACGCGACGCGCGCTGCCCGTCATGCTCGGGTGAGGAATACCTCCTTGAGCCGCGACCTGTTCCGCCGCCTGTCGACGGGGGAGCCCGTGGCGGACGTGGGTGACCCGGTTCGCCTACCCGTTCCGGTGGTTCTACAGCGTGCTCAACGCTGCCGAGTACTTCCGGCAGGCGACTGCGAGCTCGACGGCACGCAGGCCGGACCCTCGCATGGCTGAGGCGATCGAACTGATCCGCGCGGCCAGGCAGCCCGACGGCACCTGGCTGCAGGCAGCGCCGGCATCCCGGGCCGGGTGTGGTTCGAGGTCGATGTGCCCGCGGGCGAGCCGTCGAAATGGTTGACGTTCTTCGGGACTCGGGTGCTCACCTGGTGGGATGCGGGGCACGTATTCAGACCGGCTGCCGCCGCCACAGCCGATAGCCCTGCGGGACGCCCGAGCGAGGTTGGCCTCCACCTCGGCCGTCGACGCGCCCAACCGGCCATCGAATGAGTCGTGATTCATTTCCCGGTCCCGGCATGCGCCATAGGCGCAAGAGTTCAGCAAACACGAGTCGGACGGCGCTCCCGACGAAAGGAGTGCCGTCCGAAGCATCAACCACCTGGTTACCAAGCGTGCGTGATGCGCGGTGAAATGTGGCCTCGGCGTCAGGAGACATTCCTGCCCTGACGCAGGCCCACCGCGCTTTGCCCAGTTGATGGGCTTTGCTTCGCGTGGGTGCCGGTGCTCGTGCTGGGCACCACAGCCGAGAGGAGGAATCTTCTCTTCCGGTCCGACCTTGGTCTGCCGTGGATCCGTACCCTTAGGTCTACGCCGTCTTTCCCGTTAACGCAACAGCAAACGCGCTGAGCCGAGGGCCGTTCGTCGCCGTTGAAGGCCGAGGTGTTCGCCGGCATCGACAAAATGCCGGCGGGTGAGCCGATTGGCACGTCCGTACAAACCCGGACTGCGTCTGGCAACCCACTCCCGCCTACGATCTGCTCCGCTTATCTGCAGTGGCGGGAACCCATGGCGCTCAACCTAGCTCGGTGGTCCGATCGTCGAATCCGGGTCGCCGCTGCTCGCGAAGATGCTGCGCACCAGAATCGAGAGTCTGACCGCGCCGAGCGCTTAACCCGGGAAGCATTGCGGACGCAGGCGGCCTGACCGTCCGTAACCGCCGCATTACCAAACGTCACACGTCAGAAACATAAACGGTATACCGTTTGGCTCAATCGCCAGGTGACGGCGCCTGGCGCTCGGGCTGGGAGAGGGGCCGGGAATGACTGCCCTCGTGAGTCCTCTTCTCGATCCGGAGACCAGCCCGCTCGACGACCGTCAGCGCGCCGTCGTCCAACGGGTCTCCGACGCCGAGCGCGCCCACATCCTCGCCCTGCCGAGCAATGATCCGCTGGACCCGAAGCTGCGCTTCCGCGTCGAGGCGACCGGACCCGAACTGTTCGGCCAGCCGGCGGCGATACAAGCCACACTCAGGCAAAACGACGCCGTGCTCGACGCCATCGCCGACCGCCTCACCACCGGCATCCGGCGCGTCGTGCTGGTCGGCTGCGGCGACTCGCTGGCCGTCATGATCGCCGCCCGGCAAGCCCTGGAAACCGCGCTCGGGGTGCCGTGCGAACCGATGCAGAGCCTGGAGTTCGCCTACTACCACGCCGATCTCGTCGACGACGCCACCGCCGTGATCGCACTGTCCAGTTCCGGCGAGACCACCCGCACCGTGGAAGCGCTCCTGGTCGCCCAGCACCGCGGATCGTATACCGTTGCCCTCACCAACACCGACGGGTCGACGCTCCAACGGGAGGCCGACACCGCGCTGAAGATCGAAGCGACCCGGGTCGGCTGGCCCACCCAGTCGTCCACCGCCGCACTGGCATTGCTTCTCGAGTTGGCCATCCGCATCACCGAGCGGCGCGCGCAGGCGACGGCCGCCCCGCTGCGCAAAGCCTTCGATGAACTCCCCGACGTCATGGCGCAGGTGCTGACCCGGATCGACCCGCTGATCGCCCAGATCGCCGACGACGAGGTCAAGGCGCAGGTGCAGACCGTGCTGTTCGCGGGCGCCGGGCCGAACCTGGCGTCCGCGATCGTCGGCGCGGCCAAGGTCAAGGAGTGCACCACGCTGCACGCCCTCGACATCCAGATCGAGGAGTACCACCACTACAACTCGCAGAAGGCCGGTGAGCCGCTGTTCCTGCTCGCCCCGTCCGGCCCGTCGGTGCCGCGTGCCGTCGACACCGGCACCGACGCGCTGCGCTGGGGCGGCCGGCTCTACGTCGTCACCACCGATGGCGAGCGCGCGTTCGACGACCTCGGCGGCCAGGTGATCACGCTGCCAGCGGTTCCCGAGCCGTTGTCGCCGCTGCTCTACCTGCTGCCCGCCCAGCTGGTCGGCTATCACCTCGGCCTGAGCTGCTACGCCGCGGCGGTGAACCATGGCTGACGCACCCGCCTTGGTCTGCATCGGCAACCTCACCATCGACGAGGCCGTGTCCCCGGCGGGTGAGCGCGTCGAATCCGTCGGCGGGGACGCACTTTTCGCCGCACTCGCCGCCCGGCTGGCCGGTGGCAACCCCACCATCCTGGCGCCGCTGGGCACCGACGCCACCCCGGCTCTGCTCGCCGCGATCCGGTCGGCCGGAACCGATCCCGCGACGCTGCCCCGGCGCGAGATGCCGACGGTCCGCAACGTCATCCACTACGACGACGCCGGCGGCCGGGTCTGGGACCTGGTCCTGGGCGAGACGCACTTCGAGGCGCTGTCCGTGCACCCGGCCGATGTCGGCGACGGCGCGCTGGCGGCGCCCGGAATCCTGTTGTCGGCGATGGCCCTGCACGCGCAACTCGAGCTGGCCGCCTGGCTGCGACCGCGCACCGCGGCCACCATCTTCTTCGATCCGCAGGAGGACTACATCGCCGGCAACGAGGCCGAGCTGCTGGACGCGGTCCGGGCGTGTGATGTGTTCCTGCCCAGCGAGATCGAAGCGGCCGAACTGGCCGGCACCGCCGACCCACGCGACGCCGCACAGGCTTTCCTCGAACATCGGCCCGCACACCGTCGTCATCAAACTCGCCGAAGCCGGCTGCCTGGTCGCGACCCGCGACAACCCCGAACCGACCTCGTGCCCACCGATGTCGTCGACCCGGTCGACAGCACCGGGGCCGGTGACGCGTTCTGCGGGGCGTTCGCCGCCGAGCACCTGCGCAGCGGCGACCCGTACGCCGCCGCGCGCGCCGGCGTGCGCGGCCGCACGCATCGCGGTCAGCGCGCCGGGGATCGAGCGGACTGCTCGCCGCGCGTCACACGCCGAGGCGGCGCGATGACCCGGATCACCGTGATCAACCCCAACACCTCCGCCGAGCTGACGGCCACCATCACCGCGGCGGCACAAGCGGTCGCGGGCGCCGGCGTGACCATCACCGGCGTCAACCCCGCCGTCGGCGTGCCCAGCGTCGAAAGCCACGCCGAGGAGACGATCGCCGCCGTCGGTGTGCTCGAGCAGGTACGCCAAAACCAGGACAACACCGACGCTTTCGTCATCGCCTGCTTCGGTGACACCGGCGTGGCCGCCGCCCGCGAGGTCGCCACCTGCCCGGTCGTCGGAATGACCGAAGCCGCCCTGCAGACCGCGTGCCTGGTGGCGCACCGGTTCGTCGTCATCACGCTGCCGGCCCGCACCATCGCCCACAGCGACCGCGTGGTCCGCGCGCTCGGCCTCGAGCACCGGTGCAGCGTCGTCGCGGTCGACGTGCCGGTCGCCGAACTGGTCGACGGCTCCACCCACCTGCTCGATGCGTTCGCCGCGGCCGCCCGAACCGCCATCGACACCGACCAGGCCGAGGCCGTCGTGCTCGGCTGCGCCGGCCTGGCCGACCTGGTCGGCCCGCTCACGCGAGGCACTGGGCGTGCCCGTCATCGACGGTGTCGCCGCGGGCGTCGGCATCGCCGCCGGCCTGGTGGCGATGGGGCTGAACACCTCGCGCGCCAACACCTTTGCCGCCGTGCCCGGCCTGCCGACCTACCGGCTGGGGCAACCATGACGGTCCTGTTCCGCCAAGTGCTGGTCTACGACGCCGCGTCCCCCGCCGCGATGACCGGGCCCGTCGACGTGCTGGTCGAAGGCGACCGGATCAGCGCCATCGGCCCCGGTCTCGCCGCGCCACCCGAAGCCCGGGTCGTCGAGGGCAGCAGCCGGCACCTGCTGGTGCCCGGGCTGATCAACGCCCACTTCCACTCGCCGGCCAACCATCTCAAGGGCTCGGTCCGCAGCCTGCCGCTCGAACTGTTCATGCTCTTCGAGTCACCGTCCGACCCGGCGCTGACGCCCAGCCCCCGCGAGGCCTACCTGCGGACCATGCTCGGCGCCATCGAGATGCTGCAGCGCGGCATCACCTGCGTGCAGGACGACGCCTTCCTGATGCCGTACCCCGACCCGGAGATCATCGACGCGGTGGCATCGGCGTACCGCGACAGCGGGATCCGCGCCTTCCTCGCCCTGGACCAGCCGGAGCTGACCGAAGCCGAAAAGCTGCCGTTCGTCGCCGAACTCGACAACGCCACCCGCGGCCTGTTCGACGAGCCGGCGCCGGCCGCCGCGGCGCAACTGCTCGAGGCCTACGACCACCTGATCGACACCTGGCACGGCGCCGCCGACGACCGGATCCGGGCGGCCGTGTCGATCTCCGCGCCGCAACGCGTCAGCCTGGACTACTTCGCCGCGCTGGACGACCTGGCCGCAGCGCCACGGCCTGCCGCTGTACGCGCACATGCTGGAGACCAAGGTCCAGCGCACCCTGATGACCGAGCAGCCGCGGTTCGCCGGCCGCTCGCTGGTCCGATACACCGCCGCCGCAGGGCTTCTCAAACCGCACACCAACGTGATCCACGCGGTGTGGGTCGACGACGCCGACCTCGACGCCATCGCCGCCGCCGGTTCGACCGTGGTGCACAACCCGATCAGCAACCTGCGCCTGGGCAGCGGCGTGCTGCCGTGGCGCGCCATGCTCGACCACGGCATCCCGGTCGCGCTCGGCACCGACGAGGCGATCTGCGACGACACCATCAACGTGTGGACGGTCGCCAAGATCGCCGGCCTGATCCACAACGTCTCCGGGCTGGACAGCGACGAGTGGCCCACGCCCACTGAGGTTCTCGACGCGCTGTGGCACGGCGGCGCCCGGGCCACCCGACGCGACGACCTCGGCGCGGTCGCACCCGGCATGCTCGCCGACCTGGCGCTGGTCGACCTGCACGCCATCGCGTTCACCCCGCTCAACGACCTGCGCGAGCAACTGGTGCACTGCGAGGACGGCCGCGACGTGGTGCTGACCATGGTGGCCGGCCGGGTGGTCGCCGAACACGGCCACGTCACCAGCGTCGACGAATCGCGCACTGCTCGACGAGGCGCGGGAGCTGTTCGCCGCCAAGCTGCCCGCGATCCGAGGCCGCCCGCGGCAACGCCGACGGGCTGTACCCGGCCTACCAGCACATCGTGCGCCGCGCCGCCGCCACCGATGTCGGCTTCACGCCGCTGGCTCACCCCGGCTGGAAGGAAGGACTCATGATCAACCCGGCCGACTACCGCTACACGCCGCTGCCCGACCGCCCGACCGGCAGCTGGCCCAACGGCGCGCAGCTCGCCGTCGTGGTGTGCGTCGGCGTCGAGTCCTACCGGTTCGGCGACGGCCACACCGAGGACGTGCTGCCCGGCGTGCCCGCACCCGACCTGGTGAACACCGCCTGGCGTGACTACGGCAACCGGGTCGGCGCCTTCCGGGTCTTCGACATGCTTGCCGGCCTGGGCATTCCACCGACCGTCCTGCTCAACACCGACGTCTACGACGAAGCCCCCGCCGTCCTCGAAGCGGCCCGCAAGATCGGGGCCGAGATCGTCGGCCACGGCCGCTCCAACTCCGACTCGCTGTCGCCGATGACCCCCGACGCCGAGCGCGCCTACCTCGCCGAGGTCGCCGACCGCATCCGCGCCCACGAGGGTGCCGCACCCGGCGGCTGGTCCAGCCCGTGGCTCAGCCACACGCCGGCGACGTTGAACCTGTTGGCCGACATCGGATATCGCTACCTGCTCGATCTGCGCCTGCGACGATCAACCGGTCTGGCTGACCACCGCAATCCGGGCCATTGCTGGCGATCCCGTACAACGCCGAGGTCAACGACTCGTCGACGATGATCGGCCGGCAAGCCGTCCGCGCACGAATTCGAAGCGATGATCGTCGACGAGTTCACCGAACTGTCCGCCGCGGCCACGCAGGTGCCGTTGGTGATGAGCATCGTGCTGCACTCGTTCATCACCGGGGTGCCGTTCCGGCTGCGCGCGGTGCGTCGGGCCCTGGAGAGCATCGCCGGCGCCGACGGCGTGTGGTTCACCACGCCGCGCGAGATCCACCGCGCCGTCGTGGAGTCCAGCCGAACTGTTCCCGCCGCCGGTCGCGGAGGTGACGTCGTGAGCGAACCCGCGGCCGCCCCGAACAACACCGCGCAGGTCAGCGACTACTCATTGTCCCTGGTGCGCAACGGCATTCGCAGCCAGGTGCTCAAGAACATCGACCTGCAGATCCGGTCGGGCGAGATCCTGGGCCTGGTCGGCGAATCCGGTTCCGGCAAGAGCGTGCTCGCGCTGAGCCTGCTCGGGTTGCTGCCGGACGGTTCGCACCCGCACGCCGACGGGGCGGTCACCGTGGGTGGGGTCGACATGCTGCGGGCGAAACCGGCCGAGCTGCGCCGGGTCCGGCGCGAGATGCTCGGCGCCATCTTCCAGGACCCGATGACGTCGTTGAACCCGACGATGCGGATCGGCAGGCAGATCGGCGAGGTCACCCACGACGACGCCGAGTCCGTCCGGCTGCTGGAAACCGTCGGGGTCCGCGACGCCGAACTGCGGCTGCGGGTCTACCCGCACGAACTGTCCGGCGGGCTGCGGCAGCGGGTGATGGCGGCGATCGCGGTCGCCGGCCGGCCGGGTCTGATCGTCGCCGACGAACCCACCACCGCCCTGGATGTGACCGTGCAGGCGCAGCTGCTGGACCTGCTGCGTGAGCTGCGCGCCGACTTCGGCTGCTCGGTGCTGCTGATCACCCACGACCTCGGCGTCGCCGACCAGATCGCCGACCGGCTGGCCGTGCTGCACAACGGCGAGCTGGTCGAGATCGGGCCCGCCGCAAGCGTTGTGCGCAACCCGCAGCACGACTACACCCGTTCACTGCTGGCGTCGCGGTTGACCCTGACGATGCCGCGCGACGAGCGCTTCACGCGACAGCCGCCGACGCAACCGAGCCCGCGGTGAAGATCCGCGACCTGCGCCGCACCTTCCCGGTGCGCGGCGGCCGGGGCAAGGGCGGCCGCCCAGACGATTCCCGCCGTCGACGGCGTCGACCTCGACATCGCCGCCGGCGAGGCGTTGGCGATCGTCGGGGAAAGCGGGTCGGGCAAGACGACCCTGCTGCGGATCGTCGCCGGACTGGACAAGCCGACGTCCGGGTCGGTCACGCTCACCGGCACCGGCGGCCCGCAGATGGTGTTCCAGGACGCCGGCTCGTCGCTGACCCCGTGGCTGAGCGTCGGCGAGACGCTGGGGGAGCGGCTGCGCGGGCTCAAGCTGTCGCGGGCCGAGGTCCGCGAACGCGTGAATGCCGCACTGGCAGCGGTCGATCTGCCCGCCGGAGGTCGCCAAGGCCCGGCCGGGTGAGCTGTCCGGCGGCCAGCGGCAACGCGTCGGGCTGGCCCGCGCCACGATGATCCCGCCCGCGGTGCTGCTGTGCGACGAACCCACCAGCGCGCTGGACGCCTCGCTGGCCAAGAGCGTGCTGGCCCTGATCCGCGACCTGCGCGCGCGGATCGGGATGACGGTGCTGTTCGTCACCCACGACCTCGCCGTCGCCCGGCTGATGGGCGATCGCATCGCCGTCATGCAGGCGGGCCGCGTCGTCGAACTCGGCCCCGCCGAGCAGGTGATCTCCGCAGCCCCGCGAGGACTACACCCGCACCCTGCTGGCCGCGGTGCCCGAGATCGCCGTCGAGGGAGCCGCCTCATGACCGCCGCACCCATGGTGGCCCGCGGACGGCTGCGGCCGGTATCGGTCGGCGGAGCGCGGCTGGGCCGGCCGACGGCGTGGGCCCTGGTCGGGCTGCTGGTCCTGGTGACCCTGCTCGCCGTGTTCGCGCGCCCGCTCGCCCCGCACAACCCGATCCAGCCCGTCGGCCCCCTCAACCTGCCGCCGCTGAGTCCCGGACATCTGCTGGGCACCGACGGCATCGGCCGGGATCTGTTGTCGCGCACCCTGATCGGCATCCAGGTCAGCTGGCTGAGCGCGTTGGTCGATCGTGGCCAGCGGCCTGCTCATCGGCGGCACCATCGGGTTGATCGCCGGCGCGACCGGCGGCTGGGTCGACACGATCCTGATGCGCGTCACCGACCTGTTCCTCGCGCTGCCCGGGGCGCTGGTCGCCATCGCGATCGTCGCCGCGCTCGGCTCCGGACTGGTCAACACCCTGATCGGGGTGGCGCTGGTCTGGTGGCCGTACTACGCCCGCATCGTGCGCGGCGAGACCAAGGCGCTGGCCGCCCGGCCGCACGTCGAGGCCGCCCGGCTCGCCGGCGCCGGCTGGCCCCGGATCCTGACCCGGCACCTGCTGCCCGGGGTGGTGCCGACCGCGGTCGTCACCGCCAGCCTGGACGTCGGCAACGTGGTGCTGCTGCTGGCCGCGCTGTCGTTCCTCGGCCTGGGTCAGCAGGCGCCGGCCCCCGAACTCGGCGCCGACACCGCCCGCGCGTTGAGCCAGCTGCTCAGCCAGTGGTGGGTGCCCGGCGTCCCGGGCATCGCGGTGCTGCTGCTGAGCCTGGTCGCCAACCTCGGCGGCGACGCCATCCGCAACCTGATCCCGGTGCGGAGGTGAGGACGATGCTGGCATTCCTGACCCGCCGGCTCTCGGCCGCCGCGCTGATCCTGCTGATCCTGTCGCTGGTGATCTTTGTGCTGCAACATCTTTCACCCGGCGACCCGGCCCGCGCCTACGTCGGCGCCAACGCCTCGCCCGCGACGGTCGCCGCGGAGCGGCAGCGCCTCGGGCTCAACGACCCGTTCTTCACCCAGTACTTCCACTACCTCGGCGGGCTGTTCACCGGGGACCTGGGCCGCTCGCTGCGCACCCGGCAACCGGTGACCGCCGACCTGGCCACCTACCTGCCCGCCACCGCCGAACTCGTCGTCACCGCGTTCGTCATCGCCCTGATCCTGGCGGCGTTGTACGCGCTGTCCGGCGCGCTGCGCTGGCCGGGCGCCTCGATCGGCCGCGGTGCGCTGCTGCTGTTGGCGACGGCGCCGCCGTTCCTGCTGGCGCTCGTCGGCATCATCGTGTTCTTCGGCCAACTCGGGTGGCTGCCGGCCCGGGGCGTCGGGAACTTCGAGGATCCGGGACCGACCGGCATGCAGGCGCTCGACACCCTGCTGCACGGGCAGACCGACGCGTTCGTCGATGCGCTGCAGCATCTGGCGCTGCCGGCGGTGGTGCTGTCCATCGCCCCGGCCGTCGCGATCGGCCGGGTGCTGCGGTCGTCGCTGCAGGGTGTGCTGCACGTCGACTACGTGCGCACGGCCCGCTCCAAGGGCCTGACCGAGCGGGAGGTGGTCCGCGCACCACGTGGTGCGCAACGCCATCGGGCCCGCGCTGTCGATGGCCGGGCTGCAGCTCGGCGTCATGTTCGCCGGCGTCGTCGTCGTCGAGCAGATCTTCTCCTGGCCCGGTATCGGCAACTACCTGGCCGCGTCGATCCCGGTCTCCGACTTCCCGGCGATCGCCGGGGTCACGCTGGTGCTGGGTGCCATCTACGTCCTGTCCAACGTCGTCGTCGACCTGCTGCAGGCCGTCGCCGACCCGAGAATCGCCGCCGAATGAGTCACCACCGCAACACCGTTCGTCCGCTTCAGCTGTCCACCGAAAGAAGGAGTCCCGTCATGAACACCCGACTCTCGCGCATGCGCACCGGCGTCCTCGCCGTCGGCGCCGCGCTGACCCTGGGCCTGGCCGGCTGTAGTTCCGGCACCCCCAGCTCCACCGGCGGCGGCGGGTCCGGCGCGCCGACCGACGGCACCCTGACCGTCGGCCTGCTCGGCGACATCGGGCAGCCGCCGGACCCCGACATCTACTACGCCAACAACGGCACCGCGATCATGATCAACGCCTACGAGGGTCTGGTCCAGTACAAGAACAACACCGACAAGGTCGAGATCGCGCCGCGGCTGGCCGAGTCGTGGGAGGTCAACCCCACCCACGACGTGTACACGTTCCATCTGCGCCAGGGCGTGACGTTCCACGACGGCACGCCGTTCACCTCCGCCGCCGTCGACGTCGCGTTCAAGCGCCGGATCGCGGTGAAAGGTGGTGCGGCGTACATGGTCGAGGCGGTCAAGAGCGTCGCGACGCCCGACGACCACACCGCGGTGATCACGCTCAACCAGCCCAACACCGCGTTCCTGAGCTACCTGGCCTCGCCGTTCGGCCCGAAGATGGAATCGCCCGAGGGCCTGAAGGCCAACGCCGGCTCCGACGACGCCCAAACCTATCTGTCCTCACACGATTTGGGCACGGGGCCGTACATGCTGACCACCGCGCAGACCGGGGTCAAATACGAACTGACCCAGTACGACGGGTACTGGGGACCCAAGTCGCCGTTCAAGAAGGTCGAATTGCCGGTCTACACCGACGAATCGGCGCTGGAGCTGGCGTTCGACAACGGCACCGTCGACACCATCGTCGCCGCGCTGCCGTCCTCGAGCCTGGACAAGTACGCCGCCAAGGACGGGGTGTCGAACTACTTCCTGCCGACGCTGCAGGGCTCGATGGTGACGGTGAACTCCAGCCACGACTTCTTCAAGACACCCGAGGCCAGGGTCGCGTTCCTCAAGTCGATCGACCAGGCGACGTTGGTGAAGCAGGTGCTGGGCAAGCGGTCCGAGGTGGCCACCACCATGTACGCCAAGGGCATGATCCAGGGCGCGACCGACAAGCAGGCGATCTCGTTCGACGCGGACGCGCTTGAAGACGTACGTCGATGCGCTGCCGCCCAACGCCAACAAGACACTTGGTGATCGGGTACGCCAACGGCAATGTCAACGCCCAGTCGATGACCAACATCGTCGTGGCGAACCTGCAGACCGCTGGGGCTGTCGGCGTCCGCGCAGGGCTACGACACCTCGACCGTGTTCGGCTGGATCAACGACCCGCCCAGCGGTCCGGATGCGTTCATCGACGGCAACAACGGCCCCGACGGCGGCGACCCCTACATGTGGGGCCACGTGTTCTGGGACGCCTCCGGCGGGATCAACTACTTCGGTTGCGAGTCAAAGGAAGTCAACGGCCTGCTCGACGACGGGCTGCGCACCGGCGACATGGCGACCTACGTCAAGGCCGGCGACCTGTACGGGCAGACCGGGTGCTTCCTGAACCTGTCCTACAACCAGAACTGGGTGGTGGCGCAGAAGTGGCTCACCGGGGTGCCGGAGAGTCAGAACATCGGCGCCAACGAGCTGAACTTCTCGCTGCTCGGTATCTCGGGGTAACACGGTGAGTTTGCATGGGACAGCGGCAGCCGCTTCCCCCGTCGCTTCGCTTGCCCCAGGCGAATCGAGGCTGTCGCTGTCCCAACGCATCTACGCCACGGTCCGCGAGCGGATCATCCTCGGGCAGTATCCGCAGGGCAGCCGGCTTCCCGAGCAGCGCATCGGGGAGGAACTCCATGTGTCGCGGGTGCCGCTGCGCGAGGCGGTGCCGCTGCTGGAGCGCGACGGCTTCGTGCATTCCTATCCGCGGCGCGGTGCGGTGGTCTCCCGCTGGGACACGAAGGCGATCGACGACCTGTTCGACGCCCGGCTGTCCCTGGAGGTGGTGGCGGCCGGCTACGCCGCACGCCAGGTCGGCCGCGGCGGGTCGATGGAGCCGCTGAACCATGCGCTGGCCGAGGCGCGAGCGGCTGGTCGAGGCCGGCGACGCCTATGCAATTGCCCAGGGCAGCACCGCGTTTCACGAGGCGGTGGTCGAGGCGTCGTCGAACGAGCTGATGCTGCGGTTGATGGGGACCATCTCCGGACGGATCACCTGGCTGTTCTATCTGACCAGCGGGCTGCCGGCCGACGAGGCGTTCCACGACCACGTGCTGCTGCGGGACGCGATCGCCTCGGGCAATGAGCGGGTGGCCGAGTCCGTCGCCTACGCCCACATCGAGCGGGACCGGCAGCCGACGTTCGAGGCGATGCGGGATCAGCTCGTAGGGTCTGAGCTGTCGGCACCGGAGGTGTGATCGGGCGCCCGAACGGGTACCAACCTGGGGGTGACGACCAGCGGTGTCGATACACCGGCGGCAATACAGGCGCGCGCGGCCCGCGCCGCAATCCGTCGCGGGCAGCACACCGGACCCACCCGCGGCCTCGCACCGGGCTGTGCGCAGGCACCTCGTCATATTGCCAGCGGCCCAGTTTCGACATTCTGCAACTATCAACGTGTCCGCTCCTCGGTCACCCACCGGCGCCGTTCCCCACATGGAACCGGGACTGCGCGTCGACGTTCCTCGCTATCGGGTGTTCCGCGACGGGCACCTCGTTGCGGAGCCCACCGAATCACGCAGTGGCGCCCCGACCTCGTGGCATTCCTGCTGGGTTGTTCGTTCACCTTCGAGTGGGCGCTGGCGTCGGCGGGCTGGGCCCCGCGGACCAAAAGCGCCGCCAACGTGCCGATGTACATCACCAACCGCCAGTGCCTCCCCGCAGGGCGCCTCGATGGTCCGATGGTGGTGACCATGCGACCGTTCTACCGGCAACGCGACCCGCGCGGCGGCGATCACGGAGCGGTTTCCGGCGATGCACGGGGGACCGGTACACATCGGAGACCCAAGGCCCTGGGAATCACCGCGTTGACCGCCCCGACTTCGGCGATCCCGTGCCTGTCGGGCCGGGGGAGGTGCCGGTGTTCTGGGCGTGCGGCGTGACGCCGCAAGTGGTCATCGAGCGGGCAGGCCTGCCGCTGGCCATCTTTCATTCCCCAGGCCACATGTTCATCACCGACCGGCCGCACACCGACTTCGACGATGACCTCGACGGCGGCTTCCAGACTGAGGAGAAGTCACATGCCCAGCCCTGAATCCGGCACCACCCAGGATCGCGTGGATCCCGCGATTCTTCGCCGAGCCATCACAGGCGCCGCCATCGGCAATGCCGTCGAATGGTTCGACTTCGCCGTCTACGGCTTCCTGGCCACCTACATCGCCGGGCATTTCTTCCCATCCGAAAATGAAACCGCTTCGCTGCTCAGTACATTCGCGGTGTTCGCGGCGGCGTTCTTCATGCGCCCGCTCGGCGGATACTTCTTCGGGCCCCTCGCAGACCGCATCGGGCGGCAGAAGGTACTCGCGCTGGTCATCCTGCTGATGTCCGCATCGACGTTCGCGATCGGGCTGCTGCCCACCTACCAGACGATCGGCGTCATCGCACCGCTGGGGCTGCTGTTCCTACGCTGCCTGCAAGGCTTTTCGGCAGGAGGCGAGTACGGCAGCGGGGCGTGCTACCTCGCCGAGTTCGCACCCGACAAACGGCGCGGCTTCATTGTCTCGTTCCTGGTCTGGTCCGTGGTGGTCGGCTTCCTGCTCGGATCGATTACCGTTACGGCGCTGGAAGCGACGCTGTCCGAGGAGGCCATGACTTCCTACGGCTGGCGCATCCCCTTCCTGCTGGCCGGCGTGCTGGGCCTGGTGGGCTTGTACATCCGGCTGCGCCTGTCCGACACCCCTGAGTTCGAGAAGCTCCGCGCCGCAGGGGAAGTGGCAACGTCGCCGCTGAAGGAGGCGCTCACCACCGCGTGGAAGCCGATCCTGCAGATCTTCGGCCTCGTCGTCATCCACAACGTGGGCTTCTATGTCGTGTTCACCTACCTCCCCACGTACTTCACGAAGACGCTCGACTTCAGCAAGACCGACGCGTTCGTCTCGGTGACCGTGGCCGGCCTGGTCGCGATCATCCTGATTCCACCACTGGGCGCGCTGTCCGACCGCATCGGCCGAAAGCCGCTGCTGCTGGCCGGCGCGATCGGCTTCGCCGTGTTCACCTATCCGCTGTTCATGCTGTTGAACGCGGGCTCGCTGGCCGGCGCGATCGCCGCACACGCCGGGCTGGCCGCGCTCGAATCGGTGTTCGTCTGCGCGTCCCTGGCTGCGGGGGCCGAATTGTTCAACACCCGCGTGCGATCCAGTGGATACTCCATCGGCTACAACACCTCGGTCGCGATCTTCGGTGGCACCGCGCCCTACGTCGCGACCTGGCTGGTCGACCGCACGGGCAGCAATCTGTCGCCTGCCCTCTACGTTGTGGCCGCGGCCGTTGTCACGCTCCTCACTGTGCTGACCATGCGCGAGACCGCTTCCAGCCGTTGCGGACCACCGGAGACTCGACGGACAGGTCACTCGTCAACGCCTATCGCCCCGGTGTGGTCGTTGAGTCACGGCGCGTTGGAAGGCCGTAGCGCTATCCGACACCATCGGTAGCAGTCCAATCGATCGCCGTGTCCTGTTAGCCACGAAGGGAGTGCCTTCGTACGGTGAGCAGTGCCGCTACGGATCGCGAGCCGACCAGACCTACGGTGCTGGCCGAGATCGACAGCGACGCCTTGCTCCCGATTCGGGTGGGGCGAATGGCCGCTTCCCCCTACGGGTTTCTGCGTGGCACCGCCGTGGTGATGGCCGAGGATGTGGCCCACCTACTGTCGACGGGCATCATGCCGGTGGTCTGCGGTGATTCGCACCTAGGCAATTTCGGGTTCTACGCGTCGCCGGAACGCGACTTGGTGATCGATCTCAACGACTTCGACGAGGCGCACCCGGGTGGTTGGGAGTGGGACCTGCGCAGGCTGGCCGCCAGCAGTTGGGTGGCGGGGGCCACAACGGCGCATCCGAGGACGACTGCGTCACTGCGTACCACTCGAAGCCGACCACGCGGCGTTGGTGGCGGCCGCCGACAGTGGAAGGTTGCCCGTCGAGCGCGGAGTCTAGGACCCGGCTGATCACCTCAGTTTGGCATCCGTAATGCTCGCGCCGCCAATTCGTCGATCGACCGCGGGCCTTCATACAAGGACGCTGAATTTGCCAGTGATTCGCGAGGCCTACCTGCGACCGGACAGGGCGAAATATGAGTAGCCCACTACGCGTGCGATCGCGGATGCCGGACGCGAGTATTTCGGCATGGTGGTCCAGTCCAAGGCCCACACATCTATCAAGGGGTTGAGATGACGTACACACAGACATCGGAGCGGGTGGCGACACCGTCGAAATCGGTAGAGGCGAGGCCGACGACGGTCTCGGACCTGCCGTCCGATGCGTCGCGGCAGGCAGACGCGAGCAGGGCACGGGCGCTGCACGAAGAACTGTTCGCCCGACTGGAGACGGCAATCGGTGAGATCTGGAGCACAGCGCGCGCGGGCCGCTTCTGGGCACACGTGCAGGACAACGGATTGACCGATCCCTCTACCGATTGCTGATGGTGCAGATCTACCACTACACCCGACACAACTCGATCAATCAGGCGGTCGCCGCCTTCGGTGCAGCGCCTGAACAAATCGGGCTACTGCGCTTCGTGTACACACATGCGGCGGAAGAGCTCGGCACGAGAACATGGTGCTTCACGACCTTCGCGCGATCGGTCTCCTCGAACCTGACGAGAGCATCACCGAAGCGCCGCTGCCGGCCACCGATGCCTTGGTCAACTATCTCTACGGAGTGGCGCTCCGCGAGGGACCCGTTCCCCGTCTTGGGTATTCGTACTGGGCCGAGTCAGTCTATGACCACATCGCGCCCCTGCTGGCACGGGCACGCGAGTCACTCGATTTGACCGATCGCGATATGGCTTTCTTTGTCGCCCATGCCGAGATCGACTCCAAACACGCCGTCGAAGTCCAACACGCAATCCGCGGTGCGGTGCGAACACCGGCCGATGCGGATGCCGTCTATCGCGTTGCCACAACCACATTGTGGTTGACGGTGATGCTGCTCGAGCAGGCGTACGACGAATGGGCTCTTGCTGCCGCTTGATCGGCAGGTACAAGAAAGGCGCGAAACGTGAACGAACAACTCACGAACCGGACAGGGTTCGGACTCATTCGGTGTAGCACAAAAGCCGAACTTCGGCGCGCACGGAAATTTCGCAACGAAACCTTCCGTGCCAGGCGCGGCCTCGAACTTGATTCCCTACAGGAGCGGCGCCGCGATGAGTCGAGCCATGTCATGCTGTTGACGCAATGGGGGAGCCCCTGCGCCACCGCACGTGTCCAATCCTATCCAGGTTCAAGCACACTCGCCGAGATCGCGCCGGAATTGCCAATTTCGGAAGCGGATTCGGAGGTTGGTCGGATTGCCGCGCTAAGCACACCGGACTGCGTGAAGCATTCCATGCTGTTGCTCGTACTCGGCGCGATGTGGTTGGTCGAACACACGCAGCACCGGAAGTATGTCGGATACTGCCACCCGAAACTGGTCCCGCTGTACGGACTCGTCGGCGCAGAGGACACCGGTTTGAGGATCGACGTCGAGGGAAGGCCAACACCCTACTGCGTGCTACTGGGCGACTACATCGTATGCGTTGAGCGCGGGTTGACACAACTCGCGCATGCAGGCTTCAGCCATCAGGAAGCGGTCGCCTCGGTGCAGTGGAAGTACGGCAGCTTCACCGACACCAACATCACAGAATCAATCATCGGCTGATGAAGACTTCGGTGGTGCAGGGCGCCCGACGCGCCGGCAGCATATTCGATTTCATGAGGCGCAAGGTTGCCGTTGTTGGGTGTCTTCGCCATCGGGGTCCTCGCCGGGCTGATAGGTTGGCCCGTTCCCGGATCGACATGTCGTTTTGGCCGATCTTCACCGGCGAGCAGGCGGAACTCAACAAGACCGCACAGTTCGAATCCGGCTTCGGCAAGGCTGGATTCAACGAGCTGATCGCCATGGCTGATGTCGGCAGTGCGGACAACCCGGCAGCGCTGATGATGGTCGCCGAGCTCGCGGACGACCTGAGGATTCAGAGTGGTCAACGTGCGAGATCCGTTGTCGTTTCCCTACTTCGATGCGAAAGGGCAACCCCATCCGGCAGGAGTTTGCCGAGAGCTTGCGGCTGCCCGCTCAGACGAGCACAGGCGCGCGATAGCCCAGGCACTCGTCAGTTCTCCTTCGGCTCACCGGATAGTGTTCGGCGACGGCAACCGTCGAGTGGCGGTCACCGCGCAGTTCGACATCGGGCCGGCGGATTTCCGCGAATGGCGTTCGGCGGACAAGCAATTCCGGGAAGTGGTTGATCGCTGGGCCGAACGCCATGACATCGCCGTGATGGTGACGGGTTATCCCGACGTCGAGCAGGTGTACGCCCACGAGGTGTTGACGAGCGTACTGCGAGGTATCGGCGTGCTCGTTCTCGCCATGGTGGTGGTGCTATATCGTACTTCCGGCGAATCCGCGACGTTGTGGTCTGTCTGGCGGGAGTGACACTTGCGATTCCAATTGTGCTGGGTTTGATGCGTCTGCTGGACCAGCCGTTTTCGATCGTGAACAGCCAAGTCTTGACGCTCGTCGCCATCGTGGGGATCGCCGAAGCGCTCCACCATCAACAGGAATATCGACGCCGCCGCGAGGCCGGCAGAGATCACGACATCGCCAACCGCGAAGCGTTTTCCATCTTGGCGTGGCCGGCCTTCATGACCGGGCTGACGACCGCGGCGGGTTTCGGCGCTCTGCTCATCGCCGATATGAAGGCCATCTGGTCGTTCGGGCTGTGCACGGGCCTCGGTGTGATCGTGGTGTACCTGTGCAATTGGATCACCGTGCCCTTTCTCATCGACCTGTTCTACCGGAACGCTCAATCGGCAGCCGCCGTACCGGAACGATCATGGACCCTGAGCATCCTGATGTTGGGCAACCGACTCGTCCAGCGCCGACCGGTCGCGGTCGTCGTGACCTTCGTAATCATCACCGCCGGTTTCGGATTCGTTGGCATCTCGAGATTGTCGGTCGATCAGAAGGTCAACGAAGAACTCCCGGTCACGCATCCCGCGGTGAACACACAATCGGTCTACGAACACGAATTCGCCGGATTCCTGGGTCCCGATCTGTGGATCCGCCCACATTCCCAGACACTTGTCGGCCACGAAGCGGAACTAACCCGTTTGGTCAGCCGGCTTTGCGCTCTGCCGGAAGTCCGTCTCGTTGCCTCACCGCTGGACCTCGTTCCCCAGCCGGCGCTTCACGCCAACGCAGTGGAGGGGAACTGCAGTCGCGCCACGGGAGACCTGCGTCTCGCACTGGCTGCACGGTCCGGCCGCGCCGGACCGCAATTACAACGACTTGCCGAGCCGCTCCTCGACTCATCTGGTAGCCAAGCCGCGGTGCTGATTCGGGTCGGCGATCTGGGCACTGCCAAGTCGATACCCTTTGCGCAGCAAGTGGTCACAATTGCACGCCAGGAGATGCCCGGTGCCGACGTCGAATTGGTGGGGCAATGGTGGCTCGCGCAACAGGGTATGCGCACCCTGTCGCTGGAAATGATGCTGTCGGCGGTGACGGCCTTGCTGCTCATCCTGCCCATCATGTGGTACGCCATCCGTAACACGCGGTTGTTCATCGCGGCAATTCTGCCGACCGTGCTACCCGTTGTCGCGACCCTGGGCTTCATGGGCCTGACCGGGATCACCGTGCGCATTGGAACAGCCATGATTCTCGCGATATCACTCGGTCTGGCCGCCGATGACACGATCCATCTGTCGGTGCGAATCCGCGACAGACTCCTGACCCGGTCGGACCCGCCCAGTGCGGTTACGGCGGTGCTGCAGCGGACAGGCCGTCCGGCTGCCTTCTCTTCCTACGTCCTGATTCTCGGATTCGCCACGATGATGGTCAGTTCGCTGGTCGCCTTGCAGGAGATGGGACTCATCGCCGCGTTCACGATGGCGTTCGCTCTGCTCACTGACCTCCTACTGGGTCCGGCGATTTTCCTCCTGCTCGCACGACGTCGTAGCGGCATCGACGAGCACACCCCTGGCACGGCAATTTCGGATGTGGATCCGCAGTTGGTGGCAGCACGATGAAGGAGTCCGATATGTACCCCAGCCACATCGCAGGGACTACGAGTCTTCGTGAGAGTCTTCTCCGCACGGTTCGCCGTCACCCGGAGCGGCCCGCGATCACCTATCCGGTACATGGCGGAGCCTCCAGAAGCGGCCGCAATTGGCGCACGCTGACCTGGCATGAAATCACGCTTCTGGTGCAGGAGGTTGCCGAGGAACTCGACGAGCTCTGTGAACTCGGCTCCACCGTCGCAGTGGTGGCGGGGACCGACGCCCGGTATCCCATCCTCGAACAAGCGGTGATAGTGACGGGTCGCCGGCTTCAGCCGCTGTATACGTCGACAGCCGACGATGAACTGGTTCGGGCGATGGAGCTCACCGGCGCGAGCGTCCTTGTTGTGGGCGACGATCAATGGGCTCGCGTGCAGACGGGGTCGCTGAGCGCCGATTTGCGAGGATCTGTCGAGGTTGTCGAATTGAGTACAGTCGTCCGACTGCCGGATACGGGCGCAAGGCAGGGCGGTGTGCTCGCGGCAGATACCGAACCTTTCGACACCGGTCAGGTCATGGCGTCGCTGTCGAGGTGGCCCGAGCGCTTCGGAGCCGACGCTGTTCTCTATCTGCAGACCACAGGCACAACAGGGCCCGCGCGTGTGATCGAGATATCGCAAACCGCGATACTCGCAGCGATGGATGTGCTTCCGGTGGAAGTCTTGGAGCCGCATCCTGTGATGCTCTCGTTTCTGCCGACCGCGCACATATCGGAACGGCTGCTGACCGGCTACCTTGCAGTGTTGCTGGCCGGGCACACCTGGTTCGGGGGCGGGGCCACGACTCTGGGTGAAGACCTATTGCATTGCAAGCCGACGGTCTGCTTGGCACCGCCGTTGGTGCTCGAAGCGATTCGAAGCGAGGTGACGGCTGCTGCTTCCACGTCTCGGATGGGGCGTCACCTGCTGAGATCGGTTGCCGCAGAAGCGGAGCGGATCGGCACCGAGACCCTTACAGGGCCGAACCGGCGACTGCAAACCCGCTTCTTCGGTTGGGTGGTGAGGCGGAAGTCTGGGTTGGGTCGCACGCACATCGCGATCGCGGGTACCGCCCCGCTTGGCCCGGACCTGCACACGTGGTGGGAAACGCTAGGACTGCCATTGCGAGACGTATACGGACAGACAGAAGTATCCGGTGCCACGTCGATGACCCGGCCGATGGGCTCGCTCCGCGGCGGTGTGGGCAGGCCGTTGCCCGGGGTGGAGGTCAAGGTCGCAGTTCGCGGCGAACTACTGGTGCGCAGCCCCTCGGTCTTCACCCGATACGTCGGCGATGAGCAGAAAGCGCCGACGCGTTCGATTCCGGGTGGTTCAAGACAGGCGATCGCGCCCAGCTGACGGACAGCGGGGATCTGGTACTGCAGGGCCGCGTCCAATCGCAAATCCGCACGCCCGGTGGCGATGTCGCGGACCTCACCGATTTGACGCGGCGAATCGCCTCGGCACTGGGCGCCGCCGATGTCGCCTACCACCGCGATGAGTCGGGCGTGTACCTGTATGTCGCTGTTCACCCCGAGGGAATCCCGCGGCACGTGCTGATCGAGGAGGGCACTCTCGATCCGCTGCCCCCCGCGGTCCGGCAGCCAACATCGGTGAAGACATTGCTGGACGCGTTTCCGGGCAAGGACGCGATTGTGGGAGTTGCCCTTTTTCGAGGCGGTTTCGGCTACCGAGACGGTGAGGTCGGGCCCACCGGAAAGTCACGTGGGTGGCGCATCCACCAAGTTCGTGGCGCGCACCCCGACCCTCCAACATCTGCCTCTCACCAGAAAACGATACACGATGCTGGCCGAGCCTCACGCACCACCTGATGTGTGGTGAGGAACTGATCAAGGCCAGGATGCGCTCGCGAGGCGGTGGATGAGGCGGCCGACATGAGAGCGGGCGCCTGGACAAGCTGATGGCGCGGCTGGTGGCTGCAACGACGGTCACACTGCCGGCAAATCCAACAAGAAGGTGGCCGCCGAGGAAGGGCTGTGGCCGCAGACGGTGTGCAAGTGGCGGCAGGGGTCATGGCCGAGCAGCCGGCAGCACTGCAACTGCGGCTGTCGGAAACCGTCGTCGAGGTTGCGGCAGAGAAGAACTCCACTCTGGTGCTGCCATTCCCCGTCGAACTTCTTCGGTTCCTAGAACGGTCGATACCACCGAAGATCTCGCGGCAACGGACAACGACGATTTTGAAATGCCTCAAAGATCCTGAGACCCCGGCTTATTGCATCCGGACGCACTTGCAGTGCGGCTAGGCCATCTCAGGGACGCGTAGGATTCGGTTGAGTCACCTCTTCAACCGCTGATTGACGCAACAATGTGAGAGCCACGGAACCCCCGGCGACGCAGCCAGGTAGGGAGGTGTTCGTACGGTGAGCAGTGCCGCTACGGATCGCGAGCCGGCCAGACATACGGTGCTCGCCGAGACCGACAGCGGCGCGTATCACTCGCTGCGGCAGCGGCCGGTCACGCGGGCCGAGCGGTACGCACTCGGAAAGGCCTGCGAAAACGGGTGCCGCGCCGCTCGCTGGCCGACTGGGCACCGCCGCCGGACCGGCCCGACCCGGTCCATCTCATCGAGGTCAATCACCGCGGCCGGCTGGACCATCTGGTCCCGATCCGGGTGGGCCGCATGGCCGCGTCGCCCTACGGCTTCCTGCGTGGCACCGCCGTGGTCATGGCCGAGGATGTCGCACACC
Source organism: uncultured Actinomycetota bacterium (assembly GCA_963779655.1). Taxonomy (GTDB): domain Bacteria; phylum Actinomycetota; class Actinomycetes; order Mycobacteriales; family Mycobacteriaceae; genus Mycobacterium. The sequence goes on along the minus strand of CAVZZD010000005.1, from coordinate 2,677 downwards.
TGCCGCCGACGGGCATCACGCCGGTGGTGTGCGGTGATTCCCACCTGGGCAACTTCGGGTTCTACGCCTCGCCGGAGCGCGACCTCGTCATCGACCTCAATGACTTCGACGAGGCCCACCCGGGCGCCTGGGAGTGGGATCTGCGCCGGCTGGTGGCCAGCATCTGGGTGGCGGGTCGCCAGAACGGGGCATCCGAGGACGACTGCGGCGACGCGGTGCGGTCCTGCGTTGCGGCCTACCGGCAGGAATTGGGCCGGCTGGCCGACCTGCCGCTGTTCTCCCGCTCTTTCATCCGGCTCGACGTCGACCGACTGGCCGATGAGACGGCCGGTCCGCTGGCCGACGAAGTGCGCCGGTCGGCCGAGCGCGCGCGGAACCGCACCAGCGACCGCGCGCTGCCCCGGTTCACCCGCGAGGTCGACGGCGTCCGCAAGATCGTCGAAGAGCCGCCGCTGATCACCCGCTGCCGGAGCGCGAAGCGGAATCGTTGGCCCAGGCGCTCGACGACTACCTAGAGACGCTGTCCCCGCACTGGCGCCGGGTCCTCGGCGGTTACACACTGCTCGACGTCGCGCACAAGGTCGTCGGGGTGGGCAGCGTCGGCCTGCGCGCCTATGTGGCGCTGCTGGAGGGCTCGTCGCCGGAGGACGTCGTCTTCCTGCAACTCAAGCAGGCCCGCCGGTCGGTACTGGCGCGCTATGTGCACGGCGAGTCGGCCTGGCACGCCCACCAGGGTCAGCGCGTCGTCGAATACCAGCAGGCGCTGCAGACGGTCAGCGACCCGTTGCTGGGCTGGACCACCATGGACGGATTGCAGTACTACGTGCGGCAGTTCCGAAACATGAAGGGCACCATCCCTTTGGATGCGATGGACGCCAAGGCGCTCACCGACTACGCGCGTGTGGTCGGTCAGCTGCTGGCCAAGGGCCACGCCCGGACCAGCGGTGCCTCGATGATCGCCGGCTACATGGGTCGCTCAGATCGGGTCGACGACGCGCTGTGCATCTTCGCCCGGCGCTATGCCGACCAGACCGAAGCCGACCACGCCGCGCTGGTGGCCGCCGTCGAATGTGGCAGGTTGCCGATCGAGCGCGGCATTTAGGAGGCGCCGGGCCGACGGTTCGGGTGCCTGCAATGCGAAGTAGGATGCGGCGGGTGGGGATAGGCGGAGAGGGGAGAGAGGGGGGAGGGGGAGGGGGGGGGCATATCACGGCCCGGCCGAGATCTTGCCCGGGCGCCGCGGGGTCGCCGACACGTCGACCTCGACGTCGTGCCTGCGGGCCGGGGGTGCCCGATCGATCGACGCGGCCCCCGAACTCGTTGAGAGATGAGTGCGCCGGTGCCACAATCGAACTATGGACTCGGGCCCGCTGGGCCGGAGATCGGTCGGACTCCGCTCGGATCTCGACACGCTGACAGCGACGTGCCGCGTCCGCGTCGGCTTCCGTCGCCGCTGAGCGACCAATCCTGACCCCGTATCCGTCGTGGAGAGCTCGCGGTCGCCGACGCGTTTCGCCGGAGGCGACATCGGGCGGAATGGAGACACCATGATCACCCTCTACGCGCTGGCCGGCGGGGCCGGCGCTGAGTCTGCTCTGGCTCGCACGGAACATTCGCGTCGTGAAGCAGTTCGAACGCGGCGTCGTCTTCCGGTTCGGGCGGGTGCAATCCGGCGTGCGCGGCCCGGGCTGACGATGCTGATACCCATCGCCGATCGCCTGCAGAAGGTGAACATGCAGATCATCACGATGCCGGTGCCCGCCCAGGACGGCATCACCCGCGACAACGTGACCGTCCGGGTGGATGCGGTCATCTACTTCAAGGTGGCCGATCCGGTGCGCGCCGCCGTCGACGTCCAGGACTACATGTCCGCCATCGGGCAGGTCGCGCAGACATCGCTGCGCTCGATCATCGGCAAGAGCAACCTCGATGACCTGCTGTCCAACCGCGAGCACCTCAACCAGGGCCTGGAGTTGCTGATCGACAGCCCGGCGCTGGGCTGGGGCATTCACATCGACCGCGTCGAGATCAAGGACGTGATCCTGCCCGACTCCATGAAGCGCTCGATCGCCCGCCAGGCCGAGGCCGAACGCGAGCGACGGGCCAGGGTCATCACCGCCGACGGCGAACTGCAGGCATCGGAGAAGCTGGCGCGGGCGGCAGAGGTGATGTCCGAGCAACCGGCGGCGCTGCAACTGCGGCTGTTGCAGACCGTCGTGGAGGTGGCGGCGGAGAAGAACTCCACCCTGGTGCTGCCCTTCCCCGTCGAACTGCTTCGGTTCCTGGAACGGTCGACACCGCAGAATCCGAGCACACCGATGAGCGCCACGACGTCCGCCGACGCGCTATGGATCCGCCGCAAATGAGCGCAAAGATTCCTGACGACCCCAGCGGTCTCAACTGGACGAACCCCTGACGCCCAGGCATTCCAGCCTGACGGCGTAGCGCCGAAAGTCCAGTGCGGATACGTCGGAATTAGAGCTTGTCGGATCCGCTTCCGCTGATTTCGAACCGCGGGCACCATGGAGTGGTCCGTGGTCTCACCAGTTTTAGAGAGGGAGCGGGTAATGCAGGCGAAAGTCGGCGACTTCCTGGTGGTCAAGGGCACCACCACCGAACGGCACGATCAACACGCAGAGATCATCGAGGTCCGCTCGCAGGACGGCTCGCCGCCGTA
>CAVZZD010000004.1:0-130561 GCA_963779655.1 uncultured Actinomycetota bacterium | reverse complement strand
ACGCGATGACTGTATTCACCACCTCGCGGGCGGCGTCCTGCACCTGTGCCAGATGCTCGGGGCCCTTGAACGACTCGGCGTAGATCTTGTAGACGTCCTCGGTGCCCGACGGCCGCGCGGCGAACCACGCGTTCTCGGTCGTCACCTTCAGCCCGCCGAGCGCGGCGCCGTTGCCGGGCGCGGTGGTCAGCTTCGCGGTGATCGGCTCGCCCGCCAGCTCGGTCGCGCTGACCTGCTCGGGCGACAGCTTGGCCAGCGCGCGCCTTCTGCTCGCGGTCGGCGGGTGCGTCGATGCGCGCGTAGGCCGGCGCGCCGTACTTCTCGGTCGAGTTCGGCGTAGCGCTGCGACGGCGTCTTGCCGGTGACGGCCAGGATCTCCGAGGCCAGCAGCGCCAGGATGATGCCGTCCTTGTCGGTGGTCCAGATCGGTCCCGTCCTGGCGCAGGAACGACGCGCCCGCGCTACTCCTCGCCGCCGAAACCGAGTGTGCCGCCGATCAATCCCGGCGACGAACCACTTGAATCCGACCGGCACCTCGAGCAGCTTGCGGCCGAGCCCGGCGACCACGCGGTCGATGATCGACGAGCTCACCAGCGGTCTTGCCGACCGCCGACGTCGTCGCGGCCAGTCGGGCCGGTGCGCGTAGAGGTAGTCGATCGCCACCGCGAGGTAGTGGTTCGGGTTCATCAGCCCGCCGTCGGGGGTGACGATGCCGTGCCGGTCGGAGTCGGCGTCGTTGCCGGTGGCGATCGTCGTAGTCGTCCGAGCTTGGCGATCAGCGACGCCATCGCGTTCGGCGAAGAGCAGTCCATCCGGATCTTGCCGTCGGTGTCCAGCGTCATGAACCGCCACGTCGCGGTCGACCAGTGGGTTGACCACCGTCAGGTCGCAGCCTGTGCGCGCTCGGCGATCGCACCCCAGTAGTCGACGCTGGCGCCACCGAGCGGGTCGGCGCCGATCCGCACGCCCGCCGCGCGGATCGCGTCGATGTCGACGACGTTCGGCAGGTCGGCGACGTAGGCGTCCATGAAGTCGTAGCTTCTGGGCGCGTGCCGCAGCGCCCGGGCCAGCGGCACCCGCTTCACGTCCTTCGAGCCCGTCGCGCAGAATCTCGTTGGCGCGCTTGGCGATCACCGCCGGTGGCGTCGGTGTCGGCCGGGCCGCCGTTGGGCGGGTTGTACTTGAAGCCGCCGTCGCGCGGCGGGTTGTGCGACGGGGTGACGACGATGCCGTCGGCCAGGCCGGCCGTCGCGGCCGCGGTTGTAGCGCCAGGATCGCGTGGCTGACCGCCGGCGTCGGGGTGTACCGGTCGGCGCGAGTCGATCAGCGCGACGACGTCGTTGGCGGCCAGCACCTCGAGCGCGCGACACCCACGCGGGCTCGGACAGCGCCGTGCGTGTCGCGGCCGATGAACAGCGGGCCGGTGATGCCCTGCGCGGCGCGGTACTCGACGATCGCCTGGGTGGTCGCCAGGATGTGGTTCTCGTTGAACGCGCCGTCCAGGCTCGAGCCCCGGTGCCCCGACGTGCCGAACGCCACCTGCTGGTTGATGTCGTCGGGATCGGGCAGCACGGTGTAGTAGTCGGTGACGAGGTGGGCCAGATCGATCAGGTCTTCGGGTTGCGCCGGTTGCCCGGCACGGGGGTTAGCTGCCATCTCGAACAGCCCTTTCTCGGATTGTCGATACGAATCGAACTCGGAGGGTGAGCGGTTGTTGGGTTATTCGGGGACCAGCCACAGCGCCGACGTCGGCGGCAGCGCCAGCATCGCCGACGCGGGCCGGCCGTGCCACGGCTCGTCGGTGGCGTCCACCCCGCCCATATTGCCGATGCCCGACCCGTTGTAGGTGGTGGCGTCGGTGTTGAGGATCTCGCGCCACCGGCCCGCGTGCGGCAGCCCGAGCCGGTACCGGCTGTGTTCGGCGCCGGAGAAGTTGAACACGCACGCCATCACCGAGCCGTCGCTGCCGAAGCGAAGGAAGCTCAGCACGTTGTTGGCCGAGTCGTTGGCGTCGATCCAGGAGTAGCCCTCGGGTTTGGTGTCCTGGCTCCACAACGCCGGATGGTCGCGGTAGATGGCGTTGATGTCGCGCACCATCGTCTGGATGCCGGTGGAGAAGCTGTGCTCGTCGAGCTGATACCAGTCCACTCCGCGTTCCTCCGACCACTCGGCGCGCTGGCCGAACTCCTGGCCCATGAACAGCAACTGCTTGCCGGGGTGCGCCCACTGATAGGCCAGCAGGCTGCGCAGGCCGGCGGCCTTGACATGGTCGTTGCCGGGCATCCGTCCCCACAGCGTGCCCTTGCCGTGCACCACCTCGTCGTGACTGATCGGCAGCACGTAGTTCTCACTGAACGCGTACAGCATCGAGAACGTCATCTCGTGGTGGTGGTAGTTGCGGTAGATCGGATCACGGCTGATGTAGTCCAGCGTGTCGTTCATCCAGCCCATGTTCCACTTCATCGAGAAGCCAAGGCCGCCAAGGTTTGTCGGACGGGTGACGCCGGGCCAGGAGGTGGACTCCTCGGCGATGGTGACGATGCCGGGCGCCATCTTGTGCACCGTGGCGTTCATCTCCTGCAGGAACTGCACCGCCTCGAGGTTCTCCCGGCCGCCGTAGACGTTGGGCGTCCAGCCGTCCGCGGGCCGCGAGTAGTCCAGGTAGAGCATCGACGCCACGGCGTCGACCCGCAGGCCGTCGATGTGGTACTCCTGCAGCCAGTACAGCGCGTTGGCCACCAGGAAGTTGCGCACCTCGCTACGGCCGAAGTCGAAAACGTAGGTGCCCCAGTCGAGTTGCTCACCGCGGTGCGGGTCGGCGTGCTCGTAGAGCGGGGTGCCGTCGAATCGGCCCAGCGCCCAGGCGTCCTTGGGGAAGTGGGCGGGCACCCAGTCGACGATGCACGCCGATGCCGGCCTGGTGCAGCCGGTCGACCAGGTACCGGAAATCGTCGGGAGCTGCCGAACCGCGACGATGGGCGCGTAGTACGACGTCACCTGGTAGCCCCATGAGCGCGCCGAACGGGTGCTCGGCCACGGGCAGCAGCTCGACGTGGGTGAAGCCCTGGTCCACAACGTATTCGGTGAGCTCGTCGGCCAGCTGCCGGTAGGACAGGCCCGGGCCGCCACGACCCGAGGTGGACCTCGTAGGGTGCTCATCGGCTCGAACACCGGGTTCTTGGCGGCGCGCTGCGTCATCCAGTCGGCGTCGCCCCAGTCGTAGCTGCTCGACGTGACGCGCGAAGCGGTGTGCGGGGGCACCTCGGTGGCGAATGCCATCGGGTCGGCGCGGTCGGACACGCTGCCGTCGGCGCCGTGGATGCGGAACTTGTACAGGCCGTCGGCCGGGAAGCCGGGCCAGAACAACTCCCACACACCGGTGGACCCCATTACCCGCAGCGGTGCCTCGTTGCCGTCCCAGCTGTTGAATTCGCCGATCAGGCTGACGCCCTTGGCATTCGGCGCCCACACCGCGAAGGACACTCCGTCGACGACGCCGTCGGGCGTGCTGAACGACCGCGGGTGCGCGCCGAGTACCTCCCAGAGTCGTTCGTGGCGACCCTCGGCGAACAGGTGCAGATCCACCTCGCCCAGGGTGGGCAGGAACCGGTACGCGTCGGCCACGGTGGGCCCGAACGTGCCGCCATCGGGTGTCGGGTAACCGATCTCGAGCCGGTAGTCGACCAGGTCGACGAACGGCAGCGCCACGGCGAACAGCCCGGAGTCGATGTGCTGCAACGGGTACCGCTCGCCGCCAACCAGCGCGGTCACCACTTCGGCGTGCGGACGGAACGCCCGGATGACGGTCTGGTCGCCGTACTCGTGTGCGCCCAGGATCGCGTGCGGGTCGTGGTGGGTGCCGGAGACCAACCGGTGCAGATCGGACGGGTCGGGCGCGAGGTACCTACTGACGGTGCCGGTGCTGGTCATCGGTGCGCTCCTTTCACTCGCGGCGCAACAGCGGCGCGCGGGACTGCTCGGGAATGCTGCGGCATGTTGAGGATGTGGGCAACCGCCTTGGCGGGGTCGATGCGGATGTAATTCGCTTGGCCCCACTGGTATTCCTCTCCGGTGATCTCGTCGCGCACCCAGAACCGGTCGTACCACTCCATTCCCGAGGGCGGCCATGTCGAGCCGCAGCGTGGCCTCCTCGGGGCCGAACGCGTTGAGGGTCACCACCACCAGCACGCAGTCGCCGGTCGCCGGATCGAACTTGCTGTAGGCCAGCAGCGCGTCGTTGTCGATGGCATGGAATTTGATGGTGCGCATCTCGCGTAGCGCGGGATGCAACCGGCGAATCTCGTTGAGCTGCGTCAGGAACGGCTCCAGTGAGCGGCCCTGCGCCAGCGCGGCATCGAAGTCGCGCGGACGCAGCTCGTACTTCTCGGAATCCAGGTATTCCTCGCTGCCCGCGCGTACCGGTTGGTGCTCGAACAGTTCGTAGCCGGAGTACACCCCCCACAGCGGGCTCAGCGTGGACGCCAGCGCCGCGCGGATCGCGAACATGCCCGGGCCGCCGTGCTGCAGGCTCTCGTGCAGGATGTCGGGGGTGTTGACGAACAGGTTGGGCCGGGCCTCGTCGGCGTGCGCGGCGATCTCCTGGCCGAACTCGGTGAGCTCCCACTTGGCGGTGCGCCAGGTGAAGTAGCTGTAGGACTGGGTGAAGCCGAGCTTGGCCAGGCCGTAGAGCCGGGCCGGACGGGTGAACGCCTCGGCCAGGAACAGCACGTCCGGGTCGATGCTCTTGACCCGGCCGATCAGCCACGCCCAGAAGTCCGGCGGCTTGGTGTGCGGATTGTCGACGCGGAAGATCTTGACGCCGTGGTCAACCCAGTACCGCACCACCCGCAGCACCTCCATGTAGAGGCCGGCCGGGTCGTTGTCGAAGTTGAGCGGATAGATGTCCTGGTACTTCTTCGGCGGGTTCTCGGCATAGGCGATGGTGCCGTCGGGCAGTTCGGTGAACCATTGCCGGTGATCCTTGGCCCAGGGATGGTCGGGGGCGCACTGCAGCGCCAGATCGAGGGCCACCTCCAAGCCCAGATCCGCTGCGGCAGCGACGAAGTCGTCGAAGTCCTCGATGGTGCCCAACTCGGGGTGCACAGCGTCGTGGCCACCCTCTTTGCTGCCGATCGCCCAGGGTGAGCCGACATCACCGGGCGCGGCGGTCACCGTGTTGTTGCGGCCCTTGCGATGAACCTCGCCGATCGGGTGGATCGGCGGAAGGTAGACGACGTCGAAGCCCATCTTTGCGACCCGCGGCAGTGCCTTGGCGGCCGTGGCGAAGGTGCCGTGCACGGGTACGCCGTCGGCGTCGCGGCCGCCGGTGGACCGGGGAAACAGCTCGTACCAGGCGGAGAAGCGCGCCTGCGGCCGGTCCACCCAGACGCCGTACTGCTCACCGCGCGTGACCAATTCGCGCAGCGGATAGTGCGAAAGCAGGTCGGTGAGCTCGGGCGTCAACGCCGCGCCGGCGCGCGCCGACGGCTCGCCGGGTGCGCGCAGCCGGGCGGCCGCCTCCAGCAGCGGCGCGCGGTCCTGCCGCGGCACCCCGGTCGCGGCGCGCTCGAGCAGCCTCGCACCGATCAGCAGGTCGTTGGACAGTTCGGCCTCTGTCTGACCGGCGTCGAGCTTGGCGATCACGGCCTTGCGCCACGTGGCGATCGGGTCGCCCCAGCCGTCCACCCGGAAGGTCCACAGGCCGACCGCGTCAGGGATGAACTGACCGTGGAAGATGTCGGGGGACGGGCCCGGGGACATCGCCAGTCGCTGTGGTTTGACCCGCGACAGAGGTGACACAACCGCCTCGATGGGTACCGGTTCGGGCTGGGACGGCCCGGCGACGAGCTGGGGGTAGGCGGTGCCGTGGTGACGCACCACCAGGGTCGCGGCAACGGCATCGTGGCCTTCACGCCACACGGTGGCGCGATACCGGCACGACCTCCCCGACCACTGCTTTGGCCGGGAACTGTCCCGCCGGACACTGCGGGCTGAACGTCGTCGATCTCGATGCGACCGGGCACCCGAGCTCTCCTCAATGCGTTGCGGTCTTCTCGTCGGGACTCTCTTGGTGGTAACCACTTCACGCCTTCCTCACACCGTAGTGGCCGAGGCTGCAGCTGGGGCGGGAAGTATCACCGCTCGCCACTTCGGATCGCGGTTCGTCAGTAAGCTATCGACGCGTGAAGGCCCTCCGCAGGTTCACCGTCCGCGCCCATCTGCCCGATCGCCTCGCAGCGCTGGAGCGGCTGGCGATCAATCTGCGATCGTCCTGGGACACCCCGACCCAGGAACTCTTCGCGAACATCGACGAGACATTGTGGACGCAGCACGAGCAGGACCCGGTGGCGCTGCTGGGGGCAGTGAGCCCCAAACGGCTCGACGAGTTGGCGGCCGACCAAGCGTTTCTGCAGCGCCTCGACGACCTGGACGCCGATCTGGACACCTACCTGACCCGGCCGCGGTGGTATCAGGAACAGCCGGCCGGGTCGCTGCCGACCGGCATCGCGTACTTCTCGATGGAGTTCGGCGTGTCCAAGGTGCTGCCGAACTACTCCGGTGGTCTCGGCATCCTGGCCGGTGACCACCTCAAATCCGCGTCCGATCTGGGCTTGCCGCTGATTGCCGTCGGCCTGCTGTACCGGTCGGGCTATTTCCGGCAGTCTCTGACCGCCGACGGCTGGCAGCACGAGACATACCCGTCGCATGACCCGCAGGGTCTGCCACTGCGGCTGCTCACCGACAAGTCGGGGAAACCGGCCCTGGTGGACCTGACGATGCCGGAAGGGGCGCAGCTGCGGGCCCGGATCTGGATCGCCCAGGTCGGCCGGGTGCCGCTGCTGCTTGCTGGACTCCGACATTCCGGAGAACGAGCACGACATGCGCGGAGTCACCGACCGGCTCTACGGCGGCGACCAGGAGCACCGCATCAAGCAGGAGATCCTCGCAGGGATCGGCGGTGTGCGGGCGATCCGTGCGTTCACCGAGATCGAGGGGCTGCCCGCGCCCGAGGTCTTCCACATGAACGAGGGCCACGCCGGGTTCCTCGGGGCTGAGCGGATCCGCGAGTACATGGCCCACTCTGCGGCAGGTCTGGACTTCGACACGGCGCTGACCGTGGTGCGCGCCAGCACGGTGTTCACCACCCACACGCCGGTGCCGGCGGGCATCGACCGGTTCCCGATGGACATGGTGGACCGCTACTTCGACGACGATCGGCCAAACCCGCTGCTGCCCGGCGTTCCGCTGGACCGCGTGAAGGCGTTCGGCGCCGAGGACGATCCGTCGAAGTTCAACATGGCGCACATGGGCCTGCGGCTGGCGCAACGCGCCAACGGCGTGTCGTTGTTGCACGGCCAGGTCAGCCGGCACATGTTCAACGAACTGTGGCCCGGCTTCGACGCCGCCGAGGTGCCGATCGGTTCGATCACCAACGGCGTGCACGCACCCACGTGGGCCGCCCCGCAGTGGATGGCGCTGGCCCGCGAGCTGGCCGGTGGTGATTCACTCACCGAACCCGCCACCTGGCAGCGGCTGCAACAGGTCGACTCCGGCCATCTGTGGTCGATCCGCTCTCAGCTGCGCGCGCTGCTCATCGACGACGTCCGCGCGCGGCTGCGCCGGTCGTGGCTGGAACGAGGTGCTTCGGAGGCCGAACTCGGCTGGATCGCAACGGCTTTCGATCCCGAGGTGCTCACCATCGGATTCGCCCGCCGGGTGCCGACGTACAAACGCCTGACTCTGATGCTGCGTGATCCCGAACGACTCGAGGCGCTGCTGCTCGACGAGCGGCGGCCGCTCCAGCTGATCGTGGCCGGCAAGTCGCACCCCGCCGATGACGGTGGCAAGGCGCTGATCCAGCAGGTCGTCAAGTTCGCCGACCGACCAGAGGTGCGCCATCGCATCGCGTTCCTGCCGGACTACGACATGTCGATGGCGCGGCTGCTGTACTGGGGTTGCGATGTCTGGCTCAACAACCCGCTGCGCCCGCTGGAGGCGTGCGGGACATCCGGGATGAAGAGCGCGCTCAACGGGGGGCTGAACCTGTCCATCCGCGACGGCTGGTGGGACGAGTGGTACGACGGTGAGAACGGCTGGGAGATCCCGACCGCAGACGGACTGGTCGACGAGGCCCGTCGAGACGACCTGGAGGCCGCGGCGCTCTACGGACTGCTGGCCGACTCGGTGGCGCCGAAGTTCTACGACCGCGACGGCGACGGTGTGCCGAACCGCTGGGTCGAGATGGTGCGTCACACCCTGCAGGTGCTCGGGCCCAAGGTGCTGGCCTCGCGCATGGTGCGGGACTACACCGAGCACTACTACGCGCCGGCGGCGCAGTCGTACCGCCGGACCGTCGGCACCTCCTTCGCCCCGGCCAGGGAACTGACGGCCTACCGCCTTCGGGTACAGCAGGCCTGGCCGAACGTCGAGATCACCGACGTCGACAGCACCGGCCTGCCCGACACTCCGCTGCTGGGATCGGAGCTGACCTTGACCGCGACCGTTCAACTGGCCGGACTTCGGCCCGATGAGGTCGTGGTGGAGGCCGTGCTGGGCCGCGTCGACGCCAGCGATTCGCTGCTCGATCCGCAGACCGTGGCGATGACGCACACCGGCACGGGTGAAGGCGGGGTCGAGGTCTTCTCCACCAGTGCGCCGCTGCCCGTCGCGGGTTCGGTGGGCTACACCGTGCGGCTACTGCCGCATAACGATCTGCTTGCAGCTGATAACGAGTTGGGCTTGGTGCGGCTGGCATAGCGCCGACCGGTAGTACGTTCCACCCGTGAAGCTGGGCCGACTCGGGGTGCTGGCCGCTGCGTTCGTGCTGATGGCTGCCGCCTTCGGACCGGCAGCAGCACCGGCAGCAGCCGACCCGGAGGCGCCGCCGGTTGACCCCGCCGCGGCCGTTACCGCGCCGGTCGACCCCGCTGCGGCCGCCCCGCCGCCGGACGCCAAAATCGAGTCACTGCCACCGGCGACCACGACGTCGCCTGATGGGTGGCAGCTGACCGTCGGCGCCAAGGATGAGACGTTCGTCGCCACCGCGCCCCTGACCACGGCGCTGTCGTCCCGTGACTACGTCACCGCGGCGTGTTCAACGGGTCGATGATCGGACCTGGAGGAGACGAGGTGCCCCGCGGCACGCTCGAGGTGGGCTACCAGATCGGCTGCGGCATCGACATGAGTACGTCAAACGGCGTCACGCTGGCCGGCACTGTCGGTATGACACACGTCGGTGGGGCTCCTGGGTATCGATGTCGTTTCCCCGCTACCGGAGGGAATCCTGCCCGGCATCGGCGGGAGCATCGGCGGCGGTGTGACGGTGGGTCTGAAGCCGGGCATCATCAACATCGTGCCCGTGAGCAAGAAGGAGTTCAAAGGCGCCGATCCATGGGTGTCGATCAGTGGATTCCACGTCAAGATCGACGGCTGCGTCGGCCAGTCGTTCATCCGGTCCTATGCGGTGCTGACCCGTTCGACCGACCAGTCCGACGCCATCCAGGCCTACTACGGCGCCACCAAACAGGTGTGACGCTCAATACGCCCAGACGTACGTTTGGGCGACGACGGATCACGGGAAGCGCTTGAGGCAGCGGTCCTCGTCACCCAGCACGCCGATACGGAACGCGTCGATGCGTGAGAACCCCGCAGGCACCGACTCGCCGTTGACGTCGCCGGCCGCAAGGCCGTTGGTCAGCAGGCCGGCCACCGCCTCGTCGAGGTCACCCGCCGTGAGCGCCACGGTGTTGCCGTCGGGCGTGCTGACACCGTTGGCCAGCTTCGTGGTGGCCACACCTGTCAGACACGCCGTGCGCAGGCCGGCTTCCGCGTTGTCGAGCACCAACCCGCCGGTCTGATGCTGCAGCGACATCATGTACCGCGACATCAGTGCCGAGTAGGCGGTGTTGTCACCGGAAAGCACCGACAGCATGTCCTCGTCGTTCTGCGGGGTGCCCAACTTCTCCATGCCCGCCAGATCCACGGCGATGGTGTTGGTGGACGGGCAGAACGACGCCGGCGGGCTGGGTCGCGCGTCGGGGCAGGCGGCGGCCGAGGCTGCGTCGAACGTCAGTACCGGCGGCGTGGCGGGCCGGAACAGAATGTTCATCGCGTCGATGATCGCCTTCACCGACTCTTCTGACACCGGCCATTCGCCACTTTCGTCGCGCTGCAGGGCCACCGGCAGATCGCCGCGGCGCTGCGCCACCTCTTTGTCGTCGATCGCCGCGCACGCCGACGCGCCGTCGATGAATCCGAACTGGAACGCCGAGATCCGTTCGAACGCCGAGCCATGTTCGTCGCCGGCGCCCCCGCTGTAGACGTCCTCCACCGACAGCAGCGGATCGCGGAACGAGATCATGCCGGCCAGCAGGTTGTTGAGGCCGTCACCGGTCGACAGCGTGAACCGTGGGGAGTTGCCCTCCGCCACCCAGCGCATGTACGTGCCGGCCAGACAGTCGGCCTGCTGCTCAGCGACCAGCACCGAGGTGCCGCGCCGGTTGAACTTGGCCTGCTTCTGTACCGAGTGGCCGTACTCGTGGGCCAGCACCATGGTGATCGCCATATCGCCGTTGGCCCGGCGCAACGCGGGCAGCAGCACACCGCGGTCCCAGCCGATGGTGTTGTCCAGCGGGCAGAACGCGGCGTTCACCAGTCCGTAGGTGTCTTCCTCGCAGAAGGTGCCCTCATAGTCGTCGGCGTTCCACGAAACCAACTGCGACACCGGTTTGAACGAGCCCGGGAAGGCCTCGTTGAACGCGCTCTCCCAGAACTGCTCGATGTCGCTGACCGACGCGCCGGCGATCTGATCGATCTTCCCGCCGTCACTGTCGTTGACGTCACGTGACTGTTCCCTGGCGTCGGGCCGTAGGCCGGTGGGACCGTCGACCGCACGCATGCCCGCGACCTTGAACGGATCGGCGAACACCGACACGGGCTGGCCGACGACGACGGTCGAGCAGCCCGCCAGCAGCACCGCCGCTGCCACCGCGGCGAACGTGCATACCGAACGTCGTCGGCGCATCGGCACATCCTCTCGCTCAGGTGTGGATAGCTCCACAGAATAGTGGCGGGACCGACCGCGGGCGCTCAAGTGGCGTCGGCCCCGCTGGGGGTGGCGGCGCGCAGCCGGGCCAGCGCCTGCCGGACGCGCTGCGGGTCGGTGGTCGGCCAGAACGGCGGCAGGGACGCCTTCAGGTAGCCGCCGTAGCGGGCGGTGGCCATCCGCGAGTCCAGCACCGCCACCACGCCGCGGTCATCGGAGCGGCGCAGCAGCCGGCCCGCACCCTGGGCCAGCAGCAGTGCGGCGTGGCTGGCGGCCACGGTCATGAACCCGTTGCCGCCGCGGGCGGCGACGGCCCGTTGCCGCGCGGTCAGCAGCGGGTCGTCCGGCCGCGGGAACGGAATGCGGTCGATGAGCACCAGCGACAGCGACGGGCCCGGCACGTCGACGCCCTGCCACAGCGACAGCGTGCCGAACAGCGAGGTCTCGGGGTGCGCGGCGAACTGTTCGACCAGCAGTGCGGTGGCGTCGTCGCCCTGACACAACACCGGCGTATCCAGCCTCGTCCGCATCGCCTCGGCTGCGGCGCGCGCCGCCCGCATCGACGAGAACAATCCCAGGGTCCGGCCACCCGCAGCGGTGATCAGCTCGGCGATCTCGGTGAGTTGCTCGGCCGAGCCGGTTCCGTCGCGGCCGGGCGGGGGCAAATGCGCTGCGACGTAAAGGATTCCGGCTGTGGCATGTTCGAACGGCGAGCCCACATCCAGGCCCTGCCAGGTTGCTTCGGTGTCGAGACCTGTCAGGCCCCAGTTGCCCGCCATCGCGTCGAACGAGCCGCCGATGCTCAGCGTCGCCGACGTCAGCACTGTCGTCGACCGTGCGAACAGCCGGGACCGCAGCAGCCCGGCCACCGACAGCGGCGCCACGCGCAGCGCGGAGCGCACCGCCGGCGCCCGCCGAAATGGAACTCCCTGTTGCGAAGGCAGACCGCCGGCGGCAGGGAATTCCGTTTCGCCGCCCTCGAGCCAGACCACGTCGGTGCGGTCGGGGATCGGCGGTTCGAACGAGGCAAGGATCCGGGCGGCGGTGTCGGCGATCTCGGCCAACGCGGCGATCGCCTCGGAGCGGGCCGCGGCGGCCTGCGGGTCGCCGGGCGACGGGTTGATCGGCGGCGCGGGCGTCGTGCGCGGCGTCGCGCAACGCGGACAGGTAGGTGGCCATCTCGTCGTCGAGGTAGTCGATGCGGCCCGGGGTGGCGTCGTGGATCGCCGAACCGAAGGTGGCTGACGCGGCCTCCAGACGCTGGCTCAGTTCGGGTCCGATCAGCCGGCCGGCGCGCCGCATCGCCACGCTCAGTGCGGTCGACGTCAACTCCGCGGTCGCCACACTGGTCACGCGGTCCACCAGTTCGTGGGCCTCGTCCACGACGAGGTGCTCGTGCTCGGGCAGGACGGCGGCGTCGGCGATGGCGTCGATGGCCAGCAGTGCGTGGTTGGTGACGACGACGTCGGCCAGCGCGGCCTTGGCGCGCGCCTTCTCCGAGAAGCATTCGCTGCTGAACGGGCAGCGGGCCACGCCGATGCACTCCCGCGCCGAGACGCTGACCTGCGACCAGGCCCGGTCGGGCACGCCGGGCCGCAGCTCGTCGCGGTCGCCGGTCTTGGTTTCCTCGGCCCATGCGGTGAGCCGCTGCACGTCCCGGCCCAGCGCGGTCGCGGCGAACGGCTCGAAGAGCTCGTCCTGGCCGGGCGGGTCCTCGGCCGCCGACCCGTTGTGAATCTTGTTCAGGCACAAGTAGTTTCCGCGCCCCTTGAGCAGGGCGAAACTCGGTTTGCGGGGCAGCGCACCGGCCAGCGCCTCGGTCAGCCGGGGCAGGTCGCGGTCGACGAGCTGGCGCTGCAAGGCGATCGTCGCCGTCGACACCACCACCGGGCCACGATCGTCGTCGTCATCGGAGGCGGCCAGCGCCAGCGCGGGCACCAGGTAGGCCAGCGACTTGCCGGTGCCGGTACCGGCCTGCACCGCCAGGTGCTCGCCGGTGTCGAACGCGTGCGCCACCGCCTCGGCCATCTCGATCTGGCCCGTGCGCTCGCTGCCGCCGAGCGCGGCCACCGCGCGCGCCAGCAGATCGGCGACGGATACGGCTATGGCGCCACGACCCGCGTCGGGATCGCCGGCTCACCGTGCGACAACTTCAAGCCCTCCCACGGCAGGCTCTTGAGCCCGTCACGCACCAGCGCCCGGGCAGCGGCCAGGTCGTCGGTCGCGACCGGATCGCCCGCGCGGACCAGGGGGACCGACAGGGTGCGGGAACGGCTCGTCGGTGTGCGGCGGCACGCCGACGGGATGGATGACCTCCTCGGTGATGGTGCCCGAGGCCTTCGACAACCGGACAGCCGCCTTGCGCCCACCGTGAGATTCCTTGTGGCTGCTGCGCTTCTGCACCGGGATGCCGTCGACCTCGACGAGCTTGTAGACCATGCTGGCGGTCGGTGCGCCCGAACCGGTCACCAGCGAGGTGCCGACCCCGTAGGAGTCGACGGGGTCGGCGCGCAGCGCGGCGATCGAGTACTCGTCGAGGTCGCCCGACACCACGATCTGTGTCCCGGTGGCGCCCAGGCCGTCGAGTTGTGCGCGGGCCTGGCGGGCCAGCACGCCCAGGTCGCCGGAGTCGATGCGCACCGCGCCGAGGCCCGGTCCCGGCGACCGCCACCGCGTTGCCGATGCCGGTGGTGACGTCGTAGGTGTCGACCAGCAGCGTGGTGCCCACACCCAGCGCGTCGACCTGCGCGCGGAACGCGGCCGGCTCGTCGGGGCCGTCGGGCCACGGTGTGCAGCATGGTGAACGCATGCGCGCTGGTGCCCAGCGCCGGAACACCGTAGCTGCGGTTGGCCTCCAGATTGGATGTGCCGTCGAAACCGGCGAGGTAGGCGGCCCGTGCGGCGGCCACCGCGGCCCACTCGTGCGTGCGCCGCGATCCCATCTCGATCAGCGGGCGTCCCTCGGCGGCGCTGACCATGCGCGCCGCGGCCGACGCGATCGCGGTGTCGTGGTTGAAGATCGACAGCGCCAGCGTCTCCAGCAGGACGCACTCGGCGAAGCTGCCCGCGCACCGAGAGCACGGGCGAGTTCGGGAAGTACAGCTCGCCCTCGGCGTAGCCGTCGACGTCGCCGCCGAACCGGAAGTCCCGGAGGAAATCCAGGGTCGGCGCGTCGAGGAATCCGGTCAGTGATTCAAGCGCCGCGTCGTCGAACCGGAACTGGGGCAACGCTTCCAGGAAGCGTCCCGTCCCCGCGACCACGCCGTAGCGGCGTCCGTCGGGCAGCCGCCGGGCGAACAGTTCGAAGGTGGTGCGCCGGTGCGCGGAGCCGTCGCGCAGAGCGGCTGCAACATCGTCAGTTCGTACTTGTCGGTCAGCAGCGCGACGGTCACAGGCACACGGTAGCGGGTGACGATGCCGGCGAGGGACGAGCCGGTGAGGAGCCCGCGAATTGGATCGAGTCGGGTGACGATGCCGGCGAGGGACGAGCCGGTGAGGAGCCCGCGAATGGATCGAGTCGGTGACGATGCCGGCGAGGACGAGCCGGTGAGCGAGCCGGTAGGACCCCAAATCGGGTCCATTGGCTGCTCAAGCCCGCTGTATTCTTTAACGCATGGTTGCGGCAGCACCGACGAAACCCGGGTCGGCCAGACAGGATGAGGCCGACACGGCCGAGGCCACCCAGCGGCCCTGGGTCACCATCGTCTGGGACGATCCGGTCAACCTGATGAACTACGTGACCTACATCTTCCAGAAGCTGTTCGGCTACTCCGAACCGCACGCCACCAAGCTCATGCTCCAGGTCCACGAAGAGGGCAAGGCCGTGGTGTCGGCGGGTACCCGCGAGTCGATGGAGGTCGACGTGTCCAAGCTGCACGCCGCCGGTCTGTGGGCCACCATGCAGCAGGACCGCTGAGCGGCAGCAGTGCGCAAATGGAAGCGGTTCGACACCGCTGACGGTCCTCGTTTCCGGTCTTCGGTGGAGCCGCACGAAGCGGCGCTGCTGCACAACATGGCGACGTCGGTGATCGGCATGCTCGACGACCGGGAATCCTCGTCGCCGCGAGACGAACTCGAGGAGATCACCGGGATGCGCACCGGGCATTCCCACCCGCCCGACGACGCCACGATGGGTCGGCTGCTACCGGACTTCCTGCGCCAGCAGACTCCTCATCCGGCCGGGTCGGGCACCGCGGAGAGCATCAACGCCGCGCTGCGCAGTCTGCATGAGCCGGAGATCATCGACGCCAAACGTGAAGCGGCACAACGGTTATTGGATACCTGCCCGGTTGGCGGCGGGCGCTTCGAGCTGACCGAGGACGACGCCAACGAGTGGGTCGCCGCGGTCAACGACATCCGGCTGGCGCTGGGCACCATGCTCGGTGTCGGCCCTGAAGGTCCCGACCGGCTGCCGTCCCGGCATCCGATGGCCGGGCACCTCGACGTGTACCAGTGGCTGACGGTGCTGCAGGAGTACCTGGTGCTGGCCCTGATGGGTAAGCCCGCGCGATGACCGGTTCGATCACCGATGTCGGCGGGATCCTCGTCGGGCATCACCACCGGATCGACGACGACGCCAGCCTCGGTTCGGGCTGGGCGACGGGCACCACCGTGGTGCTCGCCCCGCCCGGAACCGTCGGTGCCGTCGACGTGCGGGGTGGAGCGCCCGGCAGCCGCGAAACCGACCTGCTCGACCCGTCCAACAGCGTGCGGCACGTCGACGCCGTGTTGCTGACCGGCGGCAGTGCCTACGGCCTGGCGGCCGCCGACGGCGTGATGGGGTGGCTGGAGGCCAACGGTCGGGGCGTGGCGATGGACGGCGGCCTGGTGCCGATCGTGCCCGGCGCGGTGATCTTCGATCTGCCCGTCGGTGGATGGGGTTGCCGGCCGACGGCGGAGTTCGGCCGGGCGGCGGTCGCGGCGGCGGACGCCGATGTCGCGGAGGGCAGCGTCGGCGCCGGGGTGGGAGCCCGTGCCGGAGTGCTCAAGGGCGGCGTGGGTACCGCCTCGATGAAGTTGCAGAACGGCGTGACGGTCGGCGCGATCGTCGTCGTCAATGCGGCCGGCAACGTCGTCGACCCCGCGACGGGGCTGCCGTGGATGGCGCACCTGATCGACGAGTTCGGGCTCACGCGCGCCGCCGGCCGGACAGATTGCGGCGTTGGGCGAACTCGACCGCGAGACAGAGCCCGCTGAACACCACCATCGCCGTCGTCGCCACCGATGCGGTGCTGAGTCCGGCGGCGTGCCGGCGGGTCGCTGTCGCCGCCCACGACGGACTGGCGCACACCATCCGGCCGTGTCACACACCGGTCGACGGCGACACCGTGTTCGCGCTGGCCACCGGCGCCGTCGAGGTGGCGCCGGACCCCGACACCCCCGTGGCCATGTCGCCGGAAACCAAACTGGTGACCGCGGTGGGGGCCGCGGCGGCCGACGCCCTGGCGCACGCCGTGCTGGCCGGGGTGCTGGCCGCCGAGTCGGTCGCCGGAATACCGACCTACCGTGGCATGTTGCCCGGAGCATTCGTCGTCTGAAGGAGAAGCCGGTGCTGGTGATTCGTGCCGACCTGGTCGACGCGATGGTCGCCCATGCGCGGGCCGACCACCCCGACGAGGCCTGTGGGGTGATCGCCGGGCCGGAGGGCTCCGACCGCCCCGAACGATTCATCGCGATGCTCAACGCCGAGCGGTCGCCGACCTTCTACCGGTTCGACTCGGGCGAACAGCTGAAGGTGTGGCGCGCGTTGGAGGAGGCCGGCGATGCTCCGATCGTCATCTACCACTCGCACACTGCCACCGAGGCCTATCCGAGCCGTACGGACATCTCGTACGCCGGCGAGCCCGATGCTCACTACGTGCTGGTGTCGACCCGCGATCCCGAGCAGCACGAGCTGCGCAGCTACCGCATCCTCGACGGTGTTGTGACGGAGGAACCCGTCACAATCGTCGCGACCCATCACTAAGGAATGAGCGTGCCATGCCTGTTTCAG
This sequence comes from uncultured Actinomycetota bacterium, assembly GCA_963779655.1. Taxonomy (GTDB): domain Bacteria; phylum Actinomycetota; class Actinomycetes; order Mycobacteriales; family Mycobacteriaceae; genus Mycobacterium. The sequence goes on along the minus strand of CAVZZD010000004.1, from coordinate 113,525 downwards.
TGTCGATCCCGACCATCCTGCGGCCCCACACCCGCGGTGAGAAGCGCGTCAGTGCCGAGGGCGCCACGCTGGCTGCGGTGATCTCCGATCTGGAGGCCAACTACTCGGGCATCGCCGAGCGCCTGGTGGATAACGGCAAGCTGCACCGCTTCGTCAACATCTACGTCAACGACGAGGACGTCCGGTTCTCCGGCGGGCTGGAAACGCAGATTGCCGAGGGCGACTCGGTGACCATCCTGCCCGCCGTCGCGGGTGGCTCGTGAGGTACGACTCCCTGCTGCAGGCTCTTGGCAACACACCGCTGGTCGGTTTGCAGCGGCTGTCGCCGCGCTGGGACGACACCGCCGACGGGCCACATGTGCGGTTGTGGGCCAAGCTCGAGGACCGCAACCCGACCGGGTCGATCAAGGATCGGCCCGCACTGCGGATGATCGAGCAGGCCGAGCGCGACGGGCTGATCACACCCGGCGACACGATCCTCGAGCCGACGTCCGGGAACACCGGCATCTCCCTGGCGATGGCGGCCCAGCTCAAGGGTTACTCGCTGATCTGCGTCATGCCGGAGAACACCTCGATCGAGCGTCGGCAGCTGCTACAGCTCTACGGCGCGCAGATCATCTTCAGCCCGGCTGAGGGCGGGTCCAACACCGCAGTGGCCAACGCGAAACAGCTGGCTGCAGAGCATCCCGAGTGGGTGATGCTTTACCAGTACGGCAACCCCGCCAATTCGCTGGCGCACTACGAGGGCACCGGCCCGGAGGTCTTGGCCGACCTGCCCGAAATCACCCATTTCGTGGCGGGTCTGGGCACCACCGGCACGCTGATGGGCACCGGCCGTTTCCTGCGTGAGCAGGTGCCCGGTGTGCAGATCGTCGCCGCCGAGCCGCGCTACGGCGAGGGCGTGTACGCGCTGCGCAACATCGACGAAGGGTTCATCCCCGAGCTCTACGACCCCGACGTGCTCACCACGCGGTTCTCGGTCGGATCGTTGCAGGCCGTCAAGCGGACCCGGGAACTGGTCCAGGTGGAGGGCATCTTCGCCGGCATCTCCACCGGAGCCATCCTGCATGCCGCACTCGGCATGGCCGCCAAGGCGATCGAGGCCGGCGACCGCGCGGACATCGCGTTCGTGGTGGCCGACGCGGGGTGGAAGTACCTGTCGACCGGCGCGTACGCCGGTAGCCTGGATGAGGCCGAAGACGCTCTGGAGGGGCAGCTATGGGCATGACCGGTACGCCCGGCTTTCCGACGCAGCAGCAGCCGGAGAAACGGCAGGCGTGGAAGGTGGGCGGCGCCACCATCCTGACCTTCGTCGCGCTGCTCTACGTCATCGAACTCGTCGACCAGCTGTCCGGAAACCGACTGGACCGCAACGGGATTCGACCGCTGGAAGCCGACGGGCTGTGGGGCATCGTGTTCTCCCCGCTGTTGCACGCCAACTGGGCTCACCTGTTGGCGAACACCCTGCCGGCGCTGGTGCTCGGCTTCCTGGTGACGTCTGGCCGGCATGTCGCGGTTCGTCTGGGCCACCGCCATCATCTGGATTCTCGGCGGGTTCGGTACCTGGCTGATCGGCAACATGGGCGCCAATTGCGGTGAGACCAACCACATCGGCGCGTCGGGTCTGATCTTCGGCTGGCTGGGTTTCCTGCTGGTGTTCGGCTGGCTCACCCGGCACATCTGGCAGATCGTCACGAGCATCGTCGTGCTGTTCTTCTACGGCGGCGTCCTGTGGGGCGCGGTGCCGGTGCTGGACCGCTGCGGCGGAGTGTCCTGGCAGGGGCATCTGTGCGGCGCGCTGGCGGGTGTGGCGGCGGCCTACTTGCTGTCGGCGCCGGAGCGCAAGGCCCGGGAGCGACGCAAGCTCGGCCAACAACCGCCGTACCTGACGTCATGACGGTGGCGTGCAATCCGGACGCGCCGGTCGGTGTATTCGATTCCGGCGTCGGCGGGCTCACGGTGGCCCGGGCGATCATCGACCAGTTGCCGGCGGAGAACATGATCTACGTCGGCGACACCGCCAACGGTCCGTATGGTCCGTTGCCACTCGCCGCGATCCGGTCGCATGCGCTGGCCATCATGGACGACCTGGTGGAACGCGGCGTCAAGGCGTTGGTGATCGCGTGCAACACCGCGTCCTCGGCGTGCCTGCGCGACGCCCGCGAACGGTACGACGTACCCGTCGTCGAAGTGATCCTGCCTGCGGTCCGCCGGGCGGTCGCCACCACCCGCAACGGCCGGATCGGGGTGATCGGCACGCAGGCCACCGTCACCTCGCGGGCCTACCAGGACGCGTTCGCCGCGGCCGTCGACACCGAGATCACCGCGGTGGCGTGCCCGCGCTTCGTCGACTTCGTCGAGCGCGGGGTCACCAGCGGGCGACAGGTGCTCGGCCTGGCCGAGGGGTACCTCGAGCCGCTGCAGCACGCCGGCGTGGACACCCTGGTGCTCGGCTGCACGCACTATCCGTTGCTGTCCGGTCTGATCCAGCTGGCGATGGGTGACAACGTCACGCTGGTGTCCTCGGCCGAGGAGACCGCCAAGGATCTGCTGCGCGTGCTCACCGAGCGTGACCTGCTGCGGTTCGATCCCGACGGCCGGACGGCTCCCGCCGCGAACCGGCAGTTCGAGGCCACCGGCGACCCTGAGGCGTTCCTCACACTGGCGGCCCGCTTCCTGGGTCCTGCCATAACCGGGGTATCACCTGTTCAACGTCACGTTGGAGCGCCGAGATGAACCCAGAGCTTTTCGGAGCAAAATCACCGGATGTTTTTCTCAATGTGCTATTGGGCATGGCAAAGTAATGACTGTGCGAATCACGGTGCTCGGCTGCTCTGGCAGTGTCGTCGGCCCTGATTCGCCCGCGTCCGGATACCTCGTCAACGCGCCGGATGTCGAACCCCTGGTGATCGACTTCGGCGGTGGAGTCCTGGGAGCGTTGCAGCGCCACGCGGATCCCGGCGAAGTGCACATCCTGCTGTCGCACCTGCACGCTGATCACTGCCTGGACCTACCGGGACTGTTCGTCTGGCGGCGTTACCACCCGAACCCGCCCGTCGGTAAGAAGCAGATGTTCGGCCCGAGCGACACCTGGTCGCGCCTCGGCGCGGCCTCTTCGCCTGAGGGCGGCGAGTTCGACGACTTCAGTGACATCTTCGATATCTATCCGTGGGTCGACGGCCAGAGTGTGCGGTTCGGATCGCTGGATGTGATGCCGAAGCTGGTCTCCCATCCGACCGAGTCGTACGGCATGCGGTTCACCGACCCGTCCGGCGCGGTGTTCGTCTACAGCGGGGACACCGGGATCTGCGAGGCGGCGGTCGACCTGGCGCGGGACGCAGACGTGTTCCTGTGCGAGGCGTCGTGGACCCACGATCCCGCCAACCGCCCCCCGCACATCCATCTGTCGGGCACCGAGGCCGGGCAGATCGCCGCCCGGGCCAATGTGTCGGAGCTGTTGCTGACGCACATCCCACCGTGGACATCGCGTGAGGACGTCATCAGCGAGGCCAAGGCCGCGTTCGACGGCCCGGTGCGTGCGGTGGTGTGCGGTGAGACGTTCGAGGTAACGCGAGCCGCCACGAGGAGTCACCCGATCCAGCGATAGGGTTGCCGCGTGCCTGAACGCGAAGACGGCCGCGCCGATGACGAGCTGCGACCGGTAACCATCACCCGTGGCTTCACCTCCCATCCCGCCGGTTCGGTGCTGGTGGAGTTCGGCCAGACCCGTGTCATGTGCACGGCGTCGGTCACCGAGCGGTGTGCCGCGCTGGCGCAAGGGTTCTGGGCTGGGCTGGCTGACCGCCGAGTACGCGATGCTGCCTGCCGCCACCCACACCCGATCGGACCGGGAATCGGTGAAAGGCCGCGTCGGGGGCCGCACCCAGGAGATCAGCCGGCTGGTGGGGCGGTCGCTACGGGCGTGCATCGACCTGCGCGCCCTGGGCGAGAACACCATCGCCATCGACTGTGACGTGCTGCAGGCCGACGGCGGCACCCGCACCGCCGCGATCACCGGCGCCTACGTCGCGCTGGCCGATGCGGTGACCTATCTCGGGGCGGCCGGGCAGCTGTCGGATCCGCGTCCGCTGTCGTGCGCGATCGCAGCGGTCAGCGTCGGCGTGGTCGACGGCCGAGTGCGCGTCGACCTGCCCTATGAGGAGGACTCGCGCGCGGAGGTCGACATGAACGTCGTCGCCACCGACACCGGCACCCTTGTCGAGGTACAGGGCACCGGTGAGGGTGCGACCTTCCCGCGGTCCACGCTCGACAAGCTGCTCGACGCGGCGCTGGGTGCGTGCGACACGTTGTTCGCGCTGCAGCGTGAGGCGCTGGAGTCGCCGTACCCCGGGGTGCTGCCCGAGGGGCCGGCCCCGAAGAAAGCCTTCGGAAGCTGACCCGGGTTCTGGTCGCCAGCCGTAATCAGAAGAAGCTGGCTGAACTGCGGAGGGTGCTCGACGGCGCGGGCGTGTCGGGGCTGGAACTGGTCTCACTGGCCGACGTCGCCGAGTTCCCCGAGGCCCCCGAGACCGGCGCGACGTTCGAGGAGAACGCCCTGGCCAAAGCGCGCGACGGGTTCACGGCGACCGGATTGCCTTGTGTGGCAGATGATTCCGGGCTTGCCGTCGATGCGCTGAACGGGATGCCGGGCGTGCTCTCCGCGCGCTGGTCGGGTCAGCACGGGGATGGCGATGGGAAAGATGAAGCCAATTACCGACTGCTGTTGGCGCAGCTGTCGGACGTGCCTGCCGAGCGTCGCGGGGCCGCGTTCGTTTCGGCGTGCGCACTCGTGTCCGCGGCAGGGGAGACCGTCGTGCGGGGGGAGTGGCCGGGCGTGATCGCCGCGGCGCCGCGCGGTGCCGGCGGATTCGGCTATGACCCGGTGTTCGTGCCGGTCGGGTCGGAGCGGTCGGCCGCGGAGCTCAGCCCCGCCGAGAAGGACGCGGCATCACACCGCGGAAGGGCGCTCGCCTTGCTGGTGCCTGCGTTGCGGGCGCTCGTCTGAGACGACGTCTGATGCACGCCCCGGAAACGAACCTCGGGCGATCGCGGCTCCGGTCAGCACACCGCAGCGACAATTCGCCACGACTGCCGGTTTGGTGATTTTTGCGCCGGTAGACACATGTGATCTGGATTGCAGACAGTACGCTCTGTGAGATTTGACACGAGGAGGCGATGTGAGCCCAGCTCCAGCACGCGGCCCGCGACATGCGGCACGAAGCGCCGGGTACGGCCGGTATGTGGGTCGGGTCGGTGCACTCGCGGTTGCGCTGGGCATCGGGGCGGCGATCGCCAACAACCCGGGCATCGCGCTGGCCGAGGACTCCGACTCGTCGGCGGGTGCGGTCTCGGCGGACACCTCGTCGTCGGCACCGTCGTCCGCGGACGCGCCGGGCGCCACCGCGGATCCCGCGGCGCCGTCGGCGCCCAAGCACCGCAAGCCGAAGGTGACGTTCGGTAGCAAGCGGGCGGATGAACGCAAGCAGGACCCCAACGACGAATCGGGGCAAAAGCCGGACGCGTCTGACGCCCCCGACCCGGCCGAAGGTGCGGCACCGGATATCAAGACCGAGGTGCCGGACACCCAGACCGAGGTGCCGGCGGCCCTTCCGGGCGGCAAGCACCGCCGCGTCGACAGGTCGCGTGCCGACAAAGCGGACAGGACTGCCAGGACGGCGGTATCGAACGGTTCAGAACAGGACGCCGCAAAGAACACCGAGAAGGACTCGGCGCCCGCCACGGATGCTCCGGCCACGGAGCCGGGCACCCTTGCGGACGTCGCGGCGACACTGGCCGTGACGGTGGACCCCGCACCGGTGAAGTCCGAGACGTTCAGCATCACGAAGGCCAATGCCGTTGTGGCCCAGGATGTTCCGGCTGCCACGAAGCCGCTGTCCGTCGTCACCAACCTGGTGACCGGCCTGCTGTCCGCTGTGGGCCTGAACTCGCCGGCCACCAACGGCCCGACGGCTCCGCTGCAGCCGTCGACACTCACCGGTGTCCTGGGAATGCTCAGCCGCGAGATCGAATACACACTGTTCAACCACAAACCGAAGATGAACTACGACTCGGCGCTGAACAACCAGACCGCAGACGGGCAGATCACCGGCGAACTCGACGGCACGGACGCCGACGGGGACACCCTCACCTACTCCGTCATCAAGGGACCCAAGAGCGGCAGCGTCACCGTCGGATCCGACGGCGCCTTCACCTACACGCCGTACGCGGGTCTGGCGGCCGCGGGTGGCACAGACACCTTCACCGTCAAGGCGAGCGATCTTGCCGGAAATCCGTTCCACATCCACGGGTTTGCCCTCTTGTCCGGCTCGGCCACCGCAGAGGTGACCGTCCAGGTGACACCGACGACCGCGGTCAGCCCGTTGGGCACCTCCGATCAGATCGAGGCCGAGAAGCTGGCCACCCGGATCGTCAGCTCGCCCATCGTGAAGCTGGCGAAGATTGTGCTGAAGCTGGCCTGGCGGGCTGCCGCCGAGAAGAACTTCGCCCTGGTCGGCGGTCCCGATGCGGAGAACCTGGCCCAACTCGATCGGGCGGTCGACGAGTACGCGCTGCAGGCGGCGCTGGAACTGCAGCTGCTCAATCCCAACGATCCGCATGTGCTGCAACAGGTCATGCCGCCGCACACCTGGTACGGCGAGACCTTCGGCGGCGCACGCATCCTCTATGACAACCCGGACACGATCTACCGGATGATCCCGGTGAACGAGTCGTCTTCGTACCTGATCACCGGCCGCTTCGACGGTCCGAAGCCGGCCGACACCACGTTCAGCGTGCTGACCGGCCTCACCGGTACGACGACGTCGGTCCTGACCGGCAGCGACCTCGTGTTCAACGACGACGGCTCGTTCACCATCACGGTGGACTCCACGCCGACCGACGGTCGGTCCAACCACCTGCAGCTACCGACCGGCGCCACCCTGATCACGGCTCGAAATACGTTGTCGGACTGGAGTACTCAGGTGCCGATGAGCCTGTCGGTCGAGCGGATCGACGGCCCGCCCGACAATCTGTTCAGCCAGATCGGACTCTACGACATCCCGCTCATCGGGCCGCTGTTCTCGAGCGTGCCGATCATCTCCCAACTGGTGTCGCTGGTTCCTCCGCTCAAATCGCCGCCGATGGTGTTGCGGGCGGCCGAGACCGCGATCGTCATGGCCCTGGGATTGATCATGGAGCCGCAGTACATGGCGGTCGCGACCACGGACTCGGAGACGGGGGAGCTGAAGCCGCCCAACACCCTGTCCGACCCGGCGCACAATGCGTCGTTCCTGGCGACCCAGCTGCAGAGCGCGGGCTACTTCCAGCTCGCCGATAACGAGGCTCTGGTGATCACCATCGACCCCGGAAACGCCCGCTACTTCAGCGTTCCGGTGACCAACGACTGGACGATCACCAGCAACTACTGGGATGAGCAGACGAGTCTGAACAAGTTCCAGGCCAAGAAGAACCCCGACGGTACCTACACCCTGGTGGTGTCGCCGACGGATACCGGCGTGGCGAACTGGGTGTCGACCGGAGGGCTGAATCAGGGGACGTTGTCGATCCGGTTCCAGGATCTGGATCCGGATTCCGATGTCGCACCGACGGTTTCATCCCAGGTGGTATCGCTGGACGACCTCGCTTCGGTCCTGCCGCCGACCACCGTGTACGTCACTCCGGAAGAAAGGGCGGCCGCCATCGCCGTGCGCAAGGCCGGATACAACAATCGGTATGCGCCCTACCCGCAGGTGTAGGCGGGCCGCGGCTCAACCCGGGTGTTCTCGCTGTTGGTCAGCCGACGCAGCAGCATGGCCAGCGGGACGGTGATTGCCAGCGTCACCACGTAGAGCACCGCCATCGAACCGGTGAACAACGGCCAGTGCAGCACCACGCCCAGCACCAGCGCCATGACGACCACGTGCAACAGGAAGATCTCGTAGGAGATCTCCCCGAGCCACACCATCGGTCGGCTGCTGAGCAGTCGCGAGTACCGGCCGTGATCACCGAGGGCCAGTGGCGCCACCACCAACGTCGCGATGGCGGCGTAGAGAACGGACTTGGCCAGCGGCTGCCACCACGCATCGGGGCCGAGGATGTGACCCGCGATCTCCGTCGAGGCGAGCAGGTACAGCGCCAGCGCCAACGGAACGGCGACGGCCGCGCGGCACCGCGCTCCGAGCACGTGCAGCACCGCCAGCACCATGCCGCCGGCAAACCAGGACAGGTGCGCGGGCAGCCACATGCCGGCGGCGGTCGGCAGCACGTCGGTGCTGTTCACCACGATGAGCCACAGAGGGCTGACCGCGGCCAGTCCAAACAGTCCCGCCAGCAGAACCTCCGGCTGCCAGCGACCGCGGCACAGCACCGTCAGCAGCAGGTAGGCCAGTATCGGCAGGACGGCGTAGAACGCGACCTCGACGGCCAGACTCCACATCTGCGACAGCCCGGGGTGCAGGTAGGTCAGGACATAGTTGTCGGTGTAGATCTGCGTGAGCGTCAGGTAGCGAAGCAGGCCGAACCAGGTCTGGCCGGGGTTCGGGGCCGGCGTGAAGACCGTGTACACGGCGAAGGTGGCGAGCACGGTCACCAGGTAGGCGGGCATGACGCGGCGCAGACGGTGTCGTATGTAGCGACTCAGTTCCGGCGGCCCCGCCTTGGACGCGGCGGCGCGTGCCCATGGCCGGAACAACAGGAAACCGGACAACACAAAGAAGATCGGCACGCCGATCTCGAGGCGGGCGGCCATCAGGCCGAGATAGCCGTGCGCCAGCACGCCCGTCGCGAACGCCGCGTGGGTGCCGACGACCAGGAGGGCCGCCACGGCGCGCAGACCGGTGAGGGCCGCGAGGTGCTGACGGGAATCTTCACGGGGCGCGATCTGGCCGACCGAAGAGGTGCGGCGTCCGCGCACATCTACCGGGGCTGACACGTGGCGAGTGTAGCTAAGCCCGCTGTGTGCAACCTGAGCGTTCGGCCTGCGGTGACGTGTGCCACCCCCCGGACAGCGAAATATGCATAGCCGAACTAAATGGGTAGTCTGGCGCGATGGGTCGTCACAGCGTCGGTGCCCGCACCGCACGTCTGCACCACCCGAGCCTCTTGGTGGTCGCCATGGCCGCCGCCGGCATCGGCGTGTCGCTGATGCAGACGCTGATCATCCCGGTACTGCCCGAACTGCCGACCCTGCTGAACACCAGCCCGGCCAACGCGTCGTGGGCGATCACCGCGACGCTGCTGACCGCGGCGATCGCCACTCCGGTGTTCGGCCGACTGGGCGACATGCACGGCCCCAGACCGATGCTGATCTGCTGTGCGGTGTTCCTCACGGCGGGGTCGTTGTTGGCGGCGAGCACCAGTTCGCTGTTGCCACTGATCATCGGCCGCGGCCTGCAGGGCTTCGGCATGCCGATCATCCCGCTGGGCATCAGCGTGCTGCGGGCCTGCGTGCCGGCCGAAAAGGTCGGCGCCGCAATGGGAATGATGAGTGCATCGCTGGGTGTCGGTGGTGCGCTTGGCCTGCCGCTGGCCGCGGGAATCGCGCAACACTTCGAATGGCATGCGTTGTTCTGGTTGGCTGCGGTGCTGGGTGTGGGCGCCCTGCTGCTGTTCACCTTCATGGTGCCGCGGATCCCGGCGCGCTCCACCGACCGGTTCGACCCGCTGGGCACGGTGCTGCTGGCCGGTGGTCTCGTCGCCTTGTTGCTGCCGATCTCCAAGGGCGGGACATGGGGGTGGACGGCGCCGACGACGCTGGGGCTGTTCGCCTCGTCCCTGGTGATCTTCGCGGTGTTCGGATGGTGGCAGCTGCGGGTCTCTTCGCCGATCGTCGATCTGCGCACCACCGCACGCCGGCCGGTGCTGACCACCAACCTGGCGTCGGTCGGGGTGGGTTTCTCGCTGTTCGCGTTGTCGCTGATCGCGCCGCAGGTTCTCGAACTACCGGCGCAGACCGGCTACGGGCTGGGGCAGTCGATGCTGCACGCCGGCCTGTGGATGGCGCCCGGCGGGTTGGCGATGATGCTGAGCGCACCGCTGGCCGCCAAGATCGCCGCGCGACGGGGGCCGAAGTTCACGCTGGTGATCGGGTGCCTGATCATCGCCGGCTCGTATCTGGCCGGGCTGGCGCTGCTGAGCAGTCCGGCCCGGATGATGGTGCTCAACGTCGCCGTGAGTGTCGGGGTGGGATTCGCGTTCTCGTCGCTGCCTGCGCTGATCAACGCGGCGGTGCCGGTGTCGGAGACCGCCGCTGCCAACGGCATCAACGCGTTGGCGCGTTCATTGGGCACGTCGACCAGCAGTGCGGTGATGGGCGCGGTGCTGGCCGGTATGACGGTGTCGTTTCACGGCCATGAGGTGCCCACGCTGCGGGCATTCCATGCGGCCTTGCTGATCGCGGCCGGGGCCGCGGTGGTGGCGACATTCCTGGCTTTGTTGATCCCGGGACCCGCCGCCGCAGTTGAGGTTCGCGAACCGTCGCCCCCGGTCGAACGGGCCGACTGGGCGCTGACCGAGGAGACCGAGGATTACCTGCGTCAGCTCGAGTACGCGCTGACCATGCTCGGTCGATATACCGCGATCGGGCCGTATTCCGATGCGGAGCAAGCCAATCGGGACGACTGGCTGGACCGCAGCGCCTACCTGCTGTTGAGCCGCATCGAGGGCAGCGACGCACTGTCGGTGGCCGAACTGGCTGACGCCTTCGAGTTGGACGCCGCCGCCGTGCAGCGTCAGGCCGCGGTACTGCTGCGCAACGATCTGCTCGACCGCTCGGACGATCCCGTCCGGCGGCTTCGGCTGACACCGCGCGGCCGCGAGCGGCTGTACCGGCACCGCACGCACAAGATCGACGGACTGCGGCAGGTGCTGGACTCGTGGTCCACGGCGGACATCGAGGTGCTGGCGTCGTCGATCGGCCGACTGGTCGCGTCCATCGACACGACGCGGCACTCCGAGGCCGCGGTGACCGAGCCGATCCGGCGGGTGGTCAGAGGCCGAAGCGGGCTTTGACCTCGCCGGTCCGGAAATGCTCGACGACGAGGCCGAGCAACGGGATGGTGCCCGCCAGCAGGGTGCCGATTGTCTTGCCGATCGGCCAGCGCACCTTGACCGCCAGGTTGAACGTGGCCAGTAGGTAGGCGAAGTACACCCAGCCGTGCACCACGCCGATCCACGTCGGCGGGTTGTCCACCTTGAGTACGTAGCGGACGTAGATCTCGTAGCACAGTGCGATCAGCCAGATGCCCGTCGCCCACGCCAGGACGCGGTAGGCCGTCAGCGCGGAGCGGATCTTCTCGGGCGCGGCGGCGCCGGCGGGGCGGTCGGGCGTCTGGGTCATGCGGTGGTCCTGTCCGGTCGGTCTTTGCGGGCAAGCTCGGCGAGGTACGCGTTGTACTCGCGCAGGGCGGGATCTTGGTCCTGGGTGAGCGGGTCGGCCCCGGGGCGCTCGGGCAGCAGGCCCTCGGGGATCTCGGTGACTTCCGTCGCGCTCCGGGGCGCGGGCGGGGCTTCTTCATAGCGGACGAACTTGCGGTACGCATAGACGCAGAAGCCGGCGAAGAACGGCCATTGCAGCGCGTAACCCAGATTCTGGAAGGTGCCGCCCGCGGACTCAAACCGGGTCCACTGCCACCAGCCCAAAGCCAGGCAGCCGCAGGCGGCGACGATGACCAGGATGATCATCGGCCATCTCCGACGGCCGGTAGTGGACATGACTTGACGGTACCGGGCAGCTGCAGGTTGGCAGGAATCGAGGTCGTCCACAGCCCGGCTGCGATCAGCAGTTTCACGTCGGTTGTCGTGCTCGACAGTCCGCAAGTCGCTCCCCCCACCCATTTTCGACGTTGGGTGCCGGACAAGTCGGTGTCACTACGGGCGGTACGATCGGCCCACACGCGGGCGTGACGAAATTGGTAAACGTGCGGGCTTTAGGTGCCCGTGTTCGAAAGAGCTTGTGGGTTCGAGTCCCATCGCCCGCACTCGAACTCTTCATCTGTCCGCAAGGTGGCGCTGGCCACCGGCAAGCCCACAATATGTTTGCGCTACGGCAACGGTTTCGATGTCGCGGCAACCCTAGCGACATAGCTGGATGTGGTTGTTGCCCGTCGAAACCCGGCCTCCAGGGACGACGACGGGGCCGAGTCATGGGATTGCACAGGCGAATCAACGCCAGATTGTCGGTGCAGTGGAGTACAACAGTCTTGGGCACGCGTCACTGGAGGCGCGGACGGGGGGAGTCACAAATGTCCGGATCACGATTCAGCATGGCGAGCACTTCGGTCGGGTTGTTGGATTCGTGTGCGCGTGCGGCCAATCCGGCCAGGGTGGGGTTGGCCCGCGTCGATGAGCGGGATGGCGGACCACCCGCTGCGCTGGCGGTCGACGACTGGGTTGCCCAGCAGATCAAAGACGCCTACGACGTGGAGCGCGTCTACCGCGACGACGACGGTGACATTCCGATCCCGTTCGCCAGTAGCGTGGTCTTCGTCCGCTCATACGAGCACGGCTCGCCGTTCCTGGAACTGCACGCGTTGCTGCTGGCGGATTACGAGATGTCGCCGGAGGTTTTCGGGGCCGTCAATGCCGTCAATGCGCAACTCTCCCTTCCGAAGGTGATGATCGACGCGGAGAAGCGGCAGATCTACCTGGAGGCGTGGCTGCTCGTCGGTACCCTCTCGCCGCACGACTTGCTCTTCGCGATCGAGTTCGTGGCCGACGCCGCTGACCACTTCGGCCCGCTGCTGCAGGAGCGTTTCGGTGGTCGGCTCATGATCGACGACGGACGGCGATAAGGTGCGGGGACCGGCAGGGCTCGGCTGATCCCGACCTAGAGCGACGAACCTGTCGCCTTCACATACTGCTGAAAGAGTTCCGCCGGAATCGAATTGGTCGTCGTGATCTGGTGGATCACCGCTACGCTCGATCGCGGCGTGCGCTCCAGCGTCACCGGGTCGAAGGAGTAGAGGCCGTATTTGGGCTCGTAGCCGAGGATCCATTCGAGGTTGTCGAGCAGTGACCACGTCACGTAGCCACGGATATCGACACCGTCGTCGATCGCGTTGTTCGACCACTGCCAGATGCCGCACCAGATACGACGCACGCCTACTGTCGTCCGCGTCGGCCAGCCCGTTCTCGGTGATCCACAACGGCTTTCCGTAGGACGCCGCGATGTCGATCATGTCGCGCAGACCGCTGGGCTTGATCATTTCGGGTGTGTCGCTGCACTCCTCGGCGGGGCAGCCGCCAATGAGCACGTTGAGCAGGGTGGCGAATTGCGGGTAGCCGGTGAGCACCGGAATCGACGGGAACGGGGAGCCGCCGAAACCGATCACACTGCCCAGGCCGTAGTAGTTCACGCCGAAGAAGTCCATTCTGCCGGCCAGTTCGGGATGGATCTCGTCGGGTTCGATGACGCCGTCGAAGTTGGCGTCGACCTCGCCCTTGATCACCGCGTCCGGGAACCACTTGTTGAAGAAATCACTGAACTGCGCGGCTGCCTGCTGATCGATCGCGCTGGCGGGGTTGGCACCGCGCCACTCCCACATGCTCAGTGCCGCACCGACATTGGCGTCCGGATCGAGCTGGTGAATGATGTCGTAGGACGCCGAGTAGGCGGCGGCCTGGTTGAGCAGACCCTTGGCCATCAGGTCGGGCCGCAGCACCGCGGGCGGGAACCCGGTGGTGAACGGGATGGCGAAGTACGCCGGGATCATCGAGTTCATCGGCTCGTTCAGGACGATCCAGTTGGTCACCTCGTCGCCGAACTTCCACGCCAGATACGCCGAGTACTTCTCGAACTCGCTGACGGTCGAGTCCGACACCCAACCGGCCTTCTCCTGCGGCGTGAGACCGAGCGCCTCCTGAATGCGGGCCGACTCCGGGTCGTTGACCCAGTCCGGCAGCGTGAAGTGGTTGATGGTCACCATGGGGTCCAGCTGGTAAGCGTGCAGGGTGCTCAGCACGTCCGCGTAGTGCGCCACCTCATCCTGGTCGGCCAGCGCGTCCAGCTGCTCCAGCACCTCGTCGGTGATTCCACCCGAGATATCCACCGATGCAGTCGAGTTGGGAAAAATCCGGCTCCATTCGATTCCCATCCGGAACGTGTCGGCGCCCACACCGTCGGCCGCCAGTTCGGCATCGGTCGCGTACTCGAGATATGACCCGGGGCCGTTCTCGGGCAACGCGTCGCTCTTCCAGCCGAGCAGCCCCTTGTTCAGCGGATCGTGCAGCCAGTGCCACCAGTCGGAGTTCTCGTCCAGCGGGGCTCCTCCGCCCATCTCGGACTGGAAGCCCGATGTCGAAGTGCCCCAGTGGAATCCGTCGGGGAACTTCAGATCGGTGAGGTCCCCGGTACCGGGGAAGTCGATCGTCACCGTGGCCGTCGTCGACGTGCGGGGCAGGAAGTCCGACAGCAGTGACCCGATGACCGGAATGCCGCGGATGAGGTTCACCGGCACCTCCCACAGGCTGTCAAGCCCGTGTAGGTGCGGGCTGGTTTCGTCGCTGATCTCGACGGTGAACCGGTCTGATCCACCGAGAACCGAGAAGTCGACCACCGGGGTGTAGGTGAAGGCGCCGGTGGCCTGGTCGATGCTGACCCTGCCCAGGGCCGGACCGCGGCCGATGACGGTGTACACCAGCCGGTCACCGTCGGGATCGACCGCGCCGATGTTGCCGGTGACCACGTCGTCGGTCTGGCTGGTGATGATCGGGCTGGCGGTCGGATGGCTGTTGAACAGGATGCTCTGGAACTCGCGGCGAACGAACGCCAACAACGTCCACAGCCCGGGTGACTCTACCGGGCTGTCGCTGTCCACCGGCGCGGCAAGGGGATTCAGCATGGCGGTCATGACCTTGGCCACCGCCGACCGCGGTCGATACGCCGTCTGCGGTGACGGTTTTCGGTTCGGGCGCCGGATCGGAGACAGGCGTCACGACGGTCTCGACGGTAGCCGGTTCGGCGGTGGTGAGCTCGGCGACGGATTCGGACTTTTCGATGGTCGGCTCCGCCTTGGCCGCGGAGGACTCGACCTTCACCTCGGTGGCGTCCACGTGGCTCGTCGGCGGTACGGGGGCCGTCTTCGTTTGCACGCTCTTGGTCGTCGGTTGAGGGGAATCATCGGCTGTCCCGGTGGGCTCAGCCGTGGGATCGGCGGCCTTCGTCGGCTCGGGGTCCTTCGACTCCACCGCCGTCTTGTGGGCGTCCTTCTCGGCCGTGTCGGACTTCGACGTATTCGTCTGTGCGTCAACGATGCCCTTGGGCACCTCGGTCTTGTCGTCCGGTGTCGTCTCGGTGCTTGTGTCACCACCCGAGACCGACGGGGACGCCGTCGACGACGGCGTCGTGGCGGACTCCGATGACCCAGACGACTCTGCACCGTCGGTCGGCGCCGAGGGGTCCGACGTCGACGACGACCCGCTGTCCGAGGAGTCCGCAGGATCGGCCCACGCGGGCGGCGCTCCGCCCGTCAGCACTGCCGCACCGATACCCAGCGCCACAGCGAATCGGCCCATCTGCATCGTTGCACTCACAGTTCGTCTCCATCCCCGGTGTTGTCGGGATGCTACTGAGGCGCGCCCGCGTTGCGACGCAGTTTGGCTACGCGTGTTGTCGCGCGTCGGTGCGCAATCCGACGAGCGGTTCCCGGCAGTGACGCAAGTGACGCACGGGGCGGTCAGGACGGGAAGTTGACATCTTTCGTGACGGGCGCCCACTCGTCGATCGACGCCGACATCGCCGTGATCCTGTCCCGCATCGCCTTCAGAACGTCGCGGCCCAGCAGCAGTCGCAGGGGCGGGTCGTCCAGTCGGGTCACCATCAGCACGGCCTCGGCCACCTTTCGCGGATCGCCGGGCAGGTGATCGGCGAACTGCTTGATCAGGTCCTTGCGTGCGGCGACGTCGGTGTAGTCGCCGATCGGTGTGCCCGATTCCTTCATCGAACGCGTGGCCCAGTCGGTGCGAAACGCGCCCGGCTCGATGAGAGTGACCTTGATACCCAACGGGCGCACTTCGGTGGCCAACGCCTCGGACAACGCCTCCAGTGCGAACTTCGTCGACGAGTAGTAGGCGTTCGGTGGGTTGGCCACCAAGCCGGTCATCGACGAGATGTTGACGATGTGGCCGGACCCGCGGGCGCGCATGGCGGGCAGCACCGCCTTGATCATGTCGACGGAGCCGAAGTAGTTGACGTCGAACAGCTTTCGCACCTCGGCGTCTTCGCCCTCCTCGACCGCCGACAGGTAGCCGTGACCGGCGTTGTTCACCAGGACGTCGATTCCGCCGAACGCCTGGTCGGCGGCCGCCACCGCCGCGGCGATCTGCCCGGCGTCGGTCACATCCAACGCGACGGCCAACGCCCGGTCGCCGAACTGGTCGACGAGGTCGGCGACGGCATCGGCCCGTCGCGCCGTGACGACGACGCTGTGGCCGTCCTGCAGTGCGGCGCGCGCGATTTCGCGGCCGAACCCCGTCGAGCATCCCGTGATCAACCAGCGCGCCATGCTCAGAGTGTCCCTTCCGGAAGCCGCCGAAGATACGCGTGACGCCGGTGCGCCAACTCCGTCTCCCGTTCGGCCGGGCTGACCGCAGGCAGCGACGGCACCTCGGCGTCCAAGCGGTCCAGCGTGACCACCCGCCCGTGTGCACCCAGATCCGGTTGCGGACCGGCCTCGCCGAACTCGGCCATCCGCAGGGTCAGGATGCCCTCGGTCAGCCCGTCGGAGTCGATCCAGTTCGCCACACCCGGATCGACGGGGGAGATGACGTAGGTGTAGCTGCCGTCCTCGTTGCGCACCGACTGCGCCTTGTTGAGGCTGCCCGTGCGGTCGACGATGTCGAGTGTCGTACCCCAGATGTTGCCCAGCGGCACCGTGAAGTATTCGGCGCCACCGTCATTCACATCGACGACGAATGCCTCATCGGGCCCGAGGTCGAAACGGCCCATCACGTAAACCTGGTTGCGCATCGCGCCGACTTTGTCGGCCGACCAGGCCAGGTCGAAGTGGTTGGCGGGCATCTTGTAGACACCGTGACTGAGCTTTCCGGTGAAGTTCGCGAAGTGCGCCATCATCGCCGCGGTCGCATCGGCCTGCTCGTCGGTGGTCCGGGCCGGAGTGGTCGGTGCACCGCCGAGTCGTTCCACCGCAATGTGATTCGGATCGTCGCGGCCCCAGTCCAGCAGCACATCCCGGATATAGAACTCGTGTGCCTCGGGCGTCGTCTGCACATGGTTGAGACGGCCGTCGGCCGGCGAGGAATCGACGGTGACGGTGTAACTGCCGTCGGAGTCGACCGCCATGGTGCGGCCGTTGAGCACAGCCACGGTGCCCATGTTGGCGTCCCACAGCGTGAAGTAGTTCTCCGTCATGCGGTGTCGACCGACTCGGCCCCGGATCTCGTAGCGCTCGTCGCCGGAGATCGGGATCACCCGGTACACGCTGTCGGGATTGTCGATGCCCCAACGGGATCCGGGTACCTGCCGACCGTCCACGGGATGTGCCAGCCGGGTGATGCAGCTGACTTTGGGCCGCAGCTTGTCCTGGTTGGACGACCACACCGCGGCCGAGAACATCACCTCGGCGAACGCGTCGTCGAAGCGCTCGCGCATGGCGTCGGACGCCTTGGCCCGGCTCAGCCAGGTCTGCGCCACCTCCCGGTAGGCCGCCTTGACCGTCGGGTGTTCGATCAGTTCGAGCGCAGCCAGTTCCTGTTCGTGCTGGGAGACGGTTGCCACCGGATCCTCGGTATCTGCGCTTTCATGGGGCATGGCTTACTCCTTGTCGAAACCGCTTGTTGTACAACGCAAACCGCTCGTCGATCTGCTCGTCGGTCAGGCCATAGGTCTGCAGGTCGTACGCCGGCCGGGGAACCTCGCGGGGCCGCCCGGCCAACCAGCGCCGCATCGCTTCCGATACGTCCGACGTCAGCGGCAGCCCGACGGCGTCGTACACCCGGGCCACCTGCCCGATCGGATCGGCCACCGCGTCGTCATAGTGCACGTCGGTGACTCGTGCGGCGCCGTCGGCCCAGTCATCGCGCACCGCCATCGCCCGGTCATTGGTCCAGCCCATCCGCTCCAGCCACTGCGCCCCCACCCGGTGCCTGTCGACGTTGTCGGCATGCATCCCGTGCAGGGTGGCGTTCAGACTGGCGCCCGACGCGATCGTGATGCGCGGGTCGCGGTGCATGTGCACGACATGGAGGTCGGGGAACTCGGCGCGCAGCGCGTCCAGATAGCCCAGGTGCGCCGGCGACTTCAACACCCAGCGTTGTGCGGTCAGTCCGCGCTGCCGCTTCTGCCACTGCAGGAACCGCAGCATCCGGTGCAGGTAGGTGTAGGCGGGCGCGAAATCCTGTGCGTCGAGCCAGGACCGGTACTTCGGCAGATGTGCACCCGACTCCGGGACATGCGACAGGAACGTGTCGGCCAGGAAGACGATCTCCTCCTCGGCTTCCCGGGCGTACATCGGGTGGATCGCGAACAGTTCGGGGGCCAGCTCACGCGATTTGGCCTCGCGGGCCTCGCTGACCGCGATGCGCGGGTCGTCTCCCGTGAAGTCGTAGTCCAGCTTCGGTGCGGCCTCGACCACCTCCCAGCCGCGGGCGCAGTGCAGGCGCGGGTCGGCGGCCAGCAGCCGTTGCAGCAGCGTGGTGCCGCTGCGCATCATGCCCACGACCACGATCGGCGCGGTGATCGTCTCCTCGAGGATCTCCGGGTGCCGCCGCATCCACTCCTGCGCACGCAGCCTCATCCGCAGACTGTGCACGATGCCCGACCGCAGGATGTGTTCCCCGATCGCGTTGAGGCCGGCCCTCGGATAGTCGTCCAGCAGGACCGTCAGCGGCTGCTCGAACTCCCCGGGGCCCCAGTCGGTGAGCGCTTCCTTGCGCTGCGCATCGGCCAGCACCGCGCCGAGGTCGAAGTTGTGCACGCCGTCAGAATTTCAGATGCCGGCTGACGTCGCCGACCTGGTCGACGAACATCGTGCGGGAATCGAACCACCACACGCCGTCGACGCGGTGAAACGTGTCGTGGTAGTGCCCGGTCACGATCACCTGCAGCGGCAGTTCCGGGGTGGCCTGCGTGACGCAGTAGTACGACTTGCTGCGCGCGGTCCCGGCGTCCTCGTCGATGTGCAGCTGCACATTGCTGGTGTTGTGATGGGTCTTGGGCGTGCCGTCCTCATAGATACGGGTCGCCATCTCGTACATCTCCCGCACCCGCGCGGGCCCGGCGAACACCGTCTCCGGCGGCCCGTTCTCCACACCGCAGATACGGCCGTGGGTGAACAGTTCGGCGACCGCGTCGAGATCGCCGGCGTCCAGCAGTTCGGCATAGGTGTAGATCAGGTTGGTGATCTCTCGTGCGCTGTCACTCATATCGGGAGTCATGGTGGCAGAACCGACCCCGGCTACGGCGCCGTTCCGCCGAACCTGGTTAGTCTGGTCGCCGTGACACAGTGGTCGCCGAGTCGCCTCGGCAATTTGAGTGGCAAGAGGATCGTCGTGACCGGCGCCACCAACGGGGTGGGGCTGGGCACCGCGCAGGCCCTGGCGAAAGCGGGGGCGCACGTCATCATGGCGGTGCGCAACACGGATCTGGGCGCCCAGCGTGCCGCGGAGATCGGCGGCTCGACCGAAGTGCTCAAGCTCGACCTTGCCGAGCTGTCGTCGGTGCGGGCGTTCCCCGGGCTGCTCGACGGAGACGTCGACATCCTGATCAACAACGCAGGAGCGCTCACCGAACACCGAAGGGAAACGGTCGACGGATTCGAGATGACTCTGGGCACCAATCTGCTGGGGCCGTTCGCATTGACCAATCTGCTGTTCGATCGCGTGCGCTCGCAGATCATCAACGTCGGCTCCGACGCGCACACGTCGGCCACCTTGCGCCTCGACGACATGCACCTGCGCACCAGCAAGTGGACGCCCATGGGTTCCTACGCGCGCTCGAAACTCGCGGTGATGCTGTGGGGCCTGGACCTGGACCGCAGGTTGCGTGCCGCGGGATCGCCGGTGGTGAGCCAGCTGACCCACCCGGGCTGGGTGGCGTCCAACCTGTCGCACGTATCGGACTCGCCACTGATGTCGGTGGCGCACAAGGTGGTCAAGACGGTGGCCGATCGACTGGCCAACGACATCCACGAGGGCGCGGCACCCACTCTGTATTGCATCAGCGAGCCGATCCCGCCGGGCAGTTACGTCGGTGTCAGCGGCCGAATGGGTCTGCGCGGTGGACCCGTGCTGATCGGCCGCTCCGAGCTGGCCTGCGACTACGACGCCGCCGCGCAACTGGTGGAGTTCGCCGAAAAGGAAACCGGGACAACACTTCCCATCTAGATCATGTCGTGGCGGGTCAGCCAGCGCATCACCGGCCAGCCGATGAACACCGGCAGCCAGCACGTCAGCACCCGGTACAGCAGCACCGAGGGCACCGCGATCGCCGTGGGTACCCCGAACGCCGCCAGGCCACCGATCAGTGCGGCCTCGACGGCGCCGACACCGCCCGGCGTGGGCGCCGCGGACGCCAGTGTCCCGCCGACCATGGTGACGATGGTGACGGTGACGAACGAGGTATCACCGCCGAACGCCTCGACGCTGGCCCAGAGAGCCAGCGCGGCACCGAGAGTGGTTGCGGCGCAACCCAGCACAATGATTCCCAGGCGTTTGGGTTCGCGGGCCAGCTCGACGAGGTCGGCCAGGATCTCCTTGACCCGTGGGCGAACCGCGGTCCCCAGCCACCGCCGCAGCTTGGGAACGAACATGAACGTCCCGAGGACACCCAGCAGCGCACCGGCGATCAGGTAGAGGATCGTGGCCGACGGCACGAAATGTGACAGGTCGGCCGACGCGCCCGCGAGGGTGCTGAAAAGCACAAGCAGCGCAACGTGATCGATGACCTGCACGGTTTGCTGCAGCGCCACCGCGGTGGTCGCGCGCACCGCGCCCAGGCCGCCCTTCTGCAGGAATCGGGTACTCAGCGCCAGCCCGCCCACGCCTGCCGGGGTGGTGGTGGCGGCGAACGTGTTTGCGAACTGCATGATCGTCAGGTTGCGGAAGCTGACCAGGCCGTCAGCGCACGCCCACAGCGCGGCGGCGGCACCGACGTAGGTGAGCATCGACACCGCCAGGCCCAGCAGTGCCCACCACCAGTTCGCGGTGCGCAGTTCGGTGAAGAACGCCGGCACGGTGGCGATGAACGGGTACGCGACGTAGACCAGTGCGACCAGCAGCACCAGCTGGATGATCTGGCCCCGGGTGAACCGGGTGATGGTCTCGGCCTTGATCTGATCTGCGCCGGTCTGCTTCTTGACCTCGTCGCGCGCTGCCGTCAACACGGCGCCGTCGTCGGCCAGCGTGTCCCGGATACGGGCCGGCACAGCCGATTTCGTGAGTCGCCGCGACGCCGTGAGCACGGTGTCCTTGCCGAACACGTCGATGGCGGCCGCCACCGCGGCTTCGGCACCGTAGAGCTCGGTCGTCGTCACCAGCAATTGCGCGATGTCGGCCTGCAACGGCACGTCGGTGGCACCGAACTCGGCGTACCCGAACCCGCCGAACAGCACCTCGCCCTCGTCGACGGTGATCTCCCGGCTGCGCAGGTCTCCGTGGGACATGCCGTGTTCGTGCAGCACGCCCAGCGCATCCCAGACGCGGGCGACCGGGGTCTGGCCGGCGCATTCACCGATCGGCACGCCGCGGGCGGGGCTGTGGGCGTACATGGTCCAGCCGCGGTCCAGCGGGGCGACGGACAGCGTCGAACTGTTGGCGATCCCGAGGTCGCCGACCGCGATGGCCATCAACGCCCGATGCTCGACGGCGCGGCGCACCGACAGCTGCAGGGGAGCGGTCTCGCTGGCCCGCAGCCGCAGCTTGCGCCAGAACTGGCGTAGTGCCCCGCCACTGCGCTGATTCGGCCCGTACAACTCGACCGAGGCGGTCTTCGCCGGACTCGTCGGACTCGGGCTCCGGCTCGGCACGGGCGGAGAGCACCAGCGGCCCCCGTCCGGCGGGGCGCACCACCGTCAGCGCCGATACCGGGAAACCCCGGCGCGCCAGGGCCCGCACCGCTCCGTCGAGCGGCACCTCCAGCGCGGGCGTGCCGACCACCCACACCACCAGCGCGCCGACGAACCAGCCGACCGCCAGCCCCAACAACGCCCGCGCCGGTACCACGGCGCTCACCACGAGGTGAATCGGGACGAATGCCAGCAGCAGCGTCCACCACCACCGTCGCCAGCGCGCAGGCAGCCACGGGCCCGACACGGTGAGTACCGCCGCGAGCATTGCGATCCAGCGCGGATCGTCGAGGAATTGCGACAGCACGGTGTCGAGACGCTCGCCCAGATCGAAATGCCAGCGCGGCGCGGCGATCCCTCGCTCACTGATCGACAGTGCGAGCACGCTGATCGGCCGCGGCCGCCGCGTAGGCCCAGAGCATCTTCCACTGCCGGGCGGCGAGCAGCCCGATCAGGATCGCAAACGGCAGCGCCAGAATCGCGATGCCGTACGCCAGGTACACCAGGTTGGACTGGGTCGGGGTCAGCACGCCGACGATGCCGGAGATAGACCTCTCCAGCGCGACCCAGTCGTTTCGGGTGATCAGGGAGCTGGTGATGACGACGGCCAGGAATACCGTCGCGGCCGTGAGACGGAGGATGTCGCTGGTGCGGCGGGTCACGGGTTGCAGCAAGCTGCCCGAAACGGTGATGTCCCGTCCGTCGACTCGCATGTGCCGGGCATCCTCCGGATCGGCCTCGACGACCCGCGTTTGCCGGCCGCTTCGGAGACAAAGATATCCGCAGGACCTGCCAGATCGACGGACCTGGCCGGATGCGGCGGGATACGGTGCGATGATCGGGACATGCCCGTCGACGATCCCGCAGGCGATGCGCGGTGGGACCGGGCCGCCCGCCACGAGACGGAAACCGAACGGCTGGACCGCAATTGGTCCAGCCTGCTGCAGGAGCTGCGGGTGGTGCCCCTGGTCATGCGCCGGGACCGAGCGCGAATCGACCCGTCACCGAACATTATTCAGGCTCGTCACGTGTTCGGTGCGGCGTGCGTCCAATCGGCGTCCGCCGACGGTGAAGCAGACCAGGCTGGCGGCGAACGTCACGACGGCGACCGCGACGGTGCGGCAGCCAGACCACTTGTGCCGGTGCTGAGGCCGGCCAGGCCCGTTGCGAATGCAAACACCGCGGCGATGTTGAGGAGAAGGCCGACGGTGCTGAGGGCTTCGACTGCGGGCTCGTGGGGTCGTTCCATCATGCGGACGTTCATACCCCTACATGAAGCCACACAAACCCACCGGAGGCGGGCGGAGTGGCGGTCCACTGCTGTCGCAGTAGGTGCCGCCGCCCCACGGCTGACTGGATACCCGTCGGGTACGTTGCCTTCCGTGGGAGAACTCGATAACACCGTCGCCGTCATCACCGGTGCGGCACGCGGCCAGGGCCGCAGTCATGCGGTTGCGCTCGCCGAACAGGGCGCCGACATCATCGGTGTGGACATCTGCGCCGACGTCGACGCGATTCCGTACCCGCTGGGAACCAAGGACGACCTCGATGAGACGGCGCGTCTGGTCGCCGCCGCCGGCAGGCGGATGGTCCCGGTGGTCGCGGACGTGCGCGACCTCGCCCAGCTCGAGGGCGGTGTGCAGGGGGCCGTCGCCGAACTGGGTGACATCGACATCGTGATCGCCAACGCCGGCGTCGTGGCCATCGGCAACAAGGATGAGCACGCGGAGGCGGTGTACAACGCGATTGTCGAAACGAATCTCAATGGCGTGTGGCACACCATCGTCGCGACCACGCCGTCGATGATCCGCAAGGGCCGTGGGGGTTCGATCGTCCTCATCAGTTCGTCGCAGGGCCTGACCGGGCGCGGCGGTGACGGCAGCGCGGCGATGTTCGGCTATGCGGCGGCCAAGCACGGTGTCGTCGGATTGATGCGCTCAGCCGCGAGCGCCTATGGCCCGCACAAGATCCGGGTCAACTCCGTCCATCCCGGTGGGGTGGCCACCCCGATGATTCTCAATGAGTACGTGGCGGGGCGCATGGCGGAGAGCCCCGGTCCAAGCGTGCTGTCGCAGGCCCTGATACCGGACGCGCCGATCATCGATCCGCAGGATGTCACCGAGGCCGTGCTGTGGCTGGTCAGCCCGAGGAGCCGCTTCGTCACCGGCGTGGCGCTGCCCGTCGACGCCGGCCACGTCGCGAGCTGACGTGGCACGCACCGACGGTGACAGCTGGGATCTGCTCAACAGTGTGGGAGCCACCGCGACCGCCGTGGCGGCGCAGCGCGCGGTGGCGACGAACCACGCTGATCCCTTGATTTCTGATCCCTTCGCCGAGCCTCTGCTCGAAGCGCTCGGCGCCGAGGGCAGCCTCCGATTACCTTGCGGCCAAGGGATGGACCGCCACCACCGAGCGCACGACCGCGCTGTTCGGAAAGTACGGCCTGGCATTGCCGCAAGGCCGGGTCACCCCGTTCGGCGACCCGGTCTATGTGACGGCCCTACGCTGAGTTTCGTCGGCGACCGCAGCGCGGGCGAAGGGGTCAGACCTTCATCTCGCCCATCTCGGACCAACCGGTCGCGTCGATGGTCTGGCTGATGATCAGCGGGGTGGACGCCAGCAGCGTCGGCGCAGCGGCGAGGAACTTCTTGAAGTGTTCCGCGGTGACGTGCTCCTTGCCGGCGTCGCCGTCGCGGAACCCTTCCACCAGAACGTATTCCGACGGGTCCTCCAGGCTGCGAGACCAGTCGAAGAACATGTTGCCCGGCTCGCCACGGGTAGCGGCGGTGAACTCGGCGACCAGGTCGGGGAAGTTCTCGACGTACTCCGGCTTCGGCTTGAACTTGACGACTATGAAGATCATGAGCAGATCACTCCTATCTAAGGGAGTAGGGTCAGAATGGCTCGGCCGCGGACGTTGCCGTTGTCGAGATCGGTGATGGCGGACTGGAAGTCGTCCAGCGTGTATTTCTGGGTGTGCAGGTTCACCGCGCCGCGGGCGGCCAGTGCCATCAGGTCGCACAGGTCGTTGTAGGTGCCGACCAGGTTGCCGATGAAGTTGATCTCGGTGGAGACGATGTCGATGGTCGGCACATTGATGTTCTCGCCGTACCCGACGACGTGGTAGTCGCCCGCGCGCCGCAGCATCGCCACCCCCTCCTTGGTGGCGCCACCCTCGCCGACGAAGTCGACGACCACCTCGGCGCCGTTCCCGCCGGTGAGGTCGAGCACGTGCTCGATCTGGCTGCCGTCGGCGATCACGCCGTGGTCGGCACCGATGGCCTCGGCCAGTTTGAGGGCGTCCGGGTTTCGGTCCACCACAATCAGTTCCGCAGGGGACAGTGCCTTGAGTACCTGGATCCCGATGTGCCCCAGACCGCCTGCGCCGATGACGACGGCCCGGTCGCGCGGGGCCAGCCGCTTGGCGGCCTTGGCGGCGGCGTGGTAGGCGGTCAGGCCGGCGTCGGCCAGCGCCGCGACGTCGGAAGGCTCCAGTGAGTCGTCGATCTTGACGACACTGCGGGCCGAGGTCTTCAGGTACTCGGCGTAACCACCGTTGGTGTCGATGCCGGGGAATTGGCTTGCCTCGCAATGCACGTCGTCACCCGAACGGCAGGCGCGGCACAACCCGCAGGTGATCAGCGGGTGCAGGATCACCTTGTCGCCCTCCTTGACGTTGGTCACCGCCGAACCGACGGCGTGCACCCAGCCGGCGTTCTCGTGACCGATCGTGTACGGCAGTTGCAGGTCGGGATTCTTCTCGGCCCACTGGCCTTCCAGGATGTGCAGGTCGGTGCGGCACACGCCGGCGCCGCCGATCTTGATGACGACGTCGAACGGCCCGGCGGGCTCCGGTACCGGCACCTCCTTCATCTCGAGGTTCTGGTGGTAGCCGACGACTTGCACGGCGCGCATGGTGACATCGTTGTGCTCCTTAGTGTTTCAGGCGGGGCGTAACGCGGACAGGGGGATGAAGGTGGGATCGGCGTCTGACCCGCTGCGGCCTCGTCGCCGTGCCCGTAGCGGGTGCGCAGCAGACCGCGGCAGAAGTGAGCGTTGCCGTCGATCGAGATGCGGGTCGACCGCGCGCGGCGCAGTGCGAGCGGATCGTCGTCGAACCCGCGGCCCTCGTGATCGACCGCCACCAAAGCGTCTGGCGCCGTGGACAATCCGAGGGCGGCCCGGCGTCGCAGCAGCGCGGCGGTGGTGGTCGTCGGCGGGCAGGTCGGCGAGCGTCACGTCGCCCTCGACTCCTCGGACCGGTCCCGGATCGGCGCGCAGCAGCGCGGTCAGGCAGCGCTCCATGGCGGCGGTGTGGGCCTTGCGCTTGAACGTCTCGCGCAGCTCGTCGAGGGACTCCAGCGCCTCGTGACCGAACGTGCCCCGATACCCGGCATCGGTGGCCAGGCCGGCGTTGATGATCGCCGAGTCGTGGTGGTCGTCGAGTTCGACCACCACGTCGCGCGTCCACTCCAATCGGACCAGAGCGTCTTTGGCGTCCGAGGCCATCAGGTAGGCGAAGTTCGGCGAGCAGAACGACGTCGGCAGCCGCAGGTTCACCTTGACGTCGAACGCGGACCGGCGGCGTCACCACCAGCGAGCGCACGAAGCCCAGATCGGTGATCGGCTCGTCGAGCTCGGGATCGACCACGCGCGTGCAGCGCCGCGACGGCTTGCTGCGTGGCGGTCCATGGTCACGCGCCCACCAGGTTGTCGGCGCCGCGCGGGCCCACCGCCGGCTCGTCGGCGTCCGGCAGCTGCAGCTCCTTGGGCACCGGGATGTCGTAGAGCTTGGCGGCGTTGAGCCCGAGGATCTTCTTCTTCTGCTCGGTGGTGATCTGCGGGTACTCGCCGAGGTCGTCGGGGATGTTGAAGTCCACGAACGCCTCGATCAGCCAGCGCGGCGTCCAGAGCGCGTAGTCCGAGGAGAAGAAGATGCGGTCCTCGCCGATCCAGTACAGCAGTTCGCCCATGATCTGCGCGAAGTACTTGGGCCGGGTGTGGATGAACGGCATCGCCACGGCCAGACCGCCGTAGACGTTGGGCTCCTGGGTGGCGATCCAGCAGAAGTCCTCCAGCCGCGGCAGCCCGCAGTGCTCGACGACGAAGTTCAGATCGGTGAAGTCCGACGCCACGTGGTCGACGTCGGCGACGTCGAAGGCGTCGCGGTCCAGCGGCCGGATGGTCGGGCCCTTGTGGATGTGGATGTTCTTGATGCCCAGTTCGCGGCAGGCCTCGAAGTACCGGTACGCCCACGGGTCGTCGAGCTTCCAGCCGCGGGACTCGCCGTGCCATTCGGCGGTGTAGAGCTTGACGCCCTTGAGGTTGTACTTCTCGGCGTCCAGCCGCAATTGGTCCAGGCCCACCTCGCCGTTGCGCGGGTCGAAGTTGTGGTTGTAGGTCAGCTTGTCCGGGTGGGCCTTGGCCAGCTCGGACGCCTCCTCGGTCTGCCCGAAGCCCTTGTAGTAGAACTCGCCGAGGTAGGCGGGCTGGAAGATCGCGTGGTCGACGTAGCCGTCCGTGAAGAGGTCCTTCATCAGTCGCTCGCCACCCTGGTAGAGGTAGTCCTCGTAGCTCCACACCTCGGACTCCGGCGACAGGTTGCGGTGATAGTCGTAGAAGCAGTCGATGAACTGTTTGCCGTGGATGTTGCGCTGGTTCTCCGGCCGGGCATCCCACAGGGCGACGTGCGCGTCGACGATGAAGTAGCTGTTGCCGTCCTTGGTGTACATGGGTGTTTCCTCTCCAGACTGGGGCGGCGTGTGATGGCTGTCACAACCTGGTCCGAGACTAGGATAATGGGGACCCTCTCACCGAGGGGTCCGGTGTCTCAATGTGAGACACGGGCGGGCGACCCGGCTTGTAACCTCGGGTCGTAACGGGGTCGACAGGAGCGCAGCCCGTGTCCGAAGGACTTACCGGAACGCATCAACTGCATCAGATCGCGGCAGCGCGACCGCGCGGGTCCGCCGGGGTGCCCGGCGGTGCTTGCGTCCTGGCAGCGCAGCGAGGACTACGGCATCTCGCTGGAGGCGGTCAAGCCGGTGTTCACGGGTACCGAACGGTCGGGATCGAGACGACCTGTTCTTCCAATGCGGCAACGAAGTGCTCACCGACCTGCACCGGACATTGGCCGGTGAGCCGGTCAGCATGATGCTGACCGACGCCGACGGACTGGTGCTGAGCCGGCTGTCGGGTGACCGCCAGTTGCTGCCGCCCTCGACAAGGTTTATCTCGCACCGGGGTTCGCCTACGCCGAGCGGGACGTCGGCACCAACGGACTGGGCCTGGCGCTGGCGGACCGGGCCCCCACGCTGGTCCGCGCCGACCAGCACTACGCGCAGAACCTGTGCACCTTCACGTGCGCCGCGGTTCCGGTGCTCGACCCGGACAACGGCCGGTTGGAGGGCAGCGTCAACCTGACGACGTGGTCGCAGATCGTCGAGCGATCTGCTGCTGGCGCTGGCGCAATCGGCGGCCGGCAACACGGCGGCGCTGATGCTCGCGCGGTCCAACGGCCGGATGCCGCGTCCGACTCCGCGCGGCCAGGTGTTCCGGGTCGAGGTTCCGCAGCTGGAACCCGCGTCGGGAACGCTGCATTCACTGTCGGCGGCGTGGAACTCCGCGCTGGCATGCGGCCGGGCGTGCCATGTCGTCGGGCCAGATCGTGCTGGCCGTCGGGGAAGCGGGCGCCGGGCGCGCCACGCTGCTCGGCCAGGCCGCTCGGCAGACGTATCCACGCGACCGCATTCTGTCGGCCGGCGCCCCGAACCCCGACGATGTGCAGACCTGGCTGGGACTGTGGACACCGGAACTCGGCAAGGCCCACACCGCGGTCATCGTGCGTGATGTCGACCTGCTGCCGGTATGGGTCGCCGAGCGGCTGCGGGATCTGGTGCAGCGCAGCGCCTCGGATCCGGCCCGAGCGGCGGTGCCCGGGTGCCCTTCGCCGTGACCGCCGAGCGGTTCGCCGACATCCCCACCGCGTTGGCGTCGCTGGTCGACACCGTCATCGAGGTGGCACCGCTGCGTGACCGTCCCGACGACGTGCTGCCGCTGGCCGCACACATCGCCCGCCGGGCCCGCGGGCGCGAGTGCAGTTCAGCCCCGCCGCGTCGCGGGCGCTGCGCAACTTCGGGTGGCCCGGAAACGTCGACCAGCTGCACCAGGTCGTGACACGTGCGGCCAGCCGGACCGACGTCATCGACGTGGCCAACCTGCCGTCAGAGGTGTTGGCGGGCAACAGCCGCCACCTTTCCCGTATCGAGGCGTTCGAGTGCGGTGAGATCGTGCGGGTGCTCGGCACCGGCAACCCGACGATGGCCGAAGCCGCCCACGAGCTCGGGATGAGCCGGGCCACGCTGTACCGCAAGATCTCCCAGTACGGCATCCACGTCCAGCGCTGAGCGTCATACCGATGTCGCTTCGGGTGGGCGCGAACATGTCCGTCACGAGGTTGCGGCCCCGCAGCACCTCTGAACCGCTTGTGTCCCAGCGGCTTTGCTCATCCCCATCGGCTGGCTGAGCACGGCCGCGGAACACAGCACGCGGCCGGGGTTTTCCTTGGCGCGGTCGGCCAGCCGCGCGGCCTCGTTGACCGCATCACCGATAACCGTGTATTCGAACCGCTTTTCGGCGCCGACGAAGCCCGCGAACACCGGGCCGGCCGACACCCCGACCCCGTAATCCAGTTCCACGTGCCGGTGTATCGCAGCGCCCAGGTCACGCGCGGTGGCCAGGGCGTCGGAGGCGGCGGTGTCGCTGGGCACCGGCGCGCCGAAGATCGCCAGGGCAGCGTCACCCTGGAACTTGTTGATGAATCCGTTCGCTTGTCGACCGCCGCGACGACGGTGTGGAAGAAGTTGTTGAGCACATCGGCGACCTCCTCGGGCGGCCGGTTCGCCGCCAGCCGCGTGGAGCCGGTGAGGTCGACGAACAGGATCGCCACTTCACGCACGTCGCGGTACAGCGACTCGTCGCGTTCCACCAGCAGCCGGACGACGTCGTCGCCGACGTGCCGGCCGAACAGGTCGCGCAGCCGGTCACGCTCCTGCAGCCCGGTCACCATACGGTTGAATCCGCTTTGCAGGCGGCCGATTTCGGATCGCTCGTAAACGGCGACGGTGTGACCGAGGTTCCCGCGTTCGACGTCGGCCATCGCGTCGACGACGTCGCGGACCGGATCGGAGATGGACTGGGACACCAGGATCATCGCGCGCAGGCCCCAGCATCACGGCGACGGCCAGCAGCACCAGGACGGGGATCTCCACGGACGTCGACCTGTCGATCATCCATCCATGCGAGCGCGCCAGGATCAGCAGTGCGATACCCAGACTGGGCAACGCGCTGATCAACACCCACACGCTGAGCAGCCGGGCCATCACGCCGGGTGCGGTGTCGCGCGACGCCTTCGCAGGAACTGCCGCCGCGGTGATGGGCCGCAGCGTGCGCACCGTGAGGAGCAGGGAGGTCAGGATCGCCGCCGTGGCGCCGAAGAACACCGCGGGCACGATCAGCAGTGCGACCTCGGCTGCGGCGGTGTGGTTGGCCACCAGCACGGCGACGGCACTGAGGGCCCAGACGGTCGCCAGCAGCAGCGTCTGGCGGCGCGGGACGTGCATCGCGGCTTCCCGCCGCTGTGGTGTCGGCTCCTGCCCGGCCGCGTACCAGCGCAGCGACGGCAAGAAGTTCAACGCGCTGCCGCCCGCGACCGCCAGGATTCCCGTGATCACCACGGCCGCAACGATTCCGGGGATTGGCCCTCGAACATGTGGTGTGCCCGGCCGGTGGTCTCCCGCCCGAGCGCGATCACCACAACCGTCACCTCGGCGACTGCCATGATGTGGGCGAGGGTGACGCCGGCCACGTAGCGCCGCATCGGGCCGGCCAGGTCAGGTGTAGGTTGCTTCACCCACCCGAACCCCGATGCCGTTGAGGCAGAACCGAACCAGATGGTCGACGTCGGCCGCGGGCGGAAGTTCGCCGGAACCCAGATAGCGGCGCAGCTTCCCCATGGTGCAGTGGAAGACCGCGTCGGCGTCGCGGTCCGGGTGGCTGCGTCCCAGCGCCACGATCGGCGCGTTGAGCAACACCCGAATCGGCGCCATGGTCTCGTCGTCGGAGGCCTTCCGATGTGCGGCCGACGACATCTGGGCGACCGTCGCGTAACACATGCTGAACAGGTATGGATCGCTGACCTGCTCCAGCAGTCCCTCGACCCACCGGGTGACCTTGGCGGCCGGATCGGGTTGCGCCCGCATCTGCGCGTCCAGGTACGCGGCGACTTTTCCGATACCGCGTTCCATCACGGCCAGCACCAGATCGTCCTTGCCGCCGAAGTAGCGGTAGAAGGTCTTGTTGCAGGTGCCGGCCTCGGTGATGATGTCGCTGACCTTCGGTGCCTGCGGGGCGGCGCGGGACATCACCCGGACGGCGGCGGTGAGGATGCGCTCCCTCTCCTCGGCCGCGTCCCGGCGCGGGAACACCAGGGCATCAGTACTCACGGCGCGCCTGCCTGCTCGTTCGCATAGCTGAGAATAGCTTTCTCGTCGGTGCCGGATGCCTCGGCGCGTCGATGTGCGCTGGGATCGCCTTTCGGTCGGAAATTGCGATCCTGCACGCACACACTCCGCGAGCCGTACATCTGCTCTCCGAATCGGAGAGCACGATTTCCGCTAGCGCGGTGGCGCGTCGAGAAACAGGTCCCGGATCGGCCGCTCGCCGCCGCCGTAGCGCGACAGATCGGTCACCCCCGCCGCGGTGAGCACATCGGCGTCGATCAAGCACTGGCCGGTGACCTCGCGGGCCGGCCGGCTCACGATCGCGACCGCGGCGTCGGCCATGATCTCGGGGCTGCGCGACGATGCCGCGAGCTCGTCGCCGTCGGCCAGGTTCGTCACGGCGGCGGTGGCGATGTAGGTCTCCGGCCACAGGCAGTTGAACGCGATCCCGGCCGTTCCGGCGAACTCGGCGGCCCAGCCCAGCGACAGCAGCGACATGCCGTACTTGGACAGCGTGTAGACCGGATGCGCGCCCAGCCAGTACGGGTTCAGGTTGATCGGCGGCGCGATCGTCAGCACGTGCGGGTTGGCCGACTCGCGCAGATGCGGCAGACAGGCCTTGGTCAGCAGGAACGTCCCGCGGATGTTGATGTCGGACATC
Source organism: uncultured Actinomycetota bacterium (assembly GCA_963779655.1). Classification (GTDB taxonomy): domain Bacteria; phylum Actinomycetota; class Actinomycetes; order Mycobacteriales; family Mycobacteriaceae; genus Mycobacterium. Next base: position 81,348 of record CAVZZD010000004.1, on the reverse strand, counting down.
AGGTCGAACTTCTTGGCGCTGAGCTGCTCGGTCGGGTCGGTGGCGATGGCGCTGGCGTTGTTGACGCAGATGTCGACGCCGCCGAACCGCTCGACGGCGGTGTCGACGGCGCGCTGCACGTCCTCTTCCCGGCGGACGTCGCCGACCACGGCGGCGGCCTTACCGCCGGCGGCCTCGATCTCCTCGGCGGCGGTGAACACGGTGCCCTTGAGCTTGGGGTGGGGCTCGGCGGTCTTGGCCAGCAGCACGACGTTGGCGCCCCGGCGCGCGGCGCCGACGGCGATCGCCAGGCCGATTCCGCGGCTGGCGCCGGACACCACCAGGGTGCGGTCCGCAAGATTGTTCTCAGTGTCAGCCATGTCTCTCCCAGGGGTCATTTGCATGTAGACGGTATTGGCATTCTCATTTTTTGCAAGTACGTTATCCGGTGATGGCTTCCATGGACAACACAGCTCAGACGTCCTCCGGTATCCCGGTGGACGCGGTCTACGGACCGGCGGATCGTGCCGGCGACCCGCCGGCGCCCGGCGAGTTCCCGTTCACCCGCGGCAACTTCTCGTCCGGGTACCGTGGCCGGCTCTGGACCTTCCGGCAGTACTCCGGCTTCGGCACCGCCGAGGAGTCCAACCGCCGCTACCGCTACCTGCTGGATCAGGGCGGAACGGGTCTGTCGGTGGCGTTGGACCTGCCCACCCAGTGCGGCTACGACTCCGACGACGCCGAGTACGGCGAGGAGGTCGGCCGCGTCGGCGTCGCGGTGGACACCCTGGCCGACGCCGAGATCCTGTTCGACGGCATCCCGCTGGACCAGATCAGCACCAGCTTCACCATCAACGGCACGGCCGCGATCCTGCTGGCCTTCTACGTTGCCGCCGCCGAAAAGGCGGGCGTGCCAAGGGAGAAGCTGACCGGCACCATCCAGAACGACATCCTCAAGGAGTACGCGTCGCGCGGCACCTGGATCTGGCCGCCGGAGCCGTCGCTGCGACTGATCGCCGACACCATCGAGTTCTGTGCCGCCGAGGTGCCCCGGTTCAACGCGATCTCGGTGGCCGGTGCGCACTTCCGCGACGCCGGCGCCAACGCGGTGCAGGAGATGGCCTTCACCCTGGCCGACGGCGTCACCTACTGCGACACCGTCGTCGAGCGCGGCCGGATGACCATCGACCAGTTCGCCCCGCAGATCTCGTTCTTCTTCTACACCCACGGCGACTTCTTCGAGGAGATCGCGAAATACCGTGCGGGACGGCGCCGCTGGGCGACCATCGTGCGGGAACGCTGGGGGGCCAAGACCGACAAGGCGGCGATGTTCCGGTTCGGCTGCGTGTCCGGCGGGGCGTCGCTGTACGCGCCGCAGGCGCAGAACAACCTGGTGCGGGTCGCCTACGAGTCGATGGCCTCGGTGCTCGGCGGTGTGCAGTCGATGTTCACCGCCGCCTGGGACGAGCCGTTCGCGCTGCCCAGCGAGGAATCGGCGACGCTGGCGCTGCGCACCCAGCAGATCCTGGCCTACGAGACCGGAGTGACCCGGGTGGCCGATCCGCTGGGCGGCTCGTACTTCGTCGAGGCGCTCACCGACGCCACCGAGGAACGCATCATCGAGATCATGGCCGACCTGGAGAACCACGGCGGCATGGTCCGGTGCATCGAGGACGGCTACCTGCAGGGCCTGATCGCCGACGAGGCCTACAAGATCCACCAAGAGGTCGAGTCGGGGGAGCGTCCGGTCGTCGGCGTCAACAAGTTCGTCTCCGACGAGCCGCCGCCGGACATCTCCACCTACGAGCTCGACGCCGAGGGTCGCGAACTGCAACTCAAGCGCCTGGCCCGGGTCAAGGCCGAGCGCGACTCGGCCGATGTGGCGAGCCAAGCTCGCAGCCCTGTCGCGCGCGGCCGAAGGTACCGACAATCTGATGCATGCCCTGATCGACTGCGCCAACGCGTACTGCACCGTCGGTGAAATGGTCTCCACTCTCAAGGCGGTCTGGGGCGAATTCCAACAACCGGTGGTGTTTTAGATGAGTGCACTGGCTCCGTTGCCCGCCGACCCCGCCCCGCGTTCTGGTGGCCAAGCCCGGTCTCGACGGGCATGACCGCGGCGCCAAGATCGTCGCCCGCACGCTGCGCGACGCGGGATTCGAGGTGATCTACACCGGCATCCGGCAGCGCATCGAGGACATCGTGTCGATCGCGCTGCAGGAAGATGTTGCGGTGGTGGGACTTTCGATCCTGTCCGGTGCGCACCTGGCGCTGACCGCCCGCACCGTGGACGCGCTGCGCGCCGCCGACGCCGGCGATATCGCCGTCGTCGTCGGTGGCACCATCCCGCAAGGCGATGTGCAGAAGGTGCTCGACGCGGGTGCCGCCGCGGTGTTCCCGACGGGCACGCCGTTGGATGTACTCGTGCCGCGACGTGCGCGCAGCTCACCGGCGACAGCAGATGTCGGGCGAAGTGGGAGGCATGCGTGCTGGGCGTGATGATCGGGGCCGAGCGCGGCGACATGGCCCGCAAGATCGCCAAGTTCCTTGCCGACATCGAGTGGGCCGAGGCCGCCGGCCTCGACACCGCATGGATGCCGCAGGTGCCCGACGACTTCGACGTGCTGACCATGGTGTCGCTGATGGGCAACCGCACCACGCGCATCGAGCTGGGCACCGCCGTGGTGCCGTTGCAGGCGCAGCATCCGATTGCGCTTGCGCGCCAGGCATTGTCGGTGCACGCGGGCACCGGTGGCCGGCTGGCGCTCGGCGTCGGACCGTCGCACCACTGGATCGTGCGCGACATGCTCGGAATCCCGTATGAGAAGCCCGCCGCCTACACCCGGGACTACCTCGAGGTGCTCAACGCCGCGCTGGCCGGGCCTGGCCCGGTTGACGTCGAGAACGATTCGTTCACCGTGCACAACCCGACCGCGCTGGGCGCCGAGCCGCGACTGCCGGTGCTGGTGGCCGCGCTCGGCCCGGTGATGCTGCAGATCGCCGGTGAACTGGCCGACGGCACGGTGCTGTGGATGGCCGATGAACGTGCGATCGGCGACCACATCGCCCCGCGCATCACCAAGGCCGCCGACAACGCCGGCCGGCCCGCACCCCGGATCGTCGCGGGTATCCCGGTGTGCCTGTGCGCCAATTCCGAGATCGATGCCGCCAAGGAGCGCGCCAACCGGATCCTGGCCGAGGCCGAGACGTCACCCAACTATCAGAAGCTGCTGGACCGCGGCGATGCCCGCAACGTCGGCGACCTGTGTGCGGCCGGCGATGAGGATGCAATCCTGGCCCGCTTCAAGAGTTTTGCCGACGCGGGCGTGACCGACCTGTCCGTGCGGTTGCTGCCCATCGGCGACACCCGCGACGAGCTCGTCGCCTCGAAGTACCGCACCCGCGAGGTGATCGCGGAGCTGGCCAAAGCCGTCCGATGACCTCACCCGATCCCCGGGTCGCTCCGCTCCTGCCCGCAGGCCCGGGTCCGCTCGCCGGGATCAAGATCCTCGAGGTCGGCACCATGCTGGCCGGCCCGTACGCCACCATGATGCTGGCCGACCTCGGGGCCGAGGTCACCAAGATCGAGCCGCCCACCGGTGACATCTCCCGGCAGGTCAGTGACAGCTACTTCGCCAGCCTCAACCGCGGTAAGCGCAGTGTCTGTCTGGAACTCGCGACGGAGGACGGCCGCCGTCAACTCGGTGCGTTGGTCGCGCAATCCCATGCGCTGCTGGTGAATCTGAAGCCGTCGGCGATTCACAAGCTCGGCCTGACCTACGACTCGCTGCGCGAGTACAACGACAAGATCGTCTGCGTGGCGCTCACCGGATTCGGGCTCTACGGCGGCGACGACCCGGCCTTCGACTACGTCGTCCAGGCCGCGACCGGGATCGCGGCGCTCACCGGCGACCCGGACGGCCCACCCACGCTTCCGGGCTACTCGTCGGCCGACAACTCCACCGGATTGACTGCCGCCCTGGGGCTTTTGGCGCAGATCATCTCCGGCCATGGCGGGCAGGTCGATGTGTGCCTGCGCGATGTGCTGCTCTCGCAGCTGAACTACCACGCGTCGGCCTACCTCAACGACGGTGTGCAGCCGCAGCGGCGGCCGAACGGCGCGCACTCGTTCTATGTTCCCGCGCAACTGTTTCCGACCGCCGACGGCTACCTGGCGTTGTTCGTCACCCACGACGGGTTCTGGCGAACCTTCGCCACCGAGGCCGGTATCGAGGGCTTTGCGACCATGGCCGAACGTGCGGCGCGCCGGGACGAGGTGCTGGCCGTCGTGTCGGCGGCGCTGGCGACCGATACCGCCGCCGGGTGGGAGGCCAGGCTCAAGCCGCTGGGAATCCCTGCGGCCGCGGTGCGCACGCTGCCCGAGGCGTTGGATGCGCTACCCGAGATCGTGGTGTCGGCGGGGCAGTACCGGCTCGTGGGCAGCAGCATCCGGGTCGCAGGCTACGAACCCGACTACCGGCCGCCGCCGGCCCTGGGCGAGCACGGTCCCCCCATCGCCCAGACGGACGTTTCGGCGCAAAAGACCGAGTAGATCGCGCCAGGACGTCGATCTCGGCGCACCCTCAGCAGTCGTAGTCGACGACCACCGGGCCGTCGGGGATGGCCTGGCAGGTCAACACGTACCCCTCGGCGACCTCGTCGTCGTCGAGCGCGTCGTTGACCCGCATGTTCGCGGTGCCCTCGCGCAGCATGGCCATGCACGTGCCGCAGTTACCGGCCTCGCACGAGAACGGCGGGCTCAGGCCGGCGCGCCGCCCACTGTCCAGCAGCGTTTCGCCGGGATGCAGGGGCACGGACTCGCTCTTGCCGTCGAGCAGGATCGTCACGGTCGCCTGACCGTCGGTCGTATCGGTGGCCGTCTGTGCGCAGCCGGACGTCGGTTTCGTCATCACCCCTCCTACTGGTATGTGAATTCTACCCTAGTGAGAATAATATTCTCAGTATCAGATAGTATCTTCTCACCATGCCGTCGTCGTCCGCGATCTCGCCGCGGCAGGGCCGGTCCGGTCCTGCCGGTCTGGTGGTTGATCGCGCGGTGTTGGCCTTCGACGACCGAGAATATCTGCGATCCGAGCTGGATGCGCTCACCGCGGGTATGGCCGACACGCTTGCCGCGCGGGGGGTGACCCGGGGTCAAAGGGTGGCGATGATGTCGTCGAACCGGCCCGAGTTCGTCGTGGCGCTGCGGGCCATCTGGCGCCTCGGTGCGGCGGTGGTGCTGATCAGTCCGGCGTGGAAGCCCGACGAGGTGCGCCACGCGCTGGCACTCACGTCGCCCGGCCACGCCGTTGGTGACCATCCCGTGCTGGCCGAGTCGATGCCGATGCTGCACCTCGACGATCCGATCGTGCCCGCCGACACCGTCGTCGAGGTGCCGGCTCCTGATGCCGACGACGACGCCGTTTTCGTGTTCAGTTCGGGCACCACCGGAATGCCGAAGGCGGTCCGTCACACCTTCGGTGCATTCGCGGCCGCGGTCGGGCACTGGCGCGATGCGCTGGGGCTGACCGATTCCGACCGCATGCAGATCGTCACGCCGCCGTCGCACATCCTGGGCCTGCTCAACATCGCCACCGTGCTCGACACCGGTGGCTGGCTGCGGCTGCACCGCCGCTTCGACGTCGATTCCCTGTTGGCCCACATCGAATCCGACCGCATCACCGTCGAAATGGCCGTTGCGCCCATCGCTTTGGCGATGGCCTCGCATCCCGGCCTCGAGCGCTACGACCTCTCGTCGCTGCGTTACATCATGTGGTGCGCCACGCCGGTGACCGAGTCGGTGGCCCGTGAAGTGACCCGCCGTACCGGCGCCACCTGGGTCACCGCGTACGGTGCCAGCGAGCTGCCGGTGCTGGCGTGCAACCAGCTGACCGGCGCCCGGCTGGACACCGTCGGGCGGTCGGTTCCCGGCGTCGAGCTGCGCACCGTGTCACTGGAGACCGGGGACCCGCTGCCCGCGGGCGAGGTGGGTGAGATTGTTGCGCAGTCGAATTCGGTGATGGCCGGATACCTGCCGGAAGCCGACACGGCCGGTGCCTTTCTCGACGGCTGGTACCGCACCGGCGACGTGGGCTACATCGACGCCGACGGCTGGGTGCACATCACCGACCGGGCCAAGGAGATGGTCAAGGTCCGCGGTTTCCAGGTGGCACCCGCCGAGATCGAGGCCGTGCTGCACGGGCACCCGGCCGTGAAGGACTGCGCGGTGTTCGGGGTGCCCGACGCCGCCGACGGGGAAGCGGTGGTGGCCGCCGTCGAGCTGGCCGCCGCGCACGCCCCGGTCGGCGAGGACGAACTCATTGCCCTCGTGGGCGACCGGCTGGCGTCCTACAAGCGGCCCCGCCGAATCGTTTTCGTCCCCGAGATACCTCGCCTGCCCTCGGGCAAAGTGTTACGCCGCGTGCTGAAGGAGCGCCATGGACGTACGTCTGACCAGTGAACAACAGCAGTTGCGCGATGCGGCGGCCAAGCTGGCCGACGATCTCGGTCCCGGCTCGGTCGCCGAGCTCGACGATCTGGGTCGAATCGCGCGGCTGGACAAGCAGATCGAGCAGACCGGCTGGCGGTCGCTGCGCTCTGACGAGGCATCGGGGGTGGAAGTCGCCATCGTCGCCGAGGAGTTCGGCCGGGGGTTGGTCGACGCGCCGTTCCTCGGGCCCGTGCTCGCCGATGACCTGATCCGGCAGTTGGGCGCCGACGCGGCCTCGGCGACTGTCATCGACGGTGCGGCCCGCATCGCCGTTGACGCCCGCGGCTACCGTCGCGGGCTGGAATTGCGCGACACCACGGTGTTGGCCGCCGACCTCGGCGAGGCGCACCCGATTGCGGACCTGACCCGCATCGGCGCCACGGTTGCCGGCGCGGGCGAACCGCTCGGCGAACTCAGCGCGGAGGCCGCCACCCGCTGGCATGCGCTCGCCCTGGTCGCCACCACTGCAGACCTGGTCGGCACGTCGCGCGGCACCCTGGCGCTGGCCACCGAATACGCGAAAATCCGTGAGCAGTACGGCAACACCATCGGCTCCTACCAAGCGGTCGCGCATCTGCTGGCCGAAAGCCTGACGCTGATTGAAGGCTCGGTCAGCATCCTGCGCCACGCCGCCTGGGCGGTCGACGAACTGCCACCCGCCGAGGCGTTGCGCGCCGCACGGGTCGCCAAGTTGTACTGCGCCCGCGCGGCCCGGACCGTCTGCGAGACCTCGATACAGGTGCACGGCGGCATCGGCAACACCTGGGAATGCCTGGCCCATGTCTATCTGCGACGTGCGCTGACATCGACCGAACTGTGGCCCGTCAAGCTGGAGGAGATCGACCGTGGACTTTCGTGACTCGCCGGAGGAAGCGGCATTCCGGGAGCGGCTGCGCGCTTGGCTTGGATTGCACGCCAAGGAGTTTCCGACCTCCGGTGACGAGTACTGGGAGCGTGCCGGCGACTGGCACCGCGCCCTCTACGAAGGCGGATTCTTCGGGCTGTCCTGGCCCCGCGAGTACGGGGGCCAAGAGTTGGCTCCCGTCTACGACGTCATCCTCGACGAGGAACTGACCCGGGCGGGCGCCCCGGCCCGGCCGAGCCTGGGCTATCTGGTCACCGGGCTGGGCAGGCACGGCAGCAAGGGACTGCAGCAGCGGTTCCTGCCCGGCATGATCAACGGCACCGAGCGTTGGTGCCAAGGCTTTTCCGAGCCCGGCGCGGGCTCGGATCTGGCGTCGCTGACCACCACCGCGGTGCGCGATGGCGACAACTACATCATCAACGGGCACAAGATCTGGACCAGTTACTCCGACGTCGCGGACTGGTGCCTGCTGTTGGCGCGCACCGATCCAGATGCCAAGCGGCACCGGGGTATTTCGGCATTCATCATCTCGATGCACCAGCCAGGGATAGAACAGCGACCGTTGCAGATGATCAGCGGTGTCACCAAGGAGTTCGGTCAGGTGAGCTTCGAGGGCGCCACGGTGCCGGCAGATCAGATGGTCGGCGCTCCCGGGGAGGGCTGGCCGCTGGCGATGACCGTCGTCGGCCACGAACGGGAACCGTCCACGCTCGGCTTCGCCGCCCGCTACGGCAAGACCGTCGCGCAACTGCAGACGCGGGTCGAGGGTGCGGTCCCCGAGGAACTGGCCTGGGCCGCGGTCGAGACGGAAATGTTGACCCACCACGTCCAGCGCCGACTCTCCGAGCAACTCGACGGCATCTCGCACGGCTCGGAGGGGTCCATCGACAAACTCCTGATGACCTGGGCCGAACAAGCCGTCGGTCACGCGGTGTTGGCGGTCAGCGGCACTCGCGACAAAGACCTGCTGGAAACCTATCTGTACAGCCGGGCGCAGAGCGTCATGGGCGGCACTTCGCAGATCCAGAAGAACATCATCGCCGCACGCATCCTGGGACTAGGAGTCTAAGATGTACGACCTGCCAAGCGAAATCGACGTCCAGGCCGATGGACCGCTGCGGATCATCACGCTGAACCGGCCCGACGAGCTCAACGCGGTCAACGACAACCTGCACGTGGGCCTGGCCAAGGTGTGGGGCGAGATCAACGAGGACGCCGGCGCGCGGGCAGCGGTGATCACCGGTGCGGGCCGGGCGTTTTCGGCCGGCGGTGACTTCAACTACCTCGACGAGCTGCGCAACGATGAAGCGTTGCGCCAGAAGACGATCAAGCACGGCCGTGATCTCGTGATCGGGATGGTGCGCTGCCGCGTGCCGGTGATCGCGGCGGTCAACGGGCCGGCGGTCGGTCTGGGCTGCAGCCTGGCGGCGCTGTCCGACATCGTCTACATCGCCGAGGGCGCGTTTTTCGCCGACCCGCACGTGCAGATCGGTCTGGTCGCCGCCGACGGCGGGCCGCTGGTGTGGCCGAGCCAGATCAGCCTGTTGCAGGCCAAGGAATTCGCGTTGACGGGTGTGCGGATCAAGGCCCAGCGCGCCGTCGAACTCGGCCTGGCCAACCACGTCGTCGCCGACCCGCTGGCCGAGGCGATCGCATGTGCGAAGAAGATTCTGGAGCTGCCGCAGCAGGCGGTCGAGAGCACCAAGCGGTTGATGAACATCCAGCTGGAGCATTCGGTGATGGCGTCGTTGGATTACGCCAATCTCGCCGAGTACGTGTCCTTCGGCACAAAGGATTTCAACGACATTGTCGACGGCCTGATCGCCAAGAAGTGAGGGATTTCGGTGTGATCACGCGCGCTCAGCGCGCGTGATCACACCGAAATCGCACGTGCTACTTGGGTGGGAATCGCAGCGCGCCGTCGAGTCGGATGACCTCGCCGTTGAGGTAGTCGTTCTCGATGATGGACGCCGCCAGCGTGGCGTACTCCGTCGAGCGGCCCATCCGCTTGGGGAACGGCACCTGCGCGCCCCAGTACGCCTCCAACTGATCGGCGGCCTTGCCGTAGGCGGGGGTGTTGATGGTCCCCGGTGCAATGGTGACCACTCGGATGCCCAGCGGCGAGAGGTCGCGCGCCGCGACCAGCGTCATGCCGAGTACGCCGCCCTTGGCCGCCGAGTAGGGCACCTGGCCGATCTGGCCTTCGTAACCGGCGATCGACGCGGTGTTGATGATGACACCGCGCTGGCCCTCATCGAGCGGCTCCTGGCGTGCGATGGCCGCCGCGCTCAACCGCATGACGTTGAACACCGCGGTCAGGTAGAACTCGATGGTGGTCTTGAACCCGTCGAGACTCAGCGGGCTGCCGTCCTTGCCGACGAGCCGTCCGCCGCTGGCCGGGCCGCCGTGAGTGTCCACCGAAATGCGCAGCGGCCCGAGCGATTCCGCTTCGGCGATGGCCGCCAGCACGCTCTCCTCGCTGGTGGCGTCGGTCTGCACGTAACGCACGCCCAGTTCGGACTCCAGCGCCGCGCCCTTCTCGTCGGCCATGTCGGCGACGACAACCTTGGCGCCGGCGCCGTGCAGCCGCCGAACGGTCGCCTCGCCCAGGCCGCCCGCGCCGCCCACGACGATCGCGGAGCTCCCAGTGATCTGCATACTGCTTCCCTTCTTGAAACGAACGCTCTCGAACTGAGAGAATACTATTCTCATATGTCAGTGACCGGAGGACCCTGTGACCGATGACATCGCCGATCTCGTCGCCGCCGCGCGGGACGGGTCGACGCGGGCGGCCGGCCGGCTGTTGAGTCTGGTCGAAAGCGCACGCCGCGATGCCGTCTTGTCGGCGATCGGAGTGGCCGAAGTGCAGGTGGTGGGCCTTACCGGGCCGCCGGGCGCCGGAAAGTCGACGACGGTGGCGGTGCTGGTCGGGGCGTACCGGGCCCGCGGGCTGCGGGTCGCGGTGCTGGCCGTCGATCCGTCGTCGCCCTACAGCGGCGGAGCACTGCTGGGCGACCGGATCCGGATGGCCGCGCACATCAACGACCCCGACGTGTTGATCCGCTCGGTCGCCGCGCGCGGTCACCTCGGCGGGTTGGCCGCTGCGGTGCCTGCCGCGATCCGGCTGCTGGCCGCGCTGTCCTACGACGTGATCCTGCTCGAGACGGTCGGAGTCGGGCAATCGGAGATCGAGATCGCGGCCGTCGCCGACCCGACCATCGTCATCCTCAACCCCGGCGCGGGTGACGCGATCCAGGCGGCCAAGGCCGGGCTGCTCGAGGTGGCCGACATCGTTGTGGTCAACAAGGCCGACCGCGACGGTGCCGACCAGACGGTGCGCGATCTGCGTGCGGAGACACACGCGCCGATCCTCAAACTCGTTGCGGCGCAGGGCGGCGGACTCGACGAGCTGGTCGAAGCAATCGACGCACACCGGCGTGCTGATACTCCCGAACGCCGCGCGGCGCGGGCCCGGGCGCAGATCCTGTCGCTGGCGCAGAGTCGGCTGCAGCACCACCCGGATCTGGACCGCCTGGCCGCTGCCGTGGCGACCGGGGACAACGACGCCTACACGGCCGCTGACCTGCTGTTGGCGCCGAGATCGGCGCAATGAGGCCGGGCCTTCCTGGGAATAGCGTGTGCGGCGACTGACGGTCTTGTCGGGGCGGGTCAGCAGCGCCGCGACGATGATCCGGCCGAGAATCTGTCCATCGAAGACGCGGATTCTGGTTCGGTCCCGCGAACGCGCCGTCGTGGTGGGCCGGAGTCAGTGTGTAAGCGCAGTTCTAACCACGCGAGAATGCAATTCTACCGCTAGCCGGCGGCGAATCCCATGGCGCAGAAGTTCCAGACTTCCTCGGCTGAGATCGGTTTGCACGTTCTCGTCGTCGGCAGGTGCGCTCGACTGTGCGGTGAACATCACCGTCTGCATCGTCATCGCGGCCATCCGTTTCGGATTGACCTCCGACCGAAGTTTGCCGGCGGCGGCTGCCTCTTCCATCAGTTCGGCGAACAACGCGATCAGCGGCGCGTGCGCGACGCGCACCTCGGTCGGATGCGAGATGAGCAGCTGCGGTGCGAAGTCGGTGAAGAGCGGTCGCTTGGCGGTGGGATCGGGCCGAGAAAGCTCGAATAGCAACTCAATTGCCACCTTGAGCTGGTCCAGCGGATCGGCCTGCCCGGAAGTGGCCGCGCGGATCTGGCTGGCGGCCCGGCTCAACGCATCCTCGAAGAGTGCCAGCAGGAGCTCGTGCTTGCCGTCGAACTGCAGATAGAAACTGCGCAGCGACTGACGTGAGCGGTCGACAACCTCCTGGACGGTGAAGTCGGTGCTGCCCTTCTCCGTGATGATCGCCTGGGCGGCGTCAAGGAACCGTTGCACCCGCTGGGCGGCTCGCAGTTTGGCGGTCTTGATCGACCGTTCGACCGCGCGCTGCTTCCAGGCGGGCTCTTCGCTGGGGCTGCTCACCGAAGCCCTGATTCGCGACCGAGAGGATAGAACATGTGAGAACTGTACCGGAGAACAGAACCTCATTGGGGCCGCACATGCCTATTGTTGGGCTCTTTTCGAGATTCTTACTTCCTATCGCAGAGAATGCTATTCTCCAGTAGCGCCAACGGGTGCGTTGAAACGTGTATCGAGGTGACAGATGCTGCTGGAGTTGGACTCCGATCAACGGTTGTGGCGCGACACGGTGCGAGACGTGATGGCCAAGGAGTGCCCGTCGTCGTTCGTGCGCAGTATCGCCGAAGACCAGACCGGGTCTGCGGACCCGACGCCCCTGTGGCGCAGCTATGTCGAACAGGGTTGGACGGAGCTCACCGAGCCGTCGGAAGCGGTCGAGCTGGGCATCCTCCTCGAGGAGCTGGGCCGCGCGACCGACCCGACGCCTTTCCTGGCGACCCTGACCCAGTTCGCCCCGCTGGCGGCGGGTCGTGCCGACCCGACGCTGTCCGGCGCGGCCGTATACGACGACGTGATCGCCGCGCGGTCCGGTGACGGCTGGCTGCTCGACGGCACCGCGCGTCACGTGCTCGACGGCGACCGTGCCGAGCGACTGGCGGTGGTGACGCCGGCGGGCGTGTTCGTCGTTGGCGCCGAGCAGGTTTCGTCGCGCCGCGTACCGGTGTTCGACCCGGTGCTGCACGTTGCCGAGGTGACCTTCGACAGCCTGCGGGTCGGCCATGACGACCGCGTCGCCGACGTGGACGTGGCCGGTGCCCGCGACGTCGCACTGACCGGGATGGCGCTGACGATGGTCGGCGCGTGTCAGCGGGTTCTCGACCTGGTGCTCGAACACGTCCGCGGCCGTCAGCAGTTCGGTGTTGCGATCGGATCGTTCCAGGCCGTGCAGCACAAGGCCGCCGACATGCACATCGCGATCGAGCGGGCCCGGGCGTTGTCCTACTTCGCGGCGCTGACCATCGCGGCCGATGATCCGCGCCGCCGGCTCGCCTCGGCCATGGCCAAAGCGTCCGCGGGTGAATGCCAGTCGCTGGTGTTCAAGCATGGGGTGCAGCTGTTCGGCGCAATGGGGTTCACCTGGGAGAACGACGTTCAGTTCGCGTTGAAGCGGGCCAAGTCCGGCGAGTTGATGCTCGGCGGCGCTGCCGAGCATCGCGCGTTCATCACCGAGACGTCGCTCGCGGGAGCCTGACCCATGCAGTTGACCTTCGACGCCGACGTCGAAGCCTTCCGCGACGAGTTCATCGCGTTCCTCGACGAGCACCTGCCGGACGAGGCCGACACCACCGCGCGTTCGCGGTCGACGGCGGACGTTCCGCAGTGGGCCCGGCGCTGGCAGCGGGTGATGTTCGACCACGGCTGGTTGCTGCCCGGTAATCCGCCGGACTTCGGCGGGCGCAACGCGACGATCCTGCAGCAGTACGTCCACCGCGACGAGTTGTCGAAGCGACGTATCTATCAGAGCTTCAACCCGCAGGGGGTCGGGATCATCGCCGCGTCGCTGCTGTCGTTCGGCACCGACGAGCAGAAGCGCCGCTGGGCGGTCCCGATCCTGCGGGCCGAGATCACCGCAGCGCTGGGCATGAGCGAACCAGGTGCCGGATCGGATCTCGCTTCGCTGCGCACGTCGGCGGTGCGGGACGGCGAGCATTTCGTCGTCAACGGGCAGAAGGTGTGGACGTCGGGCGCGCATGACGCCGACGTGATCCTGACGTTCGTGCGGACCGACCCGGACGCGCCGAAGCACAAGGGCATCAGCGTCCTGCTGATCCCGACCGACACCCCGGGTGTGGTCCGCCGGCCGTTCGCATCCATCTGCGGCCCTGAGGATCTCGACTTCAACGAGGTGTTCTTCAGCGACGCGCGGGTGCCCGCCGAGAACCTGATCGGCCCGCTCAACCAGGGCTGGACGGTGGCCAACGGTTCACTGGGACATGAGCGCACGCTGTTGTGGCTGAGCTACGCCGATTGGCTTGAGCAGCTCATCAACGACTTCACCCCGGTCACCGAGATCGAGCGGGACCGCTACGCCACGCTGATCATGGACACCTATGCGCTGCGAGCCCTCGGGTCTATCGCACTGTCGCGTGAGGCCCGCGGCGATCAGGACGTGCCGGCCCTGTCAGTGCTCAAACTGTTTGGCTCCGAAGCATTTCAGACCGCCGTCGGTTACGCGCTGGAGGCGGCCGGCCCGGACGGGCTTGCGCATCCGGCGTCCACGTCGCCGTTCGCGCCGTTCGGCGAGGATGCGACGAGCACCAGTTGGTTCGAGCGCTACGCCCGCAGCTTCGGCGGCACCATCGCGGGTGGCGCCTCGGAGATCCAGCGAAACATCATCGCCCAGCGGGTCCTGGGCCTGCCCCGGGGCTGAACGACGCCCAGACGTACGTATGGGCGCGAAAGTGCAAGTAAAGCCTGCCATTTCGTCGTTCCCGACGCCCCTTAGAGCTGTGCCAGGCGTGGTGCGGAGCCGCGGGCTCGCAGCCCCGCTCCGGCCTTCCGCGTGAGTTCCCTCGAGCTGCCCAGCAATCCGTCGAGCACCAGTGCTCGCTTCACGTGGCGGTGCAGATCGTGCTCCTCGGTGAAGCCGATGCCACCCAGCACCTGCTGACAATGTTTGGCCGCGGTCAGCGCGGCCTTGCCCGCGGCGGCCTTGGCCAGCATTGCGGTCAGATCGGGGTTGTCCACGCCTGGCAGGTCGAGCGTGGCCTCGGCGCCCTCGATGGCCACCAGCGTCTCGGCCAGTCGGTGGCGGACCGCTTGGAATGACGCGATCGGCTTGCCGAACTGAACCCGGTCGAGTGCATGCCGGCGGGCCAGGGTCAGCATCGCCCTGGCCGAACCGACCAGCCACCAGCCCAGTGCGTGGCGGGCCTCCGCCAGCCGTACCTGCTGACCGTCGTCCACTCGGCGTAATGGCAGCCCCCCGAGAGCCGAGTGCGCCGGGCCCGCGTCTTGGCGATCCCACACCACCCAGCCACCGCCGGCGTACGGCAACGGTGGAAGCCCGCCGAGTTCGAGGCCGAGCGTGTGAAGTACCACGTCGTTGAGAACCGATGCGTGCGAACCTGTTTCGCCGAGCAGCCGGAACACCAGTGGCACCGCCAGCTCAGGCACGTCGGAGAGCATCTCGGCCCAGCCCAGCTCGGCCAGCGCCGCGTCCAGCTCGGCCCCGCAGGCCGACAACATGGTCTTGCGCAGTCCGTCTTCGAGTAAGCCGAGAGACGAAGCGTCTAATTGGGCATCCATGATCACTCCTTCCCGAGGTCCAGCAGGCGGCGCGCGATGATATTGCGCTGGATCTCGGCGGTGCCGCCGTAGATGGTCGCCGAACGTGAGTACAGGAACTCGGTTCGCCAATGGTTGTCGTCGAGCTCGATGACACTCGGCAGGAGATCGCGCGCAGTGTCGTAGAGCTGCTGTTCGGCGCCGGCCAGCAACACCTTGTCGATCGAGGTGTCCGGTCCCAGTTTGGCACCCTCGGCCAGCCGGAGCTGGGTGGCGCGGGATCGGCAGCGCAGTGTGTGCAGGGCGAGATACGCCGCACCCATCTCCGAGTCCGCTTCCGCACCAAGCGGTTTGATGTCTCCGATCAGCGCGTCGAACCGCGAGTAGAGGTAGGCGATGCGCTGCCAAAAGCACGTCGACCGCTCGAACGGCAGCAGATCCATCGCGAGTTGCCAACCGTCGCCGGGGTTTCCGAGCATGCGGTCTTCCGGCACGACGACGTCGTCGAAGTACACCTCGCAGAACTCGTCGACGCCGTGCATGGTGCGCAGTGGCTTGACGGTGATTCCCGGGGTGTCCATATCGACGAAGAAGGCCGTGATCGCGGCGTGGTTGGGGGTGCCGGGCGGCCCCGTCCGGGTGAGCAGCACGCACCGCGTCGCGTACTGCGCGAAGCTGGTCCACACCTTCTGGCCGTTGACCACCCACGTGTCGCCGTGCTGGGTGGCCCGCGTGGTCAGCGACGCGAGATCGCTACCCGAGCCAGGTTCGGAGAAGCCCTGGCACCAGGTTTCGCGCCCGGACAGCAACAGCGGCACCATCTCCGCCGCGAGCTCGGGTCGGGCGTAATCGATCATCGTGGGGGTGAGCACCTCGAGCATCGAGTACGGCCCAGGCTCGTCGAGCCCGCGGCCGACGACCTCCTCGCCGACGATCGCGCGCAGGATCATGGGTCCGCCGAGCCCACCTGCCGATTCGGGCCAGCCCCACCGCATCCAGCCGGCGTCGTAGAGCGCGCCGAGCACCCGCGAGTGTTGCGCGTGCTGCGCGTCGAGCGAGTGATCGTCAGCGGGTGGCGTCAGGTCGTGCTCGTCGAGCCAGGCGGTCAACTGTGACCGGAACTCCTCGACGGTCGGCGCCTCAGTCATCCCGCCTCGGGCCTGCCGATCGCGTGCGGCCGGCCGTGATCGTGGTCGCCGCTGCGCCGGATGAACGTCATGGCACGGGTTTTCAGCCGCCACCCGTCGTCGGTGCGCACATATGTGTCGCGGTAGTAGCCGATGCGCATGTCGTGCTTGGAGTGCTCGATGAAACACAGCGGCTGGGTGCCACTGGCGGTGTCACTGCCCTCGACAAGGTCGACCAATGCCGTCCCGGTCATGAACAGACCCTTGGGCGCCGCATCGACCAGCACGGGGAACCGGTTGAGCGTGTAGGTCTCACCGAACGCGCTGTAGGTGCCGTCCGGGGTGAACACCGTCACCAGTCCGTCGACGTCGCCCTGGGTGATGGTCACCGCGTACTTGGCGAGCAGCTGCTGGATCTCGACCAGATCCTCAGTTCTAGTTGGAGTCATTGCGGAAGACCTTGCCGCCTTTCATGACGAAGTTGACCTTCTGGGTAACGGTGATGTCGTCGAGTGGATCTCCCGGCACCGCGATGATGTCGGCAGTCTGGCCCTCGGCGAGCCGGCCGCGGTCGGTGACGTTGATCAGATCGGCCGCGACCACCGTGGCCGCGCGCAGCACTGCGGCCGGCGGCATGCCCCAGTCGACCAGGGTGACCAGCTCGTCGGCGTTGCGGCCGTGCGGGATCGCCGGGGCGTCGGTGCCGACGGCGATCTTCACCCCGGCCTCGTACGCCGCCTTGATGGAGGTGCGTGCCTTCGGGAACATCTCGGCGGCCTTGGCCTGCAACTCCGGTGGCGCCTTCGAGACGTCCATGTACTCGGCCAGCCGTCGGGTGGTGACCAGGAACCGGTCGTTGTCGACCAGCATCTGGATCGCCTCGTCGTCCATCAGGAACCCGTGCTCGATGCAGTCGATGCCGCACGCCACGGCGTGCTTGACCGCCTCGGCGCCGTGCGTGTGCGCGGCGACCCGAAGCCCGCGCCGGTGCGCCTCGTCGACGATGGCCCGCAGCTCCTCGTCCGAATAGTGTTGCGCGCCTGCCTCTCCGGTGAGCGACATGACGCCGCCCGAAACACAGACCTTGATCAGCTGGGCACCGTGCTTGATCTGGTATCGCACCGCCTTGCGGATCTCGTCGACGCCGTTGGCGATGCCTTCCTCTACGGTCAGCTCGAGCACACCGGGCATGAACGCGGCGAACATCGTCGGGTCCAGGTGGCCGCCGGTCGGCGTTATCGCGTGGCCCGCCGGGACGATGCGCGGTCCGTCGATCCAGCCGGCGTCGATGGCCTTGCCCAGCGCGACGTCGAGCAGATAGCCGCCGGTCTTGACGAACAACCCGAGGTTGCGCACGGTGGTGAAGCCCGCGCGCAGCGTGCGGCGGGCATTGCCCACCGCACGCAGCACTCGCGTTGGAGGATCGTCCTGAACCTGTGACAGGCCGGGGTTTTCGCCGCGGCCACCCATCAGGAGGTTGACCTCCATGTCCATCAAACCGGGCAGCAGGATCGAGTCGCCGAGATCGATGACCTCGGAGTCGGGCGGTGTGTCGCCTCCGATGCCGACGATCCGGTCGCCCTCGACGTGGACGATGCCGGGCCGGATGATCTCACCCGCGTCGACGTCGAGTAGACCCGCTGCTTTGAGGGTCAGCACGCTCAGACCACCGGCTCCTTGATGAGTTGGATGTATGCCGCGCCGCTGTCGAGCACGCGCGGCTGCTTCCACACCTCGATGGGGAAGCTCACCATGACGATCGATTGTCCCAGATGGACCAGCGCCTTGGCGTCCTCCGGCATCCCCTTGAGCGGGAACCGCGCGTCGACGTAGACCATGATGTCCTCGAGACGTGCCATGCCGGCGTCGTACAGGTCCTGCATCTCGGCCATCGTCGAGGCCAGGCGCTTGGCGTAGCGCTCCTCCTCGGTCGGCAGGCACCAGTCGGCGAACCGCTCCAAGTCCGCGAACTCTTCTGGCAACTTAGACATGCGCGTCATCCTTCTTGTCCGACGTGGCAGCGTGCTTCCCGTTGGAGGTCCCCGCGGACCCGTTGCTCTTGTACCTGTCCACGTATTGGTGGGCGGTCATGTGCAGGTGGCGCAGCAGGATCTCCTGGTCGCACAGCGGGAAGTCGGTGACGACCCGGGTGCCGATCTGCGTCTGGGTGGCCTCCAACGTGTTGGCGTCCTGGAAGGCGTACTCCTTGAACGTCACCGCGGCCAGTTCCTGGGACAGCCGCTCACGGAGATTCTTCGGCGGCACGAAGTAGAGGTCGGCCTCGAAGATGTGCTTGTCCACCGCGGTCGGCCAGTAGTTGTACGTCAGGTACCAGCCCGGCGCCCAGAACAGCAGGGTGAAGTTGGGGAAGAACTCGAACGAGTCTGTGCCCCAGGTCTTGTGACGGCCCGGGTTGATCGCGGGCGGCAGTTCTTCGGGCAGGATGCCCTTGATGTCCGGACGGTCCCACGGCCCGAACAGGCCGCTGTGCAGGATCTGCTCGATGGGCTTGACCATGTTGATGTCCTTCGGCGGAGACATCCCGCCCCACGACGACACCATGGAGTGGTCACCCTTGATGTCGTACGCCAGCGCCTCGAAGCCGAACTTGGCCAGCTTCTCGGCCTCCTCCTTCTCCGCCTGCTTCATGTGCAGGATCGGCGCGTGATAGAACTCGGTGAACGCGTCGATGAACAGCTTCCAGTTGGCGTTGATCTCCGAGCGGTAGCTGTAGTGCTCGGTCATCTCATGGAACGGGTAACCCTCGAGACCCTCGGCGAATTCGCCCAGATACTCCCGCAGCGGCGCCGCGTCGTTGTCGAAGTTGATGAAGATGAACCCTTCCCACACCTCGCAGCGGATGGGCACGAGTCCGTAGTCGTTCTTGTCGAGGTTGAAGAACTCACCCTCCTGCTGGACGAAGGTGAGGTCGCCGTTGAGCGCGTAGCGCCAGGCGTGGTATTTGCAGGTGAACTGGCGGCAGGTGCCGGAGACCTCTTCGCCGGGGTAGTCGCTCCACACCAGCTTGTTACCGCGGTGCCGGCACAGGTTGTGGAAGGCGCGAACCGTCTCGACCCCGTCTTTCACGTCCTTGACGATGATTGCCGACGTGCCCGGGCCGACCGACGGCATCTCGCGGGTGAAGTAGCTGCCCTTCTTCGGCAACTGCTCCACGCGCCCGACCTTGAGCCAGGTCTTCTTGAAGATCGCCTGTTGCTCGAGTTTCCACTGTTCGGGATCGATGGAATCCTCGTAATTGACTGGCGCGGTTCCGAGTTCGGGCCAGTTCTCGGTCCAGCTGCCCGCCGCGGGCTTCGGAAAAAATGCCATTTGTCTACCCTTCGTTTCCATCGTGGTCGTGGTCGAGCTGTACGCCAAACGTGTTGAATGCCGTGGCGAGCGTGGAATAGATGCCCACCGTGAAGATCAGGTCCATGCGCTGCCGGTCGTCGAATTGCTCGCCGAGCGCGGCCCACGTGTCCTCGGAGATCCGCGACGCATCGTGGAGTTCGTCGACGGCGCGCAGCACCACGCCGTCGAAATCCGCCGCGGTGCCGCTGGCGGCGGCGGCAATGTCGTCATCGGTCAAGCCGGCCTGCCGGCCCATATCGACGTGATGGGCCCACTCGTAGTCACTGCCGCGACGGTGCGCGACCCGCAGAATCGTGAGTTCCCGCAGTCGGGGCGACAGGGTCGAGGAGAACAACAGGTGGACGTTGAGCGGGAGGAAGGCCTTGGTGAGCGCGGGATGGCGCACCAGCGTGGCAAGCCCGTTGCCGGCGTTCTCCGGGTTGCGCCGCCACCGGGGGAGCAGCCCCGACAGAGCCGAGTCGACCTCGTCGTCCCAACGCTCGGCGGGCAGTGGTGCCAACCGCACGGCAGGCTCAGCCGAAACCGAAGCCGACCGTGGTGGGTTAGGGGCCGACACGTCTGTCTCCTCTCGCTCGCGAGAATCATATTCTCATATCCGGATAAGAGATTTCCATGAACTCGCCGATTGGTCAATGCCCGGGCTGACGGGTCCGCGTAGCGGCTGGGTGCGCACGGCGGGTGCGACCTGGGTAAATGGGCTGCAGAGCTGCGCGGACAGTCGAAGCGGATGTTGATTCTCGCGCTGTGAGAAGCTAGTTTCCTACTTACGAGAACACGATGAGCACCCATGTCGTGCCGCGTACCGTCAGCAGGACGGGCTGAGCCCAGCCGATGGGGACAGCGGACGACAGGAGAGGAATTGCCGTGAACAAGGACGACATGATTTTGATCAGCGTGGATGATCACATCATTGAGCCGCCCGACATGTTCCGGGATCATCTGCCGGCCAAGTACAAGGATGAGGCGCCGCGGTTGGTGCATAACCCTGATGGCAGTGATACCTGGCAGTTCCGGGACACGGTGATTCCGAATGTGGCGTTGAATGCGGTGGCGGGCCGGCCCAAGGAGGAGTACGGGTTGGAGCCCCAGGGGCTCGATGAGATCCGGCCGGGGTGTTATGACGCGGCCGAGCGGGTGAAGGACATGAACGCCGGTGGGGTGTTGGCGACGATGAATTTCCCGTCGTTTCCCGGGTTCGCGGCCCGGTTGTTCGCCACCGAGGATGCGGAGTTCTCGTTGGCGTTGGTGCAGGCCTACAACGACTGGCATATCGACCAGTGGTGCGGGTCGCATCCGGGGCGGTTCATCCCGATGGCGATCCCGGCGATCTGGGATCCGGTGTTGTGCGCCCAGGAGGTGCGCCGGGTGTCGGCCAAGGGGGTGCATTCGTTGACGTTCACCGAGAATCCGTCGGCGCTGGGGTATCCGAGTTTTCATGATCTGGAGTACTGGGCGCCGTTGTGGCAGGCCCTGGTGGACACCGAAACCGTGATGAATGTGCACATCGGGTCCTCGGGCCGGTTGGCGATCACCGCCCCGGATGCGCCGATGGACGTGATGATCACGTTGCAGCCGATGAACATCGTGCAGGCCGCCGCGGACCTGTTGTGGTCGGCGCCGATCAAGGCCTATCCGACGCTCAAGATCGCGTTGAGTGAGGGTGGCACGGGGTGGATCCCGTATTTCCTGGACCGGGTGGACCGCACCTATGAGATGCATTCGACCTGGACCCATCAGGACTTCGGCGGCAAGTTGCCCAGCGAGGTGTTCCGGGAGCATTTCATGACGTGCTTCATCTCCGATCCGATCGGGGTGAAGAACCGCCACGAGATCGGCGTGGACAACATCTGCTGGGAGATGGACTACCCGCATTCGGATTCGATGTGGCCCGGCGCCCCCGAGGAACTCGCCGCGGTGTTCGAGACCTACGACGTGCCCGATGACGAGATCAACAAGATCACCCATGAGAACGCGATGCGCCTCTACCACTTCGCGCCGTTCACCCACATCCCCAAAGACCAGGCCACCGTCGGCGCACTGCGCGAACAAGCCCACGGACACGACGTCACCATCCGCGCCCTGAGCCACGCACGCACCGGCGACAAGACCAGCTTCGCCGACTTCGCGGCCAGTGCCAAGGAGATCTCCGGCGCCACGTAAGCCCACCGTAGTCCCGAGGGTGGGTCACCGGCTCGGAGGCACAACGAGTCCGCGCCGGGTCCCACGATGTCGAATTGAGGAAAGCATGTCTGGCGGAATGAGTTTCGAGCTCACCGAGGATCAGGAGCTGATCCGTAAGTCGGTGGCCGAATTGTGCGGCAAGTTCGACGATCACTACTGGATGGAGAAGGATCAGGCGCACGAGTTCCCCCAGGAGTTCTACGACGCCATCGCCAAGGGCGGCTGGCTCGGCATGACCATCCCGGAGGAATACGGGGGCCACGGCCTGGGCATCACCGAGGCGACGCTGCTGCTCGAGGAGGTCGCGCGCTCCGGGGCGGCCATGAACGGCGCGAGCGCGATCCACTTGTCCATCTTCGGCATGCAGCCCGTCGTCAAGCACGGCTCCGACGAACTCAAGGCCGCCACCTTGCCCCGCATCGTCAACGGCGACCTGCATGTGTGCTTCGGCGTCACTGAACCCGGTGCGGGACTGGATACTTCGCGCATCACCACGTTCGCGAAGCGCGAGGGCGACAACTACCGCGTCAATGGTCGCAAGGTCTGGATCTCCAAGGCCCTGGAGTCCGAGAAGATCCTGCTGCTGACCCGGACCGAGTCCCGCGAGGACTTGGAGAAGCGCGGCGCCAAGAAGACCGACGGCATGACGCTGTTCCTCACCGATCTGGACCGCGACCACGTCGACATCCGGCCCATCAAGAAGATGGGCCGCAACGCCGTCAGCTCCAACGAAGTTTTCATTGACGACCTGATCGTGCCGGCGGGGGATCGTGTCGGCGACGAGGGCAAAGGCTTCAAGTACATCCTCGACGGCCTGAACCCCGAACGCATGCTGATCGCCGCCGAGGCGCTCGGCATCGGACGCGTCGCGCTGGAGAAGGCTGTCAAATACGGCAACGAACGGGTCGTCTTCAACCGGCCGATCGGAATGAACCAGGGCCTGCAGTTCCCGCTCGCCGACTCGCTGGCCCGGCTGGACGCCGCCGAACTGGTGCTGCGCAAGGCGAGCTGGCTCTACGACAACGGTAAACCCTGTGGGCGGGAAGCGAATACGGCGAAGTACCTGTGTGCCGACGCCGGCTTCGACGCCGCCGACCGCGCGCTGCAGCTGCACGGCGGGATGGGGTACTCCGAGGAGTACAACGTGTCGCGCTACTTCCGGGAGTCCCGGCTCATGAAGATCGCCCCGGTCAGCCAGGAGATGATCCTGAACTTCCTCGGTGAACACGTCCTGGGCATGCCCCGCAGTTACTAGAAGGAAAGCCCAGTCATGAACCCCCTGTTCGATCTCACCGGCCGTTCGGCGCTGGTGACCGGTGCCGGCGGCGGCATCGGTGCCGCCGTCTCCCAGGCGCTCGCCACCGCGGGCGCCGCTGTCCTGGTCTCCGACATCAGCGCCGATGCCGCCGCCGCGGTGGCCGAGCGCATCAACGCCGCCGGCGGCAAGGCCGACAGCGTCGCACTCGATGTCAGCGACCGTGAATCGGCGGAGGCCGCTGCCGCCCGCGCCGCCGGCCTCGCCGAGGGCAAGCTGCACATCCTGGTGAACAACGCCGGGGTGACCGCGCCCGCGATGTTCCCCAAACTCACCGACGAGACATTCCGGCTGACGTTCGACATCCACGTCATGGGCACGTTCCACTGCGCGCAGGCCGCACTGCCGCACATGCCGACCGACGGCACGGGCCGCATCATCAACGTCACCTCCGCGGCCGGGCTCACCGGAACGCTTGGGCAGGTGAACTATTCGGCCGCCAAGGCAGGCATCATCGGGTTCACCAAATCACTCGCACGCGAGTTGGCCGCCAAGAACATCCTGGTGAACGCGCTCGCCCCGCTGGCCGCCACGCCGATGACGGAGACCATCCGCACCAACGACAAGTTCGCGGCCAACATGATGCAGCGCATCCCGCTGAAACGGTGGGCGCAGGCCGAAGAGGTCGCCGGGGCGTTCGTCTTCCTGGCTTCCGACGCCGCGTCGTACGTCACCGGCCAGGTGCTGCCGGTCGACGGCGGCATGGTCATGTGAGGGCCATGACGGAGCATTCGAGCGGGCCGCTGGCCGGTATCACCATCGTCGCGATGGAGCAGGCCGTCTCGGCGCCGATGTGCACCCGGGTGCTGGCCGACTTCGGTGCGCGCGTCATCAAGGTGGAGAACCCCAGGGGCGGGGACTTCGCCCGCGACTACGACGACGTCGTCAACGGCCTTGCGGCCCACTTCGTCTGGGCCAACCGGGGCAAGGAATCGGTCACCCTCGACCTGAAGTCCGAAGCGGGGATGGACGTGCTGCACCGGCTTCTGGACCGCGCCGACGCCCTGGTTTCCAACCTCGCGCCGGGCGCGACCGCGCGGATGGGTCTCGGACCCGAGGAGTTGCGGCGCCGGCACCCTGACGTGATCGCCGTCGAGATCGACGGCTACGGACCCGGCGGCCCCATCTCGCAGAAGCGCGCCTACGACCTGCTGGTGCAGGCCGAGTCCGGCGCCTGCGCGGTCACCGGTTATCCCGGGATGCCCGCCAAACCCGGACCGCCCGTTGCCGATATCTCCACCGGGCTGTACGCGGCGCTGTCGATCGTGGCGCTGTTGCTCGGCCGGGCACGTGGCCGGTCCGAGGGCCCCGCGCCGGCCGTCGCCGTGAGTCTGTTCGACACCATGACCGACATCATGGGATACCAGCTGACCTACACCCAGCACTCGGGCATCGACCAGCAGCCGCTCGGCATGAGCTCACCCGCGGTGGCGCCGTACGGCGCGTTCGCCACCCGCGACGGGCAGACCGTGGTGCTGGGCACCACCAACGACCGCGAATGGCAGCGGGTGGCCCGCGAGATCATCGAACGCCCGGACCTCGCCGACGATCCGCGTTTCGCCACCAACACCGACCGCTGCAATCGACGCGACGAGCTGAACGCCGCCATCGAAACCTGGTGCGCACAGCACGATCTCGCTGACATCCAGAAGACCGCCGACGCCGCCGGAATCGGCAACTCGCGGTACAACCTGCCCAGCGAGGTCGTCGCGCACCCGCAGTTGCAGGCCCGTGACCGCTGGCGTCCGGTCGACACCCCCAACGGTCAGATCTCGGCGCTGCTGCCGCCCCCGGTGATCACCGGATTCGAACAGCCCATGGGCGCGGTGCCCGGTCTCGGCGAGCACACCGACGCCGTGCTGGCCGAACTCGGCCTGAGCGACGACGACGTTGCGGCCCTGCGCGATCAGGGCGCCATCGGCCCGTCCTATCCATGATCGGAGTATCCAGATGAGAGAGACAGTGATCGTCGGTGCGGTGCGCACCGCGGTCGGCAAGCGCAACGGCGGATTGTCGGGTCAGCACGCCGCCGACCTGTCGGCCGTCGTGCTGGGGGAGTTGGCCCGGCGCACCGGACTGGACCCCGGCATCGTCGACGATGTGGTGTGGGGCTGCGTGAGCCAGGTAGGCGACCAGTCCAGCAACATCGGCCGTTACTCGGTGCTGGCGGCGGGCTGGCCCGAACACATCCCCGGCACCACCGTCAACCGCGCCTGCGGATCGAGCCAGCAGGCACTGGATTTCGCCGTTCAGGCGGTGATGTCCGGCCAGCAGGACGTGGTGGTGGCCGGCGGTGTCGAGGTGATGAGCCGGGTTCCACTGGGCTCAGCGCGATCCACCGGCATGCCATACGGGCCGAAAGTCATTGAGCGGTATGACGGTTTCTCCTTCAACCAGGGCATCTCCGCGGAGTTGATCTGCCAGAAGTGGGGCTTTGACCGCACCGGGGTCGACGAGTACTCGGCGCGGTCGCACGAACTCGCGGCGGCGGCACAGGACGCGGGCGCGTTCTCCGACCAGATCGTCGCGGTGGCCACCGACGGGGGAGTGGTCGGCGCTGACGAGGGCATCCGCCGCGGCACCACCGTCGAGAAGCTCGCGGGACTCAAGCCGGCGTTCACCGACGATGGAATGATTCACGCGGGCAACTCATCTCAGATCTCCGACGGTGCCGCGGCGCTGCTTGTCACCACCGCGGAGAAGGCGCGCGAACTGGGCATGACGCCACTGGTGCGGTATGTCGCGGGCGCCGTCACCGGCGCCGACCCGGTACTGATGCTGACCGGGCCGATCCCCGCGACCGAGAAGGTGCTGCGCAAGGCAGGCCTCGGTATCGACGACGTCGGGGTGTTCGAGGTGAACGAGGCGTTCGCCCCCGTGCCGATGGCGTGGTTGGCCGAGACCGGTGCCGACGCCGGCCGGCTCAACCCGCTCGGCGGTGCGATCGCGCTGGGTCATCCGCTGGGCGCATCGGGCGCGGTGCTGATGACCCGGATGATTCATCACATGCGGGACAACGGGATTCGCTACGGGCTGCAGACCATGTGCGAGGGCGGCGGAACCGCCAACGCCACCGTCGTCGAGCTCGTCTAGCACCAGACAGGAGAACACCATGCGCCGCACCCTGTTCACCGAGGACCACGAAGCGTTTCGCGAGCTCGCCCGGGACTTCATCGAGAAGGAGGTGGTGCCGGCCTACCCGCAGTGGGAGAAGGCCGGGCGGATGCCGCGCGAGGCGTTCGAGAGGCTCGGCGCCACCGGCATGATGGGCGTCGCCATCCCCGAGGAGTACGGCGGCGGTGGACAGCCCGACTACCGCTACAACGTGGTGATGCAGGAGGAGGCCGCGCGGGCGCTCGTCACGCTGTCGACGGTGCGCACCCAGCTCGAGGTGATCCTGCCGTACTTCCTGCACTACGCCAACGACGAACAACGCAAGCGCTGGTTCCCCGGACTTGCGGCCGGCACGCTGCTCACCGCGGTCGCGATGACCGAACCCGGCACCGGCTCGGACCTGGCCGGCATGCGGACCAGTGCGGTGCTCGACGGTGACGAATACGTGCTCAACGGCGCCAAGACTTTCATCACCGGTGGCATGCAGGCCGACCTGGTGATCGTCGTCGCACGCACGTCGACCGACCCCGACAATCGCAGGCGTGGTTTGACCCTGCTGGTGGTCGAAGACGGGATGCCCGGGTTCGAGCGCGGCCGCGAACTGGAGAAGATGGGCTGCAAGGTCCAGGACACCGCCGAACTGTCGTTCACCGACGTCCGTGTGCCGGTGACCAACCGACTGGGCGAGGAGGGCGAGGCCTTCAGCTACCTGGGCCACAACCTGCCCCAGGAGCGGCTGACCGTCGCCGTCGGCTCCGTCGCGCAGTCACGATCGGCGATCGCGGCGGCCATCGACTACACCAAGACGCGCAAGGCGTTCGGCAGCCCGGTCGCCTCCTTCCAGAACACCAAGTTCGAACTCGCATCCTGTTCGACCGAGGTCGAGGCAGCCCAGGCGATGTTGGATCAGGCGGTGGCCGAGCACGTCGACGGCGAGCTGTCCGGCGCCGACGCAGCCCGGGTGAAACTGTTCTGCACCGAGATGCAGGCCCGGGTGATCGATCGTTGCCTGCAGCTGTTCGGCGGTTACGGCTACATGATGGAATACCCGATCGCCCGGCTGTACACGGATGCCCGAGTGGCCCGCATCTATGCCGGTACCAGCGAGGTGATGAAGGTGATCATCGCCAAGTCGCTGGGCCTGTAGCTCCGCCGAGAACCACTTGCTCCACACCCGGTCTTGCGGCTTTGCGTGGAGAAAGTGGTTCTCGGCGTGGATTGAAAGTGACTCTTGCCACATCGGGAAAACCAACCTACTGTATGTTCATTAAGTAGGTTTCCCGACGGAAAGACCGCCAGCACCGTGACCTCTGCCAGGCCTTATGCGACGCTGCTCGCCAAAGGCGAGGACCGCAAACAGCTGATCCTCGCCGTCGCGCAGCGGCTTGTCACCCGCAACGGATGGCGCAACACGACGCTGGCGCAGATTGCCAAGGAGGCCGGCGTCAGCGCCGCCGGCCTGCTGCACCACTTCGAGTCCAAGGAACAACTCCTGCACGCCGTGGTCGACGCCCGCGACGCCGACGACGATGCACACGCCGACCGTTCCGGGGATCTGCTCGAACAGATCGCCCGCGCCGGCGAGCGCGTGGAACGGGCACCGGAACTGGTCGGAACGTACTCCGTCCTGCTCGTCGAGAACCTGATGCCCGACGCGCCCCTGCACGACCGCCTGTTGGCGCGGCAGCAGGCCGCGGTGGAGATCGTCACCGGACTGATCAAGCGCGGCCAGGAGTCCGGCCGCTACCGCGATGACTTCGATGCGGCCCTGAAGGCCGTGCAAATTGTGTCCCTCGTCAACGGAATGGAAATCTCATGGTTGCTCGATCCATCAGTCCCGCTCCGGGAAGCATTGCAGGACTACACGAGATCGCTGGCGCGGGAGTTCGCGCCGGACGGCACATCGTGAGGTACCGCCTCGACGTCGTCGCACCCAGCGTCGCCGAGGCGGTCCGTGCGGCGGGCGGCTGGATGTTCGACCGCGTGATGGCCGGCTGGGATGTCCGGGTGCTGGTCAGTGCCGGTCATGACGACCGCGCGCTGCAGATCCTCGGCGCCGACGGTGCGGACCTGGAGTCCGCGCTGGCGACCGGTCCGGACGGGCAGCGCCCGCACGCGCTGGCCGTCGCGGCGGACCTGTACGGCTGTGACGCGCGCATCCGGGAAGGCGTGCGCCAAGCGCTGGACAGCGGTCAGACCGAGGTGACGATGTGGGGCGAAAACTGGCCGGCCGATCTCGACCGCAGCGTGGGTTCGGTGGAGCACCGGCTCAGCGTGGCCGCCCGCGCGTTCAAGGCCCAGGCCCTGGCCGCCGTTCTGGAATCCCCGCTGTCGCCCGCCGAGGCGATCGACACCACCGAGTTCTTCCGCAGCGGCACCCCGGCCTGCTGTCCCGTCGCGGCCGATCTGGTTCCCGCGAGCTGAGGTCTACTCCTCGATCGCGATCGCCTGCCGCGGGCACTGTCGCACGGCTTCGCGGATCTGCCGCTCGTTCTCCGGGGTCACGTCGTCGGACAGGACGTGCAGGTAGTCCTCGTCGTCGAGGTCGAACACCTCGGGGATGATGCCCATGCAGATGCCGTTGCTCTCGCAGAGACCGAAGTCGACGACGATCTTGCCGGTCACCGCACCACCCGCACCGGGACGTGGTGGTAGCCCGCGACATTCTGCATATGGACCTTTTCCAGTCCGTCCCACTTGACCTCGTAGCGTGGCATGAAATCGAGCAGTCGTTCGATCGCGATCGTCGTTTCCAGTCGTGCCAGGGCAGCGCCCAGGCAACTGTGAATGCCGTAGCCGAAGCCGAGGTTCTGCGCTTCGGTGCGGTCACGGTCGATATCGAATACGTGTGCGTCGGTGAATGCGCGGGGATCCCGGTTGGCGGCCGCTTTCATCATGAACACGGGCTTGCCGGCCGGGATCGTGGTGCCGTGCAGATGTGCGTCCTTCAACGTGAATCGCACGTTGTAGTGGACCGGACCGTCGAAGCGCAGCATCTCCTCGACGGCGGCCGGGACCTTGCTGCGGTCGTCGAGCAGCATCTGCCACTGGTCGGGATTCTTGGCGAAGGTCACGATGGCGCTGCCGACCAGCTTGGTGACGGTCTCGGCACCGGCCCCACCCAGCAGCGAGGTGAATCCGGCGATCTCGATGTCATCGAGCTGGCGCAGCTGTCCCTCCTCGCCCACGATCTCGGCGGCGATGAGCCTGCTGATCATGTCGTCCTGCGGGTTGGCGCGCCGCTCCTGGGCCAGCTTGTAGTAGTACATCCCCGAATCGATCGCGGCCTGCATACCGGCCTCGGTATAGCCGATATTGCCCGGTTCGCGGGTCAGCGAGGTGTCGATCCAATGCCGGACCTGCTGGCGGTATTCCTCCGGCACTCCCGCCATCCGGGTGATGACCTCGACAGGGAACGGGCCGGAGAAGTCCTGGATGACGTCGAAATTGTCGGGGTCGACCCGGGCCAGGTAGTGGTCGACGAGTTCCTCGACGGTCTCGCGCTGCGACTGGATCGCCCGGGGCGTGAACGCCTTGTTCACCAGGCTGCGCAGCACCCGGTGCTCCGGCGGGTCCATGAAGATGATCGACTTCTGCGGTCCCTCGTCGGACTGCACCATCGCCAGGTCGCATCCGCGTGTCGACGAGTAGGTCTCGTGGTCCTTGAGCGCAGCGGCGACGTCGGCGTGCCGGGTCAGTGCGTAGAAGTCGTGCTCTTCGCTGTAGTAGACCGGGGCATCGTCCTGCATCCGCAGGTAGATCTCGTACGGGTCATTGAAGTACTCGTCCGAGAACGGGTCGAAGGAGACCCTCGGGGCTTCTTGGGATGCTGTCATTGGGCTTTTCCTCCGCTGTGGGCTGATCGGCGGGAAGTTACGAAATGAGACCGAACTGTAACGTTAGCAGTTGCCGGAGACGAATGGTCTTGAAACGCCGAATTCTCAGGTACCCAATCCCGCGTTGACGAGGTCGTCGAGCCTGCCGAGATCCGCGCCGAGTTCGGCCACCGTTGTCCGGACGACGGCGACGTCCTTCCCGATGAACTCGCCGACGGCGCCGATGAATCTCGCGGTCGAACCGGCCCGGGCGATGTTGCCCATCGCCTTGCTCGCGCCGCTGCCGTGCGGCAGCGCGACCAGAAGCGCCGACTCGTCGACGCCGAGGCTCTCGCCGAGCCGGGCGGCCTCGGCCACCAAACCGATCTGCGCGGCGAAAAGAGTGTTGTTGACGAGCTTGACCTTCTGGCCGGATCCGATCGGACCGACGTGCAGCACCGGGTCGCCGTAGACCGACAGCGCCGGACGTGCGCGCTCGACTGCTTGGTCGGTGCCACCGACCCACAGCGTCACCCGGCCGGCCGCGATGTCGTGCGGGCCGCCGCTGACCGGTGCGTCGACCACGTCGACGCCGCGTGCCGCCGCATCGGCGGTCAGCGACTCGGCGGTGCGTGGGCTGCCGGTGGTGTGCAGTACCAGAACCGAACCGCGCGGCATGGCCGCGATCAGATCGGCCGCTACCTCGCGGACCTGGACGTCGGTGAACACGCACACCACGACGACGTCGGCGCCGTCGGTAACACCGTCGGTGTTCTCGACCGGGGTGGCTCCGAGTGCGGCCACCGCGGCGCGCTTCTCGTCGGTGCGGCCAAGCGCCCGCACCTGGTGTCCGGCGCCGACCAGCCGGCTGACCATCGGCGCGCCCATCCGGCCCGCACCGACGAATCCGATTCTCATCGTGGATAACCCATCGACTTCAGCGCGGCGTCGGCCGCATCGAAGACGGCGCCCTGTTCGGCGCTGGCGGTGTCGGCCAGGGTGGCCGCGTGGCGGACGTCCTTCTGCAACAGCGCACCCGCGATCGGTGCGAGGCTGTCCAGCGTCCCGCCGAACAGGGCGATGCTGCCCAGCGCCTTGCTGTTCGCGGAGCCCCGCGTGACCACCTCGCACATCTTGCTCCGTGACACCCCCAGCGATTCACCGAGTTCGAGCAGGCTGATGGCGCTGCCCAGGTTGGCGCTGAACAGCAGGTTGTTCAGGATCTTGGTGACCTGTCCGGCGCCCAACGGACCGAGGTGCACAATCGGGTCGCCGTAGGCCTCGAACACCGGCCGGCATTTCGCGACGTCGGCCTCTTCGCCCCCCACCATCACGAGCAGCTGTTTGGCCTCGACGGCGGGCGAACCGCCGCTGACCGGAGCATCGACCACCGAAATGCCCTGTGCCGCAGCTTTGTCCGCCAGTTCACGGCAGGTGTCCGGATGGATGGTGCTGTGTATGACGATCGTCCCGCCCGGGGCCAGGCCCGCCAGCAGACCCTCGTCGCCGTAGGCGAGTCCGCGTACGTCGTCGTCCCCGACCACGCAGAGGCAGACGATGTCACTGGCGGCGGCCAGCGCGGCGGGGGAGTCGGCGTACTTCGCCGCGGTGTCGGCGTACGGCTCGAGCGACTCCGGGCGTCGGGCCCACAGCGTGGTCTCGTATCCCGCGTCGACGATCGCGCGTGCCATCGGCCCGCCCTGACTGCCCAGTCCGATGAATCCGACCCGCATCACTTAGCCTCCATCGTCAAATCATTCCGGCGGATTATGCAGTCCTCGGCGAAGTCCAGCGCATTCCGGTGGTAGGTCGGCGCGATGTGGCCCAGGCTCAGGTTGTGGCCACCGCCGGCCTGCTCGTGGGTTTGTACCCGCGGCGCGGCGGTGAACAGCGCGCGGATCTCGGCTACCGCCGCCGGGTCCGTCGACCACACCCGTTCGAACTCGCCGAGGGTGTAGCGCACCGGAACACGCACGTGCGCAGCCAGATCCGGTAGGTCGCGACGCCAGTTGGTCACCAGCGAGCCTTCATAGCCGGGCGACACCGGCCCACCCTTGATCCGCACCGAGCGGGCCACGCCGTCGGGATAGAGGTGTGCGGGCTCCCACAGCAGTTCGCGCAGACCGGCCGGAACATTGTCGCGTGACGCGGTCGACAACACCTCGGCCGCGGTGGCCTGGTAGTGCAACCCGGTGCCGGAGATCTCGACGCCGAGCAGATCGGCGCCGCGGTCGTCGGCGGCCATTCGCAGGGCGAGTTCGCTGCCGTTGGAATGCGCCAGCACGAAGATGCCCGCGCCGCGCTCCCGGTCGCCGAGGATGGCGTCGACGGCCCGGTAGGTCATGTCGATTCGCCTTGGCGTGGAGTCGAACTCGCTCGAGTACAGCCCGGAACTGCCGAATCCGGGACGGTCCAGTGCCAGCACCGTGAACCCCAACTGCGGAGCCGAGCGCAGCAGGCTCAGTTCCGGATAGGCCGGGCAATCGAAGTACGCCGCCGTGGTGGCGCCGCCGTGCAGCGCGACGACAACCGCCTTGGGCTGCTCGGTCTCTGCGAGCAGTCCCGACATCGGGACGCCGTCGACGATGACGACGCGGGGGGTGGGCGTCACTCCGGGGATTCGCGCGGCTCCTCCTCGCGCTCGTGCCTCGCACGCATCGTCGCTCACGCGTCAATCCTCAGCAGCATCGCGCCGCTCGGCGTCAAACCGCCTGAACTCGTCACTGCCACTTTCGCATTGGCCACCTGCCGGTCGCCGGCGTCGCCACGCAGCTGAGTGACGGCCTCGTGGATGAGGCCCATGCCGTGGGTGCGGCCGTGGGACAGCTGCCCACCGTGGGTGTTGATCGGGAGTACACCGTCGCGCGCGATGTTCTTACCGCCGTCGAGGAAGTCCTTGGCTTCGCCGATGCCGCAGAATCCCAGCGCCTCGATCCAGGTCAGGCAGTTGAAACTGAACCCGTCGTAGAGTTCGGCGACATCGACATCCTTGGGCTGCAACGACGTTCGCGTCCACATGTGCGCGGCCTGGCCGAGCGCCTGCGGTTCATGGGTCAGCGTGCTCTGGTCCCAGTCGGTCCGCTCGATGATCTGCGTCCCCACCGCCTCGAAGAGCACCGGCGTCCTGGCCAGATCGCGTGCCACATCCACGGCGGACACGATGACCGCGATCGCACCGTCGCACGGCACGTCGCAGTCGTAGAGGCCGAACGGTGTGGTTATCATCCGCGCCGACAGGTAGTCGTCCATCGTCATCGGCTCGCGGTAGATCGCGGTCGGGTTCAGCGCCGCGTTGGCCCGCTGGTTCAGGGCGATCCAGCCCAGCGTCTCACGGGTGGTGCCGTACCGGTGGAAATGCCGACCGGCGTTCTGCGCCAACGTGTGTGCCGCCGACATCGCGCCGAACGGCAGCT
Source organism: uncultured Actinomycetota bacterium (assembly GCA_963779655.1). Taxonomy (GTDB): domain Bacteria; phylum Actinomycetota; class Actinomycetes; order Mycobacteriales; family Mycobacteriaceae; genus Mycobacterium. The sequence continues at coordinate 47,984 of CAVZZD010000004.1, read as the reverse complement.
GCCAGCTGGTGGTCCGGACGCCACCCGGCGGCGTCATCCGGCCGTCCTTCATCAGCTGCGCGAACGTCGCCTCCCAAAGGGTGCGGAAGCACAGCACATGGCGGGCCATGCCGGTGGCGACGGCCATCATCGCTGCGATCACCGACCCGCCAGGGCCGAAGGTGTCCATGCCGCCGTTGAACCACGTCGGCCGAATGCCCAGTGCACCTTCGAGTGCGGTCACGCCGCCCTCGCCCATGCCGACGGCGTCCATGGCCGGATAGGTCGACATGCCGTCGATGTCGTCGAGGGTCAGCCCGGCGTCGGCGACGGCGGCTTCGCACGCTTCGATGGTCAGGGACAACGGGGGGACCATCAGCCGGCGGCCCATCCGCGACGCGCCGATACCGGTGATCGCCGATTTGTCCTCGAACTTCTCCGTGGTGATCATCGGCCGCACGTATTTGGCGAAGTCCTGCGGGGCGATGTCGTCGGGCGGCATCGGCGCGACCAACTGGTCGGCCGTCGGCCGGAACAGCGGCAGCCAGACGTCCTGCGCTTGTTCGAAGACCACCTCGACGGTCTGACCGAGCTCGAGTTCATCGAATTCGCAGTCAATGATGTTGGTGGTCAACCGGACCCGGGGATCCTCTTCGATGGCGACCTGCGCGACGACGTACGGTGCGGGCAGACCGGGCATGGCGAACCGGTGGTTGACGGTGAACCCGGCGAGGACACCCCGGCCCGAAACGGCCCGCACACCCATGTTGTGGCTGCGGCAATAGCGGCAGATCGGCTGGGGCGGGTGGATCAGCGACTGGCAGTCGCCGCACTCCTGGATGCGCAACTTTCCGTCCGCGCCCGATGTCCAGAAGTACTCGTTGTCCAGGGTGATCTGGGGAACGGGTAGGCGGCCCTGTGCGTCTGCGGTCACCGCGTGAAACCCCACTCTGCTTCGTTGGCTTCGGTTTTCAGGTTCTCGATGTCCGGTTCGTCGAGCGACGGTGGCGGGGCGTCGTCGGGGCGGCGCTCGCCGATCTCCATGATGGCGTGTACGGGGCAGTCCATCAGTGCGCGCAGCACGGCGTCGTGGTCCTGCTGGGGGATATTGCCGTCGCCGACGAGTACGGCGTATCCCCAGTCGTCGAGGGAGAAGTAATCGGGGGCGTGCTTGGCGCAGATTCCGAAGCCGTCGCACAGGGTGCGGTCGAGCTTGACCCGCAGTAGGTCAGGTTTCGTGTTGTCTGTCATCAGGCGGGGGCCTCCACTTCGAACGGCCGTTGTGCGCTGAACATGCCTGCGGCGCAGTCAGGACAGGCCCCAGGTCCCGCGTCCAGGTGGCCCGCGACCTCGCCGGGGAACTTGTCGAGCAGGCTGGCGGCGATGTTGGTGGCGGCGTCCAGCGTGGCGCACGCCCCGCGGCCACGCAGCACCACCGACCAGCGCCGCAACCGCGCGACGTCGTCGGGGGTCGCCGTTCCGTCGCGCAGGGCGCCGGCGGCGGCGGCCATGGCCGCCGTGCCGTTGAAGCAGGATCCGCACTGCCCGGCGTTCTCGCGGTCGAAGTAGTCCAGCACCGACGCCGCGACCGCGACCGGGCATTCGTCGGTGATGACGGACACGGCCCCGCAGCCCAGGCCGCTGCCGATGCCCCGGATGGTCTCATGGTCCAGCGTCGTGTCGAGCACCTCGCGGTTCAGTACGCCCGCGAAGTAACCGCCCATCAGCACACCGCGCACCTTCTCCTGCGGAAGCCCGTGCAGCGTAAGCAGTTCGGTGAACGACACCCCGAACGGAACCTCGTAGAGGCCCGCGGTACCACCGCCGCCGGTGACGGTCGCCAGGAAGGTTCCCGCTGACGCCGCCGTTCCCGCTGCGCGGTAGGTTTGCGCGCCGTGCCGGTGGATGTAGGGCAGGTTGGCCAGCGTCTCGACGTTGCTGATCAGGGTCGGCAGCCCGCCCACGCCCTGTTCGAAGGGCCGCGGCGGCTTGTCGGTGGGTTTGGCCGGGCCGCCGTTGATGGCGCGCACCGCGGCGGTCTCCTCGCCGGCCACGTAGCCGGGTTCGACTGTGCGGACACTGACCGTCAGGCCGTCGAGGGTCTCCGTTCCGGCATCGGCCAGCGCGGTCTCGACGGCGCGCGCGGAGGCGAGGTCCGAGACGTAGACGTGCGCGTGCGGGGCACCGACCATGCGGGCGGCCAGTCGCAGGCCGTCGAGGACGAGATGCGGGCGGTTGCGCAGCAACCACCGGTCCTTGACCGAAGCCGGTTCGCCCTCTTCACCATTGGCGACGACGACCCTGTCCCGTCCAAGTCCCCGCACGCCCGCACCGTGCGTAGCTTGACCGCCATGGGGAACGCCGCACCGCCGCGCCCGACCAGACCGGCCTGTTCGACGCGGTCGAGGAGCGCGTCGGGATCGTCGAGGGGCTGGTAGCCCTCGGCGCTGCGGTACTCGGCGACGTCCTCGGTGCCCGTCTCGGTTCGCAGCAGGCGCGGCGTCAGGCCCGGCCACGCCGCGACCCGCAGTTCGGTCCCGGTGTTCATGGCGGCGTTCATGACGGACTCCTGCCCTCGTCGCGGCTACGCTTGCGCGCATGCGAACCGCGGTGGTGCGAATCGGTGTCGATCCGTCCGGTCAACTGACGGCCGAACAACTGACGTTCGGCATGTCGGCGCTGGCGCTTCTGGCCGCCGGAGCCGACGCGGAACTCATCGAGAACGACCTCGCCGCCATGCCGCCGAGTCGTCGCGAGGTCGAACTGCTGATGACGGGCACCCACCCCGACGCACTTCAGGCGGAAGCTATCGACCTGTGCGCCAGGGCATTCGGTACCGATCCGCGGGCCGGTGTGCTGACCTTCGTCAGCCGCGGCACCGACGAGGACGCCCGGGGCGTGCTGGCCGGCTTCGGGTTGACCGGTGACGTCGAACGAGTTCCCGGCGAAGAGGGCTGGGACATCATCACGGTGACGTTGCGCAAGACGGACCTGGAACGCATTCCGGAGAGCAGGATTCACACCGCGCTGGAGGCTTCGACCAACTGCGAAGTCCTCATTCGTACGGTGTGACGTCGTGCTCTTGGACATTGAGGGTCACGCCCTCAGAAAGTCGAGGATCGGCGGAGCGGCCTGCACCCAGGTGTCGAACATGTTGAAACGCTTTCCTCCGCTGCGCGCGAAGGCCTCACCGGCGCGCTCCCAGGCGTCCTCGGGCCACGGTGGGTCGATCAGCGTGGAACCCTTGATCAGGCAGCTGACCTCGAGCGAGGTCCGCTTGGGATGGTCCCAGTCGTTCTCGCCGCCACGGATGATCAGCGTCGGCACCGTAATGGCGCCGAACATCTCGTCGGGGACGCCGGGGATGGTCTGGCCGGGCTTGGACACGAACGCGTTGAGCCAACGCAGCATGACCTTGAGGAACTCGTCCTCGTCGAGGGCGAGGAAGCGCGCCTCGTTGTCGGGATTTTCTTCGATACGCTCGCGCCATTCGGGGACCCGCAGCAGTCCCTTGATGCCGAGTCCGCGCACCGCCAGGATGCTCGGCGTGATGTAGTGGCCGCCGAGGACAAACGAGCCGTACACCCCGCCGACGATGTTCCACACCACCAACTTGGTGACCAGTTCGGGGTAGAGCATGGTGGTGAGCATCGAGTCCCTGGCGCCGCCAGAACCGCCCGCGATGATGCACGGCCCGATCTCCAGCTTGGTGATCAGCTGCATCAAAGTCTCTGCGCGCATGTGGGATTCGCTCTGCCCGTAGAACTGGACGTCGGACTTGCCACAGTTGGGCCGGTCCCAGAGCAGCACCCGGTATCCGCCCTTGACCAGCGCGCGTGCCAGCGGTTTGAGCCCTGGAATGTCCTTGCTGTATCGGCCGCCGGGCGTCAGCGCGATGAAATCGCCCTGCTTGCCGAGGATTTCGTACACGACGTTGCCGCCGTTGATCTCGATTTTCTTCGCGGGCATTGGGTTTCTCCTGTGCCGTCAGGCCTGCACCAGGACGTCGTCACCGACGACCCGGACGGGGTAGGTTCGGATGCTCCACTCGGGCTTGACCGCCGTGGTGCCGGTGGCGAGCTCGAAGCCCCATTGGTGCCAGGGGCAGAAAATGAACTCGAGATCACGGACCATCACCGCGTCGCCGGGAACGTTCTCGTCGACGATGTTGCGGCCACGCGCCCGCCCCGAACACAGCGGTCCGCCCTCGTGTGGGCAGTAGTTCGCGATGGCGTAGAAGGCGCCGTTGACGTTGTAGACCCCGACACCGTGGCGCCCGATAGGCACCAGTTTGTGTGTGCCGGGCGGGATTTCGTCGACGGTGGCGACAACGTGCTCACGCCCCTGCGCCAGGCGCGGCGGTTTCTGTTCGGTCACGGTCTATTTCCATCCCGGGTCGCCCCGCGCCTGCACACCGGTCTAGAAGACACGGACCTGGCCCTCGAGGGCCGGCACTGTCTCCGGAAGATGATAGGTCTCGATGCCGTTGCGGAACATGATGTTCTCGCGGGCATGCTCGGGCAGGTGCTTGACCAGCCAGCGTGGGTCGTCGAAGGTCCAGTGCGGGTAATCGCTGCTGTAGAGCAGGATCTTGTCGCACTCCATCCACTCGAATGCGCGCATGAGCTCCGTTTTGTCCTCGGGATAATCCAGCGGCTGCGTGGTGAACTTGATGTGTTCCTTGACGTACTCGCTGGGCTTGCGCTTGATGTCCATCCAGGACTTGCGCGCCTCGTAGATGGCGTCCATCCGCCACATCAACGGCAGGATCCACGTGAAAGCGTGCTCGATGAAAACGATCCGCAGTTTGGGGAATCGGTCGAAGACGCCGTCGAAGATCAGGCTCATCACCTGATTCGCGGCGAGCAGCGAGTAGGTGACCATGAAGTCGTGGTTATAGCTCGGGAAACCGACCGGCGGGCCCGGCAGTGTCTCGAACTGGCCGCGGGAGAGGTGGCAGCTGATCGGGATGTCGTGCTTGCAGGACGCGGCCCACACCGGGTCGTAGATCGGGTCGCCCCACGACGGCCGGGGCTCGGCCTTGATCAGGATCTGCGACATGTAGGGGTGCTCGGCCCACGTCTCGATCTCGCGGACCGCCCCGGGGGCATCTTCGATGGCCACGCAGATCGAGCCGCGCCAGCGCTCATGCCAGTTGTTGTGGCTGTCCAGCCAGTGATTTGCCAACCACAAATTCGTGGCGGTGCAGAACGCCGAAGTTGCTTCGGGCAGCCGCATTTCGCCATGTGTGGGCTCCAGGATGCCGATATCTGACCCGGCCTCCATGATGAGCTGCTTGAAGGCCATATCGGGATCGCTGCCGGCGAACTGGCCATCGGCGGGGAAGCTGTCGAGCCGCATCGCGTACGCATGCGCGTAGTCAGGGGCGTCGTAGAAGATCTGATCGCCGACCTTGTGGCTCAGGAAATACTTGGTGCGCCAGGGCTCAGGGATATAGCCGACCAGCTCACCCTTCCTCGGCATCGGGTGCACATCGGAGTCGACGCAGCGCACCGCAATCCGCTCGACGGGGGCGACGCGATCCGACGCATGTGTCGTGGCTGTCGTCGATGTCAGAGACATGGTGCCCTTCCTTCCTCTACGGTGCCGGAACGACGGACGGAAGGACGGGACTTTCTATGCCGTACAACTGAGCGGCGTTGCGCCAGCAGAACTTTTCGCGCTGTTCGGCGGTGTAAGCGTTCGGCACCTTCAGTTCGGCCAGGTTCCAATGCGGATAGCTCGAGCCGAACATCGTCATATCGTCCTTGCCGGTGAAGCCGAACCACTCACCGGCGAACTCGGTGTCACCCGGGCCGTCGAACGCGCCCTCGACGAAGTAGACGTGCCCGGGCAGGTAGTCACTGGGCATCTTCGGGGCCCACGGGGTCTGCTCCAGATGTGGTCGCCCGAAGCAGTCCATCCGCCACATGAAGGGGGTCAGCAGGTCCCCGGCACCGTCGGCCCAGACGAACTTCAGTCCGTCGTACTTCTCGAAGACGCCCTCGGCGATCATGTTCATCAGGTGGTACAGGTAATTCAGCGACATGAAGGACAGGTACTGCTCGTAGGTCCTCGCCTTACCCGACGGGGTGGGCGGGAAGGCGATGCCCGCCCCTACCTCGATGTGCACGGCTACCGGCAGGCCGGCGTCCACCGCCGCCTCCCACAGTGGCCAGAACTGCGGCTTGCCGTAGAGCTCCCGCGACTGCAGCGGGACGCCGATCTGCACGACGCGCGGGTGGTCTTTGTACTTGTCGATCTCACGCAGCGCGCCGGCGATGTCGTCCGGATCGACGCGGATGGTCCCGCGGAACCGCTCACCGTACTCATCGTGCTCCAGCCAGCGCGACACCATCATCTCGTTGTGCGCGGCGGCGATCGCCGTGCCCAGATGACGGTCCGGCATGATGCCGCGCGTCATCGGGTGCAGCACCGCGATGTCGACACCGCGGTCGGTGAACAGGTGCTTGGCGACGACGTCGACGTCGGAGCCGGGGTACTGGCCGTCGGGACCCTTGGTGCCGCGGGCGTACTCGCCGCCGGGAGCGCCGTACCAGTCCATCTCGTAGTCGGGGAAGCCCCGGCTGCGGAACGGTTCCTGCATGAAGTTCTGACGGAGATCGTTGTTGGATCCGAAGAAGACGTGGACGCTCGCGTCGATGACGGGCGATTTGGTGACCTCGGCGCCGTTTCCGATCTCGATCATGTCAGCGATCCACAGTCGGGCATGTGATTCATAGTACAACGCCGTTCTTCGAGAGCAAGAATGGAATTCTCGGGTTGCGCGGGGTCACTGGAGATGTCGATTCCTGATTATGCAGAATGCTATTCTCGCAGGCAAACCCGGGTCCAACGAGACGGAGGACAGCTGTGCAGCTGACGTTTGACGCCGATGTCGAGCAGTTCCGCGCGGAGTTCTCCGCCTTCCTCGACGAGCACCTGCCCGACGAGGCGCAGACCGCCGAGCGGCCGCAGTCGTGCTCCCACATCCCCGGCTGGGCGCAGCGGTGGCAGGCGCTGCAGTTCGATCACGGCTGGCTGCTGCCGGGCAACCCGCCGGAGTTCGGTGGCCGCAACGCGTCGGTACTCCAGCAATACGTGCACCGTGAGGAACTGTCGCGGCGGCGGATCTATCACAGCTTCAATCCGCAGGGCGTCGGCATCGTCGCGGCGTCGATCCTGTCGTTCGGGACCGACGAGCAGAAGCAGAAGTGGGCCGTGCCGATCCTGCGCGGCGAGATGACGGCGTCGGTCGGGATGAGTGAGCCGGGGGCCGGTTCCGACCTGGCGTCGCTGCGCACGAAGGCGGTCCGCTCATCTGAAGGCGACCACTTCATCGTCAACGGGCAGAAGGTGTGGACCTCCGGTGCGCATCACGCCGACGTGCTGCTGACCTTTGTCCGCACGGATCCGGACGTGCCCAAGCACAAGGGCATCAGCGTGCTGCTCATCCCCACCGAGACCGCGGGCCTGGTGCGCCGGCCGTTCCCGACCGTCTGTCATCACGACGACCTCGATTTCAACGAGGTGTTCTTCACCGACGTTCGGGTGCCTCTGGAGAATCTCGTCGGCCCGCTCAACGGGGGCTGGCGGGTGGCCAACGGTGCGCTCGGCCACGAGCGCACCATGATGTGGATGCAGTACGCCGACCGACTGCACAACCTGGTCGAGGACTTCCGCCCGGTCAGCGCGCTGGACCGCGACCGCTACGCCACGCTGCTGATGGACCATCAGGCGCTGAAGCTGCTGGGATCGGCCGCCGTCGCGCAGGCCGCCCGGGGCGAGGAGGACATGACGGCGATCTCGGTGCTCAAGGTGCTCGGCTCGGAGGCCGAGCGCGACGCCTCCGAGCAGGCGTTGTCATCGGTGGGCGTCGAAGGTCTGCGGCACCCGGCCACCACCTCACCGTATGCGCCCTACGATCTGGACTACCTGTCGGCGAGCTGGATCGAACGCTACTTCCGCAGCTTTGCCGGCACCATCGCCGGCGGCACCTCGGAGATCCAGCGCAACATCATCGCGCGCGGTCTGGGCCTGCCGACGAGCTGAGCTCAGAACACCCGTACCTGGCCTTCGAGGGCCGGGACGGTGTCGGGCAGGTGGTAGGTCTGAATGCCGTTGCGGAACATGATGTTTTCGCGGGCGTGTTCGGGTAGGTGCTTGACCAGCCAGCGGGGGTCGTCGAAGGTCCAGTGCGGGTAATCCGAGGAGTAGAGCAGGATCTTGTCGCACTCCATCCACTCGAACGCGCGGGTGAGTTCGGTCTTGTCTTCGGGGTAGTCCAGCGGCTGGGTGGTGAACTTGATGTGGTCTTTGACGTATTCGCGAGGGCTTGCGCTTGATGTCCATCCACTGCTTGCGCGCGGCGTAGATGGCGTCCATCCGCCACATCAGCGGCAGGATCCACGTGAAGGCGTGCTCGACGAAGACGATGCGCAAGGTGGGGAAGCGGTCGAAGACCCCGTCGAAGATCAGGCTCATCACCTGATTGGCCGCCAGCAGTGAATAGGTGGCCATGAAGTCGTGGTTGTAGCTCGGGAAACCCACCGGCGGACTGGGGAGTTCCTCGTAGTGGCTGCGGGACAGATGGCAGCTCACGGTGATGTCGTGTTTGGTGGCCGCCGCCCACACCGGGTCATACATCGGATCGCCCCAGGACGGCCGCCGCTCGGCCTTGATCAGGACCTGCGCCATGTACGGGTGGCCCGCCCACTTCTCGATCTCTGCGGCGGCCAGTTCCGGCGCCTCGATGGACACGCAGACCGAACCGCGCCAGCGCTCGTGCCAGTTGTTGTGGGAATCGAGCCAATGATTGGCCTGCCAGTCGTTGAGCGCGCAACTCATCGCGTGATCGGCCTCGGCCAGCCGAGCCGGGTAGGCACCGGGCTCCAAGATCGCGATATCCGCGCCGGCGTCCATGATCAATTGCTTGAACGCCAGATCGGGGTCGCTGCCCGCGAACTCGCCGTCGGACGGGAAGGTGTCCACCCGCATCGCATAGGAGTGCGCGTAGTCGGGCGCGTCGTAGTAGATCAAATCCCCGTGCTGGTGCGCCAGGAAGTACTGACTGCGCCACGGTTCGGGGATGTACTGCACCAGTTCCCCGCGGCGGGGCATCGGGTGGACATCGGAATCGACGCAGCGCACGGCGATGCGCTCGGCGGCCGGCTTCCGGTCGGCGGTGGTGATCGCCATCGTGGCACTCCCTCTCAGATCCGTTGTGTTCCATTCTGCGCCATTGTGCGTGACGTGGGGGGGTGGATACCGACGCGAATTCGGTGGAGCGCGGTCTCAGGCACATCGACCTCTACGTGCGGATCGCCCTGACCGGGTCCGACATGCTGAAAAGCTATGAAGGTGTGCAGATCTCGGAGTAGACAGATGAAGGACGAAATGCCCTGGAAGGGGTGGCAGTGACCAAGCTGTACATCGATGCCGGGACGAAAGGCAGGACCAGCCATGCCATTTGACGGGTCTACCGCGATCGTGACGGGCGGGGCTTCCGGACTCGGGCTGGCGATCACCGAAGCCCTCGCCGGGCGTGGCACCAAGGTCGCGATGTTCGACATCCAGGCCGATGCGCTCGACGCCGAGGCCGCGCGGCTGAGTGCGGCCGGCGGCACGGTCAAGGGCTACGTCGTCGACGTCTCCGACCGGGCCGGCGTCGGAGCGGCCGTCGCACAGGTGCGCGACGAACTCGGCCCGGTGCTGATCCTGGTCAACAGCGCCGGCATCGAACAGTTCGGCAAGTTCGCCGAGATCACCGACGAGTTCTGGGACCGCGTGATGGCCGTCAATCTGCGTGGCCCGTTCATCTGTGTGCAGGAGGTGCTGCCCGACATGCTCGCCGCCAACTGGGGTCGCATTGTCAACATCTCGTCCTCGAGTGCGCAGGGCGGTCAGTCCCACATGGCGGCCTACGTCAGCTCGAAGGCCGGATTGATCGGATTCACAAAGGCACTAGCGCTGGAACTCGGACCCAAGGGGATCACCGTCAACACCATCCCGCCCGGCATGGTGGTGACGCCGATGCTGGAGAAGGCGATCGAAGAGGGGCGTTTCAGCGGCTCGCTGGACAGCTTCGCCAAGATCACGCCGGTGCGCCGGGCGGGCCGACCGGAGGACATCGCCAATGCCGCCATGTTTCTGATTGCCGACGAGTCGTCCTACGTCACCGGGCAGATCATCGGTGTCAACGGCGGCCGCCGCACCTAGAGCAACGCCGAGTGTGGAGTTTTGATTCGCAAATCGGCGAAAGTCGTGCGCTAAGTCCACATTCGGCGCAAGAGGCAGTGCCTACCAGTCGATGACGACGGCTTCCTTGTGCTCGGTGATGGGCCGGGCCGGTTGCTGCTCATCGCAGATCCGCTGCAGCTTCTCCAACGTCTCGTCGAGACCTGGCCCTAGGCGCTTACCCGGGGTGAACGTCGCGGGAAGGTGCTTCATGCCCTGGATGACGCCGATGCTCTCGTAGTGCACGGTGCCCTCGGGGTCACACTTGTAGTCGGGCATCCGGTCGAGTACCGCGGTCAGCATCGACTTGAACACGGTGCGCGCCACGTTGGAACCCACGCAGCGGTGCACGCCGATGCCGAAGCTGAAGTGCCGGTTGCCTTTTCGGTCCATGATGAGCGCGTTGGGCTCGTCGAACACCGACGGGTCGCGATTGGCCATTGCCCAGGAGATCCAGAGCCGTTCGCCCTCCTTGAACTTCGTGCCCTCCACCTCGACATCCGCGGAGAAGGTGCGGCCATCCCCGGGTGCGGGGGTGTAGAAGCGCAGGAACTCCTCGGTGGCCGGGTTCAGCAGGGTGTCGCGCTCGGTGCTGAGCAGTTCGCGCTGGTCGGGATTCTCCGACAACCACTCCAGCGAGTGTGCGGTGAGGGCGGTGGTGGTGTCGAAGCCGCCGCCGATGATCAACCCCAGATTGCCGAGGATTTCGAGGTCGGGAGCGGGCTCGCCGTCGATCCGCAGTTGCAGCAGCGCGTTGATCAGGCCCGGCCGGGGAGTCTCTCGGACCTCCATCATCGTGTTGATCATGTCGATGCCCATCTGCCGGTTCATGTCGGCGACACGCGGGGCGTCGGGCGAGTGCTCCGGGGTGGACACCGAGAGGTGCGCGGGCTCGCTGTAGACCGGCCACTTCTTGAGTTCGATGCCCATCATCGCCAGCGTGAGCACCGCAGGAACGATGTTGGCCAGATCGTCGACGAAGTCGATGCGGCCCGATTCGATCTTCTCGTCGAGGGACGCGCGCACGATCTCGTCGACGAAGGGCTGCCACCGCTTGATCGCGGCGGGGGACAGGTACGGGTTCAGCGCACCGCGGTAGGTGCTGTGCTCGGGCTCGTCCATTTCCAGGATGCCGCCGCGAACCACTGTGGCCCGCTGCGCCTTCGGGATGGTGATGCCCTGATAGGGCGTCTCGCCGGTGAGGTCGTGATGATTGGAGACCGCGGGGCAGCGGGCCAACTCGAAGACGTGTTTGCTGTCGGCGGCGACCCAGTGCCCGTTGTAGACGTCGGTCCAGGCCATCGGGCACTTGGATTGCATCTCTTCGGTAATCGTGTCGAACTGTTCGCGGTACTCCGAGGTATGCCGGTCGAAGTAGTAGCGGTTCTTCTTCCGCTCGTCGTCAGCGGTGATGTCATCGACGCTCAAGATTCTCGTCTTCCCTTAGATCCTGGCTCTTCTATTCCTCGATGAGGATTGCTTGTTCGGGACAGGAGTGCGCGGCCTCGCGGACCGCGTCCTCCTGGTCGTCCGGCACGACGTCGTTGACCGGCGACGAACTCCCGTCGATATCACTGAGCTCGAACGAATCCGGGGCGATCATCGCGCACAAGGTGTGTCCCTGGCATCGCGACGAGTCGACCGAAACCTTCATGACGATCCCTTCTGACCGTTCAGCCGCCCAATTGTCCTGTGCGACTGGTGCTTTGTCGGGCGGGTTGGATGGCTAGATGTGGTAGTCGTACCACTTCAGGTAGCCGCCGGCATCGACGCGCAGCTGCATGCCGGTGACGAACCTGGACTCGTCGGAAGCCAGCCACAGCACCGCATTGCTGATGTCCTGGGGCTCGACCCACGGCACCTTCATCGCCTGCTGCACGTAGAAAACCGGCTCGGCATCGGCCTGGGTCGGCTTTTCCAGGTCGGGCCTGAACGACTGGTACATCGGTTGGCTCTGCAGCATGTCGGTGTTGCAGTTGGTCGGGTGGATGACATTGGCCCGGATGCCCCGCACCGCCAGCTCGGTGGCCAGGTAATGCACGTACTCGGAGATCAATCGCTTCGAGACCATGTATCCCATGCCGCCCGGGTCACCGCCCGGGTTCGGCTTGTTGTGCGCATCCATCAGCGCGGCCGCCGACGCCGTCGCGATGATCGAGGCGCCCTCCTCGAGGTGGGGCAGCGCAACCTGGATGGCGTTGATCGTGCCCACGAAATTCGTGTTGATGCCGTCGGTCCAGGCCTGCAGCGGCGGCTGTCCCTTCATCGCAGCGATGCCGGCCTGCGCCACGACGATGTCGACCTTGCCGAGTTCTTTCAGTCCGGCGTCGAGTGCATCGCGCAACTGCCCGGCTTCGCGGACGTCGGCCTGTGCGGTGACGATGCGCTGACCCGTCTTCTCGACGAAGTGCGCGGTCTCCTCGAGATCCTCCGGAGTGGCCAACGGGTAGCCGATGGTGTCGATGTCGCGACACAGGTCGACCGCGATGATGTCGGCGCCCTCTTCAGCCAGCCGGACGGCGTGACTGCGGCCCTGTCCGCGGGCGGCGCCGGTGATGAATGCGACCTTGCCTGAAACGCGTCCCACTATGTTCCCTTCGTGCTGTCCGGCTGTGTCCACGGGATTGATTTGGCACCGTTCGCCCGCTCCACCGGGACGGTCGAGCGGGCGGCTTCTCGCGCAGGCTTTAAGAATCTGCCTTTCGATTATGAGAACCGTACTCTCGGTGACCGGGGTCACGCAAGGTTTGTGGACTGACAGTCTTGAAATGCGCAGATTTACCGACGCCTTGAATTTTGGTTCGGTTGACAGGGGAGTCCGGAGGCTGGTTAGTTGCTACAGTTCTCATCTGGCGAATGTACGATTCGCCGAAGATGAGAATCCTGTTATCGCACATCTCGACGAGGAGGTCCGGGTGGGATCCCCCGACACCATCGCTATCGACACGGTGAGCGGCCAGACCGCGGGCCGGAGGATGCTGATCGACGGCCGGCTCGTTGAAAGCGGTGGCCGCCGGACATTTGCCAGTCTCAACCCCGCCACCGGCGAGGTGCTCGGATACGCGCCCGATGCGTCCGTGGCCGACGCCGAAGCGGCCGTCGCGGCGGCCCGAAAGGCCTTCGACACGACCGACTGGGCGACCAACGTCGAGTTGCGTATCCGTTGCCTCGAACAGTTGCACCGCGCACTCGTCGAACACCGGGCCGACATGGGTCAGCTGACCACCGACGAGGTGGGTGCCACCCCGGCTCTGCTCGCGGGCGCGCAGTACGACCAGCCCGTCGCGATCGTGCGCTACTACGCGGAACTGCTGAAGAACTATCCGCTGACCGAGGACCTCGGCAACATCGAGAGTCGCGGTATGCAGCATCACCGGTGGGTGGAGAAGGAGCCCGCCGGCGTCGTCGCCGCGATCATCGCCTACAACTATCCCAATCAGCTGGCGCTGGCCAAGCTGGCCCCCGCGCTGGCGGCCGGCTGCACGGTGATCCTCAAGTCCGCGCCGGACACCCCGCTGGTCACGCTGGCCCTCGGCGAGCTGATCGCCAACCACACCGATATCCCGGCCGGCGTCGTCAACGTGCTCTCCGGTGCCGCCCCCGAGGTAGGTGCGGTGCTGACCACGAGTCCCGACGTCGACCTGGTCACCTTCACGGGCTCCACGCCGACGGGCCGGGCGATCATGGCCGCCGCCAGCGGCACGCTCAAGCGGGTCTTCCTGGAACTCGGCGGCAAGTCGGCGGCGATCGTGCTCGACGATGCCGACTTCAACACCGCGGCGATGTTCTCGGCGTTCTCGATGGTCACCCACGCGGGCCAGGGCTGCGCGCTCACGTCGCGCCTGCTGGTACCGCGCAAGCACAAGGACGAGATCGTCGAATTGATCAAGACGAACTTCGGCCATGTGCGCTACGGCGACCCGAACGACCCCAAGACCTACATGGGTCCGCTGATCAGCGAGAAGCAGCGCGACAAGGTCGACGCCTTGGTCAAGCGCGCCGTCGAGGCCGGCGCCACGCTGGTGACCGGTGGCGAGAAGAAGGACCCCGGATACTTCTATACCCCGACGCTGCTCGCCGATGTCGATGCCGACAGCGAGATCGCCCAGGAAGAGGTGTTCGGGCCGGTGCTGGCGGTCATCGCCTATGAGGACGACGACGACGCGGTGCGCATCGCCAACAACTCGATCTACGGGTTGTCCGGCGCGATCTTCGGCGGCCAGGACCGCGCGCTGGCCATGGCGCGGCGGATCCGGACCGGCACGTTCTCCATCAACGGCGGTAACTACTTCAGCCCCGACGCACCATTCGGCGGCTACAAGCAGTCAGGTATCGGACGCGAGATGGGCGAAGCCGGCCTGGAGGAGTTCATGGAGCGCAAGACGTTCGCGACGGTGGTCGTTCCCGAGGCCGGCGCGTGAGCCGGCCCCGCGAGTCGACGATGCGGGGCTGGGGTCCCCCGCTTGCAGGGGCGGAACGAGCCCCGAGGAGGAGCGAGCGATGAGGCCACTGGACGGTATTCGCGTCCTGGAGGTCGCCATGTACGGGTTCGTCCCGTCGGCGGGTGCGGTGCTGGCCGAGTGGGGCGCCGAGGTCATCAAGATCGAACACGCGGTCACCGGCGATCCGCAGCGCGGACTGCGCCAGACCGGGTCGCTGCGCGTCGTGGGCGATCCCAATCCCAACATCGAACACGCCAACCGCGGGAAACGCAGTGTGGGCCTTGATATGTCGGTACCCGAAGGCCGCGAGGTGCTGCTCGAACTGGCGAGCCGTGCCGATGTCTTCCTGACAAGTTTTCTGCCCGCGCACCGCAAGCGGTTCGGTATCGATGTCGATGACATCCGCGCGGTGAACCCGAACATCATCTACGCGCGTGGCAGCGCACTGGGTCCGCGGGGCCTGGAGTCGGAGAAGGGCGGCTACGACATGACCGCCTTCTGGTGCCGCGCCGGAACGGCGGCCACCATCACCCCGCCCGGCATGGACGGCATGATCGGCCCGCCGGGGCCGGCCTACGGCGACACCATCTCGGGGACCAACCTCGCCGGCGGTATCGCCGCGGCACTGCTCAAGAGGGAGCGCACCGGCGAACCGTCCGTCGTCGACGTGTCACTGCTGGG
Source organism: uncultured Actinomycetota bacterium (assembly GCA_963779655.1). Classification (GTDB taxonomy): domain Bacteria; phylum Actinomycetota; class Actinomycetes; order Mycobacteriales; family Mycobacteriaceae; genus Mycobacterium. Next base: position 32,646 of record CAVZZD010000004.1, on the reverse strand, counting down.
CAGCGGACTGTGGGCGATGGGGCACACGGTCGCACTGACCAGTCACCTCAACGAGCGCCTGGTGGCTCAGCCACCCGGTGTGCACGGCTCGCCGATCAATCCGCTGGTCGGTGTGTACCGGACCAAGGACGACCGCTACATTTCGTTCGTCATGATGCAGCCGACCAAGTTCTGGGCCGACGTGTGCCGCCATATCGACCGGCCCGACCTGGTCGACGATCCGCGGTTCGCGACCGCCGAGTCCATCGCCGAGCACACGCCGGACGCCGTGGAGATCCTGGGTGAGGCCATCGTCACCCGCACGCTGCCGGAGTGGAGCGAGCGGTTCGCGACGCTGGCCGGCCCGTGGGCTCCGGTGCAGGACACCCTGCAGGCCGCCCAGGACGCGCAGGTCCGCGCCAACGATTACATCGTGCAGGCCGGCGATCTGGAACTGGTGGCCAATCCCGTCCAGTTCGACGTCGAGGCACCGCACACCGGTCCGGCTCCCGGCTTCGCGGAGCAGACCGACGAGGTGCTGCTCGAACTCGGCTTGGACTGGGACCGCATCATCGAACTCAAAACCGCCGGCGCGGTCACGTAGGCCCTGGGAAGTCATTTCACATGCCGTTCATCACCGCGATAGGTACGTATCTGCCCTGCTGGGGCTGTGACGTACGTCGCAATGCCGGTGATGACGAGGACGCGATCACTCTCGCGGTGGAGGCCGGGCGCGCCGCCCTGCGCGGCGGTGCTGCGGTCGAGAACGTCGTGCTGGTGAGCAGGGATCTGCCGCTGACCGAGAGCCCGAACGCCGCCGTCCTGCTCGCCGGACTGGGGCTCGATCCGGAGTTGGAGGTCACCGAACGGCTGGGCGGCGCGCCCGCCACGCTCGACGCGTTGAGCTCTGCCCGCCCCCGCACGATGATCATCGGTGTCGACCTGGAATCGGCCGGTGCGGCCGCCATCGTGACGTCCGATCGCGGCCTGCATGTGCGCACCGCGGCCCGTGTCGCACGTAGCCTGCCGGTGCGTACCCGCAACGATGTCGGTGTTGTCCACGATTACGGAGATCCGCGCCTGCTGCACGAACGCGGACTGGTGGCCTCGCTGGAGGCGGCGTGGCTGGACACCCCCGTCGCGGTCGCCGGTGTGCCGCACAAGCAGGCACTCAACCTGTGCCTGGGATCTCCGCCGCCGCTGCCGACGATGGGAGCCAGTTCCGGACTGTTCGCGCTCGCGGATCTGGCCGAGCGTGGCGTGACCGGACCACTGGTGGCCGTCGAGCAGGCGAGCCTGTCCGGCATCACCGTCGCCGGCGGTGCGGCCCGGATCGTGCGCAACGAGCCCGCCCTGCGGCCGATGCCCGCGACGACATTGGTTCCAGGCCCGGAGATCCCGATCTCGTTGGCCGCCTACGAACGTGCCTTCGAAGCCAAAACCCGTTGGGAGGCAGGTAAATTCGCCGACAGTGACCAGCTGGACTTCCCGCCGCGGTATCGCCTCGACGAATCCGGCGCACTGGCCACCGATTACGAGTTGGTGCCGTTGCCCCGCACCGGAACCGTCTACACCTCGGTGTCGGTGCACATGCCCGTGCCGGGCCTGCGGACGCCGTACGCCCTGGTGATCATCGAGCTCGACGAGGTCGACGTACGCGCTCTGGTGAAGGTCACCGGGGCCGATCCGGACTCCGTCGACATCGGCGATCGCGGCCGTCTCGTTCTGCGTAGAATCGCCGTGCGGCAGGGTGTTCCCGATTATGGTTATGCCTTCCAACCCGAATCGGAGGCGGCGTGAGGAAGGTTGCTGTAATCGGCGCCGGCATGACGCCGTTCGGCGAACACTTCGCCCTGGGTATCAAGGATCTCCTGCCGATGGCGTTTGCTGAGTGCGCCGCCAGCGTCGACAAGGGCATCTCCAAGACGGACCTTCAGGCCGCGTGGTTCGGCCAACTGGGCACTGCTGACGGTTTCCCGTCCGGCATCCTCGCCGACACCCTCGGGTTGCCCGAGCTGCCGGTCACCCGCGTCGAGAATTCCTGCGCGACGGGTCAGGACGCGATTCGCAACGCGCTGTTCGCCGTCGCCGCGGGCGCCTACGACGTCGTGCTGGTGATGGGCGCCGACAAGGTCCGTGAGACGGCGTCGAAGGGATCGATCTGGGAATGGGTGCCCATGGCCCAGGACATGGCGTGGGACTACCCGCTGGGGCTGGTGGCTCCGGCGGGGGTGGCGCTGCATCTGCGCCGCTATATCCATGAGTCGCCGGCCACCCGGGAGCACATGGGGCAGATCGCGGTGAAGAACCACCGGCACGGCGTGTCCAATCCCAAGGCGCGACTGCGGTTCGAGATCACGCTCGACGAAGTGCTGGCCGCGCCCGTGGTGGCTGATCCGATCGGCGCGTTCGACTGCGCTCCGCAGAGTGACGGTGCGGCCGCGGTCATCCTGGCTGCCGAAGACGTGGTCGACCGTTTCACCGACCGCCCGGTGTGGATCCGCGGCGTCGGTCTGGGTCTGGACTCCGTCATGCATCAGCACAAGAACGACATGACCACCTTCCCGTCCACGGTGCGGGCCGCCAAGCAGGCTTTCGCGATGGCGGGCTTTACACCTTCGGACATTGATGTAGCGGAGGTTCACGATTTCTTCACGGGGATCGAGTTGATCAGCTATGAAGATCTGGGCTTCGCCGATCGCTTCGAGGCTTACAAGCTTGTGGAGGCCGAAGTAACCACCGTGGGGGGCGCACTGCCCGTGAACCCCAGCGGCGGACTGAAGGCCAAAGGACATCCACCGGGCGCCACAGGCGTCGCCCAGTGCGTGGAGCTATTCGGACAGTTGCGCGGCGAGGCCCCCAACCAGGTCGACGGCGCCCGCGTCGGTCTGGCGCACAATCTCGGGGGCCCGACGGCGGTATCTGCGGTGACGATCTTGGAAGGACCAGGTAATGGCGGTTAAGGGTCCGGAGCGGTGGTCGCCGGGGGTTCCCGCGATGCGGAATCTGTCGGGGCCGATGCAGGCCATCGGCGGGTTGTTCGCGATGTCGGCGGATGCGGTGCGGTTCGTGTTCAAGCGGCCGTTCCAGTGGCGGGAGTTCTTGGAGCAGTCGTGGTTTGTCGCGCGGGTGTCGTTGGCGCCCACGCTGTTGGTGGCGATTCCGTTCACGGTGCTGGTGTCGTTCACGTTGAACATCCTGTTGCGCGAACTCGGGTGCCGCTGATCTGAGCGGGGCGGGTGCGGCGTTCGGCGCGGTGACCCAGATCGGGCCCGTTGGTGACGGTGTTGATCGTGGCCGGGGCGGGGGCCACGGCGATGTGTGCGGATCTGGGGTCGCGCACCATCCGTGAGGAGATCGACGCGATGGAGGTGCTGGGCATCAACCCGGTGCAGCGCCTGGTGACACCGCGGATGCTGGCCTCCGGTCTGGTCGCACTCCTGCTGAACTCGCTGGTGGTGATCATCGGCATCCTGGGCGGCTATGTGTTCTCGGTGTTCATCCAGGATGTGAACCCGGGTGCGTTCGCCGCGGGTATCACGCTGCTGACCGGGGTGCCGGAAGTGATCATCTCGTGTGTGAAGGCGGCGTTGTTCGGGTTGATCGCCGGTCTGGTGGCCTGCTACCGCGGGTTGACCATCAGCGGTGGTGGCGCCAAGGCGGTCGGTAACGCGGTCAACGAAACGGTGGTGTATGCGTTCATGGCGTTGTTCGTGATCAACGTGGTGGTCACGGCCATCGGTATCCGGATGACCACCCACTGATGGGCACCATGCAGACGCTGCGCGGGACGTATCCGCGGGCTTTCCGCCAGCTGGGCCGACCGGTCGGGTTCTTCTCCCGCCTCGGTGACCACATTCTGTTCTACGGGCGGGCGCTGGCCGGCGTGCCGCACGCGACGGTGCATTTCCGCCGCGAGATCATCCGGTTGATCGCCGAGATCTCGATGGGTGCGGGCACCCTGGCGATGATCGGCGGCACCGTGGTGATCGTCGGCTTCTTGACACTGGCGGCCGGCGGCACGCTGGCCGTGCAGGGCTACTCGAGTCTGGGCAACATCGGCATCGAGGCGTTGACCGGCTTCCTGGCGGCGTTCATCAATGTGCGTATCAGTGCGCCGGTGGTGGCCGGGATCGGTTTGGCCGCGACGTTCGGCGCCGGGGTGACCGCCCAGTTGGGGGCGATGCGGATCAACGAGGAGATCGACGCCCTGGAATCGATGGGCATCCGGCCGATCGAATACCTGGTGTCCACCCGCATCGTGGCCGGGATGATCGCGATCACCCCGCTGTACTCGATCGCGGTGGTCCTGTCCTTCGTCGCGTCGAAGTTCGTCACCGTAGTGCTGTTCGGCCAGTCCGCCGGGTTGTACAACCACTACTTCAACACGTTCCTGAATCCGATCGACCTGCTGTGGTCGTTCCTGCAGGCCATCCTGATGGCGATCACGATCTTGTTGATCCACACGTACTTCGGCTTCTTCGCGACCGGCGGCCCCTCCGGGGTGGGCGCCGCGGTCGGCAACGCCGTCCGCACCTCACTTGTCGTCGTGGTCGCGGTGACCCTGCTGGTGTCACTGTCCATCTACGGCGCCAACGGCAACTTCAACCTGTCGGGATAGGGACACACGTGACACGCACTTCCTACGTCCGCCCGCTGGCCGGGTTGCTCACGGTGCTCGTGATCCTGGGTATCGTCGCGCTGTCCGTTGGTCTCTTCCGCGGTAGCTTCACCAAAACCGTCCCGCTGACGGTCATCTCGGACCGCGCCGGCCTGGTGATGAACCCTGACAACAGGGTCAAGATGCGCGGTGTGCAGGTGGGCAAGGTGACCTCCATCGAGAGCCTGCCGGACGGGACCGCGGCCCTGCACCTGGCGATGGACCCGTCGCAGATGCATCTCATCCCCGCCAACGTCAACGCCAACATCGCGTCCTCGACGGTGTTCGGCTCGAAGTTCGTCGAACTGGTGGCTCCCGGCGACCCGTCGGCACAGGCTCTGCAGGCGGGCCAGGTGATCAACGCCGAGCACGTCACGGTCGAGATCAACACCGTGTTCCAGCAGTTGGTTTCATTGCTCGACAAGGTCCAGCCCGAGAAGCTCAACGAGACGCTCGGTGCGATCTCGAAGGCGTTCAGCGGCCGCGGCGAGAAGATCGGTCAGACGTTCACCGACTTCGACCGGTTGCTGGCCAAACTGGATCCCAGCCTGCCCAATCTGGAGCACGAGATGGAAGCCCTGCCGCCGGTTGCGAGCGCCTACGCGGACGGGGCACCGGACCTGATGAATGCCGCAGACAACGCGGTCACGATCAGTAACTCGATCGTCGACGAGCAGAAGAACCTCGACACCGTGCTGGTCAGCTCGACGGGTCTGGCCGACATCGGCAATGAGGTGATCGGCGGTAATCGCCAAAGCCTGACCGATGTTCTGCACCTTCTGGTTCCGACCACCGATGTGCTGGCGCGCTACCAGGACAACATCCGGTGTGGCGTCGGCGGTATCGCGCCGTTCGCGAAGTCGCCACCACTGCCGGATCCCGGTGTGCTGGTGTCGGTCGCGTTCACCCTCGGCATCGAGCGCTACCGCTGGCCGAACGATCTGCCGAAGGTGAACGCCAAGAGCGGATCCTCCTGCGAATCGCAGAAACTGCCCGTCCTGCCGCCGGACTTCATCCCGCCGTATGTGTTGTCCGACACCGGTGCCAATCCCTTCCAGTACGGAAACCAGGGCATCCTGCTGAACTCGGCCGGCTTGAAGGAATGGCTGTTCGGACAGCTCGGCGGAGTACCGCGCAACACCTCACAGATGGGGATGCCCGGATGACCGGATCACGCAACACGATCATCAAGTTCGGCATCTTCGCAGTGATCATGGTGGTGCTCACGGCGTTGCTGTTCGCCACTTTCGCGCAGGTGCGAACCGGATCCACCTCGGCCTACTCCGCGATCTTCAAGGATGCGTCACGGCTGGTGAAAGGTGACACCGTCCGGGTCGCGGGTATCCGGGTGGGCACCGTCCGCGACGTGCAATTGCTGGCGGACCGCCAGGTTCAGGTGGACTTCGACGCCGACAAGAGCATCGTGCTCACCACCGGCACCAAGGCCGCGATCCGCTATCTCAACCTGGTCGGTGACCGTTACCTCGAACTCGTCGACTCGCCGGGATCCACCCGCATCCTGTCGGCGGGATCGCAGATTCCGGTCGACCGGACCTCCCCGGCGCTGGACCTCGACATGCTGCTCGGCGGGTTGAAACCCGTTCTGCAGGGCCTCAATCCGCAGGACGTCAACGCGCTGACCTCGGCGCTGGTCGAGATCTTCCAGGGCCAGGGCGACACTCTGCAGTCGTTGATGACCAGGACGTCGTCGTTCTCCAGTGCGTTGGCGGACAACAACCAGGTGATCGAGGCGCTGATCGACAACCTGCGCACGGTGGTCGGCACCCTCGGCGACAACGGCAAGGAGTTCTCCAATGCCGTGGACCGATTCGAGAAGGTGGTGTCCAGCTTCGCCCAGGACCGCGATCCGATCGCCACCGCCATCACCTCGCTGGACAGCGGGACCGCGTCGCTGGCGGATCTGCTCACCCAGGCCAGGCCGCCGTTGTCCGGCACGGTCGACCAGCTGAACCGGTTGGCGCCACTGCTTCTCGCGGGCAAGGACAGCCTCGACGCCGGTATCCAGCGCATGCCGGGTAACTACCGCAAGCTGGCGCGTCTGGGCGCCTACGGCAGCTTCATCCAGTACTACATCTGCGGCATCACACTCCGGGTCACCGACCTGCAGGGCCGCACGGCGGTGTTCCCCTGGATCAAGCAAACGACCGGAAGGTGCGCGGAGCCCGATGCTTAGATACCGCGGATCCAAACTGATCAAGGCCGGCTTCATCGGCACTGTGCTGGTGCTGCTGGTGATCGCCATCGGTCTGCAGCCCGAAAAGCTGATCTCCTGGGCCACCACCGTGCGCTATCAGGCCAAGTTCGACGAGGCCGGCGGCCTGCTGCCCGGCAACGACGTCACCGTGTCGGGCATCAAAGTCGGTGCGGTGCAGAGCGTTTCACTGGACAACGGCGAAGCGCTGGTCACCTTCGCAGCCGAGGGCAAGGTTCCGCTCGGTTCGGAGACCACCGCGCACATCAGGACCGGATCGCTACTGGGCGAACGGGTACTGGCGCTGGAATCCGCAGGCGACAAGACGATGCACCCGCTCGATGTGATCCCGGCATCGCGCACGTCGTCGCCGTATTCGTTGACCGATGCAGTCGGTGACCTCACCACGAATTCGGCCGGAACCGACACCGGCTCGCTGAATCAGTCGCTGGACACGCTGTCCGAGACGCTCGACCAGGTCGCGCCGCAACTCGGCCCCACCTTCGACAACCTCACCCGGTTGTCCAAGTCCTTGAACGCCCGCAACGAGTCATTGGGCGATCTGCTCAAGAGCGCCAGTGACGTGTCGGGCGTCCTGTCCGACCGCAGCGCCCAGGTGAACACGTTGATCCTCAACGCCAACGACCTCGTCGGGGTGCTCAACGACCGGCGCACGGCCATCTCGGACCTGCTGGCCAACACGTCGGCGGTGTCGCAGCAGTTGACCGGTCTGGTGCACGACAACGAGAAAGAACTGGCTCCCACGCTGGCGCGGCTCAACGACGTGTCGGCGATGCTGGAGAAGAACCGCGACAACCTGATGAAGGCGCTTCCCGGCTTCGTGAAGTTCCAGCTGACCCAGGGCGAAACCGTTTCCAACGGGTTCTACTACACCGCGTTCATCCCGAACGTCCAGCCCGCGCAGCTGCTGCAGCCGTTCCTGGACTACGCGTTCGGCTTCCGCACCGGTGTGAACAAGGGGCGGCCGCCGGACAACGCAGGTCCGCGCGCCGAGCTCGGAAGCGCGGTTCCGCGCAACGCCATTCCGGGAGGATCACGATGAACCGCAGGCCCTGGGTGATCGGCGCGGCCATCGCACTGGCCGTGCTGCTGGTAGCCGGGGTGGCGTTCGTGGTGCGCCAGACCGTCTACGCGCCCAAGAAGATCACGGCGATCTTCCCGACCGCCACCGCGATCTATCCCGGTGACGAGGTACGGGTGGCCGGCGTCAAGGTGGGCAAGATCGACGCCATCGTTCCCACCGGCACGCAGACGAAGATGACGCTGAGCGTCGACCCCGACGTGTCGGTGCCTGCCGACGCCAAAGCGGTCATCGTCGCGCCGAACCTGATTTCGGCCCGATATGTGCAGCTCACCCCGGCGTACCGCAACGGCGACGGCCCGACGATGGCCGACGGCGCCGTCATCGGAATCGACCGCACCGCGATACCGGTTGAGTGGGATGAGGTCAAGACCCAACTGACCAGGCTGGCAACGGATTTGGGACCCGAGAAGGGGGTTGACGGGACGTCGGTCTCGCGGTTCATCGACTCGGCGGCCAACGCCTTGGACGGCAACGGCCAGAAGTTGCGCGACACCTTGGCGCAGCTGTCCGGCGTCGGTCGCATCCTCGCCGACGGCAGCGGGGACATCGTCAGCATCATCAAGAACCTGCAGGTCTTCGTCACGGCGCTGAAGGGCAGCAGCACCCAGATCGTGCAGTTCCAGAATCGGCTGGCGACGCTGACCAGCGTGCTCGACGACAGCCGATCTGATCTGGACGGCGCGTTGAACAACCTGTCGGTGGCGATCGTCGAGGTCAAGCGATTCGTCGCGGGCTCGCGCGCCGCGACCAGCGAACAGGTCCAGCGTCTGGCCAACATCACCCAGATCCTGGTCGACAGCAAGGTGTCGCTGGAGAATGTCCTGCACATCGCGCCCAACGCATTCGCCAACGGCTACAACATCTACCGTCCAGACACCGGCGACTACGCCGGCGCCTTCGCGCTGCCCAACTTCTCGAACCCGATCCACTTCGTCTGCGGTGCGATCGGTGCTCTGGAGAATACGACCGCGCCGGAAACGGCGAAGCTGTGCGCGCAGTACCTCGGCCCCGGGCTGCGACTGCTGAACGCCAACGTGCTCACTCCGTTCGAGGTCAACCCGTACCTGATGCCGTCCGCCAATCCCGCCGACGTGGTCGTCACGGATCCGGCCCTGGCGCCGAACGGTGGCGGTACCGTCCGCCCACCGGAGCCGCTGCCTGCGGTGTCGGCGTTCGTCGGATCCGGCGACATCCCGCCGCCCCCCGGCTGGGGAGCGCCACCGGGACCGTCGACTGGTCAGCTCGCCCCCGAAGGCCTGCCGGCACCGCCGTCGCCGCCGTTGCTGCGCAACGCACCGCCGATCGCCCCGCCGACGGTCGAGCCGGCTCCGAGCCTGGCGAGCGCCGCCCGCGGCCGTGCCGGCGCCCGCTCCCGCGCCGGCGACCCTGCCCGGCGTGTTGCTGCCGGCCGAAGGATCGCCACCGCCCCCGGCGCCCGACGCGCCACTGCCTGCCGAAGGGACACCGGGATCATGATCGGGAGGCGAACCGCACGACTGGTCGCACTCGGGTGCGGCGTGGTGCTCACCGCGAGCGGATGCGCGTTCCAGGGCCTGAATTCGCTGCCGCTGCCGGGTGCGGTGGGGCGCGGGTCGGACGCGAACATCTATCACGTCGAGGTCGCGAATGTGGCCACGCTGGAATCGAATTCACCCGTCATGATGGGTGACGTCGTCATCGGCAGCGTGGGCAAGATGACCGTTCACGACTGGAATGCCGACGTCGAGGTCTCGGTGAAACCTGATGTGATCGTGCCCGCCAACGCGGTCGCCACCGTCGGCCAGACCAGCTTGCTGGGGTCGATGCATCTCGCGCTGAACCCGCCGATCGGCCAGCAGGCGCAAGGACGCCTCGCGCCGGGGTCCAGCGTCCCGTTGAACCAGACGTCGACCTACCCGTCCACCGAGAAGACGCTGGCCTCGCTGTCCGCTGTCGTCAACGGTGGCGGGCTGGGCCAAATCGGCGACATCATCCACAACTTCAGCACGGCGCTGACGGGTCGTGAGGAGGATGTCCGCGATCTGCTGATCCGGTTGGACAACTTCGTGGGTGTGCTGGACCGGCAACGGGCCAACATCGTGGCCGCCATCCAGGACCTGAATCGGCTCGCCGCGCACGTTCGCGGGTCAGCATGACGTGATCGAGCGCGTGATCCGTGAGGTTCCGCCGGCATTGGATGTCCTGATCAAGGAGCGGCCGCGGATCACCACCGCGCTGCAGAAGCTGGGCACCTTCGGTGACACCGCCACCCAGTTGGCCAACGATTCGACGGCCGATCTGGTGACCGACCTGAAGAACCTGGAACCGACGATCAAGGCGCTGGCCGACGTCGGTCCGGATCTTCCCACGGCGCTGACCTACGCGACGACGTTCCCGTACAGCCAGGCCTGCTCGACCGGGCGGTTCGCGGCGACTACATGAACCTGTTCGCCGTGATCGACCTGACGATTCCGCGCCTGAAGCGCACGCTGTTCTTGGGCACCCGCTGGGGTGAGCAGCACGCGAAACTGATTCCGGCACCGGGTGATCCGTACTATCTGAACTACACCTACGAACCGATGAACGCCCCGTTGGCGCCGCCCCCGCCCGATCAGGCGGCACCGCCGGACGCGACGAACATGTCCCAACTCGGCGACGCTCCGATACCCGACCGGCACCGATGCCGGTCGTCGACGGGCCGATTCTGCCGATGGTGCCGCAGACGATGACCACCCCGGCCGGACCCGAGGTGACGCAGACGACGTCTTCGGTGTTTGCGGGACCGTACGCGGCCGAACCGGGCGCGGCACCGGCTCCGGGAGCACCCCCTGCAGCGCCGACTGACGGCACGACGCCACCCGGAGGTCGCTGATGCTGACGCGGTTCGTACGCACCCAGCTGATCATCTTCACCATCGCCTCGATCCTCGGCGTGGCCGTCATGATCTTCGGGTACATGCAGGTACCCACCCTGCTCGGTGTCGGCAAGATCAACGTGAAGCTGCAATTGCCTTCCACCGGTGGGTTGTACCGCTTCGGCAATGTGACCTACCGCGGTGTGGAGGTCGGCAAGGTCACCGACGTCAAGCTGACTCCGGTGGGCGCCGAGGCGACGCTGACGCTGAACACCTCACCGAAGATCCCTTCGGACCTGCAGGCCAGCGTGCTGAGCGTGTCCGCGGTCGGCGAGCAGTATGTGGATCTACTGCCGCGCACCGACTCCGGACCGTACCTGGAGGACGGTTCGGTGATCGCGATGAAGGACACCACGATTCCGCAGGCGGTCGGTCCCATGCTGGACCAGGCCGGCAAGCTGATCGAGAGCATCCCCAAGGAACGCATCAGCGATCTGCTGGATGAGTCGTTCACGGCGTTCAACGGCGCCGGGTATGACCTGCAGTCGCTGCTGGACTCGGCCTCGACGATCTCCAGGGATGCCAACGCGGTGTCCGACCAGACCCGTGCGCTGATCGATGACGCTGTGCCGCTTCTCGATTCGCAGGCGCAGACCACCGATGCCATCCGGCAGTGGACGTCGAGCCTGGCCGGCATCACCGGGCAGATCGCCACCAACGATCCGCAGATCCGCACCCTGCTTCGGGAAGGGCCGGGCACCGCGCAGGAGGCTTCGCGGCTGCTGAACGACATCAAGCCCACGTTGCCGGTGCTGCTGGCCAACCTGACCACCGTCGGCCAGATCCTGGTGACCTACAACGCGTCGGTCGAACAGTTGCTGGTGTTGCTGCCGCCGTACATCGCGGCCCAGCAGTCCTACGGTCTGCCGAGGAACAACCCCACGGGTCTGCCGCTGGGTGAATTCTCGCTGCAGACCGGCGCCCCGCCCCCGTGCACGGTCGGCTTCCTGCCGCCGTCGCAGTGGCGTAACCCGGGTGACCAGAGCGACATCGACACCCCCGACGGCCTGTACTGCAAACTGCCGCAGGACTCGCCGCTCGGTGTGCGCGGTGCGCGCAACTACCCGTGCATGGATCACCCCGGTAAGCGGGCTCCGACCGTCGAGATCTGCGACAGCGACCAGCCTTTCGAGCCGCTGTCCATCCGGCCGCACGTGGTCGGGCCGTATCCCTTTGACCCGAACACGATTTCGCAGGGCGTCCCGCCGGACGACCGCGTCGATACCGGGAGCGACGGGCTGTACGGTCCGCTCGATGGAACGCCCGATGCCGCCGTCGGCGGATGTGCCGCCCGCGGCACCACCGGAGAGCGCGACCGTCGCCCCGGCCGCCGCGCCGGTTCCGCCGGTGACCGGCCCCGCGCCGGGTCCCGATCCTGCTGCCGTGCTGCCTGACACCGCTGCGCCCGCAGGGGACAGGGCCGGCTCCCGGCCCCGCGGAAGTCCCGACGGTGGATGGGGGTGCGGTGCCCGCGGCGCCAAGTGCTTTCGGCTCCAACGCGACTCGGGCGTCCCTCGGTCAGCTACGCGAAGTACGACCCCAAGACGGGCAAGTATCTGGGCCCGGACGGTCAACTCGTGCAGCAGTCGAATCTGATCGCCGGTGCCAACGCCGCAGTCATGGAAGGATCTCCTGCCGACCTGAGCACAAACGCAGCCTGCCCGGTCGCATGGCGGCCGGGCAGGCTGCGATGGCTCGCTGGTGAGTCTTACTGGTGGCCAGGCGTTTTGAGCGCCCCGGGAACCGTTCTAGATGCGTGTCAGCCGCATCGGGATCTCGACCAGGAGCTGCTGGTTCCTGCCGCACGCCCCGCTGTCGGTCTTCGTGATGTCCCGACCGGCGAAGAGGTCGGTGCTCCTGGTGTTCTGGCCGTCGTCGTTGGTGCCGTAGAACACGAACATCTGGTGTCCGGTTGCGGCGGTGCCGTCCTCGCACGGCGCCCAGTTCGGAAGGTCACGCAGGACTATCCAACGGTCGACGGTGAACTTCAGCGGCGCGGTCCAGCCCTGGTCGCTGGTCACCTGACCGGTGCATTTGGCGGTGCTGGTGCACGTCGATGACACCTGCCAGGTGGCGCGGACCACCGGCTCGTTGTGGAAGATGTCGTTGCTCTTGGCCCATTCACCGTTGGAGAGAAAGGAATACGTGCCGTTCATCTCGAAGCCGTAGTCCGAGGCCGCGGCCATCGGCGCGGTGCCGAGCACATCCGGCCGTCGCCAGTGTGGCTGCGCCGAGGATCGCACTGACAACCCGCATGCTGCTTCTCCAACTGTGATGTAAGCGTTCTCGAACCTGACAATAACATTTGCGGCACGCCGGTTTTCGCTGAACTGACACCCTCCGAGAAGCTCAGAAGCGACTCAGAGGAAGTCCAGTTGCGAGACCTTGAGTTGGCCGTTCTCCCGGGCGATGGTCACCACGGCCCGCCAGGTCCGTGGATCACGATTCGCCGAGTCGGCATTGCCCCGTTGTGAGGTCGCCGCCACCAGCACGACCGCACCGTCTTGCTTCATCGACTCGACCGCGGTGCTGTTGACGTTGACCTCGGTGACGACCTTGGCGTCCTTGAGCGCTTTGATCAAATCCTTTGAGGTGTCCTGGAACTGCGTCTTGAACGTCCCCGTGGAATTGTCCAGCACGCGCTGGACGTCCCCCTCAGCGGTGTTGAAGTTGATCGCCATCAGGTTGACGACGCCCTGCCGGGCCGCCGCGGCGTATTCGGCGGCATGCTGCCGGTCCTGCTCCGTCGCGCGGTGCTGGTGGATGATGAAGGCGCTGGCGCCCAACAGTGCGCACAGCAGCACCAGGCCGGCGGCGACGGCGATCGGCCACACCGACTTCGGCCGCCGAAGTCGCCGGGCCGGCGTCGTCGTCACCGTCGGTTGCGCCGCGACGGCGGGCCGTGCCGGGACGTCCGGTTGCACCGCGACGGGGGCCGCCGCTGCGCTCAGTTTCTCGGCTTCGCGGCGTAACTCCGCGGCGCGGGCCCGGGCGGCGTCAGCGCGCGCCTGGGCCGCGGCGGCGGCCGCCTCGGCGTCGGCCACGGTGCCGGCGGCCGCGCTCTCCCGTTCTTCGGGCGATTGGTCCCGTTCTTCGGGCATTACGGGGATCTCCTTGTCCGGTGCCGGGTAGCGTGACCGTACCTGCCAGCCTCCCATACGCGCGTCGAAGCCCGTCGCGCAGGTGAAGTAATCTTCTCCGAGCGGGAGAATTAGGTTTCCGGATATGCGAAAGTAGGAGCCGTGCGAACCACAGTTCTGATGATTTCGGGGATCGTGACGGCCGGGCTGCTCACGGCCGGCCCGGCGGTGGCAGATCCGATTCCGGTGCCGGTGCCGCTACCGGGGCCTGCCTCGGCGGTGTGCCAGGACGCGTTCTGTACCCCGGGTATCACGCCGAATGTCGTCCTGGGCACCCCGTGCGACAACACGTCCACGTACGTGTTCGGGACCGCGGTGGCCGGAGCATCTATTCAGGCCGGCAGGCTGGTGTTCTGCGGTTCGCCACGCAGATACGCGCCCCGCTGGTTCCGCGCGATGCCGATGGACGGCATCAAGGAATTCGGCACGAACTGCTCGGGCCGTCAGGACCATATGGCGCAGGCGCCGGACGGACTGTTCCTCACCTGCGCACTTCAGGACGGTCAAGCCGTCTGGGTGCGCGGAGACGCCTGACCGCCGACCGGTGGTGACGCGTCAGCGCGCGACCGGCCTCACCAGTTGCGAATCGAGCACAGCGCGCCCTTGAGGCCGGTGTTGGTCTTCACGACGGCACCGTCGATCTCCAGGGTGCAATGGAAATTCGGCGTGGTCGGATTGAGCCCACTGGTCGGCACCACCAGGGCCCACGATGTCGGGTCGGCCAGCATCACGTCGCGTACCCATGGCTGGTCGGGCCCGACCTGGGCCTCGACCTTCGGCGTGAACAAGTACGGATCGTGGCTGTAGGCGGCCCAGTCCGGGGGATCGACGTCCCGGAAGTAGATGTCGGCGTAAAACGGCACGTCAGTGGTGACGGTGTAGCGGACGTGATGGAGCGGTCCGTCGGCCGCGGCGGCGGGCACCGCCACCAGGGCGGTCTGCGCTGAGCGCGCACATCGAGACCAGTCCCAGCGCCGATGCCCGGCCGGCCCGTTTCGGAATCCGCATTTTCATACTCTAAAACCCTTGATCGCGTGGACAGGTGTCTTTGATCGCTCCGTGGGACGTCACATCCGGGTCAGCCAGAACGGGTAGGTGAAGGCGCCGGGCTGCCCGTCACAGCCGGCGTCGAAGGTGGACACCATCGAGCCGGCCAGGGTTACGGCGTCCCAGGTGTAGACGTCGTGGGTCGGGATCGTGGGGCCGTAGTAGACGTTGCCGCAGCGCAGCCCGTACGGGTCGTCGACAGTGAGTGTGTAGCGGCCGTCCGCCAGGTGCGCAGTGTCCGCATACGGGTAGGCCCGCGCGATCGGCTGATGGCGGGACCGCACCCAAACGCAGTCGGGTTCGTCGCACGGGGAGATGAACCAGATCCAGGTGTGGAAGTCGAACCTGCCCTGGATGTTCAGGGCGTAGTTGCCGTACACCATCGCGTTCGCGGCCGGGGCGGTCACGACCGCCGCCGCCGTCAGCAACATGGTCAGCAATGCCGTCACGTGGGCGCGTACACGCTTACGCAGCGTGCGGGTGCGCTCCGGGCGATCTGCTGACATGTGGCCTCGATCCGCTGATGGTCTACGAGATTGGTATTTCTGGTGAGAGAGAATAACATTTCCGCCCGGGGGCGGAGTTGGAGCTAGCTTATGCGGAACATCCCTGACGAACTGGTGAAACGGTACGAACGCGAGGGTTGGTGGACGCCGGACACACTCGGCGACCTGCTGGCCCGAGGGTTGGCTGCCGCACCCGGCACCGAGTTCCGGGTCCACTCGGACGTCCGGCCCTATACGGGCACCTTCGCCGACGTGGAACTGACCGCGCGGCGCCTGGCCGCCGGGCTGCGCGAGCGCGGCGTCGGCCCGGGCGACGTGGTGGCCCTGCAGTTGCCGAACTGGACCGAGGCGGCGGCGTCGTTCTGGGCCACGGCGCTGCTGGGCGCGGTGGTGGTGCCGATCGTGCACTTCTACGGCCGCAAGGAACTGACCCACATCCTGGCCGACGCGAAGCCCAAGGCGTTCATCACCGCGGCGGCGTTCGGGCGCATGGTGTACGAACCCGATATCTCTGCCGCCGTGCCGATCGTCGGGGTGGTGGGCGGGGGAGACCCAGATGGTGGGCGGCGATGCGTCGACCTTCGACGACCTGCTCGCCGAGAAGCCCATGGACGGTGTGCTGGCCACCGATCCGGCTGGGCCGGCATTGATCGCCTACACCTCGGGCACCACCAGCGCGCCCAAGGGCGTCGTGCACAGCCATCACAGCCTCGTCCACGAAACCCACCAGCTGGTGGGGCAGAACCGCAAGGACACCGGCAAGCAGCTGACCGCGACTCCGGTGGGGCACTTCATCGGTATGGTCGGTGCGCTGTTGATGCCCGTGTTGTCCGGTCAGCCGATCAACCTCGCCGATGTCTGGGATCCCGGAAAGGCGTTGGCGCTGATGAAGAGTGACGGGCTGGCGATCGGCGGCGGCCCACCGTACTTCGTCACCAGTCTGCTCGAGCACCCGGACTTCACCCATGAGCATCTCGACGGCGTGCGAACGATGGGCTTGGGCGGATCCACCGTTCCGGTGGCGGTGACCGAGCGGCTCAACGACTTCGGCATCAATGTGTTCCGGTCATACGGCAGTACCGAGCACCCGTCCATCACCGGATCCCGCCACGACGCCCCGGAGGCCAAGCGGCTCTACACCGACGGCTGCGCGCTGTCCGGGGTGGAGGTGCGCCTGGCCGAGGATGGCGAGATCCTGTCGCGCGGTCCCGACCTGTGCCTGGGCTACACCGATGACACGTTGACGGCCAAGGCTTTTGACGCCGACGGCTGGTACCACACCGGTGACGTCGGAGAATTCGACGAGGACGGCTATCTGACGATCACCGATCGTAAGTCCGACATCATCATCCGCGGCGGCGAGAACATCAGCGCCGTCGAGGTGGAGGAGGCGCTGCTGGGCATGCCGGGTGTCGCCGAGGCCGTCGTGGTGGCCGCGCCCGACGCCCGGTACGGCGAGCACGCCACCGCCGTGCTGCGGATGCTGCCCGGTCACGAACTGCCGCCGCTGGCCGACGTGCAGGCGCATTTCGAGGCGGCCGGCATGGCACGGCAGAAGTGGCCCGAGGAGCTGCAGAAGGTCGACGACTTCCCGCGTACCGCCAGCGGCAAAGTGCAGAAGTACAAGGTGCGGAAGGACGTCTCCGTCAGTGCCGGCTAAGAAACTGGTCCTGGGCGCCAGCGGATTCCTCGGCTCGCACGTCACCCGAAAACTTGTCGAGGCCGGCGACGATGTCCGGGTGATGCTGCGAAAGACCAGTTCCACCAAGGCGATCGACGACCTCGACGTCGAGCGCTGCTACGGCGATCTCTTCGACGACGACGCACTGCGCACGGCGATGACCGGATGCGATGTCATCTACTACTGCGTGGTCGACGCGAGGATGTGGCTGCGGGATCCGGCGCCGTTGTTCCGCACCAACGTCGAGGGGCTCGGCAACGTGCTCGACATCGCCTGTGAGTTCATCGACGCGGGACTACGGAAGTTCGTGTTCACCAGCACGATCGGGACGCTCGGGATCAGCGACACGCGACCGGTCACCGAGGACGATCCGCGCAACTGGGACGGCGGCGGGCCGTACATCGACGCGCGCGTCGCAGCGGAGGAGCTGTTGTTCTCCTACGCCAGGGACCGGGGACTGCCCGGCGTGGCGATGTGCATCTCGACCACCTACGGGCCCCGCGACTGGCAGCCCACGCCGCACGGCTCGATGATCGAGATGGTGGCCAAGGGCAAGGTGCCGGTGCAACCCGGCTTCTCCCTGGAAGTCGTGGGCATCGAGGATGCCGCCCGTGCCATGCTGCTGGCGGCCGATCACGGTCGGCCCGGCGAGCGCTACATCATCTCGGACCGCTACATGAGCATGCGCGAGGTGCACGAGATCGTCGCCGACGCGGCCGGCGTTCGGCCACCGCGCATCACGATCCCGATTCGACTGATGTACGTCGCGTCCTACGTCAACGACGTCGCTTCCCGACTGTTGCGCCGCGACCTTCCGATGGCCATGGCGGGTACCCGGATGACCGATCTGATGTCGCCGCTGGATACCGGCAAGGCCGAGCGGGAACTGGGCTGGACGCCCGAGCCGATCGAGGACTCGCTGGCCCGGGCAGCCGCCTTCTTCCTCGCGCAGTAACGCCCAGACGGTACGTGCGGGCGGGAAAGGTCGAGTGGTTCAGGCCTTTTCGTCGATCTCGGCGCTGCGGCCGGTCGCGGCGTGATGCCCGGCGCGGTAACCGAACACCATTGCCGGGCCGATGGTGCCGCCCGCGCCGCCGTAGGCGCGGCCCGTCACGCCGGCCATCGCGTTGCCCGCCGCGTACAGGCCCGGGATCACCGCGCCCGACACGTGCATGACCCGGCCGTCCCGGTCGGTGCGCGGCCCGCCCTTGGTGCCCATCGCGCCCAGGGCGACCGGGACCGCGTAGTACGGCGGGTTGTCCAGCGGGCCCAGGGTCTGGCCGGCCGGCGTCGAGGCGTTCGGGTCGCCCCAGTACCCGTCGTAAGCGCTTGAGCCACGGCCGAAGTCGGGGTCGCGGGGGGCGGGACCATCCGCGGCGTCGGTGACATTGGCGTTCCATGCCGCAACGGTGCGGGCCAGACCGTCGGCGTCGATGCCGGTCTTGGCGGCCAGCTCGCCCAGATCCCGCGATTTGCAGAACCAGTCCGGCGCTTCGCCGCCCGGTTCGACGCTCAGGAAGCCGTACCGCTTCAGGTGCTGGTCGTCGAAGACGATCCAGGCCGGGTCGTTGACGTAGCCGTCGCGGGGGTGCAGGTACTGGAACGCACCGGCCATCGAGTTGTAGTCGCAGGCCTCGTTGATGAAGCGGTTGCCCGCCGAGTTGACGATGATGCTGCGCGGCCGGGTCCGCTCCAGGCGGACACTGCGGCTGCGCTGGTGCCCGTCGATGGTGTCACCGGGGATCTGGATGACCGGAACCCACCACGCCTCACCCATGTTGGCCAGATCGGCGCCGTGCGCCATCGCCATCCTCAGCGCATCGCCGGTGTTCGTCGGCGGTGACACCGGACCGTGCATCGGGCCACGCAGGAACGCATCGACCAGGCCGGGATCCCATTCGAAGCCGCCGTTGGCCAAGATGACGCCGCGCCGGGCACGCACGTCAAAGGTGTTGTCCCCAGAGCTGATTCGGACCCCGGTGATCGCACCGTCGGTGCTGAGCAGTGCTACGGCGCGGGCGCCGGTCTGCGGCTCCACGCCGAGGTCCAACAGCCCCTTGAGCAGACCGGCGATCAGGGCCGCGCCCGCCACCACGATGTCACCGGAGTCGTCGTCGATGTCGGCGTGCAGCCGCGCCCGCGTCTCCGCGTCGATCCCGACATTGCTGAAGTCGGCGGGGAATGACGTGATGCGGTCACGCCACTGCGGAACGCGGTTCAGGTCGTAGGGGGCCGCCCCGAGCGAACGGCCGCCGCCGGGGCGCCCGCCGGGCAGTTCCGGCTTGTAATCGGGGAAGCCCGTGGCGATCTCGAAACGCATCTCGCTGTGCGCCTCGACGAAGTCGATCATCGGTTGGCCGGTGCGCACGAAGGTCTCCACCAGGCCCTCGTCCATCGTGCCGAACGACTGCGCCCGCAGATAGGCCATCGCGTCGGCGACCGTCAGATCCTCGTCCGGTGCCCGGTTGTGAGCGGGTATCCAGGCGATGCCGCCCGACACGGCGGTCGTGCCGCCGACCGTGGCGGCCTTCTCGTAGATGGCCACCTCCGCCCCGTCGACGGCGGCCGTCAGCGCCGCCGTCAGGCCCGCGCCGCCCGTCCCGAGCACGATCACGTCGACTTCGCTGTCCCAATTCGTCACAGCGGCAATCCTTTCCAGGTCGAGCTCAGTTCAGAAGTTCGGACAGTTCTTCGGCCGCGGCGATGACGGCGTCGCGACCCCGCTCGACGAGATCCTGGCGGTGCGAGATCAGGTTGATGCAGGTCGGCGGCGAGGGTGGCAGCCGGTGCACCGCAACCGCCAGGCCGTAGGTGTTCGGCTCGATCTCGCCGTGTGTGATCACCCAACCGCGCTCCCGGGTGAGGGTGACCAGATCACGCTCACCGGGCCTGGGCGGCATGCTGGCCAGCAGTGCGACGCCGGCGGCCCCGCGCTCGAGCGGATAGCGGCTGCCCTCGTGGAATGACAGCTGATACGAAACTTGGGTCGGCACGATCACCGCGACGGCAACCTGCTGATCACCCTCGGCGACCAACAGTGACACCGTGGTGCCGAGTTCGTCGGCCAGCGCCCGCAATCGCGGCAGGCACAGCTGACGCAGGTTGTTGTCGAACGCGGCCCCCAGCGTGGCGAGGCCGGCGGCGGGCCGGTAGCGGCCGTCGTCGTTGCGGGCCACCAGGTTGAACTGGGCCAAAGTGGCCAGCAGTCGGTAGGCGATGGTGCGGTGCACACCGATCTGGTCGGCGACCTGCTGCACGGTGAGGCCGCCCGGCGTGGCGGCGACCGACTGGAGTGCGGTCAGACCCCGGGCCAGTGTCTGCGACCCGGGCATGGCTCCGACGGGCGCGGCGCCGTTGGCGGCCCGTCCATGTGTTCCCTTGACAGACGTCATCGTGAGAAGGATGCTCTATACATAGTGCACATTGATGAGCGATATTAGCACACATTGCACGCATAAAAAGAGAATGACGTAATCGCAGGCAGAGAGGTAGTTCGTGGCGGAGTTCGAGAGCATTTGGAGTGATCTCCAGGGCGTTCCGTTCTCGCAGGGGTACCTGGATGCCGGGGGAGTACGCACCCGCTACCTGCACGCCGGGGAGGCGGGGAAGCCGGTCCTGGTGCTGCTGCACGGGTCCGGCGGGCACGCCGAGGCGTACATCCGCAATCTCGAGTCGCACGCCGAGCACTTCGACACCTGGTCGATCGACATGCTGGGCCACGGCTACACCGACAAGCCGGGGCATCCGCTGGAGATCAGCCACTACCTCGACCACCTGCTCGCGGTGCTCGACGCGATCGGCGCCGAAACGATCAGCCTGTCCGGTGAGTCCCTGGGCGGCTGGGTCGCCTCGCGCGCGGCGTCGGATCACCCCGACCGGATCAACCGGCTCGTCCTCAACACCGCCGGCGGATCGCAGGCCGACCCCGAGGTGATGAAGCGCATCATCGCGCTGTCGATGGCCGCCGTCGAGGACCCGGCCTGGGAGACCGTACAGGCCCGGATCAAGTGGCTGATGGCCGACAAGTCCAAGGACTACGACGACATCGTCGCCAGTCGGCAGCGCATCTACCGCCAACCGGGTTTCATCGCCGCCATGCGCGACATCATGGCGCTGCAGGATCCCGAGATCCGGGCGCGAAACCTGATGGGGCCGGCTGAATACGGCGCCATCACGGCGCCGACGCTGGTGCTGTGGACCAGTGACGACCCGACCGCCGACGTCGGCGAGGGCAAGCGCATCGCATCGATGATCCCCGGTGCCCGCTTCGAGGTGATGTCCGGCTGCGGGCATTGGCCCCAATACGAGGATCCCAAGACGTTCAACCGACTCCATCTCGACTTCCTGCTGGGGCGCTGACCGTGACCAGAGCCGAAGACGTCGACATCCTGATCGTGGGTGCCGGACCGGTCGGCCTGACCCTGGCCAATGTGCTTGGTCTGCAAGGGGTCAAGACCCTGATCGTCGAGGAGCGCGACAGTCTGATCGACTATCCGCGGGGTGTCGGACTCGACGACGAATCACTGCGCACGTTCCAGTCGATCGGGCTGGTCGAGGCCGTCCTGCCGCACACGGTGCCCAATCAGATCCTGCGGTTCTTCGACTCCAAACGGAAGCTGCTCGTCGAGATGGCGCCGCCCGACGCGCGGTTCGGCTGGCCTAAGCGCAACGGTTTCGTGCAGCCCATGGTGGATGCCGAATTGCATTCCGGCCTGGACAGATTCGCGCATGTGCAGGTGCGGTGGGGTGCCCAGATGACGGGATGCGCCGAGGACGCCGACGGTGTCACCGCCGAGTTGAGTGACGGCACGAAGGTCCGGAGCCGCTATGTCGTCGGCTGCGATGGTGGCCGCAGCGCGACCCGGCATCTGATGGGAGTGCCCTTCGAGGGCACCACGTCGTCGACGCGCTGGGTGGTCATCGACCTGGCCAACGATCCGCTCGGCCACCCCAACAGCGAGGTGGGGGCGGACCCCGAGCGTCCCTACGCGTCGATCTCGATCGCGCACGGGATCCGGCGCTTCGAGTTCATGATCCACGCTGACGAAACCGACGAGATGGCTTCCGATCCCGCGTTCGTGGCCAAACTGCTCGCCACGTTCGTGCCGCACCCGGACAAGGTCGACATCATTCGGCACCGGGTGTACACCCACCACTCGCGCATCGCCGCGTCGTTCCGCAAGGGCCGCCTGCTGCTGGCCGGCGACGCCGCCCACCTGATGCCGGTGTGGCAGGGCCAGGGCTACAACAGCGGCATTCGTGATGCCGCCAACCTCGGGTGGAAGCTGGCCGCGGTGGTCAACGGACAGGCCGGTGACGCACTGCTGGACTCCTACGACATCGAACGGCGCAAGCACGCTCGCGCCATGATCGATTTGTCGACCATGGTGGGACGGGTCATCTCGCCGACCAACCGACGCGTTGCGGGGTTGCGCGACAGGGTGATCCGCGCGGCCTCGGTCGTACCGTCGCTCAAGCGCTATGTGCTCGAGATGCGGTTCAAACCGATGCCCCGATACGAACAGGGCGCCGTCGTGCACGCGAGCACACCGCCGGCGCCCGGCTCCGCGGTCGGCACGCTGTTCATTCAGCCCTCGGTCGACACCCGCGAGCGGCAGAACGTCCTGCTCGACGACGTCATCGGCCCGTGGTTCGCGGTGCTGTGCTGGAACAACGACCCGCGCCGGCTGCTCGGCGAACAGGAGTTCGCGCGCTGGAAGGCCCTGGGCGCCAGCTTCATTGCCGCCCGTCCGGCCACCCAGCTGCACTGGACCCCAACGGGTGAGCAACCCGATCCGGACGTCGTCGTGGTGGGCGACCGCACCGGGGCGCTGAAGAAGTTCTTCGACACCCAGACCGACTCCGTGCTGTTCCTGCGGCCCGACCGCTGCGTCGCCGGTTCCTGCATCGCCCAGCGTGCTCCCGAACTGAGCGCCGACCTGTTCCACGCGCTCGCACTGACGTCACCTGACGGAGAAGGCGGTGAATCCCATGGCGCAACTGGCTCTGTGTTGCATGTCGCACAGCCCACTGCTCAACCTTCCGGGTCCGTCGGCTGAGTTGCTCGACGACATCACCGGCGAACTGGCGCGGGCGCGCGCGTTCGTGGCCGACTACGACCCCGACCTTGTGGTGATCTTCTCGCCGGACCACTACAACGGCTTCTTCTACCGGCTGATGCCGCCGTTCTGCATCGGCACCGCCGCGTCCGGCGTCGGCGACTACGGCACCCAGTCAGGACCGCTGAACGTCGCGGCCGATATCGCCAACGCCTGCGCGACCGCGGTTCTCGACGCGGACGTGGACGTCTCGATCTCGGCGGGCATGGATGTCGACCACGGTACGGTTCAGCCGTTGCAGGCGCTGTTCGGCGACGCCGCCGCGGTCCCGGTGATCCCGGTCTTCATCAACTCCGTGGCCACCCCGCTGGGACCGATCCGGCGGGTACGCGCCCTCGGTGCCGCGATCGGGGATTTCCTTGCGACACTGGACAAACGGGTGCTGGTGGTCGGCTCCGGCGGCCTGTCGCACGATCCGCCCGTGCCCACCCTGGCGACCGCGCCGCCCGCCGCCCTGGACCGCATCGTGCGCGGCGCCCCGATGAGCGTCGAGCAACGCGCCGCGCGTCAGGCCGCGGTGATGGCGGCGGCTCACGACTTCGCCCAGGGCGACACCGCGCTGCAACCGCTGAACCCGGACTGGGATCACGCATTCCTGGATCTGCTGGACACCGGGCGGCTCGCCGACATCGACGCGTGGGAGAACAGCTGGATCGCCGGACAAGCCGGCAACTCCGCGCACGAAGTCCGCACCTGGGTGGCGGCCTTCGCCGCGCTCGCGGCCTCGGGGCCCTATCAGACTGTGCAGCGTTACTACCGGCCCGCGCCGGACCTGATCGCCGGGTTCGCCATCCGAACGGCGGTGCCCGCATGAGCGAGAACGACTTCGGCTCGGACTTCGACACCGTCGTGGATGTACTGGTCGTCGGTAGTGGCGGCGGCGGTATGACCGCCGCGCTGGCCGCGCAGGCCGCCGGCCTGGACACCCTGGTCGTCGAGAAGTCCGCGCAGTTCGGTGGTTCCACCGCACTCTCCGGCGGCGGTATCTGGGTGCCGGGTGCACCGTCGCAGCGCCGTCAGGGTTACGCACCTGACCCCGAAGAGACATTCGACTACCTCAGACGGATCACCGGGGGTCTGGTCAGTGATGCGCGCCTGCGCACCTACGTCACGGCGGCGCCGGAGATGATGGAGTTCCTCGAGAAGCGCAGTACCTGGTTCGACTTCGTCTGGAAGCCCGGCTACGCCGACTACTACCCCGAAGTGCCGGGCGGATCGGCGCTGGGCAGCACCATCAACGTCCCCGCCATCGACCTGCGCAAACTCGGCGACGATGAGCAGCACCTGCTGCGGCCGCTGGCGCTGGCGCCGAAGGGAATCTGGTTCGCCCCCAAGGATCTTCGGCTGTTCTACCAGGTCCGGCAGAACTGGCGGGGCAAGGCTGTGCTGGTCAAGCTGATCTACCGGATGTTCCGGGCGCGGGTCTTCGGCGACCGGATGGCCGCCATCGGACAGTCGCTGGCCGCGCGGATGCGGCTGGCGATGACGGACCACGGCATCCCGCTGTGGCTGGACGCACCCATGATCGAATTGATACGCGATGGCGACGGGGCGGGCGGCGCGGTGACCGGCGCCGTCGTCGAACGCGACGGCCGCACGCAGCGCATCGGCGCCCGCGGTGGTGTCATCCTGGCCAGCGGTGGCTTCGACCACGACATGGAGTGGCGCCGGGAACACCTGCCGGTCCTCGAGAAGGACTGGAGCTTCGGTAATCCCGCTGCCACCGGCGACGGTATCCGGGCGGGGGAGAAGGTGGGCGCCTCCACCGACCTGCTCGACGAGGCCTGGTGGTTCCCGGCGATGTGCTGGCCGGACGGACGGCTGCAGTTCATGCTCAACGAGCGGATGATGCCGTCGCAGTTCGTGGTCAACGGCGCGGGCGAGCGGTTCATCAACGAGGCGGCACCGTACATGGATTTCGCGCACGCCATGATCTCCGGCGAGCAGTCCGGCGTCACGCACATCCCATGCTGGCTGATCACCGACAAGCGGTCGTTCCACCGGTATGTGGTCGGCGGCCATCTGCCGATCCCGAAGATCCCGTTCGCGCCGGTCCCCACCGGATGGAAACTGCCCAAGGCGTGGCTGGACTCCGGGATCGTCAAAGAGGCCGGCAGCTGGGAGGAACTCGCGGGCAAGATCGGCGTGCCGGCGGATGCGTTGCGGCAGACGGCAACCCGGTTCAACGAGCTGGCACACCAGGGTCACGACGACG
The DNA here is from genome assembly GCA_963779655.1 of uncultured Actinomycetota bacterium. GTDB lineage: Bacteria > Actinomycetota > Actinomycetes > Mycobacteriales > Mycobacteriaceae > Mycobacterium. The sequence continues at coordinate 7,089 of CAVZZD010000004.1, read as the reverse complement.
ATTTCAATCGAGGGGACAGCGCTTACGACAACTACTACGGCGACCCGACCCTGCCCAACCCGAACCTGCACCCGATCGGTAAGCCCCCGTATTACGCGTTCCAGATCATCCTGGGCGACCTGGGCACCTCGGGCGGGTTGCGCACCGACGAGTTCGCCCGCGTCCTCGACGCCGACGACGCGGTGATCGCCGGCCTCTACGCCGTTGGCAACGCCTCGGCCGCGGTGATGGGCCGCAGCTACGCCGGCGCCGGTGCCACCATCGGGCCCGCCATGACCTTCGGCTATGTGGCGGCCCGCCACATCGCCGAGACCGCCGACCGGTCCACGGACACTCCCAGTAATTCTCATAGTTCTCCAGGAGGTAACCGATGAAGATTTCCCTGTTCTACGAATTCCCGCTGCCCCGACCGTGGTCCGAGGACGACGAGCACCAACTCTTCCAGCACGGCCTCGACGAGGTCGAGGCCGCCGACAAGGCCGGCTTCTCCACGGTCTGGCTCACCGAGCACCACTTCCTCGAGGAGTACTGCCACTCCACCGCGCCCGAGATGTTCCTGGCCGCAGCCAGCCAGCGCACCAAGGACATTCGGCTCGGCTTCGGCGTCATGCACCTGCCCCCGGCGATCAACCACCCGGCCCGCATCGCCGAGCGCGTCGCCACGCTGGACCACCTGTCCAACGGCCGTGTCGAGTTCGGCACCGGCGAAGGCTCCTCGGTGGCCGAGCTGGGCGGGTTCAACATCGACCCGGCCGACAAGCGCGCGCAATGGGAGGAAGCCCTCGAGGTCGCGATCCGCTGCATGGTCGAGGAACCGTTCAGTGGGTTCAAGGGCGAGCACGTCGAGATGCCGGCCCGCAACGTGATCCCCAAGCCGCTGCAGAAGCCGCACCCGCCGGTGTGGGTGGCCTGCACCCGTCCGTCGTCGGTGCAGATGGCCGCTCAGAAGGCCATCGGCGCACTGAGTTTCGCCTACACCGGCCCCGGGCCGCTCAAGGAGCGCGTCGACGGCTACTACAAGGAGTTCGAGGAGCAGGGCACGCCCATCACCCCGGCGATCAATCCCAACCTGCTGGCCATCGGCGGCGACCTGTCGATGATGGTCGCACGCAGCGACGACGAGGCACTCAAGCGGCTCGGCATCGGCGGCGGCTTCTTCTCGTTCGGGATCATGCACTACTACATGACCGGCATGCACACGCCGGGCCGCACCAAGGTGTGGGAGCGTTACGAGGAAGCGGTCAAGGAGGATCCGACGCTGGCGTACGGACCCGGCCGCGGTGCCATCGGTGGACCTGAGACGGTACGGGAGTTCCTGCGCGGTTACGAGGAGAGCGGAGTCGACGAGATCATCCTGCTGCTCAATCCGCGTAGCCACGAGGGCACGATGGAGTCCATCGAGATCATGGGCAAGGAGATCCTGCCCGAGTTCGTCGAGCGCGACGAAAAGGCTGTCGCCGCAAAGGCCAGGCGCCTCGAACCGGTGATCGAGAAGGTCGAGGCGCGCCGCCTGGCCTCGGACGCACCGCTGTTCGACGAGACCTACTCGTTCGGTGGCCTGCCCACCGGGCGTGGCGGCAAGTTCACTGCGGGCGAGATTCCCGAGGCGATGGCCGAGATCAACGAGGGCCGGGTGCAGGCGGCCCAGTTGGAGAAGGAACAGCGGGAAAAGCGGGAAGCCGCGAGCTGACCGTGACCGCAGTCGACGAGTTGGTGCGCTACGACGGTAAACACGTCGTCGTCACCGGCTGCGCGTCGGGCATCGGTGCGCAGGTGGCCCGCCAGGTGGCCGAACTGGGCGGGCGGGTCACCGGACTCGACCTCCGGGCGCCGGCGGACGGACCGGGCATCGCCGACTTCATCGAGGTCGACCTGTCCGACACGGAGTCCATCGACCGCGCGGCCGCACGGGTCGACGGACCGGTCGATGGCGCTGTTCAACGTCGCCGGAGTGTCCTCGGGGATCGGCAACCCGATCCTGGTGGTGCGGATCAACTTCCTCGGCACGCGGCACTTCACCGAGGCACTCGTGGACAGGATGCCGCCGGGTTCGGCGATCACCAACGTGTCATCGCTGGCGGCGGCGTCCTACCGGGAGAACGCCCGCGCATGCGCCGGCCTGCTCGCAACGGAGTCGATGGCGGACGGTCTGGCCTGGTGCGCGGCGCATCCGGAGGCCATCGCCGACGGCGGCTACCGACTGTCGAAGGAGGCCATCGTCCTCTACGGGATGCGTCACGTCCACGAGCTCGGAGCGCGCGGCATCCGGATCAACTGCACCGGGCCGGGCGTGACGGAGACGCCGATCCTCGACCAGTTACGCTCTGCCTACGGGCAGGGCTACCTGGACTCGTTCACCACACCGCTGGGCCGGGTGGCCGACCCTGACGAGCAGGCCGCGGTGCTGGTGTACCTGGGCAGCCGCGCCGCCAGTTACATTACGGGGCAGGTGATCTGGGTGGATGGCGGAACCGTCGCCCAGCGCATCGCCGGCGAATCAGAGAACGCCGACACGGCGCAGGGGAGTTGAGATGGCCGGCAGCATGAAGGACTTCCGCAAAGTCGCCGACGACGTCCGCAACTGGGGCCGTTGGGGCGACGACGACGAACTGGGGACGCTGAACTTCATCACCCCCGAGAAGATCGTCGAGGCCGCCGGCCTGGCCAGGCACGGCCGAGTGTTCCCGCTCGGCGTGGACTTCGGCTCCTCGGGGCCGCAGGGCGCATTCCAGTTCCGGCAGAACCCCGTTCATGTCATGACGGTCGACGGCGGGGACGCGCAGACGCTGGCGAAGTACGGCCCGCAATGGCTCCGCAACTCGGTGGCCCACGAGGTCAGCGGGTTCTTCGTCGACAATCCGTTCCGGTTCAACGACGACATGATCGTCATGCCACTGCAGGCGGCCTCGCAGTGGGACGCGCTGAGCCACGTGTACTACGAGGACAAGCTGTACAACGGCTTTCCGGCCGACTCGGTGACCAGTTTCGGTGCGTTCCACTGCGGGATCGACAAGGTCGACGGCAAGGGCATCACCTCGCGCGGCGTGCTGCTCGACGTCGTGCGGTTCCGCGGAGCCGATGTCTTCCTCGAACCCGGAAACCCGATCACCCCGGCCGAACTCGACGCGGTGGCCAAGGCGCAGGGAGTCAGCGTGGGCCGCGGCGATATCGTGCTGGTGCACACCGGCTGGTGGACGCGCTTTGCGCAGGCCGGCGATGGTGGCGAGCCCGGTTCGGGGCTGGACTGGACGTGCGCCGCCTGGATGCACGACCACGAGATCGCGGCCATCGCCGCCGACAACCTGATGGTCGAGGATCCCGACCCGGCATCCGGTGTGGCGGGCACCTTCCTGCCGATGCACATGCTGTGTCTACGCGACATGGGGCTGATGCTCGGTGAGTACTGGGACCTGACCGCCCTGTCGGCCGACTGCGCCACCGACGGCGTGTACGAATTTCAGCTCATCGCCCCGCCGCTGAGAGTTGTTGGCGCCGTGGGCTCCCCGGTCAACCCGATTGCGATCAAGTAGGAGTGTCATGACGGATGCGAGCACCGGCCCGCTCGTGGTGGGGCTCGGCGGCACGCTGCGCGCGGGCTCGTCGACCGAACGTGCGCTGCGGTTCTGCCTGGATGAGGTGGAGAAGCAGGGCGGGCGGACGAAGTTCTACGCCGGCCCCGACATCGACCTGCCCATGTACGCGCCGCACAATCTGGACCGCACCCCGAAGGCCGCCGAACTCGTCGGCGCGCTGCGGGACGCCGACGCGGTGATCGTCGCCTCGCCGGGCTATCACGGCGCGGTGTCCGGTCTGGTCAAGAACGCACTCGACTACATCGAGGACCTGCGGGAGGGTCCGCGGGTGTACCTGGACAACACGCCGTGGGGCTGCATCACGTGCGCCTACGGCTGGCAGGCCGCGGTGGGCACGCTCGGCCAGTTGCGGGTGATCGGGCATGCGTTGCGGGCCTGGCCGACACCGCTCGGCGTACCGATCAACTCGGCGGATCCGGTGTGGGACTCCTCGGGTGAACTGATCGACACGACGGTGCGCGGTCAACTCGAGATGCTGGCATCGCAGGTGCTCAGCTTCGCGCTCGACCGCCGGTCCGTCCGCAGTTAGGAGCAGGGCATGCGATTCGTCTTCGTGCACGGTGGCTTTCACGCGGCCTGGTGCTGGGACAGCACCATCGCCGAACTGGAGTCCCTCGGCCATCGGGGCGTTGCCGTCGACCTGCCGGGCCACGGTGCCCGCGTCGACGAGGAGTCGACACTGGCCAACCGCCGGCAGGCGATCGTCGAGGTGCTGCAACCCGGCGATGTGTTGGTGGGTCATTCCGGCGGGGGATTCGACGCGACGCTCGCCGCCGATGCGGCACCGGATCTGGTGGGCCACATCGTGTACCTGGCGGCGGCGCTGCCGCGCGAAGGGCGCACCTATCCCGAGGCGATGGCGATGCGCGACAACGAGGACGGCGAATTCGACGCCGACACGGGCGAAATGCTGTCCTACCTGAGATTCGACGAAGACGGGGCGATGACCTTCGCCGACTTCGGCGGCGCCTGGAAGTACTTCTACCACGACTGCGACGAGGAGACGGCGCGATGGGCGTTCGACCGGCTGGGCCCCGAGCGCTTCGGTGACACCACCGTCACCCCGGTGTCGGTACCGCGGTTCTGGGAGGCCGACCTGCCCCGCAGTTTCATTGTCTGCGAACAGGATCGGTCGATGCCGCGCTGGCTGGCCGATACGGTCGCGCGACGCCTCGGCGTCGAGCAGCTGTCCATCGACACCTCACACTCACCGTTCCTGAGCCGCCCCCGCGAGCTCGCCGAACTGCTGGTTGCGGCCACCACCACCCGGCCCGTCGGCCCGCTGATCCCGGGCTGAGGCGTGGACATCCAACGACAAGACCATCACCGTCGACGGGTTGGCCACCGGGTACCTGGAGGCCGGCGAAGGAGCCCCGGTTGTCCTGTTGCACGGCGGTGAATTCGGGGCCAGCGCCGAACTCGGTTGGGAACGAACCATTCCGGCGCTGACCGAGCATTACCGGGTGCTGGCGCCGGACATGCTCGGTTACGGGCGGACCGCCAAGGTGCTCGACTTCGTCGACGGCCGCGGTATGCGGATCCGGCACGTCGCCGCCTTCTGCGCGGCCCTCGGGATCGACTCGGCCTTCTTCGTCGGAAATTCCATGGGGGCGATCAACTTGCTGGTCGACACCACCTCGGAGGCGCCCGTACTGTCGGTGCGCGCGATGGTGACGATCTGCGGCGGCGGGGAGATCCAGAACAACCGGCACATGGCGGCGCTGTACGACTACGACGCCACCCCGGAAGCCATGCGCGGCATCGTCGAGGCGTTGTTCCACGATCCGTCCTATCCGGCCGACGATGCGTATGTGCAACGGCGTCACGAGTCGGCGACGCTGCCCGGCGCGTGGGAAGCCATTGCCGCAGCGCGGTTCCGGCGTCCCGGAGCCCAACCCGCGGCCGCCGCGGCGAGCGGGCGCCCCTACCATCGGGTCTCCGTCCCGACTCTGGTGATCGAGGGCGGTTCCGACAAGCTGCTGCCCGCCGGATGGGCCGCCGAGATCGCCCGTGAGATTCCGGCGGGCCGGTCGACGGTCGTCGACGATGCCGGGCACTGCCCCCAACTCGAGCAACCGGACGCAGTCAACGAACTGCTGCTGGACTTCTTCGCCGAGCAATCGGAGCACGCATGAGCAACGAACTCGACGGCAAGGTGGCCGTCGTCACCGGGGGAGCCGGCGGTCTGGGCCGGGGCATCGCCGAACGGTTCCTCGCCGAGGGCGCCAAGGTCGTGGTCGGCGACATCGCCGAAGGTGAGCCACTCGGGGGCGAGTCGCTCTTCGTGCCCACCGACGTCTCCGACATCGAACAGGTCGGCGCACTGGTGTCGACCGCGATCGAGACCTACGGCGGACTGGACATCATGGTCAACAACGCCGGCGTGTCTGGCACCATGCACCGGCGCTTTCTCGAAGACGACCTGGCCGACTTCCACACCGTGATGGGCGTCAACGTACTCGGTGTGATGGCAGGCACCCGTGACGCGGCCCGGTATATGGCCGAACACGGCGGCGGGTCGATCCTGAACCTCACCTCGATCGGTGGCATTCAGGCCGGCGGCGGTGTGCAGACGTACCGGGCATCCAAGGCCGCGGTCATCCAGTTCACCAAATCGGCCGCGATCGAATTGGCGTACTACGACATTCGGGTCAATGCCATTGCGCCCGGCAACATCCGGACCGCGATCGTCTCGAAGTCGGCCAACGCCGAGGACCGTGAGCGCCTCGAACAGTTCGAGGAGGGTATCCGCGCGCAGATGCGACGGGACCGGCCGCTCAAACGCGAGGGCACCGTCGAGGACGTCGCCGAGGCCGCCCTGTACCTCGCGGGCGACCGGTCGCGCTACGTCACCGGCACGGTGCTGCCCATCGACGGCGGCACGGTGGCCGGCAAGGTGATTGTCAGTTCGCAGAAGGCCTGACGGCGAGGATTCCCTCAGCCGTGGTGAGCCGGCGCCGTCACGGCGAACGCCGGGATGCGGGCGCACAGCGCGGCCGCGTCGCGACCGGCGCACATCACCGTCCGGTCCGGCCGCACGATTGCGGCGCGGGCGCGCCCCCGGCCCAGCCAGCGGGCGAGCTCGCTGTCGGGTGGGGCGACCACCACCCGAACGCCGGATGCCTGGTTGCCGGCCGTCAGCGGCTCGGCAGTTACGAGGGTGAAACCCGTTGTGAGCCAATCATCGAGGCGTCGGCCGTCGGGCATCACCGGATTCGGGCACAGCGTTCCCGCCAGTCGGTGCGCGATTCGGCCGCGGCGAACCAGCGCGGATCGGTGAAGCGCCGGCGTCGCCGATCGAGCACCCTGTGCCGCATCCCGGGAATGAGTCGCAACCGCGGCACGAGGACCCGCCGTGCCAGGTTTCCGAACTCACCCCCGGCGGTCATGGCCCGGCCGACCCCGAGTGCCAGCCGGATCATCTGTCGCGCATGCGGTTTGCGTTCCCGCTCGTACGTGTCCAACAGATCGGGCGCAAGCGTGCCGTCCAGCACTC
>CAVZZD010000003.1:0-70619 GCA_963779655.1 uncultured Actinomycetota bacterium | reverse complement strand
TTCGGTATCCCGGCGATCGCAGAAAGCCTCGATGGGATCGCCGCCGACTACGGCATCACCGTGCACACCAACGCCGAGGTGACCTCCCTGGACGCAGCGGCACACAAGGTTGCGGTGACGAGCGTCGGCGAGGGCGGGTCCGACACCATGCTGTCCTACGACGTGCTCCACGCCGTACCCTGCGCCAGTCCGCGCCGGACTGGATCAAGGCGAGCCCCTTGTCGACCCTTGGCGGAGGCGGATACGTCGACATCGACAGGCACACCATGCAGCACGTGCGGTACCCCAACGTGTTCAGCCTCGGCGACGCCGGATCATCACCGAACTCCAAGACCGGTGCCGCGATCCGCAAGCAGGCCCCCGTCGTCGTCGGCAACATCGAGTTGTTCCTCCAGGGCCAACCGCTGAGCGCCGTTTACAACGGGACGGGTCGTGCCCGATCGTGACGTCGTCCCACGCGATGCTGCTGGCCGAATTCGACTACGACCTCAACCTCACGCCGTCATTCCCGCTGATCGACCCGACCAAGCCGCACCGGGCCTACTGGTACCTCGAGACAAACGGCTTGCTGTTCATGTACTGGAATCTGATGCTCAAGGGTCTGGCCTAGCAATTACACTGCGACACAACGAAAGACATCGCAATCCGACGACGAGTCGCCGCCAACCCGTTCCAGGATTCGGTGGGGGTCGCACCCACCCGCTCGGTGTCAATCGAAGTCATAGTTTGCTCCTTCGTTACCCCGGTCCCGGACGACCAGCACGGGGCACTTGGCGTGCCGGGGGACAGCCGAGCTGACGGAGCCGAGAAGCATGCCCTTGAAGCCGCCACGGCCACGGCTTCCGACCACGACCAGCTGGCGCTCGTTGCGATTCCTCGATCAACCAGTGGGCCGGCTGATCACACACAATTCGTCTCTCTGCGTGCACATCTGGGTACTGCTCATGCCAGCCGGCGAGGCGTTCGCCCAGCACTTCGCGACCTTCGTCTTCATGTTCCTTCCAGTCCATTCCCAGAGCGGGTAGGACGCCGACATCGCTCCACGCATGCAGTGCCACCAGGTCGACCCCCCGGCGTGCTGCTTCGTCGAACGCCAAGGCGGTGGCAGCTTCGGAGGCGGGCGAGCCGTCGATGCCGAGCAGAACCGGTGAGGTGCTGTCCGCTGCGAACGCTTCATTGGCGTGGACGACGGCGACAGGACACTGCGCGTGGTGCAGCAGCCCAGTGCTGACGGAACCGAGCACGGCGCCCCCGATGGCGCCCATGCCCCGACTTCCCACGACGATCATCGGGCTTTCCCCGACGCTTCGGTCAGTTCGGCGACGTCGTTCCCGGGCGCACCTCGGTGTGTACCGCCGGCAACTCGGAGACGTCGAACTCGGCTTGCAATATTTTCTGAGCCTGCCCGATGACGTCGTGAGCGTTGTCCTCCTGCCACTGAGAGAAGCTGCCCTGCAGGGTACCGACGGGCCAGCTCACCACCACCGGGACAACGACATGCATCAGAGTGATCGGCGACCCACGCATTTCGGCTTCCCTGCCCGCCCAGCGGGTGGCGGCGTCCGACTCCGTCGACCCGTCAACCGCAACGACAACTCCGTACCCGCTTGCATGGGTCAGACATGTCGACTCCCTGTCGTGTGCGGTCGAGAGATGCGAGGGCTCGGCCGGGGTGCGAGTCATGCAGCGAATACTGTGTTCCATCACCCTGACCCTTACAGTGACGCTATCGGCCCCGTCAGGGGCAGAACAGGGCCCTTGGTCCCTGGGCGTCGAGGGGATTCCGCCTTTTCTCCAATCGCGAAGCCGCCGACGGGCTCGACGGGGTCGCCACCATCGCTTGGGGTCGTGGCCGCCGGCTAATCAGGTGCAGTCGATCCGCTTGGTCGGATCCGATGGCCGGGCCCGGGCAGCGCCAGGAGCAGATCACGCAGGGCGCAGGCGTGGGCCCCGATCGAGGAGTCACCGGCCGGAGGGTTGGACTGGCCATGACCGGGAAGATCGGGGCGCATCACGGCGTGATCAGCGACCTGACCGCTGTGAAATTCTTTGGTACCGAAGGACTCTCGGTCCTCCATGAGATCTATGTCGCCCTGGAACAACGGCGCAGAATCGCATTGGTGCCAAGCTCGGCAGTCACCCGAGTGCTGCGGCTCTGCACGCCGGCATCGCCCATTGTCGTCGCCTTCGACATCGACGCAGCACTCGCCGCGATGCAAAGCCAGCTCCGTCCTGTCCTGCAGTCTGGTCGCCCAGGCGCCCTAGCCCGCCTTCGCCGGCAGGCTGCGTCGGCCGTTCGGCGGTAGGGTCGGGGTATCGTGTTCATTGTCGCGACCTGGGTAAACGCAGGTCTCGTAGCACGTCAAGACGGTTCTGAAGGCGAGGCGTTATGCCGCGGACGTTAGGTGTCGAAGAGGAATTCAACCTTGTCGACGTCAAAACCCGGCGATTGACTGCCCGTGCGCCCGAGTTGCTCGCCGAATTGTCTGACACCTACGTCGCGGAACTGCAGCGCTGCGTCGTCGAAATGAACAGCGGGGTCGTCGACACCCTCGAGGAGCTGCGGAGCGAACTGCAGGGGCATCGGCAGGTCCTTCTCGATGCCGCGGCCAAGCTGGGCATCGGTGTGGTCGCCGCCGGTGCGATGCCGTTGTCGGTGCCCGCCGAGATGCAGGTCACCCAGACCGCCCGGTATCGCCAGATGCTCGCCGACTACCAGCTGCTGGCCCGCGAGCAGTTGATCTGCGGGACGCAGGTGCACGTCGGAGTCGAGGACCGCGACGAAGCGGTGATCGTCGCGAACCGGGTGTCGCCTTATCTGCCTACGCTGCTGGCGATTTCGGCCAGTTCCCCGTTCTGGTCCGACGGTTCTGACACCGGTTATTCAAGCGTTCGGACTCTGGTGTGGCAGCGCTGGCCGACGACCGGGCTGGCCGCGCCCGCGGCGTCGGCGGCCGAATACGAACAGCTGGTCGCGGACCTGGTCGCCAGCGGGGTGATCACCGATATCGGCATGGTTTATTTCGACGTCCGTCCAGCGAGTTCGGCCCCCACACTGGAATTGCGGGTCTGCGACAGCTGCCCGTCGGTCGACAGCATTGTGCTGATCGCCGGGCTGTTCAGGGCGTTGGTGGAACGTGAGATCGCGGCATTGCGGTCGGGCACACCCGCCACCGTGATCTCGGCGCCGCTGGGCCGGGCGGCGCTGTGGCGCGCGGCGCGGTCCGGCCTGGAGGGCGACCTGGTTGACGTGCACGGGCCCGGGAGCCGACCGGCGGCTGACGTGGTCACCGACCTGGTCCGGTTGCTGCGCCCGCAGCTTGAGGAGGCCGGCGACTGGGGATGGTCAGTGAGCTGGCCCGGCAGGTCCTCATCGCGGGTACTTCCGCGGCACGTCAGCGTAGGGCGCTGCGCCGCCGGGGCCGGCTCACCGACGTCGTCGACCAGCTGATCGCCGAGACGGCAGGCCGCTGGCCGAATGCCGCCGCCGCCGTCGGCGATGACCCGACGTTGTTGTTCGGCTACCAGCGGGGTAGCGAGTCTGACCCCGAGAACGAGGGGGCGGACAGCTTCGATGAAGCGATCGATCCGGCCGGCCGCCCTCGGCGGCGTTACGACAAGATCCTCCGGGCCGTTGCCGATCTGGGTGTCGCCGCGCTGCGCTCGCGCGAGGGCGGCATCGAACAGGAGCAGCGCGCCGACAACATCACCTTCCGGGTCACCGGTCAGAGCCGGGCCCAGCTCTTTCCGGTCGACCTGGTGCCGCGCGTGGTCGGTGCCGATGAGTGGGCAAGCCTGACGGTCGGGTTGGGGCAGCGGGCGAGAGCCTTGAACGCGTTCCTGCGGGACATCTACGCCGAGCGGGCGATCATCGCCGACGGCGTGATCGAGGTGCAGGCGCTCGACCGGGCTCCCGGATTCCGGTCGACCGGCCAGCTGTGCGGCGACGCGGTGCGCGCTCACATCAGCGGTACCGATCTGGTGTGTGACCGGGCCGGTCACTGGATGGTGCTCGAGGACAATCTCCGGATCCCGTCCGGCACTGCCTACGCCATCGTCAACAGGCGGCTGCTCGCCAAGCATCTGCCCGAGCTGAGCCCGCCCGCCGAAGCCGGCGACGTCGAATCCGTACCGCAGCTGCTGCTGGACACGCTGCGGGCATCGGCACCGTCGCGCGTCGACGGTGAGCCGTCAGTGGCGCTGCTGTCGGCCGGGTGGGAGGACTCGGCCTGGTTCGAGCACACGTTCCTGGCCGACGAGATGGGCATACCGTTGGTCCGGTCGTCCGATCTTTCGGTGCAGGACGGAAAGCTGTTGCGTCACTTGGGTTCCGAAACCCACCCGATAGATGTGCTCTACGCCCGGATGGACGAGGACATGCTGCTTTCGTCCACCGGCTACCACGCCGCGCCGCTTCGGCCCGGGCTGCTCGAAGCGGTGACCGCAGGTGAGTTGACGATCGCCAACGCGCTCGGCAACGGCATCGGCGACGACAAGGCGATCTACGCGCACGTCCCCGCGATGATCGAGTACTACCTGGGTGAGAAGCCGGCGCTGGAGCAGGTGCCGACCTGGATCTGCGCCGAACGCGCGCAGCGCGACTACGTGCTGGACAACCTCGCCGACCTGGTGGTCAAGCCCATTGACGGGTTCGGCGGCAACGGCGTGATCATCGGACCGGATGCCTCGGACGAGGCGCTGGAGATCCGTCGGCGCGAACTGCTCAGCCAGCCCGAGCGCTACATCGCCCAGGAGACGGTGGCGCTGTCGACGCTCCCGACGTTCGATGGGGACGGCATGTACCCGCATCACGTCGACCTGCGTGCCTTTGTCCACCTGCGGCCCGGACCCGACGATTCGGTCACCGCGCACGTCATGCCGGCCGGCCTGACCCGGGTCGCCACCCGGGGGTCGCGGATCGTCAATTCGTCGTCCGGCGGCGGAAGCAAGGACACCTGGATACTCACCGACGGCCCCGCCGCGGCGGGTTAAGGAGCACGAGACGTATGTGCGGAATATGCGGCGAGATCCGCTTCGACGGGCGATCGGCCGACGTGGCCGCGGTCACCCGGATGACGTGTGCCATGGAGTCCCGCGGACCCGATTCCGACGGCGTCGTCGCGCGCGGCCCCATCGCCCTGGGACATCGCCGACTGTCGATCATCGACCTGTCCGCCCGCGGCGCCCAGCCGATGGTCGACAGCGACCTGGGCCTGACGCTGGTGTTCAACGGCTGCATCTACAACTACCAGGAGCTACGCAAGGAGCTCGAGGCCGCGGGCTACCGGTTCTTCTCCACCGCTGACAGCGAAGTCGTCGTCAAGGGGTTCCATCACTGGGGTACGCGATGCGTCGAGAAGTTCAAGGGCATGTTCGCCTTTGCCGTCGCCGACCGTGAAACCGGCGTCGTCACACTGGGCCGCGACCGGCTCGGGATCAAGCCGCTGTATCTGGCGGAGACGCCGGGACGGCTGCGGTTCGCGTCCACCGTGCGTGCGCTGGTCGATGCCGGTGAGGTGGACACCGAGATCGACCGCTACGCACTGCACCACTACATGAGCTTCCATTCGGTCGTGCCGGCCCCGCGCACGATGTACAAGGGCGTGCGCAAATTGCCGCCGGCGACCGTTCGGGTGATCCAGCCCGACGGCACCCACGCCGACACGCTGTACTGGTCGCCGGACTTCCGGCGCGACCCCGCGCGGGCGGGATGGTCTGCGAAGGACTGGCAGGACGCGCTGATGGATTCGCTGCGCACCGCGGTGGTGCGGCGCATGGTCGCTGACGTGCCGGTCGGGGTGCTGCTGTCGGGCGGCATCGATTCGTCGATCGTGGTGGCGCTGCTGGCCGAGCAGGGCCAGCACGGGCTGGCGACGTTCAGCATCGGCTTCGATTCGGCGGGCGGGGAGTCGGGCGACGAATACTTCTATTCCGACCTGATCGCCAAGACCTTCGACACCGATCACAACCGCATCCACATCGACTCGTCCCGGCTGCTGCCGGCTGTGCCGAAAACCATTGCGGCCATGAGTGAACCGATGGTCAGCCACGACTGCGTCGCCTTCTACCTGCTGAGTGAGGAAGTCAGCAAGTCGGTCAAGGTCGTCCAGTCCGGGCAGGGCGCCGACGAGATCCTGGCCGGCTACGACTGGTACCCGCCGCTGGCCGACGTCGCACGCGATCAGACCACCGCCGCCTACGCGAAGGTGTTCTTTGACCGCGGTCATGACGATGTGCTGGCCCTGCTGTCAACCGAATACGGCATATCCGGCGAAGATCCGAGCCTCCAGTTCGTCACTGCCCACCAGGCGGCGCCGGGGGCCGATACCGCGGTCGACGCCGCGCTGCGACTGGACACCACCGTGATGCTGGTCGAGGACCCGGTCAAACGCGTCGACACCATGACGATGGCCTGGGGCCTGGAGGCGCGGGTACCGTTCCTCGATCACGACTTCGTCGAACTCGCGGCGACGTGCCCGAGCGACCTCAAGCTTGCCTCCGGCGGCAAGGGTGTGCTCAAGGAGGCATCGCGGTCGCTGCTGCCCGCCGACATCATCGACCGCACCAAGGGCTACTTCCCGGTACCCGGCATCCGGCACCTGAACGGACCGGTACTGGAGATGGTGCGCGATGCGCTGACCAACGGCGCCGCGCGCAACCGCGGCCTCTACCGTCCTGAGGTAGTTGCTGCGCTGTTGGAGGCGCCCAACGACACGCGCACCGTGCTGGGCTCAAACACGTTGTGGCAGTTGGCCGTTCTGGAGATGTGGTTGCAGAGCATGGAGGCTTGAGCGGGACCGTGAGTCCCAGCGGCCTGAATACCATCAGACCTTAAGCATCAAAAAGGCATAGGTTCCTGACCGCGCACTTGCCCCAGCGGGCGCTTCGGGTGACATGTCCCACACGATTAGCTGACGCGGTTACTCCCGAGTAGTGTTCTCCCTGTTGGTGCTACAGAATGTTGGTGTCAACTCAAGTCCTGGACGGTTTACCTAGATATACCGTGAGCATTCGCTCGCTACCGGACACCATTCGATTCAGTCAATAGTGGTGGTGCGACAAATCGTGCCTCCCATCCGGGCATCCGTGTGGCTGCGCCAAACACGTCCGATTCTCTAGCAGGCCCCGATTTGGCTGCTGTCAGGCGATCCCGCATACGCGCTATTGACGTTTTGCACGCAAATCAATCGCCGAGTCGACACTGCGACCCGGCATCAGAAGGAGTACTACATGACCACCGACAGTCCCACCTCCGCACACCGCCCCGACGCACCGACCGCCAATAGCGCGTTCGATGTTCAACGCGGCCGCGTGCCGGCCCGGCGTAGTGACGAAACCAAGGCTGCTTTCAAGACAACGGAATTCATTGTTTACGTGGTAGCGGTCATCGGCGTCCTGATCGCGTCGTTCCTCGTGAGTACCACTGACGCGCATGAGGACTACTTCCGGGCCGACCGGGCATGGTTCTACGTTGTGATCCTGAGCATCGGCTACATGGTGAGCCGCGGTCTGGCGAAGTCCGGTAGCCGCCACCACGACGACGCCTAAGCTTCCCGAGAGATCCACGCGGTCGTTGAAACAACGCAACGACGCGAGGGTCGAGGCCAGCTAGCCTCTCGCCGATGATTGCCCCCGCCACTGCCGTGTTGCAGTGGCGGGGGTAGTCGGTTTTGAATCGTTGGCGTAGGTCTTCCGACCTGGTCCGACGGCTTGCTAAGGGCAGTCGGCGCGAGGAATCGAGCTGTCGGTCAGATCGCGACCCAGCAGGTCTGGTATCGAGCGTTCCCTCAAAGACGCGCTCTCGGTATGTATCTGGTGCGCGATGCCATCAAGAAGGTCTGCGAAGACCTCCGTCGAGGTCCATTTCGTAGCCCACCCCCGAACACGCGGTGCGTCATGCAAACCCTTGGCTGGGAATCGTGGGCGACGCGCACCCGTTTCTGTCCGCCCGTCTCTCGGGCACGGCGGGGTGGCGGGTGTCGCCGTCCACGTCGTAGGCGTGCGGCGTAATCTACTCCGAGCGGTGCGTTGCCGGGGGCTCCGAAGGGCTGGCGGCCTAACGAGTGTCGATCACGCGCCGCGCAACATCGATGAGCTTGATATTTCCTTCCTGGCTCAGTTGAAGCAGCATTTCGAACGCGCGCACGGCGTCGACGCTGTAACGCTCCATGATGATCCCCTTCGCTTGACCGATTTGGTCGCGGCTGAGCAGGGCCGCGTGAAGCTGCTGTTCCCTCTGGGTGGCCACCAACGCCGCCGCAGCATGCGCTGCGAGCACGCTCCCGACCGATTCGGCGTCAGCGTCCCAGTGAGTCGGCTGGAATCCGAACAGGTTGAGCGCGCCGGCGGACCGATCGGCAGTGTAGAGCTTGAAGGACATGCCACTGAGAACGCCGGCTGCCACGGCGGCGGGGGAGTATTGGGGCCAGCGGGTCTCGGTACGAAAGTCGTTGGTGCGGAGAATCGTGTCGGCCACCGCGGCCTGCACGCAAGGGCCTTCGTCAAAGGTCATCTGCAGAATGTCGAGCTGGTGAGGCAACTGAGAGGTGGTGGCGAGAGACTCGTAATCCCCACCTTTCTTCACCACCAGGATGCCCGCCGTGTCGACGCCGGGGATCAGTGCCACGGCGGCGGCCGTCACCTCGGCCAGGACCGCGTCGAGCGTTCGGTCTCCCGCCAAAGTTCTCGTCAATTCCGCCATGCGGACGGAAAGGTCATGGTCGGAAACTTGTGCCACGTCGCCCTGGTTCCCCGTGCGGCGTGGTTGCTAAACCGCGCAGGGACCGGTGACTGTGCTGCTGGAGCCGTGCGGAGGATCGGGTGAGAGACGTTCAGGGTGTCGAGGTATCACCCTTTCCATTGGTCACCCGCGTCCCACTGCTGACCGGCGACGTTTGACTTATGTAATCCCGGGTACCACTTGAGAGCCTTCTGCTTCGCCAGCCCCGTTGAGCATGGTGGCGTATCTACTAACAGAGGCAGTCGATCTGGACACGGAACTGTTGGCCCTCATCCAGGCCACCGCAGAGGTTGAGATTGCAACCAACGGCGCCGTAACCCAGTAAGCGCATTCGGGTGGGCGGACGTCGCCTGCCCGTCGCTCTGTCCAGATTTGGTATCACAAACACATCGACACATCTAGCGAGGCACTACATGGCTACTACCCAAAAGCCCAGAGCCGTTGTCGCCGAGGATAAGAAGATCGAAACAGACGGTTTCGACCCGCGCGACACCGACCACCCGACCGGCGAAGCGCAGGCGGCGGAGAACGCCGCGAACGATCCACCCGGCTGATGTCCTGAACCAATGCGGCAATTCTCGAAGTTGAAGGAGCTGGGTTGATTCGCATCGCCTCGGTCCCCGCATCGCACATGTACGTTCGTCATCTTTCGAGTCCCGATGGTGCAGGAACGGTTACGCGGCTACGGGACCCCGTTCCCGCTGACGGCGCCAAAGTACCGGGTGGCTGGTGGCCTCCGGTGATGCTCGACCCGCACTGGATCGCACAGAACCACAAGCGATTCGACGTCTTCCATATCCACTTCGGCTTTGACGCCATCACCACCGACCTCCTGCTGGAGGTCATCGACGAGTTGACACGGCGCGACAAGCCGTTGATCTACACCGTGCACGACTTGCGCAACCCACATCAACCCGATCCCGCCCGACACACCAGACAGCAGGACGTCCTGGTACCCGCCGCGCACGAGTTGGTCACGCTGACTCCGGGAGCCGCTGAAGCCATTCGTGACCGCTGGGGAAGGACCGCCGCCGTTCATCCGCATCCCCATGTACTCGACCCCAACCGGATACGGCGCCGTCGGCAACAGTCATCTGATTTCGTCGTCGGTGTCCACGTGAAGAGTCTGCGCGCCAACATGGATCCGTTTCCCGTGCTTGATGCGCTGGTCGAAACGGTGGGCACTCTGCGCGATGCGACGCTGCGGGTCGATGTCCACGACGAGATCTTCGACCCCGCCAACCACTTCTACGCGCCGCGGGCCGGAGCGAAGTTGCTCCGTTATGCCGAACACTCTCATGTCGACCTCCGGGTACACCCGTACTTCTCTGATAGTCAACTGTGGCAATATCTTTCATCCCTGCACGCATCAGTTCTCCCATACCGTTTCGGCACCCATTCAGGCTGGCTGGAAGCGTGCTTCGACCTGGGAACGGAGGTCATCGCACCAAGCTGCGGCTTCTACCATGAGCAGAGACAGTGCGAGGTCTTCGACTACAGCGAAACGGCCTTCGGGGCGGAATCACTCGACCGGGCGGTGCGGGCGGTCTACAACCGCATGTCCCGGGGCACCCCATCGCCACGGGCTACCTGGGAGCAGAGGCATGCAGAGCGCGCCGAGCTGTCCCGTGCTCATGCGGCCCTCTATGAGGGCGTCCTGGCATGACCACCGCCCTTCGCATCGCACTGATCGCCCCCAACCGGTTCCCGATCCGCCAACCGTTCGCCGGAGGACTCGAGGCGCACGTCTGGCACCTCGCACGCGCCCTGGGCCAGCACGGCCACCATGTCACACTCTTCGCGGCGGCGGGTTCTGACCCCGCACCGGAATGTGCCCGGTTGAATGTCCGTGCACTGAGTCGCAGCGCCGCCGCGGCACGGCCTTTCCCTCCGCCTGGGGCGGTATTCGAATCGGACCACCACGCTTACGTGCAGTTGATGGCGGAACTGGCCGATCGAAGCGCCACCAGATTCGACGTGATTCACAATCACAGCCTGCATCAGGTGCCGATAGCTTTGGCCCCGCGGTTGAGGACGCCAATGCTGACCACGTTGCACACGCCACCGTTCACCTGGCTGGAATCCGCCATTGGAGCGACGAACGGTGCGGGAGTCCGGTTCGCCGCGGTCAGCCGACACACCGCCGCCGCCTGGCGGCGCGTTCTCGACCGTGTGATCGTGGTGCCCAACGGCGTCGACGTTCACCGGTGGCCCGCGGGACCCGGGGGTCGGTATCTGGTGTGGTCCGGTCGAATCACCCCGGAGAAAGGTGCACACCTGGCAATCGAGGCCGCAGTGCGCTCTGGTCTGCCCCTCATCCTGGCTGGACCCATCGGGAACGCGGAGTACTTCCGCGAGACGATCGAACCGAAACTCGGTCAACGGGCAACCTATGCGGGTCATCTCCGTCAGGATCAACTGGCAGAGCTGGTCGGTGGCGCGGCTGCTGCTCTGGTTACGCCCCTGTGGGATGAGCCGTACGGCCTGGTTGTCGCGGAGGCGCTTGCGTGTGGCACTCCCGTCGTTGCCTTCGCACGCGGGGGCATACCGGAAGTCGTCGACGCGCAGTGCGGCCTGCTCGTGAAACCTCGCGATGTGGCAGCCATGGCGGCGGCGGTCCCTGAGGTCATTCGCCTTCCGCGGGCCGCGGTCCGCGGTCGCGCCGTCACCAAGTGTTCTGCCGACACCATGGTGGAGAGTTATCTCACCATCTATCGCGATCTGATCGCGGAACAGGACATTGCGAAGGATGATCGGCTATTACGTCCACCATCACGGCCGCGGACATCTCGCCAGAGCGTCGAGCATCTGCGCACACCTGCGTAAGCCGGTAACCGTGCTGTCATCGATCGCGGTCCCCGAGCGCCAGCACTTCTCCACGGTCCGGCTTCCACGGGACGACGCAGCGGATACGGTGTCAGACCCGACCGCGAACGGCACGCTGCATTGGGCGCCACTACACGACAACGGATTACGAGAGCGGATGCGGGTCATCGCCGAGTGGGTGTCAAACGTACAGCCAGAGGTCATGGTGGTCGATGTTTCCGTCGAGGTGGCGATGCTGGTCCGATTGCTCGGGGTGCCGGTCGTGGTGATGGCGATGCCGGGTGACCGCACCGATGCACCGCACGATCTGGTTTACCGCGCGGCCGAACACATTGTGGCGCCGTGGCCGCAGGAGCTTTACGAGCCGCCATGGTTGCAGGGGCACTCAGCTAAAACCACCTACGTCGGCGGCATCAGCCGATTCGACGGGCGTGCGCCCGATCCGTCACCGCCCGACCCAAGGGTGAATCTTCTGGTCCTCAACGGCGCCGGTGGTTCAAGTGTCGATGCGACATTCGTAAAGCAGTGCGCCGCTACGCATCCGCAATTCAGTTGGACGGCTCTCGGCGTTGCGGGCGCCCCGTGGGTGCAAGACCCGTGGCCGGCGTTGTGCGCCGCCGATGTGGTGATCTCCTCGGCGGGACAGAGCTCCGTGGCAGACATCGCGGCAGCTGGTCGACCGGCGATCGTCCTCGCTGAGGCGAGGCCATTCGCAGAGCAGCACGCAACAGCAGGGGCTCTCGATCGCGGCAGGCTGGCGGTGACCCAGCACGGTTGGCCGAACCTGGAAGACTGGCCATCGCTCGTCGATCGGGCACGCGGGTGCGATCCCGAGAGGTGGCAGCTCTGGGCGACGCGGGGTGCGGCGGCACGCGCCGCCGCGGCGATCGACCGCGTCGCGTCGACCTGTGCAACGACGAGCGCATCGTGAAAACCGCGGTTGTGACGGCGGTGCACGGACGAACGGCACACCTGCGTAAGCAATTGGAGGGCCTGGCCCGGGTCGCCGACCAGGTGGACCGCCACGTGGTGGTGGCGATCGACGACGACGACGTCGCCCGGACGGTACGGTCGGCCGGCGTATGGACCGAGGTCGTCCCCTTCCGCTCCGCGACGCGCAGGCTGCCGGTTGGCGCCGCGCGCAACCTCGGTGCTCAAACTGCAATCGATGGGGGCGCCGAGCTTTTGATCTTCCTCGACGTTGACTGCATTCCGGCACCGAACATGGTCAACACCTACCGGCGTGCGGCCGAGCACCCCGATCACGGCGATGCCCTTCTCTGCGGGCCCGTGACATACCTGCGTGCGGCCGGTCCTGGTGGATACGACCTTGCGCAGCTCGAAGCGTTGGTCGATCCTCATCCGGCGAGGCCCGCGCCGGCGGACGGCGACATCCGGGTCAGTACCGAGTACGAACTGTTCTGGTCGTTGTCATTCGCCGTGTCGACGTCGGTCTGGCATCGGATCGGTGGGTTCTGCTCCCAGTACAGCGGCTACGGAGGCGAAGACACCGACTTCGCGCAGAAGGCGGCCGCAGAAGGCGTCACCATGAGATGGGTCGGCGGCGCCGATGCCTTCCACCAATTCCACCCAATCTCCGAGCCGCCGACCGAGCACCTTCACGACATCGTGACCAACGCCGCCATATTTCACCGGCGATGGGGTTGGTGGCCGATGCAAGGTTGGCTCAATGCATTTGAGGCGCAAGGACTTATCACGCGCGACCCAGCGGGTCGACCCAGTGTCCGGCGTCGTTGACCCATGGTGCACACGGCATTCAGAGCGATGAAGCCAAAGTTCCGCCCCGCCAGGCCCACGTACCTCGGAGCTGACGCCGTCCATCGTCGTGATGAGCGCCACGGCGACATCGATGCATCGAACGCCAGCGAGCTGCCCGTTGGTGCCCGACACGTTGCACCAGGACGCGGACGAGATGGACTAACGTCGCGCCGATTCCGTCGGCGCGCACAACGTCACTTTCACCGGGGACGTCATAATGGTTTCGAATCGCCCGGGATTGTGTACACCTGCACCGTGAGCGCTCTTGCTCAGCAAGTCGCAACTTTTCCGGATCTGGGTCCCGCCGGCCCGCCGAGTATGCGACGGATCAAGGCGATGAGGGATTTCCAGCACCAGTTCGAGCGACCTCGATCTACCGGGGATAGCTATTGAGAACGTCCAACGTGGCATCAGAGGAGATTTTCGATGAGTGAGCACAAGAAAGCCGACCAGGCGCGTAAGGGTTTGGTCGACTCGATCATGGGCAAGGCGAAGGAATTCTTCGGCGCTGTGACCGGGAACGATTCGCTGACAGCCGAGGGCCAGCTCAAGCAGACCCAGGCCAGGGAGCGCAAAGAGGCCAACACCGTCGAGGCTGTTGCCGAGGCCGAGGCGGCGCAGGCTCATGACGAGGCGACAGAAGCCAAAATGCACGGGGCTCAAGCGCGAATCGCTGTCAATGCACAGACAGCCGCCGCCGAGAGTGCCGTCCAAACTCGGCAGGACGCTCAGACGCGCGCGGCCGAGCTGGCCGGTGAACGCGAGGTTGCCAGGGAGAAGACGCAGGCCGATCTCGACGCCCAGCGCGACGTGGAGCTGGCCAAAGCCAAGGAGCGCGAAGGACTCGGCGCGGCCGCCGAGGATGCCGTCGACGCCGTTGAGGAACATCAGACCTCAGTGCGGCAGGCAGCCACAGCCAAGGCGGAAGCCGACCGCATCAGACGCCAGGCCGACAGTTTGACCACCGAAGCCGACCTGCCTTGAGCATCGGCAAGACACAGGAGACACCAATGAATGTCAGCGAAATCCCGTTCAAAGTTCTGCGTTTCCAGTACCGGATCGCTCGGTTGCCGCTTCAGGTCATCGAGGACCGGGTAGTGGCGCGGATGGGGGCAGAATCGCCCGCCCGATTGCTCTACGAGCGCTCGCTGGGAGCGCTGGACGCGACCGTCGGCAACGCCCTGGGCGACGCGGAGTTGGAGAAGCGCGGTGCCGCGCTCGCCGAGCGCAGCGAGGCGCTCGGCCGTGCGGCACAGCTCGACGCGACTGCGGCCCAGACGCAAGAGGATGCCACCGCCGATCTGGACGCCAAACGTACCGAGGTGGCGCAGGCGCAGAAAGAGGCGCGCGCAACGAAGCAACGCGAGGCCGAAGAGGCAAGGACTGCCGCCGAAGAGCGCAAGCGCGCCGCAGCCGAGGTCGCTGAGAAGCGGACCGCCGCCGCCAAGCGGCAGGCCGACGAATTGGCTGCGCAGCGGACGAAGGCGGCCGAAGCGTTCAAACGCGGGGAGCAGGCCAGGATTCGGGCGGCCGAGCAGAAGGCGACCGCGGCTGCCGAGTCCAAGCGTGAAGATGCTCGGGCGAAACGCAATGTCGCGGCAAGCAAGCGCGCTCAGGCGGACCGGATAGAGAAACTGGCGGACGTCGAGAAGCGGAGACGCCAATCTGAGCGGGCGAACAACAACGCCTGATACGCCGAGTGACTCCTACCGGCCCACCCTCTCGCGGATCGTGTCAACGAAACTCCGAGCAGGCGACACCGGTCGGAACGCCCGGGCCGCGGCAGTCAGCGCATCCCGCTGATCGTCGCTCAGCTCGATATCGGCGGCGGCGACGTTGAACTCGAGTTGCTCGACACTGGACGCTCCGGGAATGGCGACCACGCCGGGCAGGCTCACCAGCCAGGCGAGCGCCACCTGCGCCGGCTTCGCGTCGACCTCAGCGGCGACATCACGCAGCACACCGAGCAGCGGTTCGATCCTGCGCAGATTTTCGGTGCCGAACAGCGAGTTGATTGCGCGGACACCACCGGGCCGGTTGTCGACGCCGTACTTGCCGCCCAGCAGACCCTGCGCGAGCGGGCTGTACGCGATCACCATCCGGTTCTCACGTTCGGCGAAGGGGACGAGATCCTCGAGTGGTTGCGGATGGGCAAGCGAGAAATTCACCTGATTGCTGATCACCGGCCGGCCGAGCGCGGTATCAGCCTGGCGCCATCGGTCCAGCGAGTAGTTCGAGACGCCCGCCGCGCCGATGCGACCGCTGTCGAGCAACTCACGCATTCCGGGCATGATCACCGAATCGGGGACCACCGGGTTGGGCTGGTGGAGCTGGTAGAGGGGGATCCGGTCCAGCCCCAGCCGCTTCGCACTCGCTTCCGCGCGCTGTTTGACCACCACCGGAAACGGAGCGACCGGGAACACCTTGCTCGCGACCACGACGTCGGCCCGCTCGTCCCCGAGTGCCTCGCCGAGAATGCGCTCGCTCTTGCCGAGGCCGTAGATCTCGGCGGTGTCGAACAGCGTCACGCCGAGCGCGCGGGCACGCTTCACGATGTCACCGGCGGCGCCGGATGCGTAGTTATCGCCGTAGCCCCACTCGCGCGAGCCGAACTGCCAAGTGCCGAGCCCGATCCGGCTGACCGGCCCTAGTCCATCCACCTTGAGAAACTTCATGCTTCCTACCGTACTGATCTCGCCGCCGCCCGAAGTTGTCGCTGCGAGGCGGGCACAACTGCGGGGCTTCGCCGATCCCATGGCCTGAGGCATGTGTCCCGACGCCTGAGGCATGTGCGCCGGCGCGGCGCTGAGGCAAGTGCAAAAGTGCCCGCCCCGCAGCGACTTCTCGCGACAACTTTCAAAATCTTTTCCAAAGTCTTGTTCTGATTCGCGTTGTCGCTTTGAGGTGGGCAAAACGACGAGTGCTTCCCGCCCGTGACGGGTGTGGTCAGTGTGAGAGAGCTACGTCAGAACTGCACGCCCCGGGTCAGCGCACCGTCGACCACCAGGTTGGTGCCGGTGATGAAGCTGGCCGCCGGGCTGCTCAGAAACACCACGGCGTTGGCCACCTCCTGCGGTGTGGCCATCCGACCGGTGGGGTTGAGCCCGAGTGCGGTCGCGAACAGTTCGGGGTCATTCTGCTCGATCGTCGGCCACACCCCACCGGGGAAGTAGGTATTGCCCGGGCTCACGGTATTGGCCCGCACACCCTTGCCGGCGTAGTTGAAGGCCACGCCCTGCGTGTAGTGGATGATCGCGGCCTTGAACGTGCCGTACGGCCCTGAGGCGAAATCGATTTCGCGTCCGGACACACTCGCGATCGCCACGATCGACCCCGCTCCGCCGGCCAGCAGGTGCGGCAGCGCCGCATCCACCAGACCGACGGTGCCCATCAGGTCGACCTCGAAGCTGGCGCGCCAGTTCTCCGCACTCTCCGGGATGGCCAGCGCGCTGACGTTGGCCACCACGCCGTCCAGCCCGCCCCAGGCGTCGGCGGCGCCAGAAACCCACGCCGCCAGTGCCGCGGCGTCACGGCACATCCACCGCAGACCCGATCGCGGTGGCGCCGTCGGCGGTCAGCGCCGCCTGCGTCTCGGCGACCGCGTCCGCGGTGCGTGCGCAGTACGCGACGGCGGCGCCTTCGGCCAGTAGTCCCTCGACGACGGCACGACCGATGCCGCGCGTGCCACCGGTGACACAGAACCGCTTACCCGACAGTCCGAGATCCATTGTCTTCCTCCGTCTTTCAGTACGAAATCGTGCCCAGCGCCCGTGCGGCGCCACGCAGCTCACCATGCGCGCCGCCATAGGCAACCGCCGCGGGCAGTAACCGCTTGTCGATCTTGGTGACGGCGCTGTAGTTGGTGTCGACGACATTGGCGATCGGCACCTGCGATATCTGGGTGAGCAGTTGGTAGGCGTCGAGGCGATCCAGCCCGTACAGCTCGCCGAGCCACGTGATCATCTCGACCTGGCCGGCCCGCCATGCCTCCTCCAGCGGGCGCCCCGACCCGATCGCCATCAGATGCGTGTCGGTTTCCAGGCGCGGCCAGGCGGGGCCGCCGCCCTTGACCAGCTCGACGATAGCGGTGACGTTCATTGCGCCTTCGACCGCGGTGCCGCATGATTCGCCCTCACCCTGCCGGTAGTGCCCATCACCCAGGGAGAAGAGTGCCCCTTCGACGTTGACCCGCAGATAGCAGGTGGCGCCCGCGGTCATTTCGGGCGTGTCCATGTTGCCGCCGAACGCATCGGGCACCAGCGAACTACGCACTTCGCGTCGCGCCGGCGCCACGCCGACGGTGCCGAGCATCGGATTCGCCGGCAACGCCACCTGGAAGTCGCTGCCCTGCGCGGAGAAGCCCAGAGTTCCTGCGGCCGAGTCATATTCGTAGATCCAAGTGCGTTCGGGCAGCGCGGCCTGCAGCGTCGGGCTGGCCGGAATGCTGGTGAGTCCGCCGAAGAACGGGATCAGCGTCGACGCGCCCCAGCTGCGTGCCGGGGTGAGGTCGACCAGGTGGATCGCCAGGGTGTCACCGGGCTCGGCTCCTTCGATCCAGAACGGACCGGTCTGCGGGTTGAGGTCCTCGGTGTCCAGCGCGACACTGGCGACGCTGTCGCGGCTCGTGATGCGACCGCCGAACGCGTCCTCGGCCCACAACGTCAGCACCGTCCCCGGTTTGATCCGCAGGACGGGCTCGGCACCCCCGAACGTGTAGTTCAACTGGTCGACCGTAGGCACAAAAGTGATGTGGTCCATGACAGTCATCCTGGCGCGCCGACGGGCCTTGCGCCGGGTAAAGCCGTGCGTACACCGGAACTCCAGGCTGGTCGGCGGCAAGCACGTCTACGCGGCCGAGGCCGAGCACCGCCAACATGCCAGGTCCTGGGAACTGCGGGCGGCGATCAGCCTGGGCCGGCGGTGGCATCGACAGCGCCGGGACGACTGGAAACGCCCCCTGGCGCCCGTCTACGGCTGGGGCGAAGAGGGCTTCGACACCGCCGACCTGCAGGATGCAGGAAGCTGTTGGCCACCGACGGCTAACGTTGACGCAATGACCACCCTGCCGTCGGGCGATGCCGTCAGGAGGCCGCTGTGGACGTGCGCTTCATAACTCCGGCCGGAGTTCAGTCATGTCGGGTGTCGGAGCTGCCCGCGCTGCTCGACCGCACCGACGGGCTGGTCTGGGTCGACATCCCGGAGTGGAACGACGAGGCGCAGGAGACGCTGACGACGACGTTCGGGTTTCACCCGCTGGCGATTCGCGACTCGGCCACTCGGAATCAGGTACCGAAGATTCACCGCTACGCCGATCATCTGTTTCTGGTGCTGCATGCGCCGCAACCGGGCGCCGGTGGGCATGTTCACTACGTCGAACTCGACCAGTTCATCGGGGAGCGGTACCTCGTCACTGTGCACGGTCCGATGAACGAGGCGGTCGACCCAGCCGCGGCCAGGGTCGAGGTGGACACCGTACTCGGCCGGCTTTCGAGCGGAAAACTGAAGCCCAACAAGGCATTCGAGCTCTCATACGCGTTGCTCACCTCGCTGACCGCGCGCCTCCGTGGCTACTCCGCGGAGCTGACGAAGGAGGTTTGGCGACTCGAACAGCGCGTCACCGGCGGCCATCTCGGCGATCCCGAATCGTTTCTCGACGAGATGTTCCGGGCGCGACACGGTCTGCTCACGGTGAGCACCATGGCGGCACTGAGCCGCGAGGTGTATGGCCGCATGGTGACGATTGAGGCGTTCGGTCCCGGCGCCGGGCAGGCGCTGCTGGAGGACGCGGTGGACCAGTTCCAGCATTTGTCGGTGATGGCCGAGACTCAGATGCATTACCTGCAGGGAACCATCGAGTTCTACCAGGCGCGGACCAATACCAAGATGACTGTCGCCGCGGAACGGCTGGCGGTGATTGCCGCCGTTACGTTGCCGGTCACGGCGTTGTCCTCGGTGCTGGGCATGAACCTGATCGTGAATGAAGGGACGCACTGGGTACTGCTGTTCATCACCCTGGCGGTCATGCTGGTGATGTCGGCGGCGCTGCTGGTGTGGGCCAAACGCAAGGGCTGGTTCTAGCGGCGGTGGTCGCTCGCTTTGTAAGTTGAAGGCCGGCCGAGATCCCACCAAGGCCGCAGGCTCGATTGCTCACTGCCCCGCACCCGCCCCGGCTTAAGCGTGAAAAATCAAGCACAGGGGCTTGACACAGACCACCGCGCGGCCGCATTCTGTTTATGCATGCATTTCCAGGCATAAGGAGTGAAATGGCCGTTCCCAGGCGAACGAAACCTCGGCCCTCCAATTCTATGCCTGAAATCGCACGCATAGGGCAGGCCTTCGCATCGCGCAGAATCTCGTTACGGCTCACCCAACAAACCCTTGCCGACCTGGCCGGCGTGTCCCGCTCCAGCGTCCAGACACTCGAACGGGGAAGCGGCTCAATCAAATTCGGCTCAGTCGTCGAGATCGCCGACGTCCTGGGCATGCACATCGATGTGGGTACGGCTGCGCAATGACGACCGACCTGCGGGAAGTCGCCGAGGCCGACGTGTATGTCGGCGACGAGTTGGTTGCCCACTTGGTCCGCGAACGCGGAGACAGGGTCAGCTTCGACTACATCGGCGAACCGCCTCAGGCCGACACCCGCATCCGCGAACGCTCCGTTTCGTGGTCGTTGCTGCGATCTGGTCGGTACCCCGTTGTGACCACAAGTGGTGCCGTTCCCGCGTTCTTTGCCGGCCTGCTACCGGAGGGGGTCCGGCTCGGTGTCGTGACGTCGTCGATGAAGACCTCGGCCGACGATCACTTCACGCTGCTGCTCGCGATCGGCGCCGACACCATCGGCGATGTCCGGGTGGTACCCACTGGCGTCGATCCGGCTCGGCCGCAGCCAATGTTCGAGCCCGAGCGTGACACGGACTTTCAGGGGGTCTATGCCAGGTTGACGGGTTCTGTCGACGCCGACCCCGTTGGTCTTTCCGGAGTCCAAGCGAAGGTCAGCGCGGCAACACTGTCCGTGCCGACCAGGACCCGATCCGGGCCGGCGATACTCAAGCTCAGTCCGGTGCAGTATCCGATGCTCGTCGAGAACGAGTACTTCTTCATGACGATGGCCGCGGCGTGTGGATTACGAGTAGCCACCACATCGCTGATTCACGACGTCGAGGATCGCAGTGCCTTGTTGGTGACCCGATTCGATCGGGAGGGATCGGCGCGGATAGCGCAAGAAGATGCGTGCCAGGTAGCCGACATGTACCCGGCAGCGAAGTACCGCATCACGACCGAGACCGCGATCACCGCCCTTGCCGACGCGTGCGCGCGCGGTGGGGGCTCCAAGGTGGCCGCGGTCCTCGAGCTGCTGAAAACCGTTGCCTTCTCATGGCTTATCGGTAACGGCGACCTACATGGCAAGAACCTGTCGATCCACAACGCCAACGGGGTATGGCAACCCACGCCCGGCTACGACCTGCTCTGCACCCAACCCTATGCGCGGTGGCGAGACCCGATGGCACTCAACCTCTACGGCCGTGCGAAGCGACTCACCCGCCCCGATTTCGTTGACGCCGGCGAGCGACTAGGGGTGCGACCACGTGCCACGGCGAGAATGATCGACGAGATTGTCGGCGCCGCGCAGGAGTGGCCAAACCGCTGCGGGGACATCGGTTTCGATGACCGGCAAACCGGTCTTCTCGCGCGGATGTTGCAGGAGCGGATCGCCAGTCTGCAGGAGACTGGCGTGTAGGCCGTACCCGTCCACCGTGATCTCGATCGATCCCGACCAGCTCAGACTCTGCCTGCAGGTGCTATCCGAGGTCGAGTCGCTGCCTCCCGAGCACCCCGACGCGGTGGCCGTGCGCCTGGCCACCGCGGGCATCTTCAAAGCGGGGCAGCAGAGGTGTCTGTGAAAGTGCCCGCGTTGCAGCGACAGACGAACGACAGCAGCGGTGGCCGGACCGCAGATCGTGGCCGCTCACGTTCCCCAGGGATTGATGACCGTGACGCCGGCCGCGGTGAAGGGTGCGATGTCGTGCGTTGCGACTGCCATGCGGTGGGTAGCTGCAGTGGCCGCGATGTAGCCGTCGCCCGCACCGATGGCCAGTCCGGCTGTGCGCGCCGCGGACATCAGGTGGGCATATGCCTGCGTTGCCGCGAGGTCGAATGCCAGTACGCGGCCGGTGAACATGGGAAGGACCATGGTTTCGAGGTTGTCGTGCAGCGTGTTCCGGCGTTTCCCGGCCGGTAGAGCGGCCACGCCGAATCGTAGCTCGGCCACGGTGATGGCGGAAAGGTACAAGGTTTCGAGCGGTTGCGAGTCAATCCACTCGATGACGCCGGTGTGGGGGGCCTTGCGCAATGGCTCTGAGATGACGTTGGTGTCGACCAGGATCATCAAATATCCAGGGGTTCAGCCGGTGTTGTGTCACGTTGGGTGAACATCGCGTGTTCCTCGTCGGTGAGTTTGGCGTGTCGGCCAATGTCGGCCAGCAGTGAGCCCAACTTGAGGCGGCCCTCGGGCTTGACGACTTCCTCGAGGATGGCGCGTACCTCGGCTTCGGTGCTGCGCCCATGTTGAGCCGCGCGCAGTCGAAGAGCCCGGTGCACCTCGTCGGGCAGATTCCGGACTGTCAGGATTGCCATAGTCAAACCTCCTTCACGCAGTCGATGCAGTCATTTTACATATTTGCAGTCACCGGTGAAGATTCGCACAGCACGGGAAGACGCGGCGCGGGAGTGTTGAGTGTCTGCTGACCTGAGCGGCCTCAGGGTTCACGTCTACCCCCGCAGCACCGTGCGCCACATAACACGGTGACCAAGGCGGGGCGTGTCGGCGCGCCACCGCGGTACCTGCCCGTGGCGTTGGTTTAGCCTGACCCGTACATGCCACGAAAGCGATACATCGATGTTGGTCCTGCATGGATTCTGGTCCGCTGACGGACTGTCCCTGTGGGCTGAGGACTCTGAGCTGTCGGTGAAGAGTGCCAGCCAATCCCTGCGCGCCGCACGCCGGCACCCGTTCGCCGCATCCACCGAGGTGCTCGCGGCCATCCACGCCGGCAAGCCCGGCAGTGCGGTGGTGTTGTTGCCGTCGCTGCGGTCCTCGCCGCTGGACTCACCGGAACTGCTGCGGGTCACACCGCGCCCGGCGGCGCACAGCGAACCGGTGTTGCTGCCGTGGACGGTACCGGTGACGGTACTTCCCGCGGCATCGGCGTTGGCCGTGCTCGACGAACCCGCACCAGATGTGCGCTACGGCGCGTCGGTCACCTACCTGGCCGATATCGCTCAGTTCGCGCAAAAGTTGGTGGCGCGCGGGCGGATTCTGCCGGCACTCGGCGTGGACGAACACGGGCCCGTCGCGTTCTGGCGGCCGGTCGTCCAAGGTGCCGATGTTCTGGAACTCAATGCGCTGGTTACAGCGATGCCGCCGGTCTGCCGGGCGGAGTCCGGAGCGGCGGCGCCGTACCACCTGGCGCTGGCGGCCGTGAGTGTCTTCGTCGATGAGGAGGCGCGCGGCGCAATTCCGACGGCAGACCAGCTGCTGCCGGTGCGTCGTGGTCGTCGTCCGAAACGCCTTGCAGTCGAGGAGGAATGGCTGACCGCACTCGCCGCGCCGCATGGCAGATTCGACGCCGATCCGGACGAACTCGACGTGCTGGCTGACGCGCTGGCACCGTGGGATGAGATCGGTATCGAGCAGCCGGGCCCGGCCCGGGCGATCTTCCGGCTGGCCGACGTCGACGGCCAGACTCCTTCCTGGCGATTGGAGTTCCTGCTGCAGTCGGTCGCAGACCCCAGCCTGCTGGTGTCTGCGGAGCAGGCCTGGGACGACGACGGGAGCCTGCGCCGCTGGCTGAATCGCCCCGAGGAGCTGCTGCTGGCCGAACTCGGACGCGCGGTGCGGATCTATCCGGAACTCACGCCCGGACTGCGCACCGCCCGTCCGTCGGGGATCGACCTGGACGCCGAAGGTGCCTACCAGTTCCTGTCCGCCGCGGCACCCATGCTCGATGAAGCAGGCTTTGGCGTGCTGCTGCCGTCGTGGTGGGACAAGCGCCGCAAGCTGGGCCTGGCGGTGTCGGCGTCCACGCCGGTGGACGGGGTGGTAGAGACGGCACGCAGGTTCGGCCGCGACCAATTGATCGACTTCCGCTGGGAACTCGCGGTCGGCGATGACACGCTCACCGAGGACGAGATCAACGCGCTGTCCCAGACCAAAGCCCCGCTGATCCGGCTGCGCGGCCAATGGGTGGCGGTGGACCCCGAACAACTGCGCCGCGGACTGGAATTCCTCAAGAGCAACCCCTCCGGGCAGGCGAATACCGCAGAGATCCTCGGCCTGGCCGCCAGCCGGTCCGCCGAAACCCCGCTGGAAGTCACCTCGGTGCGGGCCGACGGTTGGCTCGGTGATCTGCTCAACGGTGTTGCGGCGCAAACACTTCAACCGCTGCAACCCGCACCCGGATTCACCGCGACGCTGCGGCCGTATCAGCAGCGCGGGCTGTCATGGCTGGCATTCCTTTCGTCGCTGGGCCTGGGCAGTTGCCTGGCCGACGATATGGGTCTGGGCAAGACCGTGCAGCTGCTGGCGCTGGAATCCGCACAACGCCACGACGACCCCGCCACGTTGCCGACCCTGCTGATTTGCCCGATGTCCTTGGTCGGCAACTGGCAACGTGAGGCCGCGAAATTTGCTCCGGCGCTGAGGGTGTACGCCCACCACGGCACAACGCGGCTACGTGGGGACGCGCTGGAAGAGCAATTGGGAGATACCGACCTGATCGTCACCACCTACGCGACGGCCACCCGCGATATCGACGAGCTGGCCGCGCACCAGTGGAACCGTGTGGTGCTCGATGAAGCGCAAGCCGTCAAGAACAGCCTGTCGCGCGGGGCCAAGGCGGTGCGCCGGCTGGAAGCCGAGCATCGGGTGGCGCTGACCGGCACCCCGGTGGAGAACCGGTTGGCCGAATTGTGGTCCATCATGGACTTTCTCAACCCTGGTGTGCTCGGCTCGTCGGAGGTATTCCGCGCCCGGTATGCGGTTCCGGTGGAGAAGTACGGTCAAACCGAACCGGCCGAGCGGTTGCGTCGCATCACCCGCCCCTACATTCTGCGACGGCTCAAGACAGACCCGACGATCATCGATGATCTGCCCGAGAAGATCGAGGTCAAGCAGTACTGCC
The DNA here is from genome assembly GCA_963779655.1 of uncultured Actinomycetota bacterium. Classification (GTDB taxonomy): domain Bacteria; phylum Actinomycetota; class Actinomycetes; order Mycobacteriales; family Mycobacteriaceae; genus Mycobacterium. The sequence goes on along the minus strand of CAVZZD010000003.1, from coordinate 46,091 downwards.
GGCTCACCACCGAACAGGGATCGCTATACCAGGCCATCGTCGACGAGATGATGGAAAAGATCGAGAACACCGAGGGAATCGCGCGTCGCGGCAATGTCCTCGCGGCGATGACCAAACTCAAGCAGGTCTGCAACCATCCGGCGCAGTTGCTGCACGACAGGTCGCCGATGGGGGTCCGCTCAGGCAAGGTGATCCGACTGGAGGAGATCCTGGAAGAGATCCTGGCCGAAGGTGATCGCGTGCTGTGCTTCACCCAGTTCACCGAATTTGCCGAGATGTTGGTGCCGCATCTCGCCGCGCGGTTCGGTCAGGATGTGGCCTATCTGCACGGCGGTACCCCGAAGAAGCGCCGCGACGAACTGGTGGCGCGGTTCCAGGCCGGGCAGGGTCCGTCGATCTTCTTGCTGTCGCTGAAGGCCGGCGGCACCGGGCTCACCTTGACGGCGGCCAATCATGTTGTACACCTTGATCGTTGGTGGAACCCGGCGGTGGAGAACCAGGCCACCGACCGGGCGTTCCGCATCGGCCAGAAGAAGACGGTGCAGGTGAGCAAGTTCATCTGCACTGGCACGCTGGAAGAGAAGATCGATGACATGATCGAGCAGAAGAAGGCCCTGGCTGATCTGGTGGTCGGTGACGGGGAAGGTTGGCTGACCGAGCTCTCCACCGCCGATCTGCACACCCTGTTCACCCTGTCGGAGGGGGCGATCGGTGAATAACTGGTATCCGCCGTCGCGGCCCCGTGAGGCCGACGGTCTGAAGGCCCGCAGCGCCCGGGGCCCGATCGCCCAGACCTGGTGGTCACAGCGATTCGTTGAGGTGCTCGAAGATATCGGTATCGGCAGCCGCCTTCAGCGCGGCCGCAATTACGCTCGCCGCGGCCAGGTGATATCGGTCGACGTGGGACCGGGACTGGTGACCGCGCAAGTGCAGGGCAGCAGGGCGCGGCCCTACCGGGTGCGCATCGGAATTGCGGCATTCGACAAGAGCCAGTGGGCCGAAATCGAAAGCGCGCTGGCCGAAAATGCTTTATTCGCAGCGGGATTGCTCGTCGGCGAGATGCCTTCGGATATCGAGAACGTGTTCGATGCGCTGGGCTTGCCACTGTTTCCGGCGCGAGCCCGGGACCTGTCGCTGGACTGTTCCTGCCCGGATGTCGCCGTCCCGTGCAAGCATTTGGCTGCGGTGTTCTATCTGCTGGCCGAAGCGTTCGACGAGGACCCATTCCGGATTCTGGCGTGGCGGGGTCGTGAACGCGAAGACCTGCTGGAGAATCTCGCCGCTGCCCGCTCGGGCGGTCGCCCGAGCGTTGATCGTGCCGAGCCGTCAGGCCCAGACCTGGCCGACTGTCTTGATTCCTTCTTCGTGCGGCAGGCGGACATCCCAGTGTCGAACCCGCCGGTTGCCACGTCGACGGCGCTGTTGGATCAGATGCCCGAGATCACGGTCAGTGTACGTGGACGTGGACTGGCCGAGCTGCTGCGGCCCGCGTATGTCAGCTTTGGACAAGAGCCGTGGATGGAATAACCGAGGCCGGGCATCCGCACACCCTTATGGCCAAGACCGCGTTGAACATGCCGACCGGCAGGGCCGCACGCCGACGTCCCAAGCCTGCTGGTTAGGGTCCCTGAGGAATGAGGGACATATGCGTCATGTAGCGACCGCCCTCGGCGTAGCCGGTGTGTGCATCCTCGTTGCGGGGTGCGGTGGCGGCGATCAGTCCAATGCCGAGAAGAGCTCCGCGATATCGACAATGGCCACGCCGACCGCACAACCCCTCGACAAGTTTGCGCTGCCCAATCTGTTGCTCAACCCGGAACAGGTCAACGTCGCTATGGGCGCGGCCGACATGGCCGTCACCACAACCCACTTCGAGATGTCCGACGACAGCGCCACGATGGAGCCCAGCGAGTGTCTGGCCATCGACGGTGCGGCGCAGGCCCAGGTCTATGCAGGCAGCGGTGTCACCGCCGAGCGCGACCAGACCCTGAAGCAGGGCGATGACTTCACTGATTACGCCCTTCAGGCCGCGGTGTTGTTTCCCTCCGCCAAAAAGGCCAAGGCGTTCTACGAGGCGTCCGCCCAACAGTGGCCGGCCTGTCAGCACTACACCCACATCCAGTCGGGATCCGCGTGGGACGTGGCGCCCATATCGAACACCAACGGAATGCTGAGCACCATCGCCACTCAGCAGAACGCCCAGGAGGGCGGCTGGGCATGTGGGCGGGCATTGACCGTCAGGAACAACGTCGTCGTGGATGTCAACACCTGTAGTGCCGATCCCGGAGACTCCGCCGTCAAGATTGCGAGCCTGATCGCCGCGAATGTGGATGCCCCACAGCCAAATCCGTAGGCGAGTTGTCAGTCAGAATCACTCGGTCGACTGCGCCGCCCGCCTCACCATCAACCTTCGCCGGCTCGACATTCGCATGCTGATGAAACACATTGCCGGGATCGAACTCTCGCTTGATGGCAGGCGTGCACCCCGTCATTCTCGAACTCGCTCATCGCGTTGACATCTGAGCCGGACCCCGGGGAGTAAGGGCGCAGGCCGGACCATAGGGAACGGGCCCAGGCCCGGCCGGCGGCAAGCACGTCAGGCGTGGGACAGACGCCGACGGTGAACACCGCGAACCGTGCGATTCGTCGCCCGCCGGGAACTGCAGGCGGCGATCAGCCTGGGCCGGCGGTGGCATCGACAGCGCCAGGATGACCGGTTGCGCCCGCTGCCGGCGCCGGTCTACGGCTGGTTCGAGAAGGGCTTGGGACACCGCGACTTGCAGGACGCCAGGAAGCTGTTGGCCATCGACGGCTAGCGCTGAAACGTGGACCAGTTCCACCACTTGTCGGTGATGGCCGACACGCAGAAGGAGTACCTGCAGGGAACGATCGAGTTCTACCAAGCGCGGACCAACACCAAGATGACGGTTGCCGCCGAACGGCTGGCGGTGATCGCAGCCGTGACGTTGCCGGTCACGGCGCTGTCGTCGGTGCTGGGCATGAACCTGATCGTGAATCAGGACACACATTGGGTGCTGCTGTTCATCACGCTGGGCGTCATGCTGGTGATGTCCGCGACGCTGCTGGTGTGGGCGAAACGCAAGGGCTGGTTCTAGAGGCGGCGGCGGACACGCCCGGGACACGCCGACCATCGCCGTAGCGGGCGTTGTACGGGTTCTCTCTGGCGGCCCGCACGGGTATTGTGAGGGTGTTGGTTTACCAGCCAGCCTGGAGCGTCGTTCCGATTACGCAGCGTCGTGAGCACCCGCTCGGAGCCGGGCATTTCGTCATCTAGCCCGTTTCCCGCTGCGGTCCGGCAGCGTAGAGCCAGACTCTGCGCGCTGTTCAGGGCGCGCCGACCTCGTCCCTGCCGCCGACCCTTTCAGGACACCACATGGCCATCACAGACGTCGCGCTGTACGCGCATCTGAGCCGCGAGGACATCGACGCGCTCGGTGCTGAACTGGACGCGATCCGCCAGGACATCGAGGATTCCCGCGGCGAGCGCGATGCCACCTACATCCGCCGGGCCATCCGCTTCCAACGCATACTCGAAGCGGCGTCGCGGCTGCTGATCTTCGGCAGCCGTTCGAAGGTCGGTTGGGCGCTGGGGACCGTGTCGCTGGCCTTCGCGAAGAGCGTCGAGAACATGGAACTCGGCCACAACATCGGTCACGGCCAGTGGGACTGGATGAACGACCCCGAGATCCATTCCAACACCTGGGAATGGGACATGGCCGGGCTGTCGTCGCAGTGGCGGTATTCCCACAACTATCGACACCACGTGTTCACCAACGTCCTGGGGACGGACGACGACCTCGGTTTCGGAATCATGCGGGTGACCCGCGACGAACCGTGGAAGCGGAAGTATCTGCTTCAGCCGCTGCGCAACGTCTTGCTGGCGATTGTCTTCGAATGGGGCATCGCCCTGCACGGCTTGCACGCCGAGCATGAGCGGGTGGCGACCGATGTCGAAAAGCAGGCCCATACAGAGGCTTTCAAGGACAAGATCTGGCGTCAGGTCCGCAAGGACTACATCTTCTTCCCCGCGCTGAGCCGGTCTCGGTGGCGCCGCACGCTGGCGGCCAACGCCGCGGCCAACGTCCTTCGCAATCTGTGGGCGTACGCGGTGATCTTCTGTGGGCATTTCCCGGACGGGGCCGAGAAGTTCACCGCCGACGCCATGGACGACGAAACCAAGCCCGACTGGTACCTGCGGCAAATGCTCGGTACTGCGAACTTCGACGCCGGACCGGTGCTGGCGTTCGCCAGCGGCAACCTGTGCTACCAGATCGAACACCACCTGTTCCCCGACCTTCCGAGCAATCGCTACCCGCAGATCGCCGAACGGGTGCGTGCGCTGTGCGACAAGTACGACCTGCCGTACACCACGGGTTCGTTTGCGCGCCAATTTCTGTTGTCGCAGCGCACCATCCTCAAGCTCGCGGTTCCCGACCGCTTCTTGATCGCCACGTCCGACGACGCTCCGGAGACGGCGTCGGAACGAAAGTTCGTCCCGGCACGCGGGTCGGCAAACCGGTCTCAATCCACCTCTGGCCAACCGGAGTGGTGAAGGGTGTACCCATGACCACGCCGCATCGACCAGCGGGCCCAGTCGCCCGGCCCGCACTCGGCTAAATGTGGCGGTCCAGGAACAGCTCTCGCCGCCGTCGGGGGCGAGCGCGGGGTAGCGGCCGCCGACCGGCTGTGTGAGGCGTGCGTGCTGCTCTTCGGCATCGACGCCGCCGCGATTTCGCTGATCTTCGACGGCGCGAACAGCGGCACGCTCGGCTCCAGCGGTGCGCCGGGCCGGATGTACGACGAACTGCAGTTCACCCTGGGCGAGGGCCCGTGCCTGGACTCGGTCACGACAGCGGGCCCCGGTGCTGGTCGTCGACCTGGCCGACCCCGACGAGACACGCTGGCCGCTCTACGGCCCCGCCATGTTGGACCTGCAGGTCAGGGCGGTGTTCGCGATGCCGTTGCTGCTGGCAGGGGAGTACGTCGGCGCTCTGGACCTGTTCCGCGCCAAGCCGGGGCACCTCGACGACGAGCAATTCGCGGGCGCGATCGTCGCCGCCGAGCTGGCCGGGGTTCCGCTGCTCGACGTGCTGGGAGCGGACCTGCAGGCCGCCGTCAACGATCGGGACAGCACGGCCTGGGCCGAACTGCATGCGTTGAGCCGTGCCGAAGTCAGCCAGGCGACGGGCATGTTGGTGGCACAGTTGGAGGTAGAGCCTGCCGAGGCCCTGGTGCGCCTGCGTGCCCATGCCTACGCCTCCGGACGCAGCGCCACCGACGTTGCCCGCGACATCCTCGACGCGCCGACTGCTGGATGCCGACTGATGCGCACGACGAGATTGAGGAAACGCCCAGTAGGGAGGGCACAGTGACCGACCCAGCATCGACTGACACCCCAGGGAAACCCGCGTCCTGGCCGCGGTGGCATCGCTCGTCGACAGCCTGCTCGACGACTTCGACGTGGTCGATCTGCTCACCGAACTCACCGAACGCTGCGCCGAACTGCTCGACGTCGCGGCGGCCGGTTTCCTGCTCGCCGACCCGCTGCAACAACTGCGGCTGCTGGCGGCGACCTCCGAGCAGGCCCGTGAGCTCGAGTTGTTCCAACTGCAGGCCGACGAGGGTCCCTGCGTGGACTGCTATCGCACGGGTGAACCCGTCTCCGTCGCCGATCTGCAGGCTGCGCAGGACCGGTGGCCGCGATTCGTCCCGGCCGCCCTCGAGGGCGGCTTCGTCTCCATGCACGCCGTCCCGATGCGTGCGGCCGGCATCGTGTTGGGCGCGCTGGGCCTGTTCGGCACCGGTCGCGGGGAGCTGAACGACGCCGATCGGCTGGTCGGTCAGACTCTCGCCCACATCGCGTGCGTGGCGATCCTGCAGGAACGCCCGCCGACACCCTCGACCGTCATGCCGCAGCTGCGCTCCGCGCTGGCCAGCCGGGTGCTGGTCGAACAGGCCAAGGGATTCCTGCGGGGAACGCTCGACGTGTCGGTCGAGGAGGCGTTCACCCTGCTGCGGCACCTACAGCCGCACCCACGGTGAACACCTGACCGATGTCGCGCGCCGGCTGATGACCGACAAGCACGCCCGCCCCGCCCTGCTGGCAGCGTTCACCGAACTGGCCCGCTGAGACACTGTCACCGGTGCCGGGCGCGGGCGCGCCGCACCGCCTCCTCGACCAGGCGCTCGGCGACGACGTGGAGCTTGGTGTTCTCGGTCTGGCTGATCCGGGTGAGGCGCTCGAACGCCGCGTGCGCGTCGTCGCCGGAGCGGCTGCGGATGATCCCGATCGCCTGATCGATCACCGCGCGGCTGTCCAACGCCCGCTGCAGCTGCTGAGTCCGCTCGTGGGCCTGCTCCAGCAGGTGTGCGTTGTGGACCGCCACGGCTGCCGGTCCGGCGAACTGGGAACCCAGCTGCACCGCGTGCTCGGCGAATGCGTCGCGCGCGTGGGCGTAGGCGTTGATCGCGCCGATCACCTGCTCGCCCACCATCAGCGGCAGGGCCAGCACGGAATGCACGCCCATTCGCGCCACCCGGCCACCGAACCGGGGCCAGCGACCGTCGCTGCCCAGCGATCCGCTGACCGCGGGCCGCCGCGACTGCATGCAGGTGATGCACGGCCCTTCCTTGAGGTCGTCGTACTGCACGGTGTCGATCTCGCGGATGAAGTCCGCGGTGACCGACCACGTTTCGATGCGGGGCTCGCCGTCGCGGGAGTGGACCAAGGTGACACCGGCACCGTCGACGCCGGGAATGGCGCGAGCCGCGAATTCGGCTACGTCGCCGAGCATTTCGACCACACCGCGGGCGTCGGCGACGATCCCGGCGACCCCGGCCAGCCCCGCGTGCAGGTCCAGCTCGTCGGCTTCGAGCTGGGCGGCGGACAGCTCCGGCAGCCGGCGGCGGTGTACGCCCGGGCTGGGCGTCGTACTCGGCCATGGTGGGGCTGAATCTACTCGCATCTGCCCCAGGCCGGGGTGTCGCCGCGCTCAGTTGACGAGTGACAGTGCGTGCGCGCGGCGCAGCTTCCCCGACGGCGTTTTCGGGATGGCTCCCGGCTCGAGCACCACCACGTTGCGCGGCCGCACGTCGACCTCGGCGACCACCTCGTGGGCCACCTGGCGCTGGATGCGGCGCACCTCGTCGTGGTCGCTGTGGCCCTTGGACTCGACCGCGACGGCGAACGCCTCCCGGGACAGCCCGGCGTCGAGCCGCACCGCCACGGCACAGCCCGGCCGGACGCCCTCGACGCGGGCGGCGGCACGCTCGATGTCGGTGGGGTAGATGTTGCGGCCGCCCATGATGATCACGTCCTTGAGGCGCCCGCACACCACCACATTGCCGGTCTCGGTGAGATAGCCCAGGTCACCGGTGTCGTACCAGCCCTGCTCGTTCTGCGCGCCGATGAATCCCGCGACGGTGGTGTACCCCCTGGTGACGGGCGCACCGCGCACTTCGATGACGCCGACGCCGCGCGCCGTCAACACGGCGCCGTCCTCGTCGACGACGCGGACGTCCAGGCCTTGCAGCGGCTTGCCGAGGGAGACCAGCCGCCGGGTGTGTCCCTTGGTGGCCGGGACCGCGCGGTGCAGGACGGCCAGCAGGTCGGCGTCCACCTCGTCGACGACCATGCCGCCGCCGCACTCGGAGAACGACACCGCCACCGTCGTCTCGGCCATTCCGTAGGCGGGGATGATCGCCTCGGGCCGCAGGCCGAACGGCGCGCCGGCGTCGCAGAGGTCCTCGACGTCGACCGGGTCGACCTGCTCGGCGCCCGACAGCGCCCACCGCAGCGACGACAGGTCGAACTGGCCGGGGGTGGCCTGGCGGCGCAACCGCTTGGCGAACAGGTTGTAGGCGAAGTTCGGGGCGGCGGTCATGGTGGCCTGGTATTTGTCAATGAGCTTGGCCCACAACAACGTATCGCGCAGGAAGTCCATCGGCGTGATCTTGACCAGCTCGGCGCCGAAGTACATCGGCACGGTCAGGTAGCCCGTCATTCCCATGTCGTGGAAGCAGGGCAACCAGCTGACGATCACGTCGGTGTCCGCGTCGAAGTTCGCGCCGACGAACATCGCTTCGGCGTTGGCGACGATGTTGGCGTGGGTGATCTGCACGGCCTTCGGTGAGCCGGTCGAGCCCGACGTCAACTGCATCAGCGCCACGTCGTCGTCGTCGGTGGTGACCGGGTCGATCGGGGCGCTGTTGAGTAGGTCCGCGACGATCGACACCCGCAGGCCCAGCTGCTCGAGCAGTGGCGCCGCGGGCATGAACGGCTCGGAGACGACGACTGCCGTGGCGTCGATCATCTTGATCACCGCGGTGGTCTCCTCGGCCCAGCGCTGCAGGTCGGTGCGCGGCGTGGGCTGGTGCAGCATGGTCAGACTGGCGCCGCGCATCCAGATGCCCTGCGCGGTCGGGGCGATTTCGACGGGCGCGCCGGCCAGTACCGCGACGGCATCACCGGGTCCGACGCCGGCCGCGGCCAGTCCACCCGCGATCCGGCGGGCCCGCTCGTGCACCTCGCCCCAGGTGTGTCGCACCGGCGCGTCCGGCTCCCCGGTGGTCATTCCCTTGACGCTCCACTGGGCGCTGGCGAACATCGTGTCGGTAAAAGTGCTCATAGATGGCCCCCTGTGGCTCCGGCTTTCTGGCTTTGCGTGGCGGCGCCGCGTGTATGGGCTGGAGCGTTATTGGATTCGAGTCGGGCTGCGTGGATGCAGAAGATTACGCGGAGCGTCACCCCTCGGTGGAAGTCTCCGATGCTCTGATCTGTGGCGTTTCCTGCAGCACAACCTAACCGGGTCGGCATATACGTCCGGAGTTCGGCACTCCTTCGGCGGGGCATTCTGAGCGCCACCGTGACGTTTCCGGAAGGCTGTGGGGTCAACCAGGCGTAACGGTACCGCGCGGGTGGGTGATTCGGCGTGTCTTACACGCGGTGGGGAGGTCTCAAGACCGTGACGGAGTAGCCGCCTGGAGGTCGCGGAGCCGCACCATCCGCGTCGTTGAGCTCTCATCGAGTTCGACCACGTCTGACCGCGACCGCAGGAAATCGCTGAAGGACTTAAAACCCAGAGCCTTCTCGCTGAACGACGGGTCCATGCGCTTCATCTGCGCCTTCACCGCGGAGTTGTGCAGCCAGTCGGCGTCGTCTTTTTCCAGGCCGATGCGCAGCGCGCGGGTCAGCAGCCCGGTGGACGCGGCCTGCGGGTCCGGCGTGTCGGGTTCCTCAGAGACCTCGGACGCCTCGGTCCGCTTAGCCCGTCTTTTCGGCGGGGGCGCATCGTCGGGCACCGGCTCGGACACCGGAATGCCGGGCAGTGCGTCGTAGGTGACGAATTCGTCGCACGCCGCGGCCAGCGACCGGCTTGACGCTCCGGCGACGCCGATGCCCACCACATACCGGCCGAGCCGTTTGCACCGCTGGGCCAGCGCGATGTAGTCCGAGTCGCCGGAGACGATCACCACGTGGGTCAGATCGGGCAGCCGGAACATGTCCTCGACCGCGTCGACGGCCAGCCGGATGTCGGCGCCGTTCTTGCCGTAGGCCGCCGCCGGGAACAGCTGCACCAGGTCGACGGCGCGGGCCACCAGCTGGCCGCGGTAGCCGGCATTGACCTCGGCCGACCAGTCGGCGTAGGCGCGGGTCAGCACCAGGGTGCCGAATGAGGACGCGAAGTCGATGACAGACCCGACGTCGACGGTGGCGCGGGTGAGCCGGTCCGGGTGCTCGTCCAGACCCTTGGCCTTGTCGCGCTGGAAGGAGTTGCGGCCGTTCACCTGGTCGTACCGGGAGATCACGATGTTGTCGAAGTCGAGGTAGACCGCGACGCGGGCCGCACCGGGTTCCGTCATGGGCTTCAGTGTGGTCGATGAACCGGCGAGGTGGGTCGTGAACTTCGTGGCCGTCGGGTCGCGCCGGTGCCAGAATTGACTTATGGACTCGGGCCCGTTGGGCCGGAGAACGGTCGCATTCCGTTCGGACCTCGACACGCTGACGCCGAGAGGCCCCGTTTCGCGTTGGGTTCCTCAACCCGGTGAGCGAAAAGTCGTGAAATTTCATCCGTTTCAACAGCCACGCGGTCGCCGATGCGTTGGTGCCGAGGCGACATCGGGCGGAATGGAGACACCATGATCACCATCTACGCGCTGGCCGTCGCGGCCGGTCTGGGTCTGCTCGGGCTCGCTCGGAACATCCGCGTCGTGAAGCAGTTCGAACGGGGCGTCATCTTCCGATTCGGGCGGGTGCAATCCGGTGTACGGGGCCCGGGACTCGCGGTGCTGATCCCCGTCGCCGATCGCCTGCAGAAGGTGAACATGCAGATCATCACGATGCCCGTGCCCGCCCAGGACGGCATCACCCGCGACAACGTGACCGTCCGGGTGGACGCCGTCATCTATTTCAATGTGGTGGATCCGGTGCGCGCCGCCGTCGACGTGCAGGACTACATGTCCGCCGTCGGGCAGGTCGCACAGACGTCGCTGCGGTCGATCATCGGCAAGAGCAACCTGGACGACCTGCTGTCCAACCGCGAGCGGCTCAACCAGGGCCTGGAGTTGCTGATCGACAGCCCGGCGCTGGGTTGGGGAATTCACATCGACCGAGTCGAGATCAAGGACGTCATCCTGCCCGACTCGATGAAGCGGTCGATCGCACGCCAAGCCGAGGCCGAGCGCGAGCGACGGGCCCGGGTCATCACCGCCGACGGCGAATTGCAGGCGTCCGAGAAGTTGGCCATGGCCGCACAGGTGATGGCCGAGCATCCGGCGGCGCTGCAGCTGCGGCTCCTGGAAACCGTCGTCGAGGTTGCGGCGGAGAAGAACTCGACCCTGGTGCTGCCGTTCCCGGTCGAACTGCTCCGGTTCCTGGAACGGTCGACACCGACTTCCGGGCACGCGAACGAGAGCGCCGCGACGTCTGCCGACGCGCCGTCGGATCCGCCGCAACTGAGCGCACCCAAGATTCCGGACGACCCAGGCTTCCTCCATCTGGACGAACCACTCCTGCACCGGAACTCGTAGCTTCCGGCGGCGACGTTCGGGCGGTCAGGCCATTTCAGGGACACGCAGGTGGTGGATCGCCAACTCGAACTCGCGCTCTTCGAGGACCTCTGCGTTCGCCTCCTGCGAGGCCGATGCCCTGAGTTGGTCCAGCTGGTCCCGGTTGCGCTCCATCGCTTCGGCGCTGTCGTAGGCCGCCGTCGACACGGCGCGACCGGACGCGCGGTTCACCAGAAGGCTTGCGCTGCAGTACCCTTCGTGTTCCTCCAGTGCGGGCAGGACGGTTGTCTTGAACATTTCGATGCCCGGATCGATCCCGTCGGGGCTGACCTTGACCCAGGTGACCCGGACACAGGCGCCCTCACCTGCCTGATGTTCACGGTGTAGGACCGCGATCTCCCATTCGTCGACGTCCGGGCTGGCGCCGAAAGTCTGCGCGATGCGCTCGCGCAGCTCCCGGGCCGCCGCCGCGCTCGCGTGCATCGCCTCCTCGGACTCCCAGGCGGTGGTCGTAATGCAGCGGCCCGATGACCGGTCGACCAACAGGGACAGGCCGACGTAGCCCTCGAAACCGTCGAGCGCGGGCATCACCTCGTCGCGGACCTGGGCGATACCGGCGTCCAGGGACGAGGGCTGGGCCTCGATGGTCGTTGTTCGTGCGTACATAATCTGCCTCCTTGTGACGGGGCAGCGTCTCGACGGCGCCGCCGTCGCATTTCATCGTCCTCCTGTGGGGGAGGGGTGGCAATGGCACTTGGTCCTCAGTTTGACTGGCTCCTGAACTGCTTGCAGCGCAGGGTATTCCAGGGTCGTGTGCTTCGTTTCCGGCCGCGCAGGTCGCTTGCTCTCGCATTGTTGCCCGGCTCTGATGCTCGGCGCTTCGGACAGGTGTGAAGCGCAGCCCGTACCCTTTCGAGCGTGACTGCGATCGATCCGGAGAAGCTCAGCACGTGCCTGGAGGTGCTCGCCGAGATCAGGTCGCTGCCTCCCGAGCACCCCGATGCCGTGGCCGTGCGCCGGGCCACGGCGGGCATCTTCAAGTCGGTGAAGCTGGCCCGCCGGCACGCCAAGCGGGACGCGGTGGCGGCCGCCGACCGCGCGGTGGTCGCTTTGACGGCCACCGGCGCCGCCGGTCGCATCGACGACGAGACGCAGGGCCTGCCGCTGGTGTCTACTGCGGTCGGGGCGTCGGCGGGCACGCTGCTGCGCTCGCGGGCCTGCTACATCTGCAAGAACCACTACACGGTGGTCGACGCGTTCTATCACCAACTCTGCCCGTCGTGCGCCTCGTTCAATCGGGCCAAACGCGAGGCGCGCACCGACCTGACGGGGCGCACCGCTCTATTGACTGGCGGGCGCGCCAAGATCGGCATGTACATCGCGCTGCGGCTGCTGCGGGACGGTGCCTTTACGACGATCACGACGCGCTTTCCGAACGACGCCGTGCGGCGGTTCGCCGCGATGGAGGACAGCGCGGACTGGCTGCACCGGCTGCGGGTGGTGGGCATCGACCTGCGCGACCCGGCCCAGGTCGTCGCGCTCGCCGACGAGGTGGCCGCTGCAGGGCCCGCTGGACATCCTGATCAACAACGCGGCGCAGACGGTGCGCCGGCCGCCCGGCTCGTATGCGGCGCTTGTCGAGGCCGAGCGCACCCCGCCGCCGGAACTCGTGGACGTGATCACGTTCGACCATGTCAGTGACGCGCACCCGCACGCGCTGGCCGGCAGCCTCGGTGAGCACCCTGCGCCGCATGCGGTGACCACCGCGCATGCGGTGACCGAGCTGGCCCTGGTTGCGGGGAGCGCTTCGCCGGAGCGTCTTCTTGCGGGTACCGCGATTGACGCCGGTGGGCTGCTGCCCGATACCGCTTCGGTGAATTCGTGGACCCAGCGGGTGCACGAGGTCGACGCGATGGAACTGCTCGAGGTGCAGCTGTGCAACCAGACCGCGCCGTTCATTCTGGTTTGCCGGCTGCGTTCTTCTCTGGCTTTGTCGCCGGCTCGGCGGAAGTACGTGGTGAACGTGTCGGCGATGGAGGGGCAGTTCAGCCGCGGATACAAGGGGCCCGGGCATCCGCACACCAACATGGCCAAGGCCGCGCTGAACATGCTGACCCGGACGAGCGCGGGGGAGATGCTCTCTGAGGATGGCATCCTGATGACCGCCGTCGACACCGGGTGGATCACCGATGAGCGGCCGCATCCGACCAAGCTGCGGCTGGCCGACGAGGGTTTCCACGCGCCTTTGGATCTGGTCGACGGCGCGGCCCGGGTGTATGACCCGATCGTGCGGGGGGAGTCCGGCGAGGATCTGTATGGGTGTTTTTTGAAGGATTACTCGGTGAGTAATTGGTAGGGGTTGGATAGACCTCACGGCAGGTCAGCCAGCGCCACCGCCGAGCAGTGCTCGGGCATCCTTGATCAACAGCAGCAGATGCAGTGGATCGGTCGGGGACGGCTCGAACTCGAAGTGGGTGTAGAACGCGCGCGCCTCATCGTTCAGCGCGTGTACCAACATCGCCCGCACCCCGATCACGTCGGCCGCCCGGACACACCGCGCAATCGCATCACGCAGCATTTGGGACCCCAGCCCCTTGCCCTGCTCTGTGCGATCAATCGCCAACCGCGACAACAGGATCACGGGCACCGGGTCGGGCATGTTGCGTCGGATCCGACCCGGCGCTGAGCTGCGCTCCACTGCCGCCGAGGCGAGCGCGTAGAACCCCACCACTTTCCCGTCGCGCAATGTCACGAAGCAACGCGAGGCGCCCTCGACGTGGTTGGCCAGGGCCCGCGAACGCAGGTAGTGGTCCAGGCTGGGCTCGCCGCTGTCGAACGCGGTGGCATCATCGCCGGCTTCGATGGGCCGAGGCGCGCTGTAGCCGCTCACGCCTCAGAATCGTCGAAAATGGACGGCTCCGCAAAGAGCTTCTCAAGCCGTGGCTTACGCGACACCGGCTTGTCCAGCGCCGCCGAGAACTCCGTCCACGCCGCGTCGTCGAGTGCGAAAAGCCGACGGTCGGCCAGTACGTCACGCGCGCGGCCCAGCAGGGTCGTGACGGCGAAGTTGGTCAGGTCCGTGCCCTCCACCTCGGCTGCACGGCGAATCAATGCGTCCTGCTCGGAGGTCAGGCGCACGGCCAAACGTGAATCCTTTGTAGTCATGTAGACATTGTGTGCCTGATAGGCGTACAGGTCAATCTAGAGGAGTCGCCTGAGTATAGGACAGGCGACGTTGCTGCCCACTTCGTTGACACCGATCGCTTGCACCACAACGCCCTCGCGGGGAATCTAGCGACGAGGCGTCAGGCTGGCACCCAAGATGGGAGATCATCGCGGGCGTTCCTCGAGCAGGTCGGCGGAGCTAGTCGATCTGAGTATCTGGGATGGTTCAAGACCGCCCTTACCGACCTGTCGGGCCGCACCGCCCCTGCTCACCGGCGGCCGGCGACCTTCACCTCTAGTTCGGCTGGACACCCGCACACATGTTCTCCTGCTGCCATCGATAATCCCCTCGTGACGGCGAAGCGAATGGACCGCGAGCAGTTCTTCGGGGTGGTGTCCGAACTCGACCAGGACCACCTGCGGAAGGCGCTGTGGAATCTGTACTGGCGCGGCACAGCGAACATGCGGGAGCGCATCGAGGTCGAGCTCGCGAGCGGCGGACACGCACGCCCACCGCGTCCCGCGAAGGCGCCGGCCGATCCGGAGACGGTAAGGAACGACGTCGTTGACTTCGTGGCGCTGGCGCGATCGGGCGCGTACTTGGGTGGGGACCGGCGCGTGTCGCCGCGCGAGCGGTCACGGTGGCGTTTCACCCTCAAGCGGCTCGCCGCGGAAGCCCAGGACGCGATGCGAGCCGAAGACGCCGAGCCCGCAGCGTCCGCGCTGGAGCAACTGATCGACCTCGCGTGCGAGACCCGCGCTTACGACTACTTCCGCTCTGAGGATCCGGTGGCAGCTGCGGGCTTCGTCGTCTCGGATGTGGCGGGGGTGTTGTGGGCATCGGTATGGGAGCGCCACGGATTCCAGGTGTTCGCCGAAACCGCTGCACCGCAGTTGATTCGGTGGGAGTCCGGGTACGGCTGGACCCGTTACGGCGAGGGCGCGGTCGCGGCGAAGGAGACCTCGCTCGCCGTCGTGCTCGCGCGCATGCTGCGCGTTCCGGACACGTGGGAACGCTTCGCCGAGCGGTACGTGCTGGCACTCGACGGGCTACGCGACCGCGGCGCGCCAAAGCGTCAAGTAGGCCGTTTCGGCCAACGGTCGGAGGCGCTGGTGGAATGGCACAACCTGCTGCTGATGCACCTCGCAGACACCGAGGGCGGCCTGCTCGACAGCATCGCCACCCACGCCGCCTTGGGCGGTCCGGAGCAGACGTTTCTGTCCGCACGGCTTGCGCAGCGACGCGGAAACACCGACGTCGCCCGCGACCTGGTGGCGCGCTGTCTGCGAAAGCTGCCCGGCCACAAAGACTTCCGCGAGTTCGCTGCCGAGATCGGCGCGGCGGCTCCGGCCTGAAAGCCGCCCCGGGGTTACCGCAGGCCCAGCGCGGCGCGCAGCCGGTCGGCGTCCATGCCGCCGCGGGCGGCGTCACCGGCGGGGAAGGTGTCCAGAAGTTTGATCAGGTCGGCGCGTCGGGTGGGGTCGTCGGCGGCCTGCCGCGGGGTGTGGCCGTCGAGCGCGGGGATGGGTTCATCGAGCCACTTGGTCTCGTAGTCGCGGACGAACTCGTCGAGGAACGCGGCCAGCCCGGGGTCGTCGGGGTCGAGCGCGTCCGCGCCGGTAATCGGCAGCTGCCTGGCCAGCTCGGCGGCCTCGCGGGCGTCGTGCAGCGGGCGGCGGGAGTCGTCGAGCACGCTCATCTCGGGGTCGAGGCGCGCCAGCGTGGCCAGCACGCGGTCCATCCGCTTTTCGCTGTTGGCTTCCACCCGCAGCGTGTCTGCCGTCGAGGACCAGGGCGGCGCGGATGCGTTGCATGCCCTGGGTGGTGACGTGCTCGAACCACCGCGGCGGATCGTCACCGTCGACCCCGGTCGTAGGCGTCGTCGAGCGCGGCCATGATCCGGGCCGGGTCGCCGACGCGCACGGTTGCCTCGCAGATGGCCAGCGGATCGCCCTCGGTGTTGGTCAGCGTCGGTGGTGCGAATCGGCGGCTCAGGTACGCCACCAACTCCACCGCATCGGGTTCGGTGTCGAGCAGGTTCGATCAGCCGATCACGCTCGTGCAGCGCGACGGGTTCCAGCCCGCCGAAGAACTGGTTGGTGTCCCCGGCGGGTACCACGCGTGCGCAGACCAGCTGCCCGGGCTTCAGGTGGCGGCTGGCCGCGCGCTCGCGTACTTCGTGCGTGTCGCCGGTACGCACGTCACGCACGGTGACGCCCTGGCCGGGATGCACCTGCTCGACCTCGAACACCGACCGGTCCACCAGCAACCATTGCTCGGCCAGCAGCCGCTCGTCGTCGGGTAGCAGCGGCCCGCGTATCTGGAGGAACTCCGCGAACGCGCCGCCCTCGAACAGCACCGCATCGATCAGCAGCGGATCGGTCAGCGCGTCGGGTTCGGCGTTGTCATGGGTGCTATAGCGGCCGCGTTCATCGGTCACCTCGGCGAGCAGGTCGTTCCACCCGGTCAGCAACGCGTGCTGGCAGGCCTTCATGTACAACCAGCCGACCCGATCGGCCAGCGGCAGCTGCTCGTGCCCGAGATGGCATTTCTTGTACTTGCGGCCGGACCCGCACCAGCACGGCTCATTGCGGCCGATGTCGGGGCGCGGCTCGGCCCGGTACGGCTCCAGTAAGCGTCGCCAGTGGATGGTCCGGCCCGGCGCCGGCGCGGCGCAGCAACGCCAACCCGCGCTCGACGTCGCCGCGATCGGAGGCGATGCGGGCCAGATCGAACAACGGCAGCGGCCAGTCCACATCCATCGACTCGGCCGCCAGCAGCTCGCGTTCGGCCGCGTCGATGTCGCCGATGCGCTCCAGCGCTACCGCGCGCAGCCAGCGAAACGCCACCCGCGCCGTGCGCGGCACCTTCGGCTCCATCACCTCGGCAAACAAGCCGAGCGCGGCCGCCCCGGCGCGGCCGGTCCCCACCGTCTCCGCCAGCAGGAGCTCCGCCAGCAGCGGGTCGGCAAGCTCGGCCCCGAACACGGCAACGATGTCGACGAACTGGTCGACCTCGGGCCGCGTCGCGCCCGCACTGGCTGCGGCGAACGTATCGGCCAGCGGCTCGTCCGCGCCGATGGCGTCGGCCAACAGCAGCGACATCTGGTCATACACGGTGACCAGCGTGTTCAGCGCGAGCGCATCGTCGGAGTCGATGTCATATCGCCTGGCCAGCGCTTCGCACTCACGCTCGAATCGCCAACGCGTGAAATCGAATCCGTTGGGGGCCAGCCATTCGTCGCTGCGCACGAGACCATAGTCCTCGACAATCTCGCACAGGGGCGGCAGCGGTTCGGTGAACATTGCCGGGTCCTCGACGCAGGCGGTCCATACTGCGGCGTCGAAGTACACCGGCTCGTCGGCATCGAGCGTCGCGGCCAGCCGCGCACCCGCAGCGAGCGACGGCTGGGTCGCGGCGACCCGCTCGACCACGAGCCCCTGTGTGCTCAGCCGCACCCCGACCAGGTCGCCCTCGGCCACACCTAACGCGCCGAGCGTGCCAGGCGGCAGGACCAGCGCCCCGAGCGGGTCGACCACCTCGGGCGGGATGCCCCGCTGCTCGAGCAGCTTTTCGTCGAACCCGGCCAGCACGACGTGCACCGGCGAACCGTCGGCGAGCCGCTGATACTGCTCGTGCTCGCAGAGCGCGGTGATCGGGTCCAGGTTCGGGGTCACAGTGAGTAGGTCGTGGGCGACCTCGTCTGCGCCGAGCCGGTGCGTGAACACCCGCCCAGCCAGCACCGTCGGCAGCCACACCCACCGGTCATCGAGCAACTGTCTTGCCGGACAATCGGTTTCGTCCAGTGCATCGTCCAGTACCATGTCCGGATCGGCCACGCCGCTGTCCCGCAATCGTCGCGCGATATCGTCCTCGTGCATTGGGCCGTGTTCGGTCAACATCTTCGATAAGGACCCAACCGCGTCGAACGCTTCCGCCACGGCAACCACCCTATGTCACGGTCGGGTCTGCCGCGGGAGCGTGCCCTGTCCATGCGACACGGCGAGTTCATCGGCACCGATAAGAACTCCGCCCGGACGGCGGCATCCAGGGCCAGGCGCAGATGGTCGGCTCGGAACACACCCCGTTGGCGGGATCGTCGACCTGAACTGGCGTGGTCGCGATCGCCGACCAGGCCGCCTGCAACTCGGCGACCACCCACCGTTCTTGGCGATGTCCGACGGCCGCGCGGCGGCCGCGGCGTGAGCACTGGCAGCCGAGGGCGTGACGCCGGTGGGCTGCTGCCGGATACCGCGTCGGTGAACAGCTGGACTCAGCGGGTGCACGAGTCGACGCGATGGAGCTGCTCGAGGTGCAGCTGTGCAACCAGACCGCGCCGTTCATCCTGGTCAGCCGGTTGCGTTCCTCTCTGGCTTTGTCATCGGCGCGGCGTAAGTACGTGGTGAACGTGCCGGCGATGGAGGGTCAGTTCAGCCGCGGCTACAAGGGGCCCGGGCACCCGCACACCAACATGGCCAAGGCCGCGCTGAACATGCTCACCCGGACCAGTGCGGGGGAGATGCTGGAGCAGGACGGCATTCTCATGACTGCCGTCGACACCGGTTGGATCACTGACGAGAGGCCGCATCCGACCAAGCTGCGGCTGGCAGACGAGGGCTTCCACGCACCTTTGGACCTTGTCGACGGTGCCGCCCGGGTGTACGACCCGATTGTGCGGGGGAATTGGGTGAGGACCTTCATGGGTGCTTTTTGAAGGATTATGCGGTGAGTAATTGGTAGGAGCCGGACCACAGATCGTGGCCGCTCACGTTCCCCAGGGATTGATGACCGGGATGCCGGCCGCGTCGAAGGGTGCGATGTCGCGCGTTGCGACCGCCATGCGGTGGGTAGCTGCAGTGGCCGCGATGTAGCCGTTGCCCGCACCGATGGCCAGTCCGGCTGTGCGCGCCGCGGACATCAGGTGGGCATAGGCCTGCGTTGTCGCGAGGTCGAATGCCAGTACGCGGCCGGCGAACATGGGAAGGACAATGGTTTCGAGGTTGTCGTGCAGCGTGTTCCGGCGTTTCCCGGCCGGTAGAGCGGCCACGCCGAATCGTAGCTCGGCCACGGTGATGGCGGAAAGGTACAAGGTTTCGAGCGGTTGCGCGTCAATCCACTCGATGACGCCGGTGTGTGGGGCCTTGCGCAATGGCTCTGAGATGACGTTGGTGTCGACCAGGATCATCAAATATCCAGGGGTTCAGCCGGTGTTGTGTCACGTTGGGTGAACATCGCGTGTTCCTCGTCGGTGAGCTTGGCGTGTCGGCCAATGTCGGCCAGCAGTGAGCCCAACTTGAGGCGGCCCTCGGGCTTGACGACTTCCTCGAGGATGGCGCGTACCTCGGCTTCGGTGCTGCGCCCATGTTGAGCCGCGCGCAGTCGAAGAGCTCGGTGCACCTCGTCGGGCAGATTCCGGACTGTCAGGATTGCCATAGTCAAACCTCCATTGCGCAGTCGATGCAGTCATTTTACATATTTGCAGTCACCGGAAGATTTGCACAGTACCGGAAACCCCGGCGCGGGAGTGTTGAGCGTCTGCTGATCTGAGCGGCCTCAGGATTCACGTCTACCCCAGCAGCACCGTGCGCCACATAACACGGTGACCAAAACGGGGCGTGTCGGCGCGCCATCGCGGTACCTCCTCGGGGCGTTGGTTAGCCTGACCCGACCGCCTCACGAAAGCGATACATCGATGTTGGTCCTTCATGGATTCTGGTCCGCCGAGGGACTGTCCCTGTGGGCTGAGGACTCTGAGCTGTCGGTGAAGAGTGCCAGCCAATCCCTGCGCGCCGCGCGCCGGCACCCGTTCGCCGCGTCGACCGAGGTGCTCGCGGCCGTCCACGCCGGCAAGCCCGGCAGTGCCGTGGTGTTGTTGCCGTCGCTGCGGTCCTCGCCGCTGGACTCACCGGAACTGCTGCGGGTCACACCGCGCCCGGCGGCGCACAGCGAACCGGTGTTGCTGCCGTGGACGGTACCGGTGACGGTACTTCCCGCGGTATCGGCGTTGGCCGTGCTCGACGAACCCGCACCAGATGTGCGCTACGGCGCGTCGGTCACCTACTTCGCCGATATCGCTCAGTTCGCGCGAAAGCTGGTGGCGCGCGGGCGGATTCTGCCGGCACTCGGCGTGGACGAACACGGGCCCGTCGCGTTCTGGCGGCCCGTCGTCCAAGGTGCCGATGTTCTGGAACTCAATGCGCTGGTCACAGCGATGCCGCCGGTCTGCCGGGCGGAGTCAGGAGCGGCGGCGCCGTACCACCTGGCGCTGGCGGCGGTGAGTGTCTTCGTCGATGAGGAGGCGCGCGCCGCAATTCCGACGGCAGACGAGCTGCTGCCGCCGCGTCGTGGTCGTCGTCCGAGACGCCTTGCAGTCGAGGAGGAATGGCTGACCGCACTCGCCGCGCCGCATGGCAGTTTCGACGCGGACCCGGACGAACTCGACGTGCTGGCTGACGCGCTGGCACCGTGGGATGAGATCGGCATCGAGGAGCCGGGCCCGGCCCGGGCGATCTTCCGGCTGGCCGACGTTGACGGCGAGACTCCTTCCTGGCGATTGGAGTTCCTGCTGCAGTCCGTCGCAGACCCCAGCCTGCTGGTGTCTGCGGAGCAGGCCTGGGACGACGACGGGAGCCTGCGCCGCTGGCTGAATCGCCCCGAGGAGCTGCTGCTGGCCGAGCTCGGACGCGCGGTGCGGATCTATCCGGAACTCACGCCCGGACTGCGCACCGCCCGTCCGTCCGGGATCGACCTGGACGCCGAAGGTGCCTACCACTTCCTGTCCGCCGCGGCACCCATGCTCGATGAAGCAGGCTTTGGCGTGCTGCTGCCGTCGTGGTGGGACAAGCGCCGCAAGCTGGGCCTGGCGGTGTCGGCGTCCACACCGGTGGACGGGGTGGTAGAGACGGCACGCAGGTTCGGCCGCGACCAATTGATCGACTTCCGCTGGGAACTCGCGGTCGGCGATGACACGCTCACCGAGGACGAGATCAACGCGCTGTCCCAGACCAAAGCCCCGCTGATCCGGCTGCGCGGCCAATGGGTGGCGGTGGACCCCGAACAACTGCGCCGCGGACTGGAATTCCTCAAAAGCAACCCCTCCGGGCAGGCGAATACCGCAGAAATCCTCGGCCTGGCCGCCAGCCAGTCCGCCGAAACCCCGCTGGAAGTCACCTCGGTGCGGGCCGACGGTTGGCTCGGTGACCTGCTCAACGGTATTGCGGCGCAAACACTTCAACCGCTGCAACCGGCACCCGGATTCACCGCGACGCTGCGGCCGTATCAGCAGCGCGGGCTGTCATGGCTGGCATTCCTTTCGTCGCTGGGCCTGGGCAGTTGCCTGGCCGACGATATGGGTCTGGGCAAGACCGTGCAGCTGCTGGCGCTGGAATCCGCACAACGCCACGACGACCCCGCCACGTTGCCGACCCTGCTGATATGCCCGATGTCCTTGGTCGGCAACTGGCAACGTGAGGCCGCGAAATTTGCTCCGGCGCTGAGGGTGTACGCCCACCACGGCACGACGCGGCTACGTGGGGACGCGCTGGAAGAGCAATTGGGAGATATCGACCTGATCGTCACCACCTACGCGACGGCCACCCGCGATATCGACGAGCTGGCCGCGCACCAGTGGAACCGCGTGGTGCTCGATGAAGCGCAAGCCGTCAAGAACAGCCTGTCCCGCGGGGCCAAGGCGGTGCGCCGGCTGGAAGCCGAGCATCGGGTGGCGCTGACCGGCACCCCGGTGGAGAACCGGTTGGCCGAATTGTGGTCCATCATGGACTTTCTCAACCCTGGTGTGCTCGGCTCGTCGGAGGTATTCCGCGCCCGGTATGCGGTTCCGGTGGAGAAGTACGGTCAAACCGAACCGGCCGAGCGGTTGCGTCGCATCACCCGCCCCTACATTCTGCGACGGCTCAAGACAGACCCGACGATCATCGATGATCTGCCCGAGAAGATCGAGGTCAAGCAGTACTGCCGGCTCACCACCGAACAGGGATCGCTATACCAGTCCATCGTCGACGAGATGATGGAAAAGATCGAGAACACCGAGGGAATCGCGCGTCGCGGCAATGTCCTTGCGGCGATGACCAAACTCAAGCAGGTCTGCAACCATCCGGCGCAGTTGCTGCACGACAGGTCGCCGATGGGGGTGCGCTCAGGCAAGGTGATCCGACTGGAGGAGATCCTGGAAGAGATCCTGGCCGAAGGGGATCGCGTGCTGTGCTTCACCCAGTTCACCGAATTTGCCGAGATGTTGGTGCCGCATCTGGCCGCGCGGTTCGGTCAGGATGTGGCCTATCTGCACGGCGGTACCCCGAAGAAGCGCCGCGACGAACTGGTGGCGCGGTTCCAGGCCGGGCAGGGTCCGTCGATCTTCTTGCTGTCGCTGAAGGCCGGCGGCACCGGGCTCACCTTGACGGCGGCCAATCATGTTGTACACCTTGATCGTTGGTGGAACCCGGCGGTGGAGAACCAGGCCACCGACCGGGCGTTCCGCATCGGCCAGAAGAAGACGGTGCAGGTGAGCAAGTTCATCTGCACCGGCACGCTGGAAGAGAAGATCGATGACATGATCGAGCAGAAGAAGGCCCTGGCTGATCTGGTGGTCGGTGACGGGGAAGGTTGGCTGACCGAGCTGTCCACCGGCGATCTGCACACCTTGTTCACCCTGTCGGAGGGGGCGGTCGGTGAATAACTGGTATCCGCCGTCGCGGCCCCGTGAGGCCGACGGTCTGAAGGCCCGCAGCGCCCGGGGCCCGATCGCCCAGACCTGGTGGTCACAGCGATTCGTTGAGGTGCTCGAAGATATCGGTATCGGCAGCCGCCTTCAGCGCGGCCGCAATTACGCTCGCCGCGGCCAGGTGATATCGGTCGACGTGGGACCGGGACTGGTGACCGCGCAAGTGCAGGGCAGCAGGGCGCGGCCCTACCGGGTGCGCATCGGAATTGCGGCATTCGACAAGAGCCAGTGGGCCGAGATCGAAAGCGCGCTGGCCGAAAATGCTTTGTTCGCAGCGGGATTGCTCGTCGGCGAGATGCCTTCGGATATCGAGGACGTGTTCGATGCGCTGGGCTTGCCACTGTTTCCGGCGAAAGCCCAGGACCTGTCGCTGGACTGTTCCTGCCCGGATGTCGCCGTCCCGTGCAAGCATTTGGCTGCGGTGTTCTATCTGCTGGCCGAAGCGTTCGACGAGGACCCATTCCGGATTCTGGCCTGGCGGGGTCGTGAACGCGAAGACCTGCTGGAGAATCTCGCCGCCGCCCGCTCGGGCGGTCGCCCGAGCGTTGATCGTGCCGAGCCGTCAGGCCCAGACCTGGCCGACTGTCTTGATTCCTTCTTCGTGCGGCAGGCCGACATTCCAGTGTCGAACCCGCCGGTTGCCACGTCGACGGCGCTGTTGGATCAGATGCCCGAGATCACGGTCAATGTACGTGGACGTGGACTGGCCGAGCTGCTGCGGCCCGCGTATGTCAGCTTCGGACAAGAGCCGTGGGTGGAATAACCGTGAACCGGCCGATTCGTTGTGTTGGGGGCGGGCCGGGTTCGGCGGGTCAGTCACAGGGGCTTAGGTGCTTCCTGGCGTGGAAATCGTTAGGTGGCCGCGGTCCTCGAGTTGCTGAAGACCGTTGTCTTCTCCTGGCTTATCGGTAATGGCGACCTGCATGGCAAGAACCTGTCGATCTACGACGCCAGCGGGGTGTGGCAACCCACGCCCGGCTACGACCTGCTCTGCACCCAACCCTATGCGCGGTGGCGAGACCCGATGGCGCTCAACCTCTACGGCCGCGCGAACCGACTCGCCCGCACCGGTTTCGTCGACGCCGGCGAGCGACTCGGGGTGCGACCGCTTGCCACGGCGCGAATGATCGACGAGATTGTCGACGCCGCGCAGCAACGGCCAGACCGCTGCGGGGACACCGGTTTCGATGACCGGCAAACCGGTCTTCTCGCGAAGATGTTGCAGGTACGGATCGCCAGTCTGAAAGAGACTGGTGTGTAGGCCGTACCCGTCCACCATGACCTCAACCGATCCCGACCAGCTCAGACTGTGCCTGCAGGTGCTGTCCGAGGTCGAGTCGCTGCCTCCCGAGCACCCCGACGCCGTGGCCGTGCGGCGGGCGACCGCGGGCGTCTTCAAAGCGGTGAAGAAGGCCCGTCGCAACGCCAAGCGGGACGAAGTGGCGGCCGCCGACCCGCCACGGTGGCTTTGACCCCGACCGGCGCGCCGGGTCGCATCGACTGCAGGGTTACCTGACTGACCGGAATGACGTTCGGTGGGTCACCTCGGGGCTGACCCGGGCGGAGTTCCTCCGCGCGGCCTATCGCAGCGGTGTCGCTCAGGCCCTCGACGATGCCAGGACCGTTCTGGCGACGCTGGACATTCTGGCTCTGACTGATCGGCTCCTCGACCAGGCAGGGGTGGTGCCACCTGCCGAGCTGCGAACATTGGATGCTATTCACCTGGCCGCCGCTAAGACGATAGGGTCCGAGCTCACGGCGGTTGTCACCTACGACGCTCGGATGTTCGACGCCGCTCGCCTGGCCGGGCTGCCTGTTGCCCGACCCGGTGCGGCGGAGTAGTCGCACTGCTGCTGCCTTTCCCGTTGAACTGCTTCGGTTCCTGGGCGGTCTACAGCCGAGCGGCCCGAAGCCGCCACGACGTCCGCCCAGTCTTCCGACCCGCCGCAACTGAACGCGCCGAAGGTGCCCGACGACCCCAGCGTCTCGAACTCGACGAAGTCCTGAGGCACCCGGCGTGAGAGTCCAGCAAACACGAGTCGGACGGCGCTCCTGAGAAAAGGAGTGCCGTCCGAAGCAGCAACCACCTGGTTACCAAGCGTGCGTGATGTGCGGTGAAATGTGGCCTCGGCGTCAGGAGACATTCCTCGCCTGACGCAAGCCCACCGCACTTTGCCCAGTTGATGGGCTTTGCTTCGCGTGGGTGCCTGGTACTCGTGCTGGGCACCACAGCCGAGAGGAGGAATCTTCTCTTCCGGTCCGACCTTGGTCTGCCGTGGATCCGTACCTTAGGTCTACGCCGAATGTCCAGGTAATGCAACAGCAAACGAGTTGAGGCCGACGCCTGCGCTGCGTCAATTGGGCCGTGCCCCTCGCAGAGTGTGCGGCCCGTCGGCGCCCTGCCGAACTCCGCCGCCGCGGCGATACTTGTCCGATGTTCACCATCAGGTTCGTCACTGAGCAGTACGCACCCTCGCAGACGGTGGTGATGCGCTGGGCGCCCAACTGGACCATCGATCGCGGCGGCGTCTACACCGGCGGCGCATGGACGTTCGAGCTCGACGAAACCCAGTTCCCCGACGGCATTGAGTTCAAATTCGTTCTGACGCCGGGTCTTTGGATGAACGGGGGCAACCTCGCGATCGCTGCCGACACGCTGGCGGAACCCCACGACTACGACTTGGGCGATGGGCCCGAGGTGTTCGCCGCCCGCGACGCTGTCATCGTCGAACGCGGCGTCGTACCGCAACGTTTCTTCGTCCGAAATCTTGACCCCCAGCATGTCTACGACGTCCTGATCGTGGGCTCCGGGATGGGCGGTGGTCTGCTGGCTTCCCGCCTGGCCGAGGCCGGCGCCGACGTCCTGCTGCTCGAGGCCGGCTCCTATCTGTTCCCCACCCATGTCGGCAACCTGCCGCGGCGGCTTCGGCCCGGCAAGTTCGACAAGCACGTCTGGTCGCTGTGGCCGGAGTTCCGGGTGCAGAACTATGCCCCCGGATCCGCGTACAAGGGTGGGCAGGCGTTCAACCTCGGTGGTCGTTCACTGTTCTGGGGTGGGCTGATCCCACGCCAGACCGCGTGGGAACTCGGATCCTGGCCCCAGCCGGTCCGGGATTACCTGCTCGGCGACGGCTATCCCGCCGCCGAAGCGGCGGTGAACCGGGTGGCCCCGGCGCCCAGCGACTACCAGAGTGCCTCACGTGAGGCACTGCAGGCGATCCTGTCTGGCTACACCGCCGAGGACGCCGGCATGGCGGTGCAATACCGCGGATTCACCAACTGGTCGCTACCGGCGGGGCTGTTCTCGACGGCGGATCTGCTGATGGAGGACCGGCTCGTCGACGACCCCGCCAAGATCAAACCCACCATCAACCTCAACTTCGCGGTCTGGCGCGTCGACACCGATCCCGCCGACGCGGCAAAGGCCGTCGGCGTGACGGGTTGGGACATGTTGGCCCAGAAGCAGCGCAGCTTCTCCGCCCGCACCGTGGTGCTGTCCGCCGGGACCATCGAAACCGCCAAAATTGCTCTGCAGAGCCAACTTCAGGACCCCAACGGCAAGATCGGCCGCGGCATCACCGATCACACCATCCGCTACCGGCACTTCACGCTGCCACCCGGCTCACCGCACGCGAGTAACACCGATTCGGCGAAGGTCCTGCTGCGCCACGCAGATGCCAGCGCAACCCTGCATGCGTTCGACATCGTGGTGGAACTGGGTGCCGACTTCAATCAGGGCCGCTACATCGACCCCGCCGACCTTGCCCGGGAGCGGGAGCTTCGCGCCGACTGGATGCTGTGCGAGCTGGTGGTGATGTCCTATGCCCCACTCGATGACAACAACGAAGTGACGATCGCCGGTGATCCGGTCAACCCGGTGAACCTGCGCATCGACCCGGTGCTTCCGAGCCCGCAAGACATTGCCGAGGCCGACCAGCTTGCCACGAAGTTGTTCGACGCGATGGGTGCCCAACCCGTTCTGGGGGAGGACGGACTGGGTCTGCAGACCGCCGATATCGGTGGTGTCGCGCACGAGGTCGGCACGATGCGGATGGCCGGCGACGGGTCGGGCGTGGTCGATGCCGACCTGAAAGTCTTGTCGTACAACAACTTGTACGTGTGCGACAACTCGGTATTCCCGGCGTCTCCGGCGGCCAACCCGAGCCTGACGCTCGCCGCCCTGGCGTTGCGTCTGGCGCACCATCTAACGGCCCCTTAGCAAAGGCGCCGTAGCCTCACGAGTGCTATCGGACAATCATGCGATATGTGTGATCGGGCGCCCACGCGGGTACCAAACCGGGGTGACGACCAGCGGTGTGGACACACCGGCGGTGATAGCAGGCGCGTAAGGCGCGCGCCGCAATCCGTCGCGGGCAGCACACCGGACCGACCCGGGACTCGCTCCGGGCTGCGCGCAGGCGAACCTCGTCATACTGCCGGAAGCAGAAGCTGCCGAGTTCCGAAAGTTCTGCACGCTGAATCCCAAGCCTTGTCCGCTCCTGGAGGTCACGAGCGCCGGATCGCCATACCCGATCAAGATGGCAAGCGGCGCCGACGTGCGCGTCGACATTCCTCGCTATCGGGTGTTCCGCGACGGGCACCTCGTTGCCGAGCCCACCGACATCACGGAGTGGTGGCGCCCCGACCTCGTGGCATTTCTGCTGGGTTGTTCGTTCACCTTTGAGTGGGCGCTGGCGTCGGCCGGCCTGGGGCCAACGCACCAGGGCGGCGCCAACGTTCCCATGTACATCACCAACCGCCAGTGCATCCCGGTAGGGCGGCTCGATGGTCCGATGGTGGTGACCATGCGCCCGTTCTCACCGGCAGACGCGACCCGCGCCGCGGCGATCTCGCAGCGCTTTCCGGCCATGCACGGAGGACCGGTACACATCGGGGACCCAACGGCCCTGGGAATCACCGCGTTGGACCGCCCCGACTTCGGCGAGCCCGTCCCCATCGGGCCGGGGGAGGTACCGGTGTTCTGGGCGTGTGGCGTCACGCCGCAGGTGGTCATCCAGCGGGCAGGCTTGCCGCTGGCCATCTTTCATTCCCCAGGCCACATGTTCATCACCGACCGGCCGCACACCGACTTCGACGTCGACCCCGAGGCGGCTTTCGAACACCCCACAGAACCCGGAGCAGTCACATGCCCAGCCCTGATTCCGTCACCACGCATGATCCCGCGGATCCCACGATGCTTCGCCGAGCCGTCACCGGCGCCGCCATCGGCAACGCCGTCGAATGGTTCGACTTCGCCGTCTACGGCTTCCTGGCCACCTACATCGCGGGTCATTTCTTCCCGTCCGACAACGAAACCGCCTCGCTGCTCAGCACATTCGCGGTGTTCGCCGCGGCCTTCTTCATGCGTCCCCTCGGCGGCTTCTTCTTCGGGCCGCTGGCGGACCGGATCGGGCGGCAGCGGGTGCTCGCGCTGGTCATCCTGCTGATGTCCGCATCGACGTTCGCGATCGGGCTGCTGCCCACCTACCAGACGATCGGCGTCATCGCGCCGCTGGGGCTTCTGTTCCTACGGTGCCTGCAAGGCTTTTCGGCGGGCGGCGAGTACGGCGGCGGGGCGTGTTACCTCGCCGAGTTTGCCCCTGACAAACGCCGCGGCTTCATCGTCTCGTTCCTGGTCTGGTCCGTGGTGGTCGGCTTCCTGCTCGGATCGACAACCGTCACCTTGCTGCAAGCGACGCTGTCCGAGCAGGCGATGAACTCCTACGGCTGGCGCATCCCCTTCCTGATGGCCGGCGTGCTGGGCCTGGTCGGCCTGTACATCCGGTTGCGCCTGTCTGACACCCCCGAGTTCGAGAAGCTGCGCGCCGCTGGGGAAGTGGCCGAGTCGCCGCTGAAGGAGGCGTTCACCACCGCGTGGAGGCCGATCCTGCAGATCGCCGGCCTGGTCGTCATCCACAACGTGGGCTTCTACGTCGTGTTCACCTACCTCCCCACGTACTTCACGAAGACACTCGAATTCAGCAAGACCAACGCGTTCGTCTCGGTGACCGTGGCCGGCCTGGTCGCGATCATCCTGATACCCCCACTCGGCGCGCTGTCCGACCGCATCGGCCGCAAACCGCTGCTGCTGGCCGGCGCGATCGGCTTCGCCGTGTTCACCTACCCGCTGTTCATGCTCCTGAACGCGGGCTCGCTGGCCGGTGCGATCGCCGCGCATGCCGGGTTGGCCGCGCTCGAATCGGTGTTCGTCTCCGCGTCACTGGCGGCGGGGGCCGAACTGTTCGCCACCCGTGTGCGATCCAGCGGGTATTCGGTCGGCTACAACACCTCGGTCGCCATCTTCGGCGGCACGGCGCCCTACGTCGCGACCTGGCTGGTGGCCCGCACGGACAACAATCTCGCGCCCGCCCTGTACGTCGTTGCCGCGGCGGTGGTCACCTTCCTCACCGTGCTGACCATGCGCGAGACGGCTCGTCAGCCGTTGCGGCAGACGGACGCGACGGCCAGGTCTGCGCCGCTACCCGTCTGATCGCTCAGCAGCCGTTCTGGTGGCTCAAGCTGATCCCCGACCGCATCAGCCCGCCCGGATCGTACTTCTGCCTAATGGTGTTGAACTGCAACAGATTCGGGCCGAGGTACCGTCCCAGCGGGGTGTCGGGTTCGACGTAGTTGATGTATCCGCCGACCGAACTCGGGGCCACCGCCTCGTGGGCACGGGCCAGCCAGGTGCCTGCGGTGTCGACCGGCGCCTCCGTGTACCACTGAACGCATGCCGCCTGTCGCCGCCACGGGAAGGCACTGCCGGCGGGCTCGACATCGCCGACCGCACCTGACAGCGACTCGATCACCGCGGTCGCCGAACCCGCGGCCTGCGGCCACGCCGACATTGCGGCGACGATGGATTGCGCTGCAGCCGAAGTCATCTCACCGATGATGTCCGAGCCCGCGACGAACGCCCGCGGCTGCGTGGCGGCAGCACCCCCTTCGAAGTAGTGCACGAAGTCGATGCGGTTCAGTGTGCGGATGCGGGTCGACAACGGCTGCACTCCGATCGCGGCGCCGAACTCGCCTGCCCTGGACGGTCCGGCGCCGGGCGGTGTCGCCAGGATGACGGAGCACCGTCCGGGTCCGCCACCCACCGTGATGTTGACCATGCCCCAGATGGCCCGGTCGGCACTGCTCACCCAGGCGTGCCAGCCGAGGATCACCGCTGCCGCCGAACGCATCGGGAACGTCAGGGTGACCACATCGCGGTCGGTGACCGGAAACGTCCGGAAGGTCAGCGACGTCACCACGCCGAGGTTGCCACCGCCACCGCCGCGCAGCGCCCAGAACAGATCGCCGTGGTCATCGGCGGACGCGGTCATCGTCTCGCCGCTGGGCAACACCACCGACGCCGATACCAGGGCGTCGCACGTCAGCCCCGCGAGTCGCGCATCCGAACCCAGCCCACCGCCCAACGTCAACCCGGCGACGCCGACGGTCGGGCAGCTGCCGGAGGGA
This sequence comes from uncultured Actinomycetota bacterium, assembly GCA_963779655.1. Taxonomy (GTDB): domain Bacteria; phylum Actinomycetota; class Actinomycetes; order Mycobacteriales; family Mycobacteriaceae; genus Mycobacterium. The sequence continues at coordinate 15,693 of CAVZZD010000003.1, read as the reverse complement.
ATCGAGCGGCCCTGCGCGGCGAGTGTCGTCTGCACCGAATCCAGATCTGCCGCAGGGGAAATCGTGGCCAGCTGGGTGTTGGCGTCGTAGCTGACGCCGCCGGGCAGCTGCCTCATGTCGATCACCAGGGCGCCGTCGGCCGCCGAGGCCCCGATGTAGGAGTGCCCGCCACCGCGAACGCTGACCCCGAGTTGGTGCTGCGCGGCGAAGAGCACCGCTTTCTGCACGTCGGCGGCGGAGGTCACCGCGACGACGGCAGCCGGTGTAGAGCCGGCGAAGCGCGTGTTGAAGATGCCTTTCGCCGCGGGGAAGTCGGCGGCGGACGGCAGCATGACTTGCCGTCGGCCTCGGCGTCCAGGGCAGTCCAGTCGGGGGCGTTCGACGTGGCCTCAGGCACGACTGACCGGCAGGATCCCAGCAGGGCGGCGGCGACCACCCCGCCGAGTGCTCGTCGGACGAATGTCTGACGGGAAATCTGCCCCGACATGGCCAAATCGTAGAGGTCGGCCGAGCAGATCCGCGTGATCTGCCACAGTTGATGCATGAGTCTGCGGATGGGTGTCCCGCTGCTTGGGGCGGCGCTGCTGTTGGGCGCTTGCGCAACACCCGCACATGACGCCACGGTCGTTTCTCGGCTCGACGACATGCTCGCCGACGAGGCCGCCGTCAACAAGATCATGGGTCCGCCACCGCTCACGGCCACCCACACCTACCGCGCGCTCGAACAATGGCCCGTCGGGTACTCCTACTCGCCCGCGGACTGCCTGGCGGTCAGCGGAAACGCGATGGCGTCGGTGTACCAGGGCACCCGCAGCGGCGAGGTGCGCGGGACACTGTTCACCAACGATAAGACCGGCACCGAAGTCGACGAGGCGGTGGTGGCCTTCGACACGGCCGCACACGCCCGCGACTTCGTCGCGTCCACCGCGGGTACCTGGCAGCGCTGTTCCGACGAGGTGCTGACCATCACGTCCGCGGGCCGGCCACCGCGGACGTTCACCATCGATGCGCCGCACGCCGTCGGTGCCGACGAGGTCACGGACTGCCAGTCGCAGTCATTCAAAGGATGGGGCACTGTGCACGCGATGCGCGCCGATGGGGACATCGTCATCGATGTGCGGGTCACCGGAGCGAAGCTCGCCGACCAGGCCGTCCGTGTGGTCAACGCGATCGTCGACCACGGCCGGATCTGAGCGCACCAGTCGCGGAGATCGAGGCGATCTGCGCCGCCGCGGGCGGAAGCGGCGCGCCGAGATCACTTGCGTCACAGTGGTCACCGCGGTCGGATGGTAGTTCGACTTGCCCGCCTCACAGCGACTTCTCGGACAACTTTCCAAATCGTGCGTTGTCGCTGGGAGCCGGGCACAAAGACACCCCTATTCTCTTGGTGACCGATGTGGCGGCTGAGGTTCAGCACCGACCTTGGTCGCCGAACGTGGGGCGCATTAGCGCGTAGAACCCGATACCCACCACGGCGGAAAGCCGATATCCAACGGCTCGCTGCGCTTGTAGCCCGACCATGTCCGCACGCCCGGGGGTTGCCCGCGATACGTTCCGCGCGCCGCCGCCACAACACGGTCATGCTGTGTGGGCCATTGCAATTCGGTGGCCAGGTCCTCGAGCGCCTGACGGTCGCGCTCAAGCACGCGGTCCACGATCGCGACGGCCGGCAACGCTCCACTCTTGTCGCCGTTGCACCGCGCGCATGCCAGGACAAGATTAGCCAAACCGTCGATCCCGACCAGTGACCAAGGCAGCACATGGTCGACCGGATTGTTCTCCGGTAAATGCGTCCCGCAGTAAAAGCAGTGTGGCCCAAAGGCCTCCTTGAACGGAGCGCGGACTGCCGTCAACGCGGCACGTTCTCGCCCGAAGAGGTGGCCGGCGACATCGGGCACTCTCTCGTCGAGCGACTTGTTCATCCGTCGCACGTCGTCGACCCACATGATCTCCAGCGCGGGCTTGAGCAACCCAGCCAGTCGCGCCAGGCCATGGGCGACGCCCGGCTTCAGTTCGATCGAGTCATCGTGCTCTCGTAGTGCCGAGCGTGAAACGTGGTCATGCAGGAACGAATCGTCGTACAGGAAGGAATCACTGATCGTCGAGCCCGGCAACCTCTGAAGTCGGTGCAGGGGCTGCTGGGCCAGACAGAGCGTGATCTCGTCGATGGCTTGTTGATACGCAGCCGGGGCGCGAAGCCGTGCAACGTCAACCGACGCCCCACCCAAGCCGACTCCCGTCGCGTCGCGCAGGTGACTGGTGGCCATCAGAATCCGGGCCCGCGGCTGGGTTGACTGACGCAATTCGTGCCCGTCGAAAGGGCGCACCTGCCGCCAGTAGATCTCCAGCACGCGATGGGCCAAGGCGGGGATGGGCACCACAAGTGGATCGTCGTACCGCGCAGGAAGGTTCTCGATGCAGTGCTCGATCACCGCCATCAACGTGGCGAGCTTGTACGTCGCGGTGCGCAGACCGGTCTCGAGGATCGCAACCACCCGCTGGCCCAGCAGGAGCGGGTCGGCGGCCGCACTATCCACTGATCGTCATCCGTGACATGCCTCGCTGTGGAAATGCACCGTTGCATTATCGCGAGCTGGAAGCGCATTCGTCGAACCCCGGGGGACCGTGGTGCGCCGCTTTCCGTCTACGTGAATACCGAATCGTGTCGGACCCCAGGCGGACACTCGGCTTAATCGACGCGAGAAGGGACCGCGTCACGGCGATGAGGGGCAGGCATGGGAAACAGGGCGAATTTCGTCATCGTGCAGAATCAGGACTGGCAGCTCTACTACTCGCATTGGGCGGGCTGTCGCATACTCGATGCGCTGATCGGCGGGCCAGACCTCGCGTTAAGGTACGCCCGGTCGCTGCAGGCCGTGTGCCAAGACTGAATGGGTCGACCCGCTCTGGGCCGACGGTGGTGCGTTGGTAGACCTCGACCGTCGCCGGGTGTTGTTCTTCGGCGACGAGCTGATGGTGGACATGCGGGAACGCAGGGCCCTGCTGACTGTGCTTGAAGACGCTCTGGCCCGGCTACGCGATCTGCTGGGCGTACGACGGAACACTCGAGCTTGCGGGATACGTGGGGGCGGAGTTGCCACCGTACACATGGGACAGGAAGCCGACGGTGCGGCTGGCTCGCGACCGAAACTCGTTGTGTCACCTGGTTTCGGTCGTGGACGCCGCCGGACAGGTTCGCATGTGGCCGCTCTGGTGGCATCTCAGCAAGGCCTGGCTCGGGCCGCATCTGCTGGACGTGTTGCCCGGCCGGGGTGTCAAGACGTTGGCGCTCAACAAGATCCCCGAAGGTGGCGTTCACATCGACGTCCGTCGCAAGACGGTGGGGGCGTGGCAAACCGCCGACACGTTGGGCATCTTTCAGGCGCTTCCAGACCTGTGGAGCGGATGGCAGACGGAGTGCTGGGAGGACCGCTTCGAGGAACAGGTGGCGCGATGCGAGGGCTCGTTGCGCGTTCCGGACTTGGACCTGGTCGTCGGGATCGACAGTGCACTCACGTGGATCCGCAAGAGGGTGTTCCAGAGCTTCGAGGACAGTCCGTCGGGTCAGGTGGCCCAACTCGCCGAGTTGCTCGCCCCCGTCGGGCCCGGGCTTGTCGTGAGCGACGATGCCGTGGCCGACCGGGCGGCTCGTCCACGCAAAGACGAGTGGACACGGTTCGCGGCCGCATGCAACGGCTTGAGAGCTCCCGATGCCGAAACAGCCTGAGCGGAGCGACGAGCGTGTGCATCAATGCATCATGATGACACGATGCTAGAATCGGGCGTGCGCACCACTATCGATCTCCCCGATGACCTGCACAAACAAGCATTGGCGATTGCGCGCGACACGCACCGGACGCTGAGTGCAACGGTCGCCGACCTCATGCGTCGAGGCCTCGGAACTGGCAGCGCCGTTGCCATCTCAACGGACCCCAGGACGGGATTGCCCCTGGTGAGTGTCGGGAGAATCGTGACTTCCGAGGACGTGCGGTCGCTGGAGGACGAGGAGTGACAGCGCTGCTCGATAGCAACGTGCTGATCGCACTGGTTGTCGCAGAGCATGTGCACCATGACTTCGCCGCGAGGTGGCTGTCGGAATTCGACGCCGGGTTCGCGACGTGCCCGATCACACAAGGGAGTCTTGTCAGGTTTCTGGTACGGACAGGGCACGCAGCGGCAGCGGCGCGGGATGTCGTCAGCGCCATCGAGAGTGCTGGCCACCACGAGTTCTGGCCCGACACTGTCTCTTTCACCGGTGTCGAAGTGTCGGGTGTCGTCGGTCATCGACAGGTGACGGATGCCTACCTCGCTCAGCTCGCACGAAGCCGTAACGGACAACTGGCGACCCTCGACAGCGGCTTGGCCCACCTGCACAGCGATGTCGCGATACTGATCCCGACCGTGCCCTGATTCTGGACGCGCACAACTCGAGTTGGAATGCGATATTGAAAGCGCGGCGCGATCTGACCGCGTCAGGCAATATACATAGGGATCCAAGGTTTCCACATGCGGCGAAAGGTGCCCGAATATGAACACAGCCCGTCGGCGGACATACGCAGCGTTCTTCGTCTTCTCCGCCGTGGCCTCAACGGCACTGGTGGGCTGCGGCGGTGGCGAGAGCCCTGCCCCGACGACCACGACGACCACGACGACGACGACCTCGCCGTCGCCCACCGAGAAGGGCCTCAATCCGAGCGGTGGCAACAAGTTCTCGCCGACGGTCATGGCACCGGGCCCGCAGACGGCTGCTCCCGGCAACCTCCCCGGCAACGCTCCGAAGAACTGAGCAACGACCATGACGGCATCCACCACGGCCGACGCGGCAGCATCGGGCACGCTCGACATCGGTGACCTGAGCGTGCGGCGGCTGGGCTTCGGCACGATGCGGCTGACCGGCAAGGGCATCTGGGGACCGCCGGCAGATCACGACGAGGCGATCCGGGTGCTGCGCCGCGCCGTCGAACTGGGTGTCACCTTCATCGACACTGCAGACTCCTACGGCCCGTACGTGGCCGAGGAACTGATTCGCGAGGCGCTGCATCCGTATCCCGACGACGTCGTGATCGCCACCAAGGCCGGACTGTTACGCACCGGACCGGACATCTGGGTCCCGCTGGGCAATCCCAGCTATCTGCGGCAAGAGGTCGAGATGAGCCTGCGGCGACTCGGACTCGAGCGAATCGACCTGATGCAGCTACACCGGGTTGACCCCAACTTCACCCTCGAGGACCAGCTCGGCGAGCTCGTCAAGTTGAAGGACGAAGGCAAGATCGGCCACATCGGCCTGTCCGAAGTGGATGTCGATCAGCTCAAGGCCGCGCAGCAGATCACACCGATCGTCTCGGTCCAGAATCTGTACAACCTGGCCAACCGCTCCGCCGAAGCCGTGCTCGATGAGGCTGAGGCCCAAGGCATTGCGTTCATTCCGTGGTTCCCGTTGGCGGCCGGTCCGCTCGCCGCCGCCGACGGCCCGCTGCACCAACTGGCCGTCGACCATGACGCGACACCGTCGCAACTGGCGCTGGCGTGGCTGCTCAAGCGTTCACCGGTGATCGTGCCGATCCCCGGTACATCGCAGGTGAGCCATCTGGAATCCAACATCGCCGCCGCGCAGATCGAGCTCACCGACGACGAGTTCGACGCCATCAGCGCCGCCACGACGTAAGCCACGCCTCGCGCGATGTGGCCGGTGTTTCCGGGCCGAGGAGCCGCGCCGCCGGGTTGACCGCTCGTGAACCCGAACCAATTCAGTCGAACTTGACTTGACCTTTGGTAAAGATGACCCGCCACGCTCGCGACGGATGCCCGTCGCAGCTGAACTGCAGGGCTTCGACGTTGTTCTCCGTGCTGACGCCGCCGGCGATGGTCAGGCACTTGTTGGTCTGCACGTTCCTGATCCGGAAGTTGTCGCCGGGCACCTGCCTCAGCGTCCACCTGCGTGAGGGATGGTCATCGCAGGTGAATTGCAGTGCGGTGACGTTGTTTTCGGTGCTCACACCGCCGGCGATGGTGAGACACTTGTTGGTCTGCACGTTCCTGATCTGGAAGCTTCCGTCGAACATGTCGTCCAGCATCCACTTGCGTGAGGGATGGTTGTCGCAGGTGAATTGCAGTGCGGTGACGTTGTTTTCAGTGCTGACGCCACCGGCGATGGTCAGGCACTTTCCGGTGTTGCCGTTCACCAGCATGGCCTCGCGGGAGCTCGTTGAGGCCTGCGTCGCAGGGGCGTAGAGAATCCCCGCTGCAACCGCGCTCGACACGGCCAAGCCGACAGCGGCGCGACGAATCACTTTCACCATGACGCCTTCTCCTTCATCGTTCGAGCCAGCCCCCCCGATGCGGCGGCGCGTGTCAGCACAGATTGAGGCCGCGAGGCATCGGTCCGCACGAGTAGTCGGCTACCTCAATGCGATACGAGTTTCATTCCGCGACTTCGCTGAGGAAGGCGTCGAGCACGTCGAGGTACCGATCGACATGGTCACTCGTGGTCTGAATGCCCGCCGCGGGCCCGGCCGAATCGATGGCTTCCCAGATTCCGCGGTTGGCCATGTAGAGCCGCTGGACATTGAAGAGTCGGGTGTCGAAGCTGCCCAATGCTTCGGCGGCGTTGCGCGGCAGAGCGGGCCCGTGGGTGTAACCGCTGCGGTTGAAGAGTCGGTGTGCGCGCCAGTCCAGCCCGTGACTCGGGCGGCTGACTCGATACCGTCGGCGAGTTGGCTCCCGAGAGCTGCGGCGTGCTCGTAGGCCTCGTCGGTGAGGACCTCTTCCAGCGTGACCCTCGCCGCGGCCATCGACAGCGCGTTGCCGAACAGCGTCCCGCCGGTCGCCACCCCGTCGGCCCAGCCGGCGTCGGGGTTCTCGAGCACGTCGGCGACCGGCGTGCTCATCCCGTAGGCGCCCAGGGGCAGCCCGCCACTGATCGACTTGCCAAGCACCAGGATGTCGGGTTGCAGTCCCCAATGCCGGGTCAGGCCGCCGGGTCCGGATACCAGAGTGTGCGTCTCGTCGATGACCAGTAGCGCACCCGCATCGCTGACGAGGTGACGAAGCCCCGCATGAAACCCTGGCTCGGGCATGATCACGCCCGCGTTGGTGATCGCCGCTTCGGCAACAACACAGGCGATGTCGCCGCGGGTCAGTTCTCGCTCGACGGCGTCGAGGTCGTTGTAGGGGACGAGACGGACGTGGCGGGTGGCGTCGCGCAGGACGCCTCGGCCCTCCGGAACGACGTCGCCGGACTCGTCGAGGACGCCGAGGAGTTCGTCGGCGTGGCCGTGGTACTTGCCGTCGAACATCAGGACGCCCTCACGGCCGGTGACTGCCCGGGAAACGCGTAGTGCTTCGGTATTCGCCTGTGTCGCAGACGAAGTGAACTGCCAGAACGGCAGCCCGAATCGGTCGGACAGTTGGGACGCAACGTGGGCCGCGTCGGCGGTCGGCAGCAGAAACTGTGGGCCGTCGGTGATCCGCCTGGCGACCACGTCGGCGATGGCGCGCACACCGTAGCCGGTGAACATACTGGTGTCGGCCAAGTTGAAATCGATATACGAGTGGCCGTCGATATCGGTGAACACCGCGCCCCGTCCGGCGTCGGCGAAGATCGGCGGATGCGTGTAGAGCGTGGACATCCAGGCCATCGGGACGCCGTTGGGCATGCACGACCGGGCCCGAAGGAGTTCACGGGATCCGCGCGGCCGCGCATCGACGAACCGCTGATGTTCGCGATCGTTGACAGCGTGCAATGCCGCCGCCGAGATGGCCCCCACACTCATGAAGCCAGGGTAGATCCGGTCACACCATTGCCATGCCCGGAACTGCCGACGTCGTCGCTGTCCGGGTCGGTCAGAGGTCGAAGATCAGCAGCGTGCTCGACGCGGTGGCGACCGTCGCCCCGGATTCATCGGTGACGATGCCTTCGGTGAAGCCCACCCGCGCACCGGATTTGACGACGGTTCCGGTCGCCGTGAGTAGGCCGCTGTCCAGCCGGACCGCCTTGAGATAGCTCACCTTGATCTCGACGGAGGTGTAGCCCTTGCCCTGGGGCAGCACGCTGTGCAGGGCGCACCCGGCGACGGAGTCGAGCAGTGTGCACACCAGCCCGCCGTGGACGGCGCCGATGGGGTTGTAGGCCGACTCGTCGGGTCGGCAGGTGAACACCACCAGGCCCGCCTCGGCCTCGATCATTTCGAACTCCATCAGGCCCGCGATGGGTGGTGGCGGCAGTTCTCCGGCGACGATCGCCTGCAGGTAGTCCACACCGGCCATCGACAGGCCCGTCGCGGTGGTCGGGCCGGGTTCGTGCCAGGTGACGGTCTTGGAACGGCGCCGGCCCCAACCGGCTCTGCTGGTGGTGTCGGCGAGTTCTGCGGTCATGGAGTTCCTATCGGTTCGTCGGGTGTCTTCAGGACGGGCCACCGTCGGGTTCGCCGGTGCCGGTCGCGGTCGGGATCGTCGGCGCTGACGGCGTGGTCTTTGCCCCACACGCAGCAGCGCGTCGAGCACGGGCAGCAGTGCGCGCCCGGATTCGGTGAGCCGGTAGTCGAACCGCGGCGGTGCGGACTGGTAGGCGCTGCGGCTGATCACCCCGGCCTCCTCGAGCGCCTTCAACCGTGCGGCGATCCGGTCCCGGGGCGCGCCGGTGCCGCGGACGATGTCGCCGAATCGGGTGTTGCCCAGCGCAAGCTCGCGGATCACCAGCAGCGCCCACCGCTCGCCGACGAGTTCCAGCGCGGCGGCAATCGGGCAGGGTCGCCCTGGCAGTTCGGCGAGCGTGACGGTCGACATGACGGGCCTCCTCGGGCGTCACGTGCTAGTGTGCCAGGAATGAGTTTGAAAATCAAACCTACTGCGGTGAGGTCACGGTCGCTGACCCCGGTCGCCCTGGCCACCACGCTGGTGCTGGTCACCTACGTCACGCCGATGGCCACGTTGCCGCGGACCGCGGCCGAACTCGGGGCCGCCCCCGCGGCCAGGGCGTGGATGCTGAGCTCGATGTCGGTCGGGCTGGCCGCAGCGCTGCTGGCCGTCGGAGTTCTCGGCGACAACCACGGCCGGCGCAAGGTGTTCGCCATCGGCATCGGTGCGCTCGGGGTGGGGGCCGCGCTGTGCGGGCTCGCGAGTGGAGCCGGTGCTGTTCATCGCGTGCCCGTGTGCTCGAAGGGGTGGGCGGGGCGGCGGTGCTGGCCTGCGGGCTGGCCGTGCTGGCCCACGACTACCCGGCCGGCAAGGCCCGTGTGCACGCGACATCGGTGTGGGGAGCCAGCGTCGGCATCGGCATCACGGCGGGCGCGCTGTTGTCGGCGGTGTTCGGGACACATTGGCGGGAAAGCTATTTGGTTGTCGGAGTGGCGGCGGTGCTGCTGCTGTGGCCCAGCGTGCGCCGCATGACGGAGTCGCTGTCGGCCGACCGGCGCCGGATCGACCTGCCCGGTCTGCTCCTGCTGGCCGCCGGGATTGGCCTGCTCGTCGCTGCGCTCACCCAGATGCGCAACGGCGTCGACGTCGGCGCCGTGGTGCTGGCGGCTGCCGCCGCGGTCGCGTTGCTGACGTTCGTCGTCGTCGAGACGCGCACGGCGCAACCGCTGATCGAGCCGGAGCTGCTGCGCAACAGCAGGTTTCGGGCCGCGACCCTGGGGTCTTTCGTGGTGGGTACCGGGATCGTCGGGATGACGTCATTCGTCCCCACCGTTGCCCAGCTCGGGCTCGGTGCCAGTCTGTGGTTCGCCAGCCTGCTGGTCGTCGCGTGGTCGGCGACCAGCGTCGTCACGTCCTATCTCATCCGGCATGTGCGGCGCCCGATGGATGGGCCGGCGCCGGTGGCGGTCATGCTCGCCGTGGTCGCGGTCGGTCAGCTTCTCAGCTATGGGTTGCACGCGTCCTCGAGCCCATGGCGGCTGGTCCCGCCACTGATCGTGGCGGGCCTGGCGACCGGGGTGCTCAACGCGCTGCTCGGCAGGGAAGCCGTCGCCAGCGTGCCGCCGGATCGTGCGGCGATGGGCAGCGGCGCCAACAACACGGCCAGGTATGTCGGCGCCGCGGTGGGGATCACGATGTTCGTCATCATCGCCACCCACTCCGGGTCAGACCTCGCAGCGGGGTGGAACATCGCGGTGCTGGTGTCCTCGATCGTCACCATGTTGGGGGCGATCGGCGTGGCACTTGTCGGCCGGGACGGTTCAGTACGACTCTCACCCGTGGTGGAACAGGTCGCGGGGTAAGACTCCCGCGGGCGGCACGACCCCGGTGTTTCAGGCGGTGGTGGGCCATCCGGTTGGCGCGCGTCAGCAGGTGATGACGCGCGCGGGTCGCATGTCGTCAGGAACAGCGCCACCGGTCAGCCCTGCGCCAAAGGCCAGGACCGGCTGGCGAGTCATGACTCGGTCGCTACAGTCGTGTCGTGCCCGCCGACGTAATCGAGTGGCTCCTGGATTCCGACCCGGCACTGCGCTGGCAGGTCGAGCGCGACCTCACAGGCGAACCGCCAGAGGTCTGGGAATCGACCCGCGCGCGCATCTCTACGGAAGGCTTCGGCGCGCGTCTGCTCGCCCTGCAGGACGACGACGGGCAGTGGGCGGGCGGCGCGTTCTTCCCCGGGGACTTCGACTTTCACGGCCCCGAAGCGGCAGACGGCCAACCCTGGACGGCAACAACGTGGACCCTCAGCACGCTGAGGGAATGGGGCCTTGATGCCACTGTCCTGCGTGAGCGCCGCACCGTCGAGCTCCTGGCCGCCAATTGCCGCTGGGATTACGAGAACCTGCCGTACTGGGGTGGTGAGGTCGACTGCTGCATCAACGCGTGGACTCTCGCAAACGGGATCTGGCTCGGCGCGGACGTCACCGGCATCGCCACCTGGTTCATCGAGCATCGCCTGCCCGATGGTGGGTGGAATTGCGAGTGGGTCGAGGGCTCGACGCGTTCGTCCTTTCACTCCACGCTCAACTCTCTGAAGGGCCTGCTGGCCTACGAAGCCGCCACCGGGGGCAACGACTCGACGCGCGCCGCCCGTCGCTCAGGTGAGGAATACCTGTTGAGCCGCAACCTGTTCCGCCGCCTGTCGACCGGGGAACCCGTGGCGGACTGGGCGACCCGGTTTGCCTACCCGTTCCGGTGGTCCCACAACGTGCTCAACGCCGCCGACTACTTCCGGCAGGCCTGCGAACTCGACGGCACCAGGCCGGACCCGCGGATGGCTGAGGCGATCGAGCTCATCCGCGCGGCCAGGCAGCCCGACGGGACGTGGCTGCAGGGCCGCCGGCATCCGGGGCGGGTGTGGTTCGAGGTCGACGTGCCCGCGGGCGAGCCGTCGAAATGGTTGACGCTCTTCGGGATTCGGGTGCTCAACTGGTGGGATACCGACAGGGTGGTCGAAGCCGGGTCGTCCTGATGTACGAGGACGTAGAAGCGTCCGTAACCGCCGCATTACCAAACGTCACACGTCAGAAACATAAACGGTATACCGTTTGGCTCAATCGCCGGGTGACGATGCCTGGCGCTCGGGCTGGGAGAGGGGCCGGGAATGACTGCCCTCGTGAGTCCTCTTCTCGATCCGGAGACCAGCCCGCTCGACGATCGTCAGCGCGCCGTCGTCCAACGTGTCTCCGACGCCGAGCGCGCCCACATCCTCGCCCTGCCGAGCAATGATCCGCTGGACCCGAAGCTGCGCTTCCGCGTCGAGGCGACCGGACCGGAGCTGTTCGGGCAGCCGGCGGCGATACAAGCAACACTCAGGCAAAACGACGCAGTGCTCGACGCCATCGCCGACCGCCTGACCACCGGCATCCGGCGCATCGTACTGGTCGGCTGCGGTGACTCGCTGGCCGTCATGATCGCCGCCCGGCAAGCCCTGCAGAACCGCACTCGGAGTGCCGTGCGCGCCGATGCAGAGCCTCGAGTTCGCCTACTACCACGCCGATCTCGTCGACGACGGCACGGCCGTGATCGCGCTGTCCAGTTCCGGCGAGACCACCCGCACCGTGGAAGCGCTCCTGGTCGCCCAGCACCGCGGATCGTATACCGTTGCGCTCACCAACACCGACGGCTCGACGCTCCAACAGGAGGCCGCCGCCGCGCTGAAGATCGAAGCGACCCGGGTCGGTTGGCCCACCCAGTCGTCCACCGCCGCACTGGCATTGCTTCTCGAGTTGGCCCTCCGCATCGGCGAGCGGCGCGCGCCCGTCGACGGCCGCCCCGCTGCGCAAGGCCTTCGACGAGCTCCCCGACGTCATGGCGCAGGTGCTGACCCGGATCGACCCGCTGATCGCCCAGATCGCCGACGACGAGGTGAAGGCACGGGTGCAGACCGTGCTGTTCGCGGGCGCCGGACCGAATCTCGCGTCCGCGATCGTCGGCGCGGCCAAGGTCAAGGAGTGCACCACGCTGCACGCCCTCGACATCCAGATCGAGGAGTACCACCACTACAACTCGCAGAAGGCCGGCGAGCCGCTGTTCCTGCTCGCGCCCTCCGGCCCGTCGGTGCCGCGTGCCGTCGACACCGGCACCGACGCGCTGCGCTGGGGCGGCCGGCTCTACGTCGTCACCACCGAGGGCGAGCGCGCGTTCGACGACCTCGGCGGCCGGCTGATCACGCTGCCAACGGTTCCCGAGCCGTTGTCGCCGCTGCTCTACCTGCTGCCCGCCCAGCTGGTCGGCTATCACCTCGGCCTGAGCTGCTACGCCGCGGCGGTGGCCCATGGCTGACGCACCCGCCCTGGTCTGCATCGGCAACCTCACCATCGACGAGGCCGTGTCTCCGGCGGGTGAGAGGGTCGAATCCGTCGGCGGGGACGCACTTTTCGCCGCCCTCGCCGCCCGGCTTGCCGGTGGCAACCCCGTCCTCCTGGCGCCGCTGGGTACCGACGCCACCCCGGCTCTGCTCGCCGCGATCCGTTCGGCCGGAACCGATCCCGCGTCGCTGCCCCGGCGGGAACTGCCCACGGTCCGCAACGTCATCCACTACGACGACGCCGGTGGCCGGGTCTGGGATCTGGTCCACGGCGAAGCGCACTTCGAAGCGCTGTCCGTGCATCCGGCCGACATCGGACGACGGCGCACGGGCGGCGGCCGGGATCCTGCTGTCGGCGATGGCCCTGCACGCGCAGCTCGAACTGGCCGCCTGGCTGCGACCTCGCACCGCGGCCACCATCTTCTTCGATCCGCAGGAGGACTACATCGCCGGCAACGAGGCCGAACTGCTGGACGCGGTCCGCGGCGTGTGATGTCTTCCTGCCCAGCGAGATTGAAGCGGCCGAACTGGCCGGCACGTCCGATCCGCACGACGCCGCGAACGGCCTTCCTGGAACATCGGTCCGCACGCCGTCGTCATCAAACTCGCCGAAGCCGGCTGCCTGGTCGCCACCCGCGAGCACCCCGAACCCGTCCTCGTGCCCACCGACGTCGTCGACCCGGTCGACAGCACCGGGGCCGGCGACGCGTTCTGCGGGGCCTTCGCCGCCGAGCACCTGCGCAGCGGCGACGCCTACGCCGCCGCCCGCGCCGGAGCGGCGGCCGCCCGCATCGCCGTCAGCGCGCCCGGCATGTCCGGCCTGCTCGCCGCCGTCACCGCCGAGGTGGCGCGATGACCCGGATCACCGTGATCAACCCGAACACGTCCGCCGAGCTGACGGCCACCATTACCCGGCGGCCCAAGCGGTTGCGGGCCCCGGCGTCACCGTTACCGGCGTCAACGCCACCGTCGGCGTGCCGAGCGTCGAAAGCCACGCCGAGGAGACGATCGCCGCCGTCGGTGTGCTCGAACAGATACGCCGGCACCAGGCCGACACCGACGCATTCGTCATCGCCTGCTTCGGTGACACCGGCGTGCCCGCCGCCCGCGAGATCGCCACCTGCCCGGTCGTCGGAATGACCGAAGCCGCCCTGCAGACCGCGTGCCTGGTGGCGCACCGGTTCGTCGTCATCACGCTGCCGGCCCGCACCATCGCCCACAGCGACCGCGTGGTCCGCGCACTGGGCCTCGAGCACCGCTGCAGCGTCCTCGCGGTCGACGTGCCGGTCGCCGAGTTGGTCGACGGCTCCACGCACCTGCACGACGCGTTCGCCGCCGCGGCCCGAACCGCGATCGACACCGACCAGGCCGAGGCCGTCGTCCTCGGCTGCGCCGGCCTGGCCGACCTGGTCGGCCCGCTGACCGAGACGCTGGGAGTGCCCGTCATCGACGGTGTCGCCGCGGGCGTCGGCATCGCCGCCGGCCTGGTGGCGATGGGCCTGAACACGTCGCGCGCCAACACCTTTGCCGCCGTACCCGGCCTACCGGACTACCGACTGGTGCAGCCATGACCGTCCTGTTCCGTCAGGTGATGGTCTACGACGCCGCGTCCCCCGCCGGGATGACCGGGCCCGTCGACGTGCTGGTCGACGGGGACCGGATCAACGCCGTGGGCCACGACCTGCCGAAGCCGCCTGGAATCCGGATCGTGGAAGGTGGCCGAAAGCATCTACTGCTGCCCGGGCTGATCAATGCCCACTTCCACTCGCCGGCCAATCACCTCAAGGGTTCGGTCCGCAGCCTGCCGCTCGAACTGTTCATGCTCTTCGAGTCGCCGTCAGACCCGGCGTTGACGCCCAGCCCGCGCGAGGCCTACCTGCGGACCATGCTCGGCGCGATCGAGATGCTGCAGCGCGGCATCACCTGCGTGCAGGACGACGCCTTCCTGATGCCGTACCCCGACCCGGAGATCATCGATGCCGTCGCATCGGCGTACCGCGACAGCGGAATCCGCGCCTTCCTCGCCCTCGACCAGCCCGAGCTGACCGAAGCCGAGAAGCTGCCGTTCGTCGCCGAACTCGACAACGCCACCCGCGGCATTTTCGACGAGCCGGCGCCGGCCCCCGCCGCACATCTGCTCGAGGCGTACGACCACCTGATCGCCACCTGGCACGGCGCCGCCGACGACCGGATCCGGGCGGCCGTGTCGATCTCCGCGCCGCAGCGCGTCAGCCTGGACTACTTCGCCGCATTCGACGACCTGGCGCAGCGCCACGGCCTGCCGCTGTACGCGCACATGCTGGAGACCAAGGTCCAGCGCACCCTGATGACCGAACAGCCGCGGTTCGCCGGGCGCTCACTGGTCCAATACACCGCCGCGGCAGGGCTGCTCAAGCCGCACACGAACGTGATTCATGCGGTGTGGGTCGACGACGCCGACCTCGACGCGATCGCCGACGCCGGCTCGACCGTCGTGCACAACCCGGTGAGCAACCTACGGCTCGGCAGCGGGGTGCTGCCGTGGCGCGCCATGCTCGACCACGGCATCCCGGTCGCGCTCGGCACCGACGAAGCGATCTGCGACGACTCCATCAACGTCTGGACCGTCGCCAAGACCGCCGGCCTGATCCACAACGTCTCCGGGCAGGACAGCGACGAGTGGCCCACGCCCACCGAGGTTCTCGACGCACTGTGGCGCGGCGGGGCCCGTGCCACCCGGCGCGACGACCTGGGCGCGGTCGCACCCGGCATGCTCGCCGACCTCGCACTGGTCGACCTGCACGCGATCGCGTTCACCCCGCTGAACGACCTGCGCGAGCAGTTGGTGCACTGCGAGGACGGCCGCGACGTGGTGCTGACCATGGTGGCCGGCCGGGTGGTCGCCGAACACGGCCACGTCACCAGCGTCGACGAAACCGCGCTGCTCGACGAAGCGCGGGAGGTGTTCGCCGCGAAGCTCCCCACCGTCC
>CAVZZD010000002.1:0-281832 GCA_963779655.1 uncultured Actinomycetota bacterium | reverse complement strand
GAGGTTTTGCATGAACAAAGCAGAGCTCATCGACGTACTTACGGATAATTGGGCTCGGACCGTCGGCAGGCCACCGCCGCCGTCGAGCACATCGTCGATACCATTGTGCGCGCTGTGCACAAGGGCGACGCGTAACCATCACGGGCTTCGGCGTTTTCGAGCAGCGCAAGCGCGCCGCCCGCGTCGCGCGCAATCCGCGCACGGGCGAGACGGTGAAGGTGAAGCCGACGTCCGTGCCCGCGTTCCGTCCCGGTGCTCAGTTCAAGGCGGTTGTGTCCGGCTCACAAAAGCTCCCGTCCGAGGGGCCCGCCGTGAAGCGTGGTCGGTTGGTGGTGGCGCGGTCAACGGGCCGTCAAGAAGGCCGCGGTCAAGAAGGCGGTGAGGAAGGCTGTCGTCAAGAAGGCCGCGCCCGCCGTCAAGAAGGCCGTTGTGAGGAAGGCTGTCGTCAAGAAGGCCGCGCCCGCCGTAAAGAAGGCGGTCGTGAGGAAGGCTGTCGTGAAGAAGGCCGCGCCCGCCGTCAAGAAGCGGCCGTGAAGAAGGCCGTCGTCAAGAAGGCCGCGCCCGCCGTCAAGAAGGCGGCCGTGAAGAAGGCCGTCGTCAAGAAGGCCGCGCCCGCCGTCAAGAAGGCGGCCGTGAAGAAGGCCGTCGTCAAGAAGGCCGCGGCCCGCAAGGCTCCGGCCAAAAAGGGTCGCAAGTAGATCGCTGACAAATACGCCGCGGGAGTCCGACTCCCGCGGCGTATTTGGCGTTCTGGTGCTGAGTCTACTTCTTGACCAGCGCCAGCGGACTGCCGATGTGGTCGGCAGCCAGCAGCTTGCCGCCGGACAACGACATCACCCATACGCTGCCCTTGCGGTTGCGTGACTTGTCCGGCCGCACCCCGTCGCGCTGGCACCACCAGTCGATGAGGTCGGGGATCACCTTGCCCTGGGAGCAGATGACGCGCGTGCCGGACTTCTCGGTGATCTCCAGCACCCGCTGACGCGCCCGCTTGCGGTTCTCCGCGTAGGCCTCCTCGGTCAGCGTCGGCTCATCGCGAATGGTCACCGAAAGCTCTTCGGCCAGTGGCTCGATCGTCTGGTGGCAGCGAATGCGGTTGGCGGCGTGCAGGTCGCTCGCCCCGAACGCCAGCAGCAGACCGGTCAGGGATTCGGCCTGCGCCCGGCCGTGTTTGTCCAGTGGCCGGTTGCGGTCGTCACCCTTGTACCTGCTCTTGCGACCCGCCGTGCCGTGCCGGACGATCAGCACCGTGCGGGTGTCGGCCGGTTGTCGGGTGAACCGGCGCAACACCTTCCGGTCGTGGGCATAGGTCAGCGTGTTCATCACGTCGTCGGCAGGAAGCCAGAGCATTTTGTCGACCTCGTGGTTGGGCGTGAACTCGCCCTCACCGGCGCGCGCCGCCCAGTACACGACCTTCTTGACGGGCTGCTCCACCGGGTAACCGACCGACATCAGCCGCCGACCGAGCTGGCGTGAAAGCCGGTCTCCTCGAAGATCTCCCGTACCGCGGTGACCGCCTCGGTCTCCCCGGGGTCAACCTTGCCCTTGGGCAGCGACCAGTCGTCGTAGCGCGGACGGTGGATCACCGCGACCTCCGGTCTGTGCGTCCCGTCGGGCCCGGGGCGCCAAAGCACCGCGCCCGCAGCCAGAACCTGCACGGGCGTGTCTCTTGCCACCTCAACTCCTGCATGTCAATTCCGGCGCTGAGTGCCGAAGGCGAGTACGTACGACCAGGAACTCGCCGGTTACTGTGACGCTCCTCCTCGGGGACTCGTTCCTCGCCCCGCATCGTCGCCGTCACGACTGATGGTGACGCTCCTCCTCGGGGACTCGTTCCTCGCCCCGCATCGTCGCCGTCACGACTGATGGTGACGCTCCTCCTCGGGGCTCGTTCCTCGCCCCGCATCGTCGCCGTCACGGGTGGCGGTGCTTCTCCATCATGGACACCTGGTGATCACGCACCTTCTGGCCCTCGTGCGGGAGCGCCGTCCAGCTGCCGTCTTCGCCCAACTCCCAGCAGCGCGTCGCGGGATCCATTGCCGAGGTGAACACCTCGTCGAGTTCGGCTGTCAGTCTGGGGTCCTTGACCTGAGCCATCACCTCCACCCGCCGGTCGAGATTACGATGCATCATGTCGGCGCTGCCGATCCAGAACTCATTGATGGCCTTGAAGTGAATGATTCGTGAATGTTCGAGGAACCGGCCGAGAATCGAGCGCACCACGATGTTCTCCGAGAACCCTTCGGCCCCCGGGCGCAGCGCGCAGATGCCGCGGACCACCACCTCGACCCGAACGCCGGCCTGTGACGCCCGGTAGAGCGCGTCGATCACCTGCTCGTCCACCAAGGCGTTGGCCTTCAACCGGATCCGGGCATCCGCCCCGCCGCGTGCGGCCTCGACCTCACGTTCGATCCGCTCGATGATGCCCCGACGCACCCCGTACGGCGCCACCAGCAGGTTGCGGTAGGACACCTTGCGGGAGTAACCGGTCAGCGAGTTGAACAGGTCGGTGAGGTCGGCGCCGATATCGGGCGCGGCGGTGAGCAGGCCGACATCCTCATAGAGTCGGGCCGTCTTCGGGTTGTAGTTGCCGGTGCCGATATGGCAGTAACGCCGGATCGTCGAACCTTCGCGCCGCACCACAAGACATGTCTTGCAGTGCGTCTTGAGGCCGATGAGCCCGTAGACCACGTGGACGCCCGCCTGCTCCAGTGCGCGTGCCCATTTGATGTTGGCCTGCTCGTCGAACCGGGCCTTGATCTCGACCAGCGCCACCACCTGCTTGCCGGCCTCGGCGGCGTCGATGAGCGCGTTGACGATCGGCGAGTCTCCCGACGTCCGGTACAGAGTCTGCTTGATCGCCAGCACGTTCGGGTCCGCGGCGGCCTGCTCGATGAAGCGTTGCACGGTGGTGGAGAACGAGTCGTAGGGGTGGTGCACCAGAACGTCGCCGTCGCGCAGCGTCGCGAAAATACTCTTGGGCGTTTCGCGTTCGCCGAACGCCGGCGGTGTCGCGGGCACGAACGCGCGGTCCTTGAGGGCCGGGCGGTCCAGCCCGTAGAGCTGCCACAGCGACGACAGGTCGAGCAGACCGGGCACCTCGATCACGTCGCCGGGGTGCACGTCGAGTTCGCGCAAGCAGCAACTCGAGCATGTTCTCGGTCATGTCATCGGCGACCTCCAGGCGGACCGGAGATCCGAACCGGCGGCGCGCGAGTTCGCGTTCGAGGGCCTGCAACAGGTCTTCGTCGCGGTCCTCCTCGACCTCCATGTCGGCGTTGCGGGTGATCCGGAACGCGTGGTGCTCGACGATGTCCAGCCCCGGAAACAACACCGGCAGGAATGCGGCGATGAGTGCCTCCATGGGAAGGAACCGCACGGTGTGGTGGCCGTCCTCGCGTTCCTCGCCCTTCAGTTCCACGAACCGGTCGACGTTGTCGGGCACCTTGATCCGGGCGAAGTGCGTGGTGCCGTCCTCGGGTTGGCGCACGGTGATCGCCAGGTTGAGGCTCAGCCCGCTGACGAACGGGAACGGGTGGGCGGGGTCGACGGCCAGCGGCGTCAGCACCGGAAACACCTGCTCGTGGAAGTACGTCGACAGCCGACTCTGCTCGTCTTCGTCGATCTCGGACCAGCCGACCACGAGGATGCCCTCTTCGGCCAGCGCCGGGCGCACCTCATCGAGGAAGACACGGGCCTGCCGGCTGGCGAGCTGCTGGGTGCGTTCACCGATGCGGCGCAACTGTTCGCGCGGGGACAGGCCGTCGGCCGATCGCACGGACAGCCCCATCTCGTCGCGGCGTTTCAGCCCGGCGACCCGGACCATGTAGAACTCGTCGAGGTTGGACGCGAAGATCGCGAGGAACTTCGCCCGCTCCAGCAACGGCAGTGACGGGTCGGCGGTCAGCGCGAGCACCCGGGCGTTGAAGTCCAGCCAGCTCAATTCGCGATTGAGGTAGCGATTGTCGGGCAGTTCCTGACCGTGCGCGTCCGGGCGGGTAGCCGCGGGCGGCGCCTCGGGTGCCGAGTGCCGGCCGTCGGTCTGATCTTCGGCGGCTACCTCTGACTCCGGTGTGGCTTCGGTATCGGTCACTTCTGAATCATTGCCTATCGTCGGGGGCCGTCGCCAGCGGCCTTGTGGACATTGACGCTCATCGGCCTGTGGACCGACGGGTTGCGCTGCCCATGCCCAGTTTCCTGGCCGCGGCCAGGTCATCGGGGGTGTCGATGTCGCAGCGCAGCCCGGGCCACGCGCCGGTCAGTTCGATCGCGCCCGAATTTCGATGTGCGGCAGCAGAATTCGCGCCGAATAGCGGGTCCAGCGCAACGCCGAATGCGAAGAGGGCCGACGTGCCGGTGCCGTGCCGGTCGGCGACGAAGCTGCGCGGATAGGCGCGGGCGGCGTCGATCGCCTCGGCCAGTTCGTGCGACTGCAGCGCGGGCAGGTCACCTTGGAGCGCCACGATATTCGGTGTCTCGCCGATCACCGCCGCGGCGGCGGCATTGACCGCGTTGTTCAGCGGATCGGCGTGACCGTCGGGTGTCGGGTCGGTCAGCACGCGGGTGCCCAACTGCGCGGCCGCGGCGGCGGCGTCCTCGTCGGGCGTGACGACGGTGATCGAACCCAGCGCAGGCACCCTGGACGCGGCGGTGATGGTGTCGATCAGCATGGCAAGCACCACCCGTTCGCGGGTTTCCGCGGCGAATACCGGTGCCAGCCGGGTTTTCGCGGCGCCAAGCCGTTTGACGGCGATGATCAGTCCGACGCCCGGTTCGTCGCGGTGCCCGCCCGTGTGCGTGCCGCTCATGGTGGCCATCCTGCCAGCGGTCCTCGGTACGCTGGCCAGGCACCGTCATGGCGCGCGACATGAAGAGGGGTTATGGCTGTCTCGTTGGGTACTGCGACGGTGATGGGCGCGGGCGCGTGGGGGACCGCGATCGCCAAGGTCGCCGCCGATGCGGGTAATGACGTGCGGTTATGGGCGCGCACCGCCCAGGTGGCCGACGAGATCAATCGCACCCGGCGAAACACCGGCTACCTGGACGACGTCGAACTGCCATCGAACGTCCACGCCACCAATGACGCCGCCGAGGCATTGGCCGGCGTGACGACGGTGCTGCTGGCGGTGCCGTCCCAGACTCTGCGCGAGAATCTCGAGAAATGGGCGCCGCTGGTCACCCCCGGGGCGACCCTCGTCAGCCTGGCCAAGGGCATCGAACTGGGCACGCTGATGCGGATGAGCCAGGTGATCATCCAGGTCACCGGTGGTCGACCCCAGTCAGGTGGCGGTGCTCTCGGGTCCGAATCTGGCCAGTGAGATCGCTGTCGAACAACCCGCGGCCACGGTCATCGCCTGCACGGATTCCGGCCGTGCGGTCGCCGTGCAGCGCGGATTGAACACCGGGTACTTCCGGCCCTACACCAACGCCGACGTGATCGGCACCGAGATCGGCGGCGCGTGCAAGAACGTCATCGCGCTGGCATGCGGGATGGCCGCCGGCGTCGGACTGGGGGAGAACACCGCCGCGGCCATCATCACCCGCGGCCTGGCCGAGATCATGCGCCTGGGCATCGCCGTCGGCGCCAAGGGCGCCACGCTGGCCGGTCTGGCCGGGGTCGGCGACCTGGTGGCGACATGCGGTTCACCCCGGTCGCGAAACCGGGCGTTCGGCGAACGGCTCGGTCGGGGCGACACGCTGGAGGCCGCGCAGCGTGCCGGCGGCGGCCACGTCGCGGAGGGCGTGACGTCCTGCGAATCGGTGCTCGCGCTGGCGTCCAGCTATGACGTCGAGATGCCGTTGACCGACGCCGTGCATCGCGTCTGCCATCGCGGCCTGTCGGTCACCGAAGCGGTGGCCGCGCTGCTGGGCCGCAGCACCAAACCGGAGTGAGTTGATATGAGTACCGAACCCGGCCACTTCGGTTCGTCTACCCGCACGGTGAAAGCGGTTACTTCCCAAGCGGTTCCGGGCGGACCGGTGTCACCGCCCGTCGTTCCGGCCACTACGTTCCATTTGACCGAGGACTCCCCGGCGGGCCTGGACACCTACGGCCGCACCTCGAATCCGTCCTGGCGGCAACTGGAATCGGCGCTGGCGCAGCTGGAGGGTGCGACGTCGGCGCTGGTGTTCGGATCGGGTATGGCGGCCATCACCGCGACGCTGCGGGCGCTGAGCACTCCGGGCTCGGTCCTGGTCGTGCCCGCCGACGGTTACTACCAGGTTCGCGCGTATGCATTGGAATATCTTGCCCCACAAGGCATTACCGTCCGACAGGCACGCAGCGACGAGATGTACGACGCGGCCGTCGACGCCGACGTGGTGTTCGCCGAAACACCGGCCAACCCCGGACTCGACGTCACCGACCTGCATCGGCTGTCGCTGATCTGCCGCAGCCGGGGCGCCCGGCTGATCGTCGACAACACCACCGCCACGCCGTTGGGGCAGCTTCCGCTGTCGCTGGGCGCCGACCTGGTGGTGGCCAGCGCGACGAAGGCGCTGTCCGGCCACAGCGACATGCTCGCCGGCTACGTGGCGGGCAGTCACCCTGATCTGATGGACTCGCTGGCTCGCGAACGGCTGCTGTCCGGAGCCATTCTCAGCGCCTTCGACACGTGGCTGCTGTTACGCAGCCTCGGCAGCGCCGGCCTGCGGTTCGAGCGGCAGTGCCACAACGCGACCGCACTGGCCAGCTGGCTGCGCACCCACCCGGCGGTGCGGTCGGTGCGCTACCCGGGTCTGCCGGATGACCCCGCGCACGCGGTCGCGACAGCGCAGATGCGCCGGTTCGGCGGGCTGGTGTCGTTCGAACTGGCGGATGCGGCCGCCGTCACCGAACTGGTGCGCCGCAGCGAACTGCTGGTGGCCTCGACCAGCTTCGGCGGCCTGCACACCTCGGTGGACCGGAGGGCGCGGTGGGGCGACGAGGTCAGCGACGGATTCGCCCGCATTTCGTTGGGCATCGAGGACACCGACGACCTGATCGCCGATATCGAACAGGCCCTGCGCTGATACCCGACTGCCTCGCTCCTCACCACCTCGTACCTCGGCGGATCGTCGACTCGGCTGATGCCGACTGCCTCGCTCCTCACCACCTCGTACCTCGGCGGATCGTCGACTCGGCTGATACCCGACTGCCTCGCTCCTCACCGCCTCGTACCTCGGCGGATCGTCGACTCGGCGGCGGGACGGTAGCCTCTCTAGGTTGTGACTGCCCGCCCATCCCGTGTCCGCGTCGCCGTCGTGTTCGGCGGACGCAGCTCTGAGCACGCCATTTCCTGCGTCTCGGCGGGCAGCATCCTGCGCAATCTCGACCCGGACCGCTACGAGGCCGTGCCCGTCGGCATCACCCCGGACGGGGCGTGGGTGCTCTCCTCCGCCACCCCGGAAAGCCTGGCGATCGCCGACGGCCGGCTGCCCGAGGTGGGCGACGCGTCGGGGACGGCGCTGGCGCTGACGGCCGACCCCGGCCGCCGCGGCGAGCTGGTGTCGATCGACGGCTCGGCTGCCGGCGAGGTGCTGGCCTCCGTCGACGTGGTCTTCCCCGTCCTGCACGGCCCGTACGGCGAGGACGGCACCATCCAGGGCCTGCTCGAACTCGCGGGCGTGCCCTATGTGGGCGCCGGTGTGCTGGCCAGCGCGGCGGGCATGGACAAGGAGTTCACCAAGAAGCTGCTGGTCGCCGAGGGCCTGCCGGTCGGCGACCACATCGTGCTGCGGGCCGGCCACGACACGGTCGAAGCCGAACAGCAGCAGCGGCTCGGGTTGCCGGTCTTCGTCAAACCCGCCCGCGGCGGCTCGTCGATCGGCGTCAGCCGGGTGACGTCCTGGGATGAGCTGCCGGCCGCGGTCGCCGCCGCCCGCGCGCACGACCCGAAGGTCATCGTCGAGGCCGCTATCCCCGGCCGCGAACTGGAGTGCGGTGTGCTCGAGTTGCCCGACGGCCGGGTGGAGGCCAGCACGGTCGGCGAGATCCGGGTCGCCGGCGTCCGTGGCCGCGAGGACGGCTTCTACGACTTCGCCACCAAATATCTCGACGATGCGGCCGAACTCGACGTGCCGGCCAAGATCGACGACGACGTCGCCGATGAGATCCGTCAACTGGCGATCCGGTCGTTCCACGCGATCGGCGGCCAGGGCCTGGCCCGGGTGGACTTCTTTCTCACCGACGACGGCCCGGTGGTCAACGAGATCAACACGATGCCGGGCTTCACCACCATCTCGATGTACCCGCGGATGTGGGCGGCCAGCGGCGTCGACTACCCGACCCTGTTGGCGGCCATGGTCGATACCGCGCTGGCCCGCGGCACCGGCTTGCGCTGACGCCAACAAACACCCAAACGTCCGTTCGGGCGACTGATCGACGCCAACTACCGCGGCGGCGCCGGGTTGATCGGCGTCGCCGGCAGGTTTTTGGCGATGACGTCGGAGAGTTCCTGGATGGGCGTCGGCCCCGAGTCCTGCGGCAGCGTGAGTGCGACGTACACCGGCCGGTCCACCGCGAACCAGGTGACGCGGTCCGCCTCGGCGACGCGGAACCAGGAGACCTCGTCGACCACCTGCAACGGAGAACCCACCACGAAGTCGTCCGGCCGCTCCAGGCCGCAGCGCAGAATCACCGGCTCGGACGTGGCGTCGATCCGCCAGGCGGCAACCCCGGGCGGCGCCGGGAACGCCAACTCGGCGCGGCGGTAATCGCCGAGCCGGTCCGGCAGCACCGCCAGCAGGGACGTGCACGGCGGATCGGCGGCCTGGGGCGCTCGGACCGCGGAAACGGGGACCGGTGGCCTGTCGCTGCGTTGCGCGGCGATGATCAGAACCGCCGCGGCCGCCAGCACAGCGATGAGCACCGCGGCGATCATCACGGCCCGCGGCGGACCGTCATGTTCGGGTTCACTCACCTGCTCAGGCAGAGATCGGGCAGGTCAGCGTCCGGGTGATTCCCTCGATGCCCTGCACGTTGGCGACGACATTGGCCTGCAGGTCCGTCAGCGTCTCCGAGCCGACGCGGGCCACCACGTCGTAGGGACCGGTCACGTATTCCGAGGACACCACCCCGGGCAGGGCGGCGACCTGCTTGGCGACGACCTCGGCCCGGCCCACCTCTGTCTGAATCAGCATGAAGGCCTCGACCACCCGGTTACTCCTGCCTCGTCTCATAAACTGACGTGTCCGTGCAGGGCAAAGGTACCGCAGGTCGTGGGAGTGTTCAGGGCAGCAAGTAGCCGGTAGGCGAGAAACGGTGAGTGACATGGCTAACGATGACGACCCGACCCTGGCCGAGCTGGGCGAGTTCACCGTCATCGATCGCCTGATCGCGGCGGGTCGCCAACCCGGGTCGGTGTTGATCGGGCCCGGCGACGACGCGGCCCTGCTGGAGGTTCCCGACGGACGGGTGCTGGTGTCGACCGACATGCTCGTCGAAGGTCGGCATTTCCGGCTGGACTGGTCGTCGCCGCACGACGTCGGACGTAAAGCGATCGCGCAGAATGCCGCCGACATCGAGGCGATGGGCGGGCGACCCGCCGGTTTCGTGGTGGCGTTCGGCGCACCGGCCGATACCCCGGCCAGCCGGGTCGCCGCACTCTCGGAGGGGATGTGGGCCGAGGCCGCCCGCTCTGGCGGTGCCGGCATCGTCGGCGGTGACCTGGTGCGCAGCCCGCAGTGGGTGGTGTCGGTGACCGTGCTCGGCGAGCTGGACGGCCGCCCGGCCGTCACCCGCGGGGGTGCCAACGCGGGAGACACCGTTGCCGTGGCCGGTGACCTCGGGCGGTCCGCGGCCGGGTATGCGCTCCTGACGGCCGGGTCGGCGGATTTTCCCGACCTGCGCCGCCGTCACCTGGTGCCCGAACCGCCATACGGTCAGGGACGCCGGGCCTCCGACGCCGGTGCGACGGCCATGACGGACGTGTCCGACGGTCTGATCGCCGACCTGCGCCACCTTGCGACGGCCTCGGGCGTCGGAATCGACGTGACGACAACGGGGCTGGCCGCCGACCGGGACGCGGTGGCCGCGGCCGCGGCCCAGCTGGGTGTGGACCCCTGGTCGTGGGTGCTCGGCGGCGGCGAGGACCACGCGCTGGTCGCATGCTTCCCCGGTGGCCTGCCGGCCGGCTGGCGCCCGATCGGCACGGTGGTCGCCGGTGAGCCGCGGGTACGGGTCGACGGCCACGACTGGACCGGGTACGCCGGCTGGGAATCGTTCAATTAAGTTGGTGCGTCGTGACGGCGCGCCCCCTTCCTGAACTCGTCGATGACGGTTGGGCCCAGGCCCTGCAGCCGGTCAGCCCCCAGGTCGCCGCGATGGGTGACTTTCTGCGGACCGAGCTCGCGGAGGGTCGCGGCTATCTGCCTGCTGGTGCAAATGTGTTGCGGGCCTTCACGTTTCCGTTCGATCGCGTGCGGGTGCTGATCGTCGGGCAGGACCCGTATCCCACACCGGGGCACGCGGTGGGCCTGAGTTTCTCGGTGGCGCCCGATGTGCGCCCGCTGCCACGCAGCCTGGCGAACATCTTCACCGAGTACACCGCCGATCTGGGCTTCCCCGCACCGGCCAACGGCGACCTCACGCCGTGGGCGCGCCAAGGCGTGATGTTGCTCAACAGGGCGCTCACGGTGCGGCCCGGCAACCCGGCGTCGCACCGGGGCAAGGGCTGGGAGGCGGTCACCGAGCGCGCGATCCGGGCCCTGGTGGCCCGCGGTACGCCACTGGTGGCGATCCTGTGGGGACGCGACGCGTCGACGCTGAAGCCGATGCTGGGCGACGGCGTCGGGGTGATCGAGTCTGTGCATCCCTCGCCGCTGTCGGCGTCGCGGGGATTCTTCGGGTCGCGACCGTTCAGTCGGGCCAATCAACTGCTCAGCGAAATGGGCGCCGAGCCGATCGACTGGCGGCTGCCCTAGAGCTGGATTGAGACCGCAGTTGAAGCCTAGCCGCGGGCGACCTTGCCGGCCTTGATGCAGGATGTGCAGGCGTTGACGCGCTTCTTGTTGCCGCCCGGACGGTCGACGGCATGCACGGTCTGGATGTTCGGGTTCCAGCGCCGGTTGGTCCGGCGATGCGAATGCGACACCGACTTGCCGAAGCCGGGGCCCTTACCGCAGACGTCGCATACGGCAGCCATGAGGCACACTCCCTCTTTCTAAAGTTTCAGTCAGTGCTTGGGCCAACAACCATCGGTGATGGGTGACCCGACAACCGGACCAGAATACCGGGCCACGTCGACTATCTCCAAAACGCTGGGCGCAGCCGTCCACATGCTGTCGGCCGCAGTGACTAGGCTGGCGCCCGCACCGGTGCGGACGGCAGGAGGGCGGGATGTCGGATCGTCGTCTCGACGGCACCGCTCTGCGGGAGTGGGCCCACGCTGGGGTCGGGGATCTGATCACCCACGTCGACGAGATCAACCGGCTCAATGTTTTCCCCGTCGCCGACGCCGATACCGGCACGAACATGCTGTTCACCATGCGTTCGGCGCTTGCCCGGGTGGATTCGCTGGACGCGCCGGGATGTGGCCGACGTGGCCAAAGCGCTGTCGGCGGGCGCACTGCACGGCGCCCGCGGGAACTCGGGGGTCATCCTCTCGCAGATCCTGCGCGGACTCGCCGACGTCACGGCGTCGGCGGCCGCGGACACCGGGGGCGACCTCAGCGACATCGATGCCGCGCTGTTGGGTGCCGCCCTGCGGCACGCCATCGGCCTGGTGGTGACCTCGATGGGCGGGGACTGCATCCCGGGCACCATCGTCTCGGTGCTGCAGGCCGCCGCCGGCGCGGCCGAAGACCGCGCGGCCGACGGAGATGACCTGGCCGACGTCGTCGCGGCCGCCGCCGATGCCGCCGCCGTGGCGCTGGACAAGACGCCGGGGCAACTCGCGGTGCTGGCGGACGCCGGTGTGGTCGACTCCGGGGGCCGCGGCCTGCTGGTTCTGTTGGACGCGCTGTGCCGGACCATCACCGGGCGATCACCCGCGCGCCCGGTATACGAGCCGGCCTCGCCCGTCACGCCGGCAGTCCCCATCGTGGCGCCGCCTCAGTTCGAAGTGATGTACCAGGTGCAACCCTGCGACGCCGGTCAGGCCGAGGGCCTGCGCGCCCGGCTCGGCGAACTCGGCGAGTCGGTGGCCATCGCCGCGGCGCACGGCTCCGGTTACTCGGTGCATGTGCACACCGACGACGCCGGTGCCGCGATCGAGGCCGCACTGGCGATCGGTACACCCAGCCGTATCCAGATCTCGACGCTGAGCGGCGGGGCGGCCGGGCCGGCGCCCGGCAGCTGGAGCCGGGATCGCGCCGTGCTCGCGGTGGTCGACGGTGACGGTGCCGCCCAGTTGTTCGCGGGGGAGGGCGCCTCGGTGCTGCAGGCCCAGCCGCCCGGCGAAAGCCCGGTCGTCAGCGCCCAGCAACTGCTGCGCGCCGTCGTCGACACCGGCGCCGCGTCGGTGATGGTGCTGCCCAACGGCTACGTCGCCGCCGAGGAACTGGTCGCCGGGTGTGCGGCCGCGATCGGCTGGGGCATCGACGTGGTCCCGCTGCCGACCCGGTCGATGGTGCAGGGGCTCGCGGCGCTGGCGGTACACGATCCGGCCCGCCAGGCCGTCGATGACGGCTACACCATGGCCGCGGCCGCCGGATCGACGCGGTTCGGCTCGGTGCGGATGGCCACCGAGGAGGCGCTGACCTGGGCGGGTCCCTGCAAGCCGGGCGACGGCTTGGGCATCTTCGGCGGTGAGGTGCTGGTGGTGCGCCACGACGTGACCGCCGCGGCGCGCGGCCTGATCGACCTGATGCTGGGCGTCGGCGGCGAGTTGGTGACCGTCCTGCTCGGCAACGCACTGGGAGAAGGGGCCGCGGCGGTGGCGGCCGCGCTGGGCGAGCATGTGCGCCGCCATCACCTGGGTACCGAGTTGGTGACCTACGACACCGGACACGACGACGACGCCCTGCTCATCGGGGTGGAGTGACGCGTGGCGACGCTGACCGATCGGCTGGACTACATCGTCGGGAAGAAGGCCGCCGACGCGCTCGACGAAACCTTCGGCATCCGCACCGTCGACGACCTGTTGCGGCATTTTCCGCGCAAGTACAGCAAGGGCTCGTCGGTGTTCGGGGAGGGCGACGAGCCACCGGAGGAAGGTGAGCACATCACCTTCGTCGACACCATCACCAGAGCCGAGACGAAGTTCGCCAACCGGACCCGCAAGGAATACCTGGTCATCACGCTGGGGAACCGTCGGCCGAAAGTGACCGCCACCTTCTTCAACGCCAAGTACATCAAGCACACCCTGGTCGAGGGCACCCGGCTGATGCTGTCCGGCGAGGTCGGCTTCTTCAAGGGCACCATGCAGCTGACCCATCCCGCGTTCCTGATCCTCGACTCGCCGACGGGCCGAACCGGCGGTGGCACAAAGTCTTTGAAGAAGATGATCGAAGCGACCCAGGACGCCGACGGTGAGTTCGACCTCTCGGTGTTCGAGCGCGACTTCTTCCCGATCTATCCGGCCAGCGCCAAACTGCAGAGCTGGGACATCTACGCCTGCGTACGCCAGGTGCTCGCCGTGCTCGATCCGGTTGCCGATCCGCTGCCGGAAAGCATTCTGCGCGAACGCAATCTGATGTCCGAGGACGAGGCGCTGCGTGCGGTGCACCTCGCCGAGAATGCCGTCGAACGGGAGCGGGCCGTCGAGCGCCTCCGGTTCGACGAGGCCGTCGGGCTGCAGTGGGCGCTGGTCGCGCGCCGCTACGGTGAGCTCTCCGAGACGGGTCCGCCCGCGGTGCTGCGCGAGGACGGACTGCGTGCCGCGCTGCTGGACCGGCTGCCGTTCGAGCTCACCGGCGGACAGCATGAGGTGCTGTCGGTCATCACGGAGGAACTGGCGGCGTCGCGGCCGATGAACCGCATGCTGCAGGGTGAGGTCGGATCCGGGAAAACCGTCGTCGCGCTGCTCGCGATGCTGCAGATGGTCGATGCGGGCTACCAGTGCGCCATGCTGGCGCCCACCGAGGTGCTTGCGGATCAGCATGCGCGGTCGATCCGCGAGGTGCTCGGACCGCTGGCGCTGGCGGGTCAACTCGGCGGCTCCGACGACGCGACACGTGTTGTGCTGCTTACCGGTTCGATGTCGCCGGCGCAGAAGCGGGAGGTTCGCGCCGAGATCGCCTCCGGCCAGGCGGGCATCGTGATCGGCACCCATGCGCTGATTCAGGAAGCGGTCGAGTTCCATCAGCTCGGCATGGTGGTGGTCGACGAGCAGCACCGGTTCGGCGTCGAGCAGCGGGATCAGTTGCGCGCCAAGGCAAAAGGCGGTATCACGCCTCATCTGCTGGTGATGACCGCGACGCCGATCCCGCGCACGGTTGCGCTCACCGTCTACGGCGACCTGGAGACGTCGACGCTGCGGGAGCTGCCACGGGGCCGTCAGCCCATCGCGACCAGTGTGGTGTTCGCCACCCAGAAGCCGGTCTGGCTGGAGCGGGCGTGGCAGCGCATCGGGGAGGAAGTCGCGGCCGGGCGGCAGGTTTACGTGGTCGCCCCGCGGATCGACGATGACGACAAGCCCATGCCGCCCACCGTCGGAGACGGCGGACCGCCGCGCAAGGCCACCTCGGTGGTGGAGCTGTTCAACGGGCTGCGGGCCAATCAGTTGGCGGGTCTGCGCCTGGGTCTCATGCACGGCCGGTTGAGCCCGGAGGAGAAGGACGCCGTGATGGCCGGCTTCCGGGCGGGCGACATCGATGTTCTGGTGTGCACCACCGTCATCGAGGTCGGTGTCGATGTGCCCAACGCCACCGTGATGCTGGTGATGGACGCCGACTGGTTCGGCATCAGCCAGTTGCATCAGCTCCGTGGCCGCATCGGCCGCGGTGAGCATCCCAGCCTCTGCCTGCTGGTGACGACGCTGCCCCGGGAGTCCAAGGCGGGCGAGCGGCTCACGGCGGTGGCGTCCACGCTGGACGGGTTCGAACTCGCCGACCTCGACCTCGCCGAGCGTCGTGAGGGCGATGTGCTGGGCCGCCACCAGTCCGGGCGGGCGTTCGCCCTGCGGCTGTTGTCGCTGGGGCAGCACCGCGAGGTCATCGAGGCGGCGCGGGCCTTCTGCGAGCAGGCCTACCAACGCAATCCAGGCGACCCCGGACTGGCGCTGCTGGCGGCCCACTTCACCGACA
This sequence comes from uncultured Actinomycetota bacterium, assembly GCA_963779655.1. Lineage (GTDB taxonomy): Bacteria > Actinomycetota > Actinomycetes > Mycobacteriales > Mycobacteriaceae > Mycobacterium. Next base: position 266,667 of record CAVZZD010000002.1, on the reverse strand, counting down.
GCGAGCGCATCGAGTACCTGGACAAGTCGTGAAACGCACCACGCTGATCTGGCTGGCCGCCGCGGCGCTACTCGCCGTGATCGTGGCCGTCCAGACGATGGTGGCCGCGGGGGACCGCGCGGCGTTCATCGCCGCTGCGGATGTGCCGACGGTGGCACCGGGTGTCGACGTACTGGCGGGAATTCCGGTGGTGCCGCTGCGGATTCGCGGCTTCGACTACCGGCGCGCGGCGTTCGGCGACGCGTGGGACGACGACAACGACGCGCCGGGCGGGCACAACGGCTGCGACACCCGCAACGACATTCTCGACCGCGACCTCATCGACAAGACATTCGTGGCGATCAAGCGCTGCCCTGAGGCGATCGCCACCGGCATTCTGCACGACCCGTACACCAACGCGACGGTTCCGTTCGTCCGCGGCAACCAGATCGGTGCCTCGGTGCAGATCGATCACATCGTCCCGCTGGCCCTGGCCTGGGACATGGGCGCCCGGTACTGGACCGACGAGATGCGGCTGCGCTTCGCCAACGATCCGGCCAACCTGATCGCCGTCGCCGGAAAAGCCAACCAGGACAAGAGCGATCACGAGCCGGCCGTCTGGATGCCGCCCAACGAGGCGTTCTGGTGCCAGTACTCGATGCAGTTCATCGAGGTGGTGCGGGGCTACAGCCTGCCGGTGGATGCGGCGTCGGCGGAGCGGCTACGGCAAGCGGCGGCGACGTGTCCGACGGGCTGACGACGATGCGGCGAGGGACGAGCCGCTGAGGAGCAGCCCAATTGGGACGGGCTGACGACGATGCGGCGAGGGCTGAGCAGCCGTTACGCGATACCGAGCTCTTTGATTCTGCGGTAGATAGTGGCTCGCGACATTCCCAGGGACTCCGCGGCATCGGCCTTGTTGCCTGCATTCTCCTGAAGGCTGCGCACGATGGCGTCGCGTTCGAGCGCCTCCATCTGAGTGAGGCGGCGCCGGGTCAACGAGCGACACTCAGCAGGCAACTTCTCGACGCCGATGGTGCCGGAGCGCTGAACCGCGACAGTTTCGGCGAGCACCCTGCGCAATTGTGCAACATTGCCCGGCCAGGGAACTTTTGCCAGCTGGCGCATCGCTTCAGGGGCCAGCCGTACCTCGGCGCCGCGGGTGAGTTCACGCAAGAGTGCAGGGACCAGGTCTTCAAGGTCTTCGATCCGATGCCGAAGCGATGGCACGGTAACCGTGTGGGTGAAGAAGGGAAGCACCAGCATGTCGACGAGGGCGGACCTGCTCTCGGTGCTCATCGTCGCGGCGATCCATCCGCGTCCCGCCCGCGTCTGGAGTACCGCGGCGAGCGGGTCGAGCGTGTCCTCTGAAAGGCCGTCGACGTCGGCGATCACAACCGCGAAATCGTCACTGTCCGTTTCGGTCTCAACTTCGGTGATGAAACCGTCCGACGTCGGGAAGCTTCCGGCACGGAGTACGCGCACGGTGCGTTCGGGCGTGACGTGCTGGGCCACTGCCTGGCCGATGCGGGAACGCCCCGAGCCGATCTCTCCCTCGATCACCACCCAGTCCCGGTCGCGGCAACATCGCTCAACCTGCTTACAGCTACGCACCCAGGAGCTGCTGCGCCCCGCCAACCGCGGGATCGGGTCGAGCGCGACCCGCCGAACGGATGTGGTCTGCGCGGTGAGCTGGACATGGAACACGACATGCGTGCTTCGCCCGCGTTCGGACACCCGTTCTGCAGCCTTCAGCTTGACCATGCTTCCGCTGGGTAGGGTGGCGATCGCCGTGGCTGCTCCGGCACTGCTCGCCATCTCGGCGGCGTGATCCAGCAACGCTGCCTGCTCTCCCGCGTCGAGCGCCTGGCGCAGGTAGGGATTCATCAGTACGACTTCGCCGCCGATTGCCAGCACCCCACCGGGATAGCGGCGGCTCTGTTTGAGGTAGGCATCGAGCAATGCCGTTTCACGTTCATTGCGCAGAGTGGACAGCCGGTCTTCGATCTGGCTGCCGGCGCTCTTCGCGAGGACGAACAACAGCGGATCGGAATCATGAGCCCAGCAGGTCAGGTCGACGACGCCCACCACCCGTCGGGTGATCGGATCCCGTACCGGCGAACCGGCACAAGACAACCGCCCAAGGGTGCCGACGTAGTGTTCGCTGCCCTGAATGAAGGTGGGTCTCCCGGTTTCCAGGCTGGTGCCGATGCCGTTCGTGCCGGCGTACTCCTCGGCATAGCTGTAGCCGCGTGCCAGTCGCACAGCGTCCAACGCACGCTGGATCGCCGGATCGGCGGCCACCCGTTCAAGCACCAGACCGTCAGCTGAGGTCAGCACTACGCCCACGGCCTGCGCGGCGAGATCCGCCGCAATTCTGCGCAGCACCGGTGCGGCGGCGAGCACGAGCGGTGTTTCGGGGTCCGGCTCGCGGACGTACGGCAGGTCGACGCGATCCGGGTGCACGTGCAGGGCCTGGGACCTGCGCCATGAGTTCAGCACCCCGGGGGCGACGGCCTGGCTGTCGGCATCTCCGGCGGTGATGAAGTTTTCGCGTGCCCGTCGCACGTCGACGGCGGTGCCGGTGTCTATTGACCACGGTGGCTGAACCTCGGTCCTGTAGGCTGCAACCGCAGGGTAAACCCCCACGACCTCACGTACGTCTCAATCTGAGACAAGCCTTGCGCAGGTTTGTGCGGCTGGTCGGGCCGTCGCCCACCGTGATCCTAGTCTCACACTGAGACGCCTGTGTCCTCCGTCACGCGGTTGCATTCGTGGTGCATCGCCCACCACGCCGACAACCGGTCGGCCAGCACCCGAGGAGGCGCACCTTGAGCAGACAGAGCCTGACCAAGGCACACGCGAAGATCAGTGAACTGACGTGGGAGCCGACATTCGCCACTCCGGCGACGCGGTTCGGCACCGATTACACATTCGAGAAGGCGCCCAAGAAAGATCCGCTCAAGCAGATCATGCGGTCCTACTTCCCGATGGAGGAGGAGAAGGACAACCGCGTGTACGGCGCCATGGACGGCGCCATCCGCGGCAACATGTTCCGTCAGGTCCAGCAGCGCTGGCTGGAATGGCAGAAGCTGTTCCTCTCGATCATCCCGTTCCCCGAGATCTCGGCGGCCAGGGCGATGCCGATGGCCATCGACGCCGTGCCGAACCCGGAAATCCACAACGGGCTCGCCGTTCAGATGATCGATGAGGTACGGCACTCGACGATCCAGATGAACCTCAAGAAGCTGTACATGAACAACTACATCGACCCGGCCGGCTTCGACATGACCGAGAAGGCGTTCGCGAACAACTACGCGGGCACCATCGGCAGGCAGTTCGGTGAGGGCTTCATCACCGGCGACGCGATCACCGCCGCGAACATCTATCTCACCGTGGTAGCCGAAACCGCTTTCACCAACACACTCTTCGTGGCCATGCCCGACGAGGCGGCGGCCAACGGCGACTACCTGCTGCCGACGGTGTTCCACTCGGTGCAGTCCGACGAGTCCCGCCACATCTCCAACGGCTATTCGATCCTGCTGATGGCGCTCGCCGATGAGCGCAACCGGCCGCTGCTGGAGCGCGATCTGCGCTACGCGTGGTGGAACAACCACTGCGTCGTCGACGCCGCGATCGGCACGTTCATCGAGTACGGCACGAAGGACCGTCGCAAGGACCGCGAGAGCTACGCCGAGATGTGGCGGCGCTGGATCTACGACGACTACTACCGCAGTTACCTTCTGCCGCTGGAGAAGTACGGCCTGACCATCCCGCACGATCTGGTGGAGGAGGCGTGGAAGCGCATCACCGAGAAGGGTTACGTGCACGAGGTGGCGCGGTTCTTCGCCACCGGTTGGCCGGTCAACTACTGGCGCATCGACACGATGACCGACACCGACTTCGAGTGGTTCGAGGACAAGTACCCCGGTTGGTACTCGAAGTACGGCAAGTGGTGGGAGGCATACAACCGGCTGGCGTACCCCGGCCGCAACAAGCCCATCGCCTTCGAGGAGGTCGGCTACCAGTACCCGCACCGCTGCTGGACGTGCATGGTGCCCGCACTGATCCGCGAGGACATGATCGTCGACAAGGTCGACGGCCAGTGGCGGACGTACTGCTCGGAGACCTGCCACTGGACCGACGCGACGGCGTTCCGCGGCGAATACGAGGGCCGGCCGACCCCGAACATGGGGCGGCTCACCGGGTTCCGCGAATGGGAGACGCTACATCACGGCAAGGATCTCGCCGACATCGTCAGCGACCTCGGCTACGTCCGCGACGACGGCAAGACGCTGGTCGGGCAACCACACCTGAATCTGGATCCGACGAAGATGTGGACCCTCGACGACGTGCGGGGCAACACCTTCAACAGCCCAAACGTGCTGCTCAATCAGATGACCGATGACGAGCGGAACGCCCACGTCGCGGCGTACCGCGCCGGCGGGGTCCCGGTCGCGTAACCGGACTCGGCGGGTGGCACCTGCGTCCACGCGGTGCCACCCGCCGATCACCACCTCTCATCAGCTTGCAGCCAGGAGGCACCGCCATGGCGGATTCACACAAGATCAACTTCGAGCCCGTCAACCTCGAAATGGAAGTCGGCGAGGACGAGAACATCCTCGACGCCGCCTTCCGGCAAGGCATCCACCTGATGCACGGTTGCCGGGAAGGACGCTGCTCGGCCTGCAAGTCCTATGTGCTCGACGGCGAGATCCAGATGGAGAACTACTCGACCTTCGCCTGCAACGACTCCGAGGTCGACGAAGGCTTCGTGCTGCTGTGCCGGTCACATGCGTTCAGCGACTGCACCATTGAGCTCCTCAACTTCGACGAGGACGAGCTCCTCGGTGGGATACCGATCCAGGACGTGCGCACCCGGGTTATCGCGGTCGAACCGATGACCCGCGACATCGTGTCGCTGCGGCTGGCGCCCATCGAGCCGGCCACCTTCGAGTTCAAGCCCGGCCAATACGCCGACCTGCACATCCCGGGAACCGAGGAACACCGGTCGTTCTCGATGGCGACGACCCAGTCGTCGACCGACGAGGTCGAGTTCCTGATCAAGAAGTATCCCGGCGGCAAGTTCTCGGCCCTCCTGGACGGCCAGATCAGTGCCGGCGACGAGCTCGCGCTGACCGGGCCCTACGGGTCCTTCACCCTCAAGGAAGGGCACGTGCTGCCCGTGGTCTGCATCGGCGGCGGCGCGGGGATGGCCCCGATCCTGTCGTTGCTGCGCCACATGAACCAGAGCGAGAACACCCGGCCGGTGCGTTTCTACTACGGAGCGCGCACCGCGGCGGACCTGTTCTACCTCGACGAGATCCTGCAACTCGGAAAGGGTTTGACCGACTTCGAGTTTGTGGCCTGCCTATCCGAATCGGCCGACGGTTCGGTACCTGACTCGGTGACCGTCGAGGAGGGCATGGTGACCGACGTGGTGGCCCGTCACGAAGCGGCCATCGGCAAGACCGAGGTGTACCTCTGTGGACCGCCGCCGATGGTCGATGCCGCGCTCGTCTTCCTCGACAACAGCTCGGTGCCCAAGGACCAGATCTTCTACGACAGCTTCACCAGCCCGCTATTCAGCTAGGCCACTCATTCAACAACTTCCGGTAATCAGCCCAACCGAGAGGAATCCCATGTCAGCCCCCGAGAAGCCCAAGGAACGCAGTTTCCCGAAGATCGAGTTCACCGACTCCGAGGCCGGTGCGCTCGTCTTCCCGAGTTCGAAGAGTCGCAGCTACTCCTACTTCAAGCCGGCCAAGCTGCGCGCGACGATGTACGAGGACGTCACGGTCGACGTGCAGCCCGATCCGGACCGGCACCTGACCCAGGGCTGGATCTACGGCTTCGGCGACGGCCCCGGTGGTTACCCACAGGATTGGACCGCGGCGAAATCCTCGAACTGGCACGCGTTCCTGGACCCCAACGAAGAGTGGAACCAGACGATCTTCCGCAACAACGCGGCGGTGGTTCGTCAGGTCGAACTCTGCCTGAAAAACGCCAAGCGGGCCCACGCCTACGACGGCTGGAACTCCTCCTGGTTGACGTTCCTCGAACGCAACGTCGGAGCCTGGATGCACGCCGAAAACGGTCTGGCACTGCACGTCTTCGCCTCCATCCAACGGTCCGGTCCGACGAACATGATCAACACGGCCGTGGCGGTCAACGCCGCGCACAAGATGCGCTTCGCCCAGGACCTCGCGCTGTTCAATCTCGACCTGGCCGAGGCGACTGGGACTTCGGGGCGTTTCGACGGCGGCGTGCACCGTGAGGTCTGGCAGTCGGCCCCGGAGTGGCAGCCCACCCGCGAAGTCGTCGAACAACTGACGGCCGTGGGGGATTGGTGCCAACTGCTGTTCGCCACCAACATCGTCTTCGAGCAGCTGGTGGGTTCGCTGTTCCGCAGTGAACTCGTCATGCAGATCGCGGCCCGCAACGGTGACTACATCACCCCGACCATCGTGGGCACCGGTGAGCACGACTACGACCGCGACCTGAACTACACCCGCAACCTGTTCCGGCTACTGACCCGTGATCCGGAGTACGGCGAGGCCAACAAGGCCCTGTTCGGGGACTGGCTGGGCATCTGGATGCCCCGCTGCCTCGAGGCCGCCTATGCGCTGCAACCGATCTGGTCGACGCCCGCCGACAAACCGGTCACGTTCGCATCGAGCCTCGACGCTGCAAAGGCAAATTTCCGTTCCGTGCTCGAAAGCATCGAGCTCGACATCCCCGAGGAGTTGAACAAATGAGCATGCAATTCGGATCAGCCACCGAATTCTCCAACATGTGCGGCGTCACCCTGATGAACACCCCCATCGGCCGGGTCGTGGCCGAAGTCATGGGCGCCAAGGACGGGGTGGAACTCACCGAGTACCCGTCGATGATCCGGGTCGATGGCGTGCGACTGCTCGACTTCGACTACGACGAGCTCTCCGACGCGCTCGGTCAGGATTTCGACGGGTCCATCTTCGAGGAGATCAGCTCGACGCACTACGGGCGCATGGTTCACCTCGACGACAAGACAATCCTGTTCGCCAGCCCGGAGGACGCCGCCGAGTACATCGGTTTCGACCTGGCTGAGCGTCCGTAGAGGGGAAGGCATCGTGAAAGCACTTGTCTTCCAAGGCCGCGGTTCGATGTCATGGACCGAAGTTCCCATGCCACGAGTTGATAGATCCGACCGACGTGCTGGTCCGGGTCGACACGACAACCATCTGCGGCACCGATCTGCACATACTGCGGGGCGACGTGCCTGCGGTCACGCCGGGACGGGTGCTCGGACACGAAGCGGTGGGCACGATCGTCGAAACCGGAGCGGCGGTGACGTCCCTCGCCGTAGGTGATCGAGTGCTCGTGCCTGCCATCACGGCGTGTGGCAAATGCGGTCCGTGCAAGATTGCCATGCCCTCGCACTGCGCCTCTGTCGGTGGCGTCGGTTGGATATTCGGCCACCTCATCGACGGCACCCAGGCCGAGTATGTGCGGGTGCCGTACGCGGAGACCAGCGTGCACGTTCTGCCGGAGTCGGTTCCGAACGAACAGGCGATCTTCCTCGCTGACATCCTGCCCACAGGATTCGAGATCGGTGTGCAGAATGCGCGTGTCAAACCCGGTGACACGGTGGTGGTCGTGGGTGCCGGTCCGGTTGGGTTGTCTGCGATCCGTACCGCCGGCCTGTACGGCGCGGCCACGGTGATCGCCGTCGACCTGTCCGAGGCCAGGCTGAAGCGATCGACCGACTTCGGTGCGGACGAGACGATCAACAGTGACGGTCAGGACGTCCGCGAGCGTGTCCTTGAACTCACGAACGGACTGGGGGCGAACGTCGCGATCGAGGCGGTCGGGATCCCGGCGACATTCGAACTGTGCACCCGACTGGTCCGAGCCGGGGGACACGTCGCCAACGTCGGCGTTCACGGTGAGCCCGTCACCCTGCACCTGGAAGATCTCTGGATCAACAACATCACGGTAACGACCGGGCTGGTCAACGGCACCACCATCGCCATGCTCTTAGATCTACTGGCGCACGGCAAGATTGACGCAAAGGCGTTCGGCACCCACACTTTCGCTCTCGATCAGATGACCGACGCATACGACGTGTTTGCGCACGCGGACACATACGACGCCTTGAAGGTCGTCATCTCTCGATGAGGCCTCACATCCACCACGCAACCTCAGCCTGCGCTGCGAACAGCCCAACCGAATCAGTAACAGGAGCACTGCGATGTATCAGAAAGACGGACAGAAGTACTTCATCGTCGACGGGCACGTGCACCTGTGGGACGGCCGCGCCTCCAACCTGAAGAACGTGCACGGTAAGCAGTTCATCGACTGCTTCTACGACTACCACAAGAACCTCAGTCCCGAAGAGGCGCTGTGGGACTACGACACCTACACCTACTACGGTGGCGACCGGTTGATGAAGGACCTGTTCGTCGACGGCTACGTCGATCACGCCATCTTCCAGGCCACGCTGCTCAGCGACTTCTACGTCAACGGATTCGGTCAGACCGAAGAAGCGTTCGACGCTCACCGAACGGCACCCCGACAAGCTGACGTACAACCATGCCTACGACCCGCGGTACGGGGAGGCCGGGACTGGAGCAATTGCGCCGCGACGCCGACCGGATGAACCTGCAGGGCGTCAAGCTCTACACCGCCGAGTGGCACGGTGAATCCCGTGGTTACAAGCTCGACGAGGCTTGGTCACGGCGATACCTCGAGGAATGTATCAAGTTGGGCATCAAGAACATTCACGTGCACAAGGGGCCGACAATCCGTCCGCTGGACCGGGACGCCTTCGACGTCGCCGATGTCGACAAGGTGGCGACCGACTACCTGGAGTTGAACTTCGTCGTCGAGCATGTCGGGTTGCCCCGTCTCGAAGACTTCTGCTGGATCGCCACGCAGGAATCCAACGTCTACGGTGGTCTGGCGGTCGCGATTCCGTTCATCCACACCCGTCCCCGATACTTCGCGCAGATCATCGGCGAGTTGTTGTACTGGATCGGCGAGGACAAGATCCTGTTCTCCAGCGACTACGCGCTGTGGACACCCAAGTGGCTCATCGAGAAGTTCGTCGACTTCCAGATCCCGGAGGACATGCTTGGCGAGTACGCCCAGATCACCGTCGAGCAGAAGCGAAAGATCCTCGGGCTCAACGCCGCGGCACTGTACGACATCGACGTCCCAGCCGAACTACAACTCGCTGAGCCTGCCGGGCAAGGCGGCGTCGAGGTGGCCGCCGGGGCCAAGGAGAGCGTGTCGCTATGACCACCGCCGTGGTTTCGCGCCGAAGCCGAGATCCTCGATGCACTCGCGACGGTCACCGATCCCGAGCTCGACGAGCCCATCACCGATCTCGGGTTCGTACGTTCGGTGTTCGATCGACGATGACGGAGTCACCGTCCACCTGCGGCTGCCGACCGCATTCTGCTCGCCGAACTTCGCCTACCTGATGGCCTCCGACGCCTTGGACGCACTGCGGGCGCTGGACGGAATCGGGGAAGTCCGGGTCCTTCTCGACGATCATCACGACAGCGAGAAGATCAACTCCGGACTGGCGGCGGACGCCGGCTATCTGGGCACGTTCGGCACCGAGGCGGAGGAGAGCCTCGCCGAGCTGCGGGACGTGTTCTGGCGCAAGGCCCATGCCGCGGCGATGGAGCGGGCGATCGGATCGCTGCTGCGTCAGACACCGATCGGACGCCGATCGGATCGGGCGGCTCACTCTGCGGGACCTGCCCGAGGGCACGCCGAAGGCGGCGCTGTTGCGCCGCCGGTTCGCCATCGGTTTGAGCAACTGTCCGAACAGCAGGGTCCTGGTCGACGACGAGGGCAAGGCCATCGCGCCCGAGGCGGTTCCGCTGCGGTTGCGGTTCGCCAAGTCGGTGCGGATCTCGATGGAAGGCAATGCGCACTTCTGTCGCGGACTGCTGGCAACCCGCTACGCCGACGACGAGCCCGACGGTGCCGTCCCCGTCGTCACCAACATCAGATCCCGGAGGAGCGTGCGATGAAAGCCGTACGCGGCCGCGCAACCCTCGTCCCCTGACGCTCACCAAAACAGTTCGCCCGAAAGGAATTTACGACCATGGCCAAGGAATTACGGTTCAACTCTGATGCTCGCGCTCGACTCGAACAGGGTGTCAATGCCCTTGCCGACGCCGTCAAGGTGACGCTCGGCCCGAAGGGCCGCAACGCCATCCTGGAGAAGCTGACCGGCCCTCCGACCATCACCAACGACGGGGTGACGATCGCCAGAGAGATCCAACTCCGCGACCCGTTCGCCAACATGGGCGCCCAGTTGGTCAAGGAAGTCGCGATGAAGACCAACGGGGTGGTCGGCGACGGCACCACCACGGCGACGGTTCTGGCCCAGGCGATGGTGCGGGAAGGGCTGCGGGCCGTCGATGCGGGCGCCAATCCGATGCGAGTGCGGCGCGGTATCGAACGTGCGGTCCCCGTCGTCGTCGAAGCGTTGCGCGAGAACAGCGTTCAGGTCAAGCGGGACCGACGATCTACACCGCATCGCGGCGCTCGCCGCCAGCGACGACGACGCGATCGGTGACGTGATCTCCCGCGCCGTCGAACACGTCGGCCTGTCGGGGGTGGTCACCACCGATGAGAGCGACGCTCCTCGGGCTGTCGGTCGCCGTCGTCGACGGCATCGAGTTCGACCACGGCTACACCTCCGGCTACATGGTCACCGATCACGACCGGATGGAGGCCGTCCTCGACAATCCACTGATTCTGCTGACCAACAAGAAGATCAGCCAGGTCCAGGAGATCATGCCGACCTTGGAGGTGGCCAAGCGTGCGGACCGTCCGCTGGTGGTGATCGCCGAGGACGTCGACGGCGCGGCGCTGCAGCTGCTCGTCGGGGGCAACATGCACAAGACCATGCGGTCGGTGGTGGTGCGCGCGCCCGGCTTCGGGCATCGGCGGGTCGCCGAACTGGAGGATCTTGCGGTGGCGCTCGGCGGGCACGTCGTCGCCAAGGACACCGGCATCGAGCTCGCCGAGATCGACCCGGGACCACCTCGGATCGTGTGACCGGCTCACCGCCACCGAGAACGACACCACCATCGTCGGTCCGCACGGAGAACAGGACCGCGTCGATGCCCGGGTCAGTCAGCTCGAAGCTCAGCGCGAGCGGGCCAAGCTGGACGCCGACCAGGACATACTCGATGTGCGGATCGCCCGCCTGACCGGCCGTGTCGCCGTGATCCGCGTCGGCGGTGCGACCAGCGTCGAACTCAAGGAGCGCATGCTTCGGGTAGAGGATGCGCTCGCAGCCACCCGCGCCGCACTCGAGGCCGGCATCGTCTCCGGCGGCGGCACCGCACTGGCCCAGGCGCACCGCGCGTTGAGCATGCTCGAGCTCGTCGGCGACGAAGCCATCGGCCGCGACGTGGTGCGCCGCGCATTGGCTGAGCCGCTGCGGTGGATCGCGATCAACGCCGGCTTCGAAGGCGACGACGTCGTGGACGTCGTCGCGGACCTACCCCTCGGTCATGGTTTCAATGCCCTGACCGGGGAGTACGGCGACATGTTCGACGAGGGCATCATCGATCCGTTCAAGGTGACCCGCGCTGCACTGGAGAGTGCGGCATCCATTGCCGCACTGTTGATTACCACCGAGACTGCCGTGGTGGAGGAGATCGTCGGCCAGCCCGGAGCGATCATGGCACCCGGTTTCGGCGACCTGGCCGAGGGCATGATCCGGCCGTCGAACATCTACTGACAGACCTGTAGCGAGCCGGACGGGCGGACGGGCCAGCGTTACGTCCCGGTGTAGCCGTCGGGATGCGGGCGGAACCGGGTGCCGTCGTCGAGGCCGTTCAGCGTGGCCATGTCGGCGTCGCTGAGTTCGAAGCCGAACACGTCGAAGTTCTCGGCGATGCGCTCGGGCGACGACGAGCGCGGGATGACGACGTTGCCCAACTGCAGGCTCCACCGGATCAGCACCTGCGCGGGGGAGACGTCGTAGCTGGACCCGATGGCCGTCACCGCCGCGTTGTCGAGCAGGTTGCCGACGCCCAGCGGGCTGTAGGCCTCGGTGACGACGTTGTGCTCGGCGTTGGCCGCCCGCAGCGTCGGACTGATTCAGCAGCGGATGCAACTCGATCTGGTTGACCGCCGGGGTCACGAACGTCAGGTCGATGAGGTCGGTCAGGTTCTCGGGCGTGAAGTTGGACACACCGATCGACTTCGCCAGCCCGTCGGCCTGGGATCGCATCATGGCGGCGAAGCTGTCGACGTACTTGCCCAGTTCGGTGGCCGGCCAGTGGATGAGATACAGGTCGACATAGTCCATGCCGAGCCGCTCGAGGCTCGCCTTGATCGCGTCCTGGCTGGACTGGAAGCCCTGATCGTCGGTGGCCAGCTTGGTGGTGACGAATATCTCGGCACGCGGGATGCCCGACGCTGCGATCGCGCGGCCCACCGCGGCTTCGTTCCCGTAGGCCGACGCGGTGTCGATCAGGCGGTAACCGATCTCCAGGGCGGCGGAGACGGCGCGCTCGGTGTCGGCGTCCGACAGCTCGGCGACGCCGAGGCCCAGTGCCGGGATCGAATTGTCGTCACTGAGTCCGATGGATGGAACCGCCATCTCAACACCCTGCCTGTGGTCAAGTGAATTTCGCCGCCCACGATATAACCGAGGCGAAGACGCCACCTAATCACCGCGCGTTACGGTCAATGACCATGGCATTACTGTCTCGCCGGCGCCGGGCGCCGGAATCCGTCCTGATCGCGGCGACCCGGCTCACCCCGAAGGTGCTACCGGCGCTGCCCGACGTGGTCAAACGACTGGTGTCGGGTGGTCGCGCGTTGGTCATCGACGGCAACACCCTGGACCCGACCCTGCAGGCGTTCACCGCCAGCCTGCGGATGGCGGGCATCACGGGGCTGGTGACCGACGACGACGTGGCACTCAGTCGCAGACTGATGCTCGCGCTGTGCCGGGGGCTGGGCGGGCCACCGGCTCCCGTCGACCTGTCCGAGCTGTCGGTGCCGGGTCCGGCCGGGCAGATCCGCGTGCGCCACTACCGTCCCGCCGAGGCCGATGCCCCGGCGCTGGTCTACTTCCACGGCGGTGGCTACGCCCTGGGCGACCTGGACGGCTACGACGCACTGTGCCGGATGCTGTGCCGCGACGCCGGCATCCAGGTGTTCTCGGTCGACTATCGGCTGGCCCCCGAACACCCGGCCCCCGCCGCGGTCGACGACTGCCTGGCCGCGTTCCGCTGGATCGCCGCGCATGCCGACGAGTTCGGCGTGCGGCCCGACCGGCTCGCCGTCGGCGGCGACAGTGCCGGCGGCGGGCTGACCGCGGCGGTTTCGCAGCTGAGCCGCGACGACGCAGTGGTGCCAGCACTGCAACTGCTGCTCTACCCGTGGACCGACATCCGCACGCCGACCCGGTCGCGGACGCTGTTCGCGTCGGGCCTGGTGCTCTGCGCCCACGACATCGTCTGGTGCGGTGACCGGTACCTGGAGGGCTCGGGGGTGGCCGCCGACGACCCACGGGTGTCGCCCGGGCGGGCCGACGACCTGTCGGGCCTGCCGCCCGCGCTGGTCGCCACGGCCGGCTTCGACCCCCTGCGCGACGAGGGCAACGCGTACGCGGCCGCGCTCGCGGCCGCCGGGGTTCCCGTCGATCTGCGCGAGATGGGGTCGATGACGCACGGTTTCATGAACTTCAAGGGTCTCGGCGGCGGTGCGGCCGACAGCATCGCCGAGGTGGTCTCGGCTCTGCGGGCGCACCTGCGACGTGGGTGAACGGCGCATATCCGCACGCCGGTACGCTGGGACACGATATTTCCCGCAATAACCGAGAGCACTGAGGATTGCCGAGCCAGTGGCCAACAAATCGAAGCGCCCCGCCAGTTACGACCTCAAGGCGGCCGACCGCAAACGCAACCTGTGGATCCAGATCGGCCTGACCGCCCTCGTCATCGCCATCGGTGCCGGGCTGGTGTTCTACATCGTGACCAACGGGCAGGCCCAGAAGCACAAAGGCGACGTACAGGCCGTCCGGGTGGCCGCGGCCAATGTGGTCACCAAGGACGGCGGCACCGACCCCAAGGCCGTGGTGTCCCTCTACGAGGACTTCCAGTGCCCGCACTGCGCGGCGTTCGAGAAGAGCTTCGGCCCGACCATCAACAAGCTGATCGACACGGGCGCCGTCGCCGCCGACTACTACATGGTCGCCATCCTGAACAGCTCGGCGAACGACAAGTACTCCACCCGCGCGGCCAACGCCGGCTACTGCGTCGCCGCCGCGGACACCAGCCCGGCCAAGGACGCCTTCCGGCGCTTCCACGCCGCGCTGTTCGCCCAGCAGCCCGCCGAGGGCTCGCCCGCACCGGACAACACCGCGCTCGTCGAGACGGCCCGGCAGGCCGGCGTCGTCGGAAACGTGCCGGACTGCGTGAAATCCGGCCGCAACTCCGACATGGTCGAGGGCCTCGCGGAGGCCGCCAAGATCACCGCCACCCCGACGGTCCGGATCAACGGCGAGGATTACGAGCTACAGCACGCCGGACGCGCTGGTCGCCAAGGTCAAGGAGATCGCCGGGGACGTGCCCGGCCTGGACGAGCGCGGTCGCGCCCGAGCCCGCGGCCCCATGACTGTGAGCACCGAGTCCGAAACCGAGGAGGACCCGGCGCAGGCCGGCGAGATCCGCCGTGCGGGGCCACGGGTGGGGCGGCCCAGCGCGCTGTGGATCATCATCGCCGGCCTGGCCGGCCTGGCCTCGGCCTTCACCCTGACCGTCGAGAAGATCGAGCTGCTGATCGATCCGACGTTCGTGCCGTCGTGCAATCTGAACCCGGTGCTGTCGTGCGGGTCGATCATGGTGACGCCTCAGGCGTCGGCGTTCGGGTTCCCCAACCCGCTGATCGGCATCGTCGCGTTCACCGTCGTCGTCACCACGGGCGTGCTCGCCTTCGCCAAAGTCCGACTGCCGCAGTGGTATTGGGTGGGTCTGGCGATCGGCACCACGCTCGGGCGTGGTGTTCATCGGCTGGCTGATCTTCCAGAGCCTGTACCGTATCGGCGCACTGTGCCCGTACTGCATGGTGGTGTGGGCGGTCACCATCCCGCTGCTGGTGGTGGTTGCCTCGATCGCGATGCGCCCGCTGGCCGGCAACGCGGTGCTGCGGGTGTTGTACGAGTGGCGCTGGTCGATCGTGGCGTTGTGGTTCGCCGCGGTGATTCTGATGATCGTCGTGCGGTTCTGGAGCTATTGGTCGACGCTGATCTAAATACACGGTTAGGGGCCGCCAATGATTGCCGGGATTTCAAAGGTTCTGGTCGCCAATCGCGGGGAGATCGCGATCCGGGCGTTCCGTGCCGCGTATGAGTTGGACGTCGCCACGGTCGCGATTTATCCCTACGAGGACCGCAACTCGTTGCACCGGCTGAAGGCCGATGAGTCGTACCAGATCGGCGAGCGTGGGCATCCGGTTCGGGCGTATCTGAACGTCGACGAGATCGTGGCGACCGCGCGGGCGTGCGGGGCGGATGCGATCTATCCGGGATACGGCTTCCTGTCGGAGAATCCGGATCTGGCGGCGGCGTGCGCGGCGGCAGGCATCACGTTCGTGGGACCGTCCGCCGAGGTGCTGGAGCTGACGGGCAACAAGGCACGGGCGATCGCGGCGGCCCGGGCCGCGGGGTTGCCGGTGCTGGCGTCCTCGGCACCGTCGTCCTCGGTGGATGAACTCGTGGCCGCCGCGGGCGCGATGACCTTCCCGCTTGTTCGTCAAGGCCGTGGCCGGCGGCGGCGGCCGTGGCATGCGCCGGGTGAGCGACCCGGCCGGATTGCCGGAGGCGATCGAAGCGGCCAGTCGCGAAGCGGAGTCGGCGTTCGGGGATGCGACGGTGTTCCTCGAGCAGGCGGTGATCAACCCCCGCCACATCGAGGTGCAGATCCTGGCCGACACGCAGGGCAACGTGATCCATCTGTTCGAGCGCGACTGCAGCGTGCAGCGCCGCCACCAGAAGGTCATCGAGTTGGCGCCGGCGCCGAACCTCGATCCGGCGCTGCGCGAGCGGATCTGCGCCGACGCGGTGGCGTTCGCCCGCCAGATCGGTTACAGCTGCGCGGGCACGGTGGAGTTCCTGCTCGACGAGCGTGGTCAGCACGTGTTCATCGAGATGAACCCGCGCATCCAGGTCGAGCACACGGTCACCGAGGAGATCACCGACGTCGACCTGGTGTCGTCGCAGCTGCGCATCGCGAGCGGGGAAACCCTGGAATCACCTTGGGCTGAGCCAGGAATCGGTGGTCCCACACGGGGCGGCGCTGCAGTGCCGGATCACCACCGAGGACCCGGCGAACGGGTTCCGTCCGGATACCGGGCGCATCACGGCGTACCGCAGTCCGGGTGGTGCGGGCATCCGACTCGATGGCGGGACGCATGTGGGCGCCGAGGTCAGTGCCCACTTCGATTCGATGCTGGTCAAGCTGACGTGCCGGGGCCGCGACTTCCCGACGGCGGTGCGGCGCGCGCGACGGGCGGTGGCGGAGTTCCGCATTCGCGGGGTGTCGACGAACATTCCGTTCCTGGCGGCGGTGCTCGATGATCCCGATTTCCAGGCCGGGCGGATCACGACGTCGTTCATCGATGAGCGCCCGCAACTGATGACCGCGCGGTCGTCGGCCGACCGGGGCACCAAGATCCTCAACTACCTGGCCGACGTCACGGTCAACAAGCCGCACGGGCCGCGGCCGTCGGCGGTTTACCCGCAGGACAAGTTGCCGACGATCGACCTGTCGGCAGCCCCACCGCCGGGGTCCAAACAGCTGCTGGTCGAGTTGGGTCCCGAGCGTTTCGCTGCGCTGGCTGCGCGATTCGCGTGGCGTCAAGCTCACCGACACCACGTTCCGCGATGCGCATCAGTCGCTGCTGGCCACCCGCATCCGCACCACCAGCCTGCTGATGGTGGCCCCCTACATCGCGCGGCTGACGCCCCAGTTGTTGTCGATGGAGTGCTGGGGCGGCGCGACCTACGACGTGGCGCTGCGGTTCCTGAAGGAGGATCCCTGGGAGCGGTTGGCCGCGCTGCGTGAGGCGCTGCCCAACATCTGTCTGCAGATGCTGCTGCGGGGTCGGAACACGGTGGGCTACACGCCGTATCCCGAGACCGTCACCTCGGCGTTCGTGGACGAGGCCACCCGCACCGGGATCGACATCTTCCGGATCTTCGACGCGCTGAACAATGTGGACTCGATGCGCCCGGCCATCGATGCGGTCCGCGAAACCGGCACGGCCGTCGCCGAAGTCGCGATGTCCTACACCGGTGATCTGAGTGATCCGGCGGAGAACCTCTACACCCTGGACTACTACCTGAAGCTGGCCGATCAGATCGTGAACGCCGGGGCGCACGTGCTGGCGATCAAGGACATGGCCGGTCTGCTGCGCGTCCCGGCGGCGCACACGCTGGTCTCGGCATTGAAGTCGCGCTTCGACCTGCCGGTGCACGTGCACACCCACGACACCCCCGGCGGGCAGTTGGCGACGTACGTGGCGGCCTGGCAGGCCGGGGCCGATGCGGTCGACGGCGCGTCCGCGCCGATGGCGGGCACGACCAGCCAGCCCGCGCTGAGTTCGATCGTGGCCGCCGCGGCCCATACCGAGTACGACACCGGTCTGTCGCTGTCGGCGGTCTGCGATCTGGAGCCGTACTGGGAGGCGTTGCGCAAGGTGTACGCGCCGTTCGAGTCGGGCCTGCCGGCGCCGACCGGCCGGGTCTACACCCACGAGATTCCGGGCGGGCAGTTGAGCAACCTGCGTCAGCAGGCCATCGCGCTGGGGCTGGGCGACCGGTTCGAGGACATCGAGGCCAACTACGCCGCCGCCGACCGGGTGCTGGGCCGGTTGGTGAAGGTGACGCCGTCGTCGAAGGTGGTCGGCGATCTGGCGCTGGCGCTGGTGGGCGCCGGAGTGTCCGCCGACGATTTCGCCGCCGACCCGGCCCGCTACGACATTCCGGATTCGGTGATCGGGTTCCTGCGCGGCGAGCTGGGCGATCCGCCGGGCGGCTGGCCGGAACCGTTGCGCACCAAGGCGTTACAGGGCCGCGAACCAGCCAAGCCCGAGCAGGAACTGTCGGACGAGGACGCCGCGGAGCTGGCCCGGCCCGGTGTCGAACGTCAGGCCACGCTGAACCGGTTGCTGTTTCCCGGCCCCACCAAGGAGTTCGAGGCGCACCGCGACGAATACGGTGACACCTCCCGGCTGAGCACGAATCAGTTCTTCTACGGGCTGCGCCACGGGGACGAACACCGCGTCCATCTCGAGCGCGGGGTGGAGCTGCTGATCGGGCTGGAAGCCCTCTCCGAAGCCGACGAACGCGGCATGCGCACGGTGATGTGCATCATCAACGGTCAGCTGCGGCCCGTGCTGGTGCGCGACCGCAGCATCGCCGCGGACGTGCCGACCGCCGAGAAGGCCGACCGAACCAACCCCGACCACATCGCCGCACCGTTCGCAGGCGTGGTCACGGTGAACATCGACGCCGGTGACACGGTGACCGCCGGGCAGACCATCGCGACCATCGAAGCGATGAAGATGGAAGCGGCCATCACCGCCCCGAAGGCGGGAACGGTTCAGCGCGTGGCGGTTTCGCCGACCGCCCAGGTGGAGGGCGGCGATCTGCTGGTGGTGGTCAGCTGACCCGCATCATCGCCGGCGCGGCCGGCGGCCGGCGCATCGCGGTGCCGGCGCGGGGCACGAGGCCGACCACCGACCGAGTGCGCGAGTCGTTGTTCAACGTGCTGGCCGCGCGGCTGGATTTCGCCGGGCTCGCGGTGCTGGATCTGTACGCCGGCTCGGGAGCGCTTGGCCTGGAGGCGCTTTCGCGCGGTGCCGCGTCGGCGATCCTGGTCGAGTCGGATCACCGTGCCGCCGCGATGATCACGCAGAACATCGCGACACTGGGCCTGCCCGGGGCGACAGTGCGCCGTGCACCGGTGGCCGCGGTGCTGTCGCAGCGTGCCGCGGCGCCGGTGGACCTGGTGTTGGCCGACCCGCCGTATGACGTCGGCAATGCGGAGGTCGAGGCGCTACCGGGGATGCTGGCCGAAAACGGTTGGGTGGCAACGGGAGCCATTGTCGTCATCGAGCGGCCCGCGTCCGGTGGCGCATTGACCTGGCCGTCCGGATGGGAACCGCTGCCCGACCGCCGGTACGGCGACACCCGGTTGGAGATGGCCGAGTACTCCGGATAGCCGGATCAGTGCGTGATGGTCAGGAGGAGGCGGACCAGCTCCGCCTGGCGGTGGGTATCGGTCTTGTCGAATACGTGCTGCAGGTGGGTCTTGACGGTGGTGAGCGAGACCGACAACTCGTCGGCGATCGGCTTGAGACCGTCGCCGCGCAGCACCCGTACGGCGACCGCGGCCTCTGCCTGGGTGAGTCCGTAGAGTCGCCGCAACAGGTCGATGGGCGGTTCGGGCTGCTGCTCGGGGTCGATGATCACCACCAGCGCCCGTGGCGCCGGGTGGTCCCAGGTCGTGCCCGCGGGCAACACATGGACCACGTAGGGCCGCTTCCCGGACGGCCGCGAACACAGGAACGAATCGCCCCCGCACACACCCGACCGCCTGCCGTACAGCGCGGCGCCGATGCTGATCGCCAACCGGGTCTTGCTGGACGTCCGGGCCGCCTCGATGACGCCCGCGCGCACGGATAATCCGTCACCACTGTGGAATATCTGGTTGGCCGCCGAATTCATGTGCACGACAGTCGAATTCACGGATACCACGGCTACGCCGTATCGAACGGCGTCAATGGCGATCGTGATGTCGCCGGCACCGGCCGCAGCCTCCCGCAGGCAATTCTGGGTGCGCAGCGCCTGCTGAAGGTGCGGCACCAGCGCGCTCATCAACTCGACGTTGGCGGCCGTGTCGAAGGGCTCGTCACGTTTTGGTGCCGCCACCAGGAAACGAGGTGGGCGTCGGGCCATCGGACAGCCGGACGAACATCCCGTCATCCATCTGGTACGGCCGCATCCAGTCCGCATCGAACTCCGACCGCGGATTCAGCGCGACCAATGACTGACCGCCACGGATCAGTCCGACCGGTCCGGTCTCGACAGCCTCCATGACGTAATCGAGCTGCCAGTAGTGCTCGGAATACGCCATGCCGGCTTCGGGTTGCACGCTGGCGCTCTGGATCATGCGATCGGTTCCAGTGGCCACCATCATGGCGGCGCCCTGGGCATCGAACGCGCTGCGGATCTCCGCCATGGCGGTAGCCCAGTTCTCCGGTGTGACGGCCGCGCCGTAAACGGTCGACACCATGCGTGAAAAGTCCTCGATCGTGACCAACGCCGACTCCCCTTTGCCGTCTGCGGGTGGTTGGAGTGACTGTAGCCAGATTTCATCCGTTCGGATGAGGCCGGGGGCAACCGTTGTGGTGTTTCTTTACGGCAAGGTCAATTCACCGGGGGGTCGGGCGGTCGCCGAAAGGACGGGGGTAACTTTCGGCGACCGCCTGCTACGGTCACACCCCATGAGTGGCGCCGTCTGCCCGGGTTCGTTCGACCCCGTGACGCTCGGGCACATCGACGTCTTCGAACGGGCCGCCGCCCAATTCGACGAAGTGGTCGTCGCGGTACTGATCAACCCCAACAAGAAGGGCATGTTCAGCGTCGACGAGCGCATCGAGATGATCGTCGAGTCGACGTCGCACCTGCCCAACCTGCGGGTGGAGTCGGGGCAGGGCCTGGTGGTCGACTTCGCGAGATCGCGTGGGCTGACCGCGATCGTCAAGGGCCTGCGCACCGGCACCGACTTCGAATACGAGTTGCAGATGGCACAGATGAACCGGCACGTCGCCGGCGTCGACACCTTCTTCGTGGCCACCACACCGCAGTACTCGTTCGTATCGTCGTCGCTGGCCAAGGAGGTGGCGGCGTTCGGTGGAGACGTATCGGCGTTGCTGCCCGAGGCCGTGAACCGGCGGTTGCCGGCCAAGCTCGGCGGCTGACGAGCTTTGCGAACGAGCCCCGAAAGCTCGCCCATTTGCGACACACCGGTCGCGCCACCACAGTCACAGGCGTAACACCAGGCACACTGAGTAACAACGTCTATGCCTGGAGGGTGCACCGTGTACCGAGTATTTGAAGCGCTCGACGAATTGGGCGCCATCGTCGAAGAGGCGCGCGGTGTGCCGATGACGGCGGGCTGCGTTGTGCCGCGGGGCGATGTCCTCGAACTCATCGACGACATCAAGGATGCGATCCCCGGGGAACTCGACGACGCGCAGGACGTCCTGGACGCCCGCGATGCGATGCTGCGGGACGCCAAGCAGCACGCCGACGGCATGGTCGGCTCGGCGACGGCGGAGGCCGACTCCACGCTCGGACATGCCCGGGCCGAGGCCGACCGGCTGCTGGCCGACGCCAAATCGCAGGCCGACCGGATGGTCGCAGAGGCCCGTCAGCATTGCGAACGCATGGTCGGGGAGTCCCGCGAGGAGGCCTCCCGGCTGGCCGCGGGGGCCAAGCGTGACTACGAAACCAGCGTCGGGCGGGCCAAGGCCGAAGCCGACCGCCTGGTCGAGAGCGGCAACATCAGCTACGAGAAGGCCGTCCAGGAGGGCATCAAGGAGCAGCAGCGTCTGGTGTCGCAGACCGAGGTGGTGTCGTCGGCCAGTGCCGAGGCGACCCGGCTCGTCGATGCCGCCCACGCCGAGGCGGACCGGCTGCGCGGCGAG
This sequence comes from uncultured Actinomycetota bacterium, assembly GCA_963779655.1. Lineage (GTDB taxonomy): Bacteria > Actinomycetota > Actinomycetes > Mycobacteriales > Mycobacteriaceae > Mycobacterium. The sequence continues at coordinate 244,944 of CAVZZD010000002.1, read as the reverse complement.
TGTGACATCTATGTCGACAGCAAGCTCGCGGAGTTCGAGGACTACCTCAACGGCACGCTGCGCTCGGTTGGCCGGGGCCGGCACCAGTTGCGCACGGCCGCGGGCACCCACGACTACGCACAACACTGATCGGCCAGTAAACCGGAGGCGGGGCGCCGTCACGGCAGGCCCGCCGTAGAATTGCCGCCATGTCACGGCTCAACTCGTCACCTCTGAGCATCGACATCTCCAGGTTGGGGCGGCGCCCGGGCGCGATGACGACAGTGCAGAAAACGGTCGACAGCCCGTCGCGCATCGGGCTGGACATGGAGGCCATCGAAAAGGGTGCTCCGCTGGACCTCGACCTGCGCGTCGAGTCGGTCACCGAGGGCGTGTTGGTGACCGGCACCGTGTCGGGGCCGACGGTCGGTGATTGTTCGCGCTGCCTGACGCCGTTCACCGACGACGTCGAGATCCACCTCACCGAGCTGTTCGCCTATCCGGACAGCGCCACCGAGGCCACCACGGAGGAGGACGAGGTCGGCCACGTCGTCGACGACTACATCGACCTCGAGCAGGCGATCGTCGACGCCGTCGGACTCGAATTGCCGCTCTCGCCGGTGTGCCGGACCGACTGCCCGGGGCTGTGCCCGCAGTGCGGGGTCGCGCTGGCCACCGCCGAACCCGGCCATCAGCACGACATCATCGATCCACGCTGGGCGAAACTCACCGAGATGCTGCCCGATCAGGCGGGGGACACGCCGTGACCACCGTGGACGCTCAGCACCTGTCGCGGCAGCCACTGCTCGACGCGCTCGGCGTCGCGCTGTCCGACGATCTGCTGACGCTGGCTCTGACTCACCGCAGTTACGCCTACGAACACGGCGGCCTGCCCACCAACGAGCGGCTCGAGTTCCTCGGCGATGCGGTGCTGGAACTGACGGTGACGATCGAGCTTTTCCACCGGCACCCCGAGCGGCCCGAAGGTGACCTGGCCAAACTGCGGGCCAGCGTGGTCAACACGCAGGCCCTGGCCGATGTGGCCCGCGGACTGACCCCCGACGGGCTCGGCGCCTATCTGCTGCTGGGCCGCGGCGAACTGAACTCCGGCGGCACCGGCAAGGCGAGCATCCTGGCCGACGGCGTCGAGGCGCTGCTCGGTGCGATCTATCTGGAGCACGGCACGGAGACCGCGCACGCGGCCATCCTGCGGCTGTTCGGCGAACTGCTGGACACCGCACCGAGCCTGGGCGCCGGGCTGGACTGGAAGAGCAGCCTGCAGGAGTTGACCGCGGCCCGTGGGCTCGGCGTACCCATGTACCTCGTGACCTCGATCGGACCCGACCACGACAAGCAGTTCACCGCGACCGTCGTCGTGATGGACACCGAGTACGGCACCGGCGTCGGCAGAACCAAGAAGGAAGCCGAACTCAAGGCCGCCTCCGCGGCGTGGATGGCACTCGACCAGGCATGAGGCGTTAGATGCCCGAACTGCCCGAGGTCGAGGTGGTGCGGCGGGGACTGCAGCAGCACGTCGTGGGCCGCACCATCACCGCCGTCCGCGTGCGCCATCCGCGGGCCGTGCGACGCCATGAACCGGGACCGGCGGACCTGACCGCCCGGTTGCTCGACGCGCGCATCACCGGGACCGGCCGCCGCGGCAAGTACCTGTGGTTGCTGCTCTCCGACGGCGAGGAGGCCGGTGATCAGGCACTGGTGGTCCACCTGGGCATGAGCGGGCAGATGCTGCTCGGACCGGTCCCGCGCGAGGATCACGTACGCATCGCCGCACTGCTGGACGACGGCACGGCACTGAGCTTCGTCGATCAGCGCACATTCGGCGGCTGGATGCTCGCCGACATCGTCGATGTGGACGGCAGCGCGGTTCCGGTGCCCGTCGCGCATCTGGCCCGCGATCCGCTCGACCCGCGATTCGATCGCGATGAGGTGGTGAAAGTGTTGCGCGGCAAGCATTCCGAGATCAAACGGCAGCTGCTGGATCAGACCGTGGTGTCCGGCATCGGCAACATCTACGCCGACGAAGCGCTGTGGCGCGCAAAGGTCAACGGCGCCCGGACGGCCGAAAAGCTGACGCGCCGGCAGCTGGCCGAGGTGCTCGACCGTGCCGCAGAGGTGATGCGTGAAGCGCTGGCGCAGGGCGGGACGTCATTCGACTCGCTGTACGTCAATGTCAACGGCGAGTCCGGCTACTTCGATCGCTCGCTGGACGCATACGGCCGCGAAGGCGAGCCCTGCCGGCGGTGCGGGGCGATCATGCGCCGGGAGAAGTTCATGAACCGATCGTCGTTCTACTGCCCGCGTTGCCAACCGAGACCCCGCATTTGACGCGCGACGGAGGAGAGATATGACCGAACTGTGGGTCGAACGCACCGGCACCCGGCGCTACACCGGGCGAAGCTCGCGCGGCGCCGAGGTGCTCGTCGGCTCCGAGGACGTCGAGGGCGTCTTCACCCCGGGCGAGCTGATGAAGGTCGCGCTGGCGGCCTGCAGTGGCATGAGCAGCGACCAGCCGCTGGCCCGTCGGCTCGGCGACGACTACCAGGCAACGGTCATGGTCAGCGGGGCGGCGGACCGTGAGCAGGAGTGCTACCCGCGGCTCGCCGAGACTCTGCAGATCGACCTGTCGGGCCTCAGCGAGGAAGAGGCCGAGCGGGTGCGGGTGGTCGTCCGCCGGGCCGTCGACTCGGTCTGCACCGTCGGCCGCACCCTCAAATCCGGCACCGAAGTCACGTTCGAGATAGCTGACAACCGGTCATGACCGACCCCGAAGGACCGCAGGTACGGCTCACCGCATGGGTGCACGGATACGTCCAGGGCGTCGGTTTCCGGTGGTGGACCCGGTCGCGGGCGCGCGAACTCGGCCTCACCGGATACGCGAGCAACCAGGTCGACGGGCGGGTGCTGATCGTCGCACAGGGCCCGCGGCACGCGTGTGAGAGTTTGCTCGACCTACTGCGCGGCGCCGGTACGCCGGGCCGTGTCGACAAGGTCGTCTGGGACTGGTCGGAGAACCCCGAGCCGATCCGGGGTTTCTCGGAGCGGTGAGGCCGGGAAGCGCCCCGTACGCAGGTACGCTGGCACGCCATGCACCTCAAGAGTCTGACGCTGAAGGGCTTCAAGTCCTTCGCTTCGCCGACGACTCTGCGTTTCGAGCCGGGCATCACCGCGGTCGTCGGTCCCAACGGATCCGGCAAGTCCAACGTGGTCGACGCCCTGGCCTGGGTGATGGGCGAGCAGGGCGCCAAGAGCCTGCGCGGCGGCAAGATGGAGGACGTCATCTTCGCCGGCACGTCGTCGCGGGCCCCACTGGGCCGCGCCGAGGTGACCGTCACCATCGACAACTCCGACAACGCGCTGCCGATCGAATTCTCCGAGGTGTCGATCACCCGGCGGATGTTCCGCGACGGCGCGGGCGAGTACGAGATCAACGGCGCCAGTTGCCGTTTGATGGATGTTCAGGAGTTGCTGAGTGACTCCGGCATCGGTCGCGAGATGCACGTCATCGTCGGGCAGGGCCGCCTGTCCCAGATCCTGGAGTCCCGCCCGGAGGACCGGCGCGCGTTCATCGAGGAGGCCGCCGGCGTCCTCAAACACCGCAAGCGCAAGGAAAAAGCCGTCCGCAAGCTCGACGCGATGGCCGCCAACCTGGCGCGGTTGACCGATCTGACCACCGAGTTGCGCCGGCAGCTCAAACCGCTGGGCCGCCAGGCCGAGATGGCGCGCCGCGCGCAGACCATCCAGGCCGACCTGCGCGATGCCCGGCTGCGGCTGGCCGCCGACGATCTGGTGAACCGGCAGGCCGAGTTCGACGGCGTGGGCGGCACCGAGGCCGTGCTGCGCAGGGACCACGATGAGGCCGTCGAGGCGCTCTCGGTGGCCACCGACGAACTCACCGCGCACGAGACCGCCGTCGGCACGCTGTCCGACCGTGCCGAGAAGGCCCAGCAGAGTTGGTTCGCGCTGTCGGCGCTGGCCGAACGGGTCAGCGCGACGGTGCGCATCGCCAGCGACCGCGCTCAGCTGCTGGAGACCGAGCCCTCCGACATCTTCGCCGCGGGCGGCCCGGACCCCGACGAACTGGACGCCCAGGCCGAAGAAGTCGCCGAGCGGGAGCGCCAACTGTTCGCCGAACTGGCCGATACCCGGACCCGGCTCGACGCGGCCCGGACCGACCTGAGTGAGGCCGAACGCATCGCCGCCGAGGCCGAACGAGCCCACCTGGCGGCGGTGCGCGCCGAGGCCGATCGCCGGGAAGGCCTGGCCCGGCTGACCGGACAGGTGGAGACCATGCGGGCCCGGGTGGAGTCGATCGACGAGCGGGTGGCCCGGCTCTCCGACGGCATCGAGGAAGCGGCATCCCGGGCTGAGCAGGCCAGGGCCGAGTTCGAGACGATTCAGAGCCACGTCGGTGAACTCGACGAGAGCGAGGTCGGCCTCGACGACCACCACGACCGCACGGTGGCCGCGCTGCGGTTGGCCGACGAACGGGTCGCCGAGTTGCTGGCCGCCGAGCGCGGCGCCGAACGCCAAGTGGCCTCGCTGCTGGCGCGCATCGAGGCGCTGGCCGTCGGCCTGGAGCGCCGCGATGGCGCCGCCTGGTTGATCGAGAACCGAAGCGGTGCAGGACTTTTCGGGTCGATCGCCAAGATGGTAAGGGTCAGCGCGGGCTATGAGACGGCGTTGGCCGCGGTGCTCGGCACGGCTGCCGACGCGGTGGCCGCCGACGACTTCGGGGCCGCGCGCGAGGCCGTGGCCGCGCTGAAGCAGGCCGACGGCGGCCGGGCGGCCATCGTGCTCGGCGACTGGCCGGTGAACGACCCGCGCGACGGCACCCCGCTGCCCGCCGGCGCGCGCTGGGCGCTGGATCTCGTCGAGGCACCGGGCCGGCTGCGCGGCGCCATGACCGCGCTGCTCGCCCATGTCGTCGTCGTCGACGACCTCAACCATGCGCTGGACGTGGTGTCGGCCAACCCCGGGCTGCGCGCCGTCACCACCGACGGCGACCTGGTGGGGCCGGGCTCGGTCACCGGCGGGTCGGACCGCAAGCCGAGCACGCTCGAGATCACCTCCGCGATCGAGAAGGCCCGTACCGAGTTGGCCGGCGCGGAGACGCGATCCGCCGAACTCACGGCCGCGCTGGCGGGTGCGACGGCCGAGCAGGCCAGCCGTTCCGATGCCGCCGAGCATGCGCTGGCCGCGCTCAACGAGTCGGATGCCGCCATCTCGGCGATCTACGAAACCCTCGGCCGGCTCGGGCAGGACGCGCGGTTAGCCGAGGAGGAGTGGCGCAGGCAGATGACCCAGCGCGACGAGCTGGAGGCCGGCCGTCAGCAGACCGTCACCGAACTCGGCGAACTCGAGACCCGCCTGCAGAATGCGCAGGAGGCGCCGACCGCCACCGCTGAGGAACCTGCCGAGCGCGCGCGGTTCACTGCGGCCGCCGATGCCGCCCGCACCGCCGAGGTGGAGGCCCGGCTCGCCGTGCGAACCGCGGAGGAACGCGCGAATGCCGTTCGCGGACGGGCGGATTCGCTGCGCCGCGCGGCCGCCTCCGAGCGTGAGGCCCGGGTGCGCGCGGAGCGGGCGAGGGCGGCGCGTGAGCATGCCGCGGCGATGGCGTCCGCCGTCGCCGAGTCCGGCCGCGAGGTTGCCGCCCGGCTGGCCGTGGTGGTGGGCGTGGCGTCGCGCACCCGTGACCACCTGGCCGCCGAACGCCGGCAGCGCACCGCCGCGCTGGCCGCCGTGCGTGAACAGGTGGACGCACTGAACACCCGGATCTCTGCCCTCACCGATTCGCTGCACCGCGACGAGGTCGCCAAGGCGCAGGCCGCAATGCGGATCGAACAGCTCGAGCAGCACGTGCTGGAGCAGTTCGGCATGGCTCATGAGGATCTCGTCGCCGAGTACGGGCCGGACGTGTCGCTGCCGCCATCCGAGCTGGAGTTCGCCGAATACGAGCAGGCCCGCGAACGCGGTGAACAGGTCACCGCGCCGGCGCCGATGCCGTTCGACCGCCCGACCCAGGAGCGCCGGGCCAAACGCGCCGAGCGTGAACTCGCCGAACTGGGCCGGGTCAATCCGCTCGCGCTCGAGGAGTTCGCGGCCCTGGAGGAGCGCTACAACTTTCTGTCCACCCAGCTCGAGGACGTCAAGGCCGCCCGCAAGGACCTGCTCGACGTCGTCGACGACGTCGATTCCCGCATCCTGCAGGTGTTCACCGAGGCCTACGCCGACGTGGAACGTGAGTTCAGTCAGGTGTTCTCGTCGCTGTTCCCCGGTGGTGAGGGCCGGCTGCTGCTCACCGATCCGTCCGACATGCTGACCACCGGCGTGGAAGTCGAGGCACGGCCGCCGGGGAAGAAGGTCAAGCGGCTGTCGCTGCTGTCCGGCGGCGAGAAGTCGTTGACCGCCGTGGCGATGCTGGTGGCGATCTTCCGGGCCCGCCCGTCGCCGTTCTACATCATGGACGAGGTGGAGGCCGCGCTCGACGACGTGAACCTGCAACGCCTGCTCGGCCTGTTCGAGCAGCTGCGGGAGCGCAGCCAGCTGATCGTCATCACCCACCAGAAGCCGACGATGGAGATCGCCGACGCGCTGTACGGCGTCACCATGCAGGGTGACGGCATCACCCAGATCATCTCGCAGAAGATGCGCGGGCAGGAGCTCGCCCAACTCGCCGCCACCGGGCGGTAAACCGCCGTCCGCGCACATGGGCCGACCAACCCCTGAAACAATGACCCGGTGAGTGAGGGTCTGTGGATCGCGATAGCGGTCATCGCCGTTCTGGTTATCGCCGCGCTGATCTTTGGTCTGATCCGTTACCGGCGGGGCCGGATCAGCCTCGCGACGCCGCCCGACGTCGAGGACCAGCCCAAGACGATCGACCGCTCCGGCGGTTACACCGCGTCCTCGGGAATCACGTTCAGCCAGTCCGCTCCGGCGAAAGCAGCGCCGGCCCCGCCGCGCGTCACGCCCGACACCACGACCTTCGAGGGACTGCCGACCGTCGGAGACGACGCCACCACCCCGCGCGATGCGCCCAAACGGCCGATTTCCGACCTGCGGCTGCCCGAGCCGGAGTTCAGCACCCCGTTGCCGGAGCCGATTGCCGAACCGGTGGAAGTGGTGCCGGCAGTCCCCGAACTCGACACCATCGCACCCGTCGAGGGCCGCCTCGAGCGGCTGCGCGGCCGGCTGGCGAAGTCCCAGAACGCGCTCGGCAAGAGCGTGCTCGGCCTGCTCGGCGGTGGCGATCTGGACGAGGAGTCGTGGGAGGAGGTCGAGGACACGCTCCTGGTGGCCGACCTCGGACCGACGGTCACGTCGTCGGTGGTGGGCCATCTGCGCAGCAGTCTGGCGGCCAGCGGTGTGCGCACCGAGGCCGACGCACGCCTGGTGCTGCGCGAGGCGCTCATCAACGAACTGCACCCCGAGTTCGACCGCTCGATCAAGGCGCTGCCGCATCTCGACAAGCCGTCGGTGCTGCTGGTGGTCGGGGTCAACGGCACGGGCAAGACCACCACCGTGGGAAAGCTGGCCCGGGTTCTGGTCGCCGACGGCCGGCGCGTCGTGCTGGGCGCCGCCGACACGTTCCGGGCCGCGGCCGCCGACCAGTTGCAGGCGTGGGGGTCCCGGGTGGGTGCCGAGGTGGTCCGGGGCGCCGAGGGTGCCGATCCCGCGTCGGTGGCCTTCGACGCGGTCGACAAGGGGATCGAGGCCGGCGCCGACGTCGTCGTCATCGACACCGCGGGACGCCTGCACACCAAGACCGGCCTGATGGACGAGCTCGGCAAGGTCAAACGGGTGGTCAGCAAGCGTGCCGAGGTCGATGAGGTGCTGCTGGTCCTGGACGCGACGATCGGTCAGAACGGGCTGATGCAGGCGAAGGTGTTCGGCGACGTCGTCGACATCACCGGGGTGGTGCTGACCAAACTGGACGGGACGGCCAAGGGCGGCATTGTCTTTCGCGTGCAGGAGGAACTGGGCGTGCCCGTCAAACTCGTCGGGCTCGGCGAGGGCCCCGACGATCTGGCGCCGTTCGAGCCCGGGGCGTTCGTCGATGCGCTCCTCGGCTGAGGCGGGCCGCGGCGCCGCGTAACCCCATGGCGCCGCATAACCCCATGATTTAACGCCCGCGAAACGAAGACGGTCTATCCGTTCACATGAGCGAAACGCGTACGCGTCGTCGCTGAAACAACCACTCAGCATTGTCCTTTCCTAGGTCAACGGTGCCTGACCGTGGCATGGGCGAAGGAGGAAATCGCGAGTGGACCAATTCCCGATAATGGGTGCGCCGGATACCGGTGACACGGCATGGATGCTGGCCAGTGCCGCACTCGTGCTGCTGATGACGCCGGGCCTGGCGTTCTTCTACGGCGGCATGGTGCGTGCCAAGGGCGTGCTCAACATGCTGATGATGAGCATCAGCGCAATGGGTGTCGTGACGGTGCTGTGGGTGCTCTACGGCTACTCGATGTCCTTCGGCGACGACAAGTTCGACTTCATCGGTGACCCGACGCAGTACTGGGGACTGAAGGGTCTCATCGGAGGTAACGCGGTCGCCGCGGTTCCCGCTGATCCGAGCACCGGAACCGCGGCGGTCGACGCGGTGAACATCCCACTTGCGGGAACGATTCCCCAGCTGGTGTTCGTCGCGTTCCAGTTGATGTTCGCGATCATCACCGTCGCCCTGGTGTCCGGCGCGATCGCCGACCGGCTGAAGTTCGGCTCCTGGCTGGTGTTCGCCGGCCTGTGGGCGACCTTCGTCTACTTCCCGGTCGCGCACTGGGTGTTCGCGTTCGACGGCTTCACCGGTGAGACCGGTGGCTGGATTGCCAACAAACTCAAGGCAATCGACTTCGCCGGTGGTACCGCGGTGCACATCAACTCCGGTGTCGCCGGCCTGGCGTTGTGCCTCGTTCTCGGCAAGCGCAAGGGCTGGCCAGGCACACCGATGCGGCCACACAACCTGCCGTTCGTGATGCTCGGCGCCGGTCTGCTGTGGTTCGGCTGGTACGGGTTCAACGCCGGTTCGGCACTGTCATCGGGTGGCATCGCCGCGACGACCTTCGTCACCACCACGGTGGCGACCGCCGCCGCGATGCTCGGCATGGTTGCTCACCGAGAAGATCCGCGACGGTCACGCCGACATCGCTGGGTGCGGCTTCGGGAATTGTGGCCGGCCTGGTCGTGATCACACCCTCCTGTTCGTCGGTGAACGTGCTCGGCGCCTTGGCTATCGGCTTCATCGGCGGTGTGCTGTGCGCTCTCGCTGTCGGCCTGAAGTTCAAGTTCGGCTTTGACGACGCGCTCGACGTGGTCGGCGTGCACATGGTCGGCGGCCTTACGGGCACCTTGCTCATCGGCTTGTTCGCCACCAAGGAAGCTCCGGCGGCAGTCGACGGACTCTTCTACGGCGGTGGATTCGATCAGTTGTGGCGCCAGGCTGTCGGTGCCTTCGCGGTTATGGGCTATTCGTTCGTCGTTACGACTATCTTGGCCTTGATCCTGAAGTACACGATCGGTCTGCGTCTCGATGCCGAAGACGAAGCCAATGGCATCGATGAGGCCGAACACGCGGAGACCGGTTACGACTTCGCAACCGCAGGCACGAGCTCGGTTCTCGGACGTTCGGAGGTATGAGGGAAATGAAGCTGATCACTGCGATCGTCAAACCGTTCACGCTCGAAGACGTCAAGACCGGCCTGGAGCAGGCGGGTATCCTCGGGATGACCGTCAGCGAGGTCCAGGGCTACGGGCGCCAGAAGGGACACACCGAGGTCTACCGCGGAGCGGAGTACTCGGTGGACTTCGTTCCCAAGGTGCGCGTGGAAGTGGTCGTCGATGATTCCGCCGTCGACAAGGTGGTGGACGTCATCGTGCAGGCCGCCCGTACCGGAAAGATCGGTGACGGCAAGGTCTGGGTCAGTCCCGTCGACGCCGTCGTCCGGGTCCGCACCGGTGAGCGTGGAACCGACGCTCTTTGAGTCGCAACGAATTCTGAACGTCCTCTCCGGAACCCGGTGCCGGAGCAAGTTTCGGTAGCCGAGGAGGAGGACGAGATGAAGACAACACCAGATCCCGCCGCCGGCGCTTCCCACGGGAAAGCGTCGGCGGCGGGCTCGTGCACGCCCCCGGCCAAAGCCGCCAGCGACCTGTCCGCAGCGGTGCGCCAATTGCTCAATGGCGGTACGCGCCATCTGGATTCGCCCGGCCTGCGGGACGCGCTGCGTGATCTCTACGAGTTCTGGCTGACCACCAAGGCCACCGAAATCGGCGTCACCGCAACCAGCGGCTTCGCCATCGTCGCCACGGGCGGGCTGGGCCGCGGCGAGCTGGCGCCGTTCTCGGATCTCGACCTGACCCTGGTGCACGACAACATGCCCGACGATGTGGTGGGCCGGATCGCTGAATCACTGTGGTATCCGTTGTGGGACGCCAATATTCGGCTCGATCACAGCGTCCGCACCGTACCCGAGGCCTTGAAGGTGGCCAGCGAGGACATCGCGGCAGGGCTGGCGATGCTCGAAGCGCGTCACATTGCCGGCGATGCCGAGTTGTCGGGACTGTTGATCGGCGGCGCGCGCCGGCAGTGGCGCACCGGAATCGCCTCGCGTTACGAACAACTCGTCGAGGAGACCCATGCTCGCTGGGAGCGCAGCGGCCAGATCGCGCATCGCGCCGAACCGGACGTCAAGAGCGGACGCGGCGGGCTCCGCGACGTCCAACTCCTCAACGCCCTGGCGATCGCCCAACTGGCCGACGTCTATCCGAGCGAATCTCTGGTGTCGCCGACCGGATCACTCGGCGGCGCGCACCTGGCGTTGCTGAATGTGCGCACCGAGTTGCACCGGGTGTCGGGCCGGGGCCGCGACCAGGTGATGGCCCAGTTCGCCGACGAGATCGGAGCGGCGCTGCGGATCGGCGACCGCTTCGACCTGGCCCGGATCCTCTCCGACGCCGCCCGCACCATCAGCTACTACGTCGACTCCGGATTGCGCACCGCGGGCAATGCGTTGCCGCGCCGGGGATTGTCCGTGTTACGCCGGCCCGTGCGCAGGCCGCTCGACGAGGGGGTACTGGAGTTCAACGGCGAGGTCATCCTGGCCCGAGACGCCCGCCCCCAGCGTGATCCCGGGTTGATCCTGCGGGTGGCGGCGGCATCGGCGACCACCGGCCTGCCGATGGCGGGTTCGACGCTCAGCAGGCTGGCGGCCTCGGCCCCCGAACTGCGCACTCCGTGGCCGCGACAGGCGCTCAAGGATCTGCTGGTGATGCTCGCCGCGGGCCCCACCGCGGTGTCGACGATCGAAGCGCTGGACCGAACCGGCTTGTGGGGCAGGCTGTTCCCGGAATGGGGCGCGGTGCGGGACCTGCCGCCGCGCGACGTCGTCCACATCTGGACCGTCGACCGCCATCTGGTCGAAACCGTCTCGCGGGCAAGCGCATTCACCACCCGGGTGGCGCGGCCCGACCTGTTGGTGCTGGGTGCGCTGTGCCACGACATCGGCAAGGGGCGCGGCGGAGACCACAGCGTCATCGGCGCCGATCTGGCCACCCAGATCGGCACCCGGCTCGGATTGTGGCCGTCGGACGTCGCGACCCTGTCGGCGGTCGTGCGCTACCACCTGCTGTTGCCGGACACCGCGACCCGCAAGGATCTGCAGGACCCCGCCACCATCGCCGGCGTGCTCGACGCCCTCGGCGGCGACCCGGTGCTCCTGGAGTTGTTGCATGCGCTCGCCGAGGCGGACTCGCTGGCCACCGGGCCGGGGGTCTGGGGTGACTGGAAGGCGTCGCTGATCGGTGATCTGGTCCGCCGGTGCCGACTGGTGATGGCCGGCGAGTCCCTGCCGCACGCCGACCCCGTCGACCCGAGGCATCTGGAACTCGCCGCCGATCCCGGCCGCGGCGCGCACGTGGAGATGACACCCGGCGACGGCGCGCACATCTTCAACGTCGCGATGATCGCCCCCGACCGGCGCGGCATGCTGTCGCGGGCCGCCGGGGTACTGGCGCTGAACTCGCTGCGGGTGCACTCCGCCTCGGTCAACAGCCACCAGGGTTCGGCGATCAACACCTTCGTGGTGTCGCCGCATTTCGGCTCGCCGCCGGCCGCCGAACTGCTACGGCAACAGTTGATTCTGGCGCTCGACGGCGACCTCGACGTGATGGGCACGCTGGACAAGCGCGACCGTGACGCCGCGGCAACCCCGGGCCGTGCCGGGGAGAACCCGGATGCGGTGCCGATCAACCGGGTGTCCGCGCAGCCGCGCATCCTGTGGCACGACGGCGCCGCGACGGACCAGCTGGTGGTGGAGATCCGCGCGAACGACCGGGCCGGCCTGCTGGCCGTGCTGACCGGGGTGTTGGAGCGCGCCGGGGTCGACATCGTGTGGGCGAAGGTGACCACGCTGGGCTCCTCGGTCGTCGATGCGTTCTGCATCACGGTGCCGCCGCTGGTGGGCACCGACGTCAAGGGCCTCAGGGACCGGCTCGAACGCGACCTGTACGCGGTACTGCCCGCGCCACCGCCCGCCAAGCCGGTGGTGGCGGCCGGCTGACACGCGCGATCCGGGCGAACAGATAGGCTTGCCACGTGTTTGAATCCCTGTCCGACCGGTTGACCGGTGTGCTGTCGGGCCTGCGTGGCAAGGGCCGGCTGACCGACGCCGATATCGATGCCACGGCCCGTGAGATCCGCCTGGCGCTGCTCGAGGCCGACGTCTCGCTGCCCGTGGTGCGCGCGTTCGTCAGCCGGATCAAAGAACGGGCGAAGGGCGCCGAGGTCTCCGGTGCGCTCAACCCGGCCCAGCAGGTCGTCAAGATCGTCAACGAGGAGCTCGTCGGGATCCTCGGCGGCGAGACCCGCCAACTGCAGTTCGCCAAGACCCCGCCCACGGTGATCATGCTCGCGGGTCTACAGGGCGCGGGCAAAACCACATTGGCCGGCAAGCTGGCGAAATGGCTGCGCGGACAAGGGCATACGCCGCTCTTGGTGGCCTGTGACCTGCAGCGGCCGGGCGCGGTCAATCAGCTGAAGATCGTCGGTGAGCGCGCCGGGGTCTCGACGTTCGCCCCCCATCCGGGAACCGCGCCCGACGCCGCCGAGACCGAGGGCGCCGGGCCGGGCGATCCGGTCGCGGTGGCCGCGGCGGGTCTGGCAGAGGCGAGGGCCAAGCACTTCGACGTCGTGATCGTCGACACCGCGGGCCGCCTCGGCATCGACGACGTCCTGATGGCGCAGGCCGCGGGCATCCGCGACGCCGTGCAGCCCGACGAAACCCTGTTCGTCCTGGACGCCATGATCGGTCAGGACGCCGTCGCCACCGCCGAGGCGTTCGGCGCCGGGATCGGCTTCACCGGCGTCGTCCTGACCAAGCTCGACGGCGACGCCCGCGGCGGCGCGGCGCTGTCGGTGCGCGAGGTGACCGGCGTGCCGATCATGTTCGCCTCCACCGGTGAGAAGCTCGAGGACTTCGACGTCTTCCATCCCGACCGGATGGCGTCGCGCATCCTGGGCATGGGCGACGTGCTGAGCCTCATCGAGCAGGCCGAACAGGTCTTCGACGCGGAGAAAGCGGAGGAGGCGGCCGCCAAGATCGGCTCCGGCGAACTGACGCTCGAGGACTTCCTGGAGCAGATGCTGGCCATCCGCAAGATGGGGCCGATCGGCAACCTGCTCGGCATGCTGCCCGGCGCCGGCCAGATGAAGGACGCGCTCGCCGCGGTCGACGACAGTCAGCTCGACCGCGTCCAGGCCATCATCCGGGGCATGACGCCGCAGGAACGCGCTGACCCCAAGATCATCAACGCGTCCCGGCGGCTGCGCATCGCCAACGGGTCGGGCGTCAACGTCTCCGAGGTCAATCAGCTGGTGGACCGCTTCTTCGAGGCCCGCAAGATGATGTCGTCGATGGCCGGCAAGTTCGGCATGCCGGGTGCGGGCCGCAAGGCCAACAACCGCAAGGGCGGCAAGGGCAAGAAGGGCAAGAAGGGCGGTAACCGGGGGCCGACGCCGCCGAAGGTGCGCAATCCGCTCGGCGCCGGTATGCCCGGCGGCTTCCCCGACCTGTCGCAGATGCCGCCGGGTCTCGACGAACTGCCGCCCGGCCTGGCCGATTTCGACCTGTCGAAGCTGAAGTTCCCGGGTCAGAACTAGGTATGGGCGGGCGCACGCCCTTACACATCCGGGGGCGCGTGCTGCCCGGCGACGAACCCGCCGAGTGGTGGATCGTCGACGGTGCGCTGTCGGCCGAGCCGGTGTCCGGCGCCGAGACGGTTTTCGGTGCTGATGGGGCCGGCGGCTGGATCCTCCCCGGCCTGGTCGACGCCCACTGCCACGTCGGGCTGGGCGGTGCACGGTGCCACCGACCTCGACGAGGCGATCGGGCAGGCGGAGACCGAGCGGGCCGCCGGCGCACTGCTGCTGCGCGACGCCGGGTCGCCGGTGGACACCCGCAGTCTCGACGACCGCGACGACCTGCCGCGCATCATCCGGGCGGGCCGGCACATCGCGCGGCCCAAGCGCTACACGCCGGGCCTGCCGATCGACATCGAGGACGAATCGCAACTGCCCGACGTCGTCGCCGAGCAGGCCCGGATCGGCGACGGCTGGGTCAAGCTCGTCGGCGACTGGATCGACCGCGGGATCGGTGACCTGGCGCCGCTGTGGTCCGACGACATCCTCAAGGCGGCCATCGACGCCGCCCACGCCAACGGTGCCCGCGTCACCGCCCACGTGTTCGGCGAGGACGCGCTGCCGGGCCTGCTCAACGCCGGCATCGACTGCATCGAGCACGGCACCGGAATCACCGAGGACGCCATCGGCCTGATGCTCGAACACGGCACCGCACTGGTGCCCACGCTGATCAACATCGACAACTTCCCCGGCATCGTCGAAGCCGCGGCGGACAAGTACCCGACCTACGCCAGCCACATGCGCGACCTGTACGGGTCGTGCCGGGCGCGCGTCGGCGCCGCCCGCGAGGCCGGTGTGCCGATCTACGCCGGGACCGACGCCGGCACCATGGTGGCGCACGGTCGCATCGCCGACGAGGTGGCCGCATTGCGGGGGGTCGGGATGACCGCCACCGAGGCGCTCGGAGCGGCGTCGTGGGATGCACGAAATTGGTTGGGCCGAAAGGGAATCGAGCACGGCGCGTCGGCCGACCTGCTCTGCTACTCGGCCGACCCGCGCCAGCCCGGCGTGCTCGACCATCCCGACCTGGTGATCCTTCGCGGCCAGGTGTACCGGTGACCCGGGTGGTCGACCTGAGCCACCCGATCCGGGCCGGGCTGGTCACCTATCCCGGTCTGCCGGCGCCCGTCATCACCCCGCATCTGACGCGGGAGGATTCCCGGGCGCGCTACGCCCCGGGTACCGAGTTCGCGATGGACGTCATCACGATGATCGGCAACACCGGGACCTATCTGGATTCACCGTTTCACCGCTACGCCGACGGCGCCGACCTGGCCGGCCTGGACCTGTCGACGTTGGTGGGGTTGCGCGCCGAGGTCTTCCACCTCACCGATGCCGCCGACGCGACGGACCGCGGGATCGGCGCCGGGACTCTTGCCGGCCGGGACGTGCGCGGTGCCGCCGTGTTGCTGCACACCGGATGGGACCGCCACTTCGGCACGGCCGAATATGGTTCTGGCGCACCGTTTCTCACCGCTGACGGCGCGCAGCGCCTGATCGACGCCGGTGCCGTGCTGGTCGGGATCGACTCGGTCAACATCGACGACACGGAATCCGGGGGTCAGCGGCCCGCGCACACATTGTTGCTGGGCGCGGGTGTGCACGTCGTCGAGCACCTCACGAATCTCGGTGCGCTGCCGGAGCGCGGCGCACGGTTCACCGCGGCCCCGCCCGCTATCGAGGGGTTCGGGACGTTCCCCGTGCGGGCGTTCGCCGAGGTCTGAGCCGGGTATCTAGAGCGTGCCGACGCTGGAACCGCGGTCCAGCGCGAAACCCCAGTCCAGCAGGCTGGCGGCCTGATCCCAGTAGGTCGGGCCACCCTCATGGACCAGGCCGTACATCATCGCCACCACCAGGCGGCGGCCGTCGCGCTCGGCGGCCCCCACGAACGTCTTGCGGGCCAGATCGGTGAAGCCGGTCTTGCCGCCGACCATGCCGGGGTAGCGATGCATCATCTCGTCCTGGTTCACCAGCACCTTGTCGCCGGTCTTGGTGGGGAACGACGCGCTGGGCTGAGCGGTGATCTGCGCAAACACCGGGTAGCTCATCGCGTTGCGGAAAATGACCGCCAGGTCGTGCGGAGTGCTCCACATCGCCATCCCGGGGGCGTCGATGCCCGACGGGCTGCCGACGTTCGTCCCGTATGCGCCCAGCAGCGCCGCCTTGGCGTTCATCTTGGCCACCGCGGCGTCGGGGCCGCCGAGCATGCGGGCCAGGGTGTTGGCGGCGTCGTTGCCGGAGACCAGCAGCAGGCCGTCGAGCAGTTGGCGCGCGGTGTACGTCTGGCCGGGCGCGACGCCGGCGCAGTTGCATTCGACGCGGGTATCGGCGTCAGTGGCCACGATCGTCGAATCCAGCGGCACCTCGTCGAGGACCACCTGGGCCAGCAGCGTCTTGATGGTGCTGGCGGGTGGAGACTGTTGTTCCTCGTTGTGGCCGGCCAGGATCTGGCCGGTGTCCATGTCGGCGAGGATCCATGCCCCGGCGGGACCGTCGGGGATCGGCGCGGTGCCCACGGGCTGAACGTTGATCGTGTCGGCGCCGGCCGCCGGGATCGTCAGTGTCCCGGCCAACAGGCCCAGAGCCATCGCCAGACACGCAAGAAGTCGCTGCATGGCCACCGAGCCTAGATGGTGTCCGATCGCGACGTGCCCGGTGAGTACAGATGGACGTCCCCACCCGGCACCGCACCCGACAGTGTTGAATCAACCCGTGCTGAGCCTGCAGGAGATTTCGGACCGGCTGGAGATCCAGCAGTTGCTGGTCGACTACTCCACCGCGATCGACCAACGCCGCTTCGACGATCTCGACGCGGTATTCACGCCGGACGCCTACATCGACTACCGCGTCACCGGCGGCATCGACGGCCATTACCCGCAGGTCAAGGCGTGGTTGGCGGACGTGCTGCCTAACTTCCCGGCCTACTCCCACATGCTGGGCAACTTCGATGTTCGCGTCGACGGCGACACCGCGACCGCGCGGACGATCTGCTTCAACCCGATGGTGTTCAACGCCGAGCAGAAGCAGATCATGTTCATCGGCATCTGGTACGAGGACGTACTGGTCCGCACGGCCGACGGTTGGCGCATGACGAAGCGCGTCGAAGCAAAATGTTTCGACAAGATGCTCTGAGGGGCTACCGGTTGCGCCCCGGGCCGAGGCCGCGGATCGATACGGTCGCCGCGGTCGTCTGGGCGATTTCTGTCTGACCCGCCTGTTCTGGCAGAATGGGCGACTGTCTGCCGCGCGACCAAGGCTGCGCGGTGGTCACACATGCAGGCAAAACCGGATCCGGGCGTCCCGCCCTGATCGCTGAATTGCAGCGTGGCAACCACAGGAGAAATGCTTACTCATGGCTGTCAAGATCAAGCTCACCCGGCTTGGCAAGATCCGCAATCCCCAGTACCGCATCGCCGTCGCCGACGCGCGTACCCGTCGTGACGGTCGTTCGATCGAGGTCATCGGCCGGTACCACCCGAAGGAAGAGCCGAGCCTCATCGAGGTCGACTCGGAGCGCGCGCAGTACTGGCTGAGCGTCGGCGCCCAGCCCACCGAGCCCGTCCTGCAGCTGCTCAAGATCACCGGCGACTGGCAGAAGTTCAAGGGCCTGCCGGGCACCGAGGGCACGCTGAAGGTCAAGGAGCCCAAGCCGAGCAAGCTGGATCTGTTCAACGCCGCGCTCGCCGAGGCCGATGGCGCGCCGTCGGGTGAGGCCACCCAGGCGAAGAAGAAGAAGGCCCCCGCCAAGAAGGCCGAGGAGGCCGCACCGGTTGAGGCCGCTGCTGTCGAGCCCGCCGCCGAGGCTGCTGCTGTCGAGCCTGCCGCTGAGGCCGCTGCTGTCGAGCCCGCCGCCGAGGCTGCGGAGACCCCCGCCGAATGAGCACGGCCGTCGTCGACGCCGTCGAGCATCTGGTTCGGGGGATCGTCGACAATCCTGACGAAGTCCGTGTCGACATGGTGACCAGCCGCCGTGGGCGCACCGTAGAGGTGCACGTCCATCCCGACGACCTGGGCAAGGTGATCGGTCGCGGTGGTCGCACCGCGACGGCGCTGCGCACCCTGGTGGCCGGCATCGGTGGCCGTGGCATCCGCGTCGACGTGGTGGACACCGACCAGTAGCACCGGCGAGATGGAGCTGGTCGTCGGCCGGGTGGCCAAGGCGCACGGCGTCACCGGCGAGGTCGTGGTGGACGTTCGTACCGACGATCCCGACGAACGGTTTGCGCGTGGTAACACGTTGCGGGCCAAGGCTGCCCGTGGAAAGACGGCCGAGCCGACCTACACCGTGGAGTCGGTGCGCGAGCATGGTGGGCGGCTGCTGGTCCGGCTGGCCGGCGTCGCCGGCCGCGATGCCGCTGATGCGTTGCGCGGCACGCTGTTCGTGGTCGACTCCGATGAGTTGCCGGCGATCACCGAAGCCGACGAGTTCTACGACCACCAACTCGAAGGCCTGCGGGTGCGGACGATCGGTGGCGTGGAGGTCGGTACGGTCACCGAAGTGCTGCACACCGCTGGTGGGGAGTTGTTGAGCGTCAAGACTCCCGACCGCGGCGAGGTGCTGGTGCCGTTCGTGACCGCGATCGTTCCGACGGTGTCACTGGCCGACGGCGTGGTGGAGATCGATCCACCCGACGGTCTGCTGAACCTGGACGAGCTGTGAGGATTGCCGTCGCGCTGTGAGAATCGACGTCGTCACGATCTTTCCGGACTATCTCGAGCCGCTGCGGCAGTCGTTGCCCGGCAAGGCAATCCAGTCCGGCCTGGTGGATTTCGGGGTGCACGACCTGCGTGGATGGACGCATGACGTCCACCGCTCCGTCGACGACGCGCCCTACGGCGGTGGCCCAGGAATGGTGATGCGGGCGCCGGTGTGGGGTGACGCGCTCGACGAGATCTGTTCGGAACGCACGCTTCTGGTGGTGCCTACGCCGGCGGGACGGCTGTTCAACCAGCACACTGCCGCGCGCTGGAGCGCTGAGGAGCACCTGGTGTTCGCGTGCGGGCGCTATGAGGGCATCGACCAACGTGTCGCCGACGACGCGGCCCGCCGGATGCGTGTCGAAGAAGTGTCGATCGGCGACTATGTGCTGCCGGGCGGAGAATCCGCCGCGCTGGTGATGATCGAGGCCGTGGTCCGGCTGCTGCCCGATGTGCTGGGTAATCCGCAGTCGCACCAACAGGATTCGCATTCCGACGGGCTGCTGGAGGGTCCCAGCTACACCCGGCCGCCGAGTTGGCGTGGTCTGGAGGTGCCCGATCTGCTGCTCTCCGGGGACCACGCCCGCATCGAGGCCTGGCGTGGTGAGCAGTCTCTGCAACGCACCCGCGAACGCCGGCCCGACCTACTGCCGGACTAGATCCGGCCGCTGGGGAACATCGTCTTGACGGCCTGGGTTATGGTCGCGCGGGCCCGAGATGCGTCGGCGGGCTGCATGGAGCTGATCGCCATGACGTACCGCCGTTCCGTGCCGATCACCCCGGTCGACAGATGCATCCAGTCGGCGCCGATGCAACACATCCAGCCCTGCTTGACTGCCACGGGTTCGCCGGGAAGTCCCTCCGGGATGCCGAACCGTTGCGGATACACGCCGCCCGGCACCATCCCGTCCGGCGCAGTCGGTGTGGACTGGGCCAGGTCGTTGAGCATGATGTTGGCCTGCGGAGACGGCAGTCCTCCGGCGCCGCTGATCAGCATGTCGTAGTAGCGGACCAGGTCCCTCGCCGTGCTGATGGTGTTGAACCACCGCCCGTTGCCCGGCGGACGGGTCGAACCGAGTCCGTAGCGCGCAACCACCCGGTTGATGATCGCACTGCCACCGCTGCGGTTCCAGAAGGTTTCAGCGGCACTGTCGTCCGACGACCGCAGCATGACGTCGAACATCTGCTGGTCTGCCGGCGAGAGTTGCGTCTGCCCCTTCGCAACCTGCAACAGCAGGTCGTCGGCGATGAAGAGCTTGACCACCGAGGCGATGGCGATGGTGTTGCCGGGGCCGTTGGTCACCAGTTGGCCGGTATCGCGGTCGAGCACCGCGACCGTGATGTCGGCGCCGGACTTGGCCGCGTCGGACGTGGCCTGGTCCGCGCGTGCCTGGAGCCCGTCGAACGCGGCCATCTGGTTCGGCGGCGCGGCCGGGGTGTTGTCCACCGGCGCCTTCGGCTCCATCGTCAGATTCGGGTTGTCCGGCCTGGTCTGCGGGGAGCCGTAGACCTTGGCTTCACAGCCGGCGAGGCTGCCGAGTAGGACTGTGCAGGTGATGACGGCTGTCGCCCGGCTCATTACCGACGGACGGCGACGCATGACCCTCCTAGGAAATCCCGGCCTGTGCAGACACCCAGGCACGCCGACACAACACCATTCACACCTACGAACACATCGGGCTGAACGTGGGCCGCATTACGTCCACCCGACCGTCAGCTCGTCGGTCTCAGGGTAATCGGTGGATGGCCGATTCGTGTAGTTGAGGTGGATGGCTGCGGGCCGGTTTCGTCGGCGATTTCGCTGCGTGCCCGCCATCTGGCACAATTGAGCAGTTGACCGCGCGGGCCGGCTTCGGTGCCGCCTGCCAGCGAACAACTCGCAAGCCCCATCCATCGGCTCGCCGGGCCGGCGCTCGCTCGACTTGAGCGAGGCCAGCTGCCCCAGAGCCGCGACCGCAAGGAAGAGTCACCGATGAACACGCTGGACTTCGTCGACCAGGCGTCGCTTCGCGACGATATCCCGGCCTTCGGCCCCGGCGACACCGTGAACGTGCACGTGAAGGTCATCGAGGGCACCAAGGAACGTATCCAGGTCTTCAAGGGCGTGGTGATCCGCCGACAGGGCGGTGGTGTGCGTGAGACGTTCACCGTGCGCAAGGAGAGCTACGGCGTCGGCGTCGAGCGCACCTTCCCGGTTCACTCGCCGAACATCGACCACATCGAGCGGGTGACCCGCGGCGACGTCCGCCGGGCCAAGCTCTACTACCTGCGTGAGCTCCGTGGCAAGAAGGCCAAGATCAAGGAGAAGCGCTGACCCGCGCTGCAGTACCCGGCGCGTCACCGCCAGGATCCGTGGCTACGCTGATCCCGTGACCGACACCACGGATTCGGCCGACTCCGCTTCCACCGAAGAATCCCCCGAAGAGCCTTCCAAGAAGCATTCCGCGCTGCGCGAATTCGCCATCCTGATCTCCATCGCGCTGGTTCTCTACTACGTCATGTTGACGTTCGTGGCGCGGCCCTATCTGATTCCGTCGGAGTCGATGGAACCCACGCTGCACGGCTGCAACGGCTGTGTCGGCGACCGGATCATGGTGGACAAGGTCACCTACCGGTTCAGTGCGCCGCAGCCCGGTGACGTCGTCGTCTTCAAGGGCCCGCCGTCGTGGAACGCCGGCTACAAATCGATTCGCTCGGACAACACCGCGAAGCGGTGGTTCCAGAACGCGCTGGCGTTCGTCGGGTTTCTCCCACCGGACGAGAACGACCTGGTCAAGCGGGTGATCGCGGTGGGCGGTCAGACGGTGCAGTGCCGCGTCGACACTGGCATCACGGTCAACGGCAAGCCGCTGCACGAGCCGTACCTCGACCCCCAAACGATGAACGCAGACCCCGCGACCTACCCGTGCCTGGGCAACGAGTTCGGTCCCGTCACCGTGCCCGACGGACGGTTGTGGGTGATGGGCGACAACCGCACCCATTCGGCGGATTCGCGGTTCCACTGCACGAACACCGAGGACGTCCAGGAGGGCATCATCTGCACCGGTGACCCGACGAACGGGACGGTGCCGGTGGACAACGTCATCGGCAAGGCGCGCTTCATCGCCTTCCCCCCGGGCCGCTGGGGTGGTGTGCACGCGGTGAATCCGCAGCAGGGCGGATAGCCGTGCCTGCCGCCGAGCCGACGACCCGCCGAGGTGCGAGGCGGGGTGGAGCGAGGCAATCGGATCCCTGGCCGCCGCGCACCGTGATCCGCAAGTCGTCGGGTCTGCGCACGCTCGAATCAGCGCTGTACCGCGGCGGGCTGGGCCCGGTGGCCGGGGTCGACGAGGTGGGACGCGGAGCCTGCGCCGGCCCATTGGTGGTGGCGGCCTGCGTGCTGGGACCCAACCGGTTGGAGAGCCTGGCGTCGCTCGACGATTCCAAGAAGCTGAGCGAGAAGGAACGTGAGCGGCTGTTCCCGCTGATCAAGCGGTATGCGCTGGCCTATCACGTGGTGTTCATCCCGTCGGTGGAGGTGGATCGCCGCGGTGTGCACGTGGCCAACATCGAGGGGATGCGCCGTGCGGTGGCGGGGCTGCCCCTGCGGCCTGGCTATGTGCTCTCCGACGGGTTCCGGGTGCCCGGACTGCCGGTTCCGTCGCTGCCGGTGATCGGCGGCGACGCCGCGGCGGCGTGCATCGCGGCCGCCAGCGTGCTGGCCAAGGTGAGCCGGGACCGGCTGATGGTGGCGATGGATGCCCGGTATCCGGGCTACGGGTTCGCCGAGCACAAGGGGTACAGCACGCTGGCGCATTCCACCGCGCTCACCGAACTCGGCCCGTCCGACGAGCACCGGTATTCGTTCATCAATGTCCGCAGGGTCGCGACACGCACTGAACACGGGTAGGGAAAGATGGGGCTGAGACCGCCGGGGGCACCGCGTGAACGATGAGGACAGCAGGACTGATGAGCGCTGAAGATCTCGAGAAGTACGAAACCGAGATGGAGCTCTCGCTGTACCGCGAGTACAAGGACATCGTCGGCCAGTTCAGCTACGTGGTGGAGACCGAGCGACGTTTCTACCTGGCCAACAATGTCGAGCTGATCCCGCACAACGCCGACGGCGAGGTGTACTTCGAACTGCGCCTGGCCGATGCCTGGGTGTGGGACATGTACCGCCCGGCGCGCTTCGTCAAGCAGGTCCGGGTGATCACGTTCAAGGACGTGAACATCGAAGAGGTCGAGAAGCCCGAGTTGCGGCTGCCGGAGTAGCTACAGCTGGATCCAGGTGGTCTTGAACCCGGTGTACTTGTCCAGGGCGTGCAGCGACAGGTCCCGGCCGAAGCCGGACTGCTTGAATCCGCCGAACGGTGTCTGGGCGCTGATCGCGTCGACGGTGTTGACCGACACGGTGCCGGCCCGCAGCGCCCCCGCAACCCGGTGCGCCCGCGACAGGTCGCGCGTCCAGACCGAGGCCGCCAGACCGTAGGCGGTGTCGTTGGCCATCGAGATCGCTTCGGTCTCGTCGCTGAACGTCTGCACCGCAAGCACCGGCCCGAACACCTCCTCGGTGACGAGTTCGGCGGCCGGCGCGAGATCCGTGACGATGGTCGGCGCGATGAAACAGCCACGGCCGTCAACGGTCTCGCGGGTGCCGCCGGCCAGGATCTGCCCGTCGCGGCGGGCCCGGTCGATGAAGCCGAGCACCCGTTGAGTGTGGGTCTCGTCGACGATGGCGCCCAGCGTCGACGCGGGATCGAGCGGGTTGCCGGGTGCCACCTCGGCGGTGCGCTTCGCCAGTTCGGTGAGGAACTCCCGCGCGATCGACGTGTGGAGCAGGAGGCGGGAATTCGACGAGCACACCGCGCCCTGGTTGTAGAACGCGCCGAAGATCGCCTTGTCCACCGCGGCGTCCAGGTCGGCGTCGGCGAACACCAGATTCGGGCTCTTGCCGCCGCATTCCAGCCACACCTGCTTGGCGTTGGAGTCGGCGGCGTAGCGCAGGAACCGCTTTCCGGTCTCACCGGAACCGGTGAACGCGATGACGTCGACGTCGGGGTGCCGGCCCAGTGCCTCACCGGCGGTGTGCCCGAGGCCGGGCACGACGTTGAGCACTCCTTCGGGCACGCCCGCCTCGGCGGCCAGTTCGGCCAGCCGCAGCGACGAAAGCGGTGCCTGTTCGGCGGGTTTGAGCACCACGCTGTTGCCGGCCGCCAGCGCGGGTGCGACCTTCCAGACCGCCAGGTCCAGCGGGAAGTTCCACGGTGTGACGGCGCCGATGACGCCCAGCGGCTCCCGGGTCACCAGCGCGAGGCTGCCCGGTTCGGTGGGGGTGATCTCGCCGTTGATCTTGTCGAGTGCCTCGCCGTAGAAGGCGAAAAGTTCTGCGGCCGAGGGCACGTCGACGGTGTGGGCCTCGGTGACGAGCTTGCCCATGTCCATCGAATCCAGCAGCGCCAATTCGTGGCTGTGCTCGGTGATGAGTTCGGCGAGCCGCTGCAGAACGCGCTTGCGATGGGCGGCCGACGTCGCAGACCACACCCCGGAGTCGAACGCGGCGCGCGCCGAACGCACGGCGGCGTCGACGTCCTCGGCACCGGCCGAGGACACCCGGGTGATCAACTCGCCGGTGGCGGGGTTGACGGAGTCGAACGTCGCGCCCGACGCGGCGGTGCGGAACTTGCCGTCGATGAAAATCTCAGTGCGCGGCCGGATCTCACGTGCCAGCCGGGTCCAGTCTTCGAGTGTGGTCATGTGTGCTCCTAGACGCGGGCCGGTGCGACCGGCGTGATCGGTAGATGGATGACAGAGTCGGGCGCGAGCTCGGTGACCTCGCGCAGGTACGGCACGGGGCCGGGGGCCTGCGGTTCGTCGAGTTCCTCGGCGTAGCGGTGGCCGGACCAGACGGCGGCCGCGATGGTGGCCGGCGCCCAGGCGTCGCCGATCGCGCGCACGCCGAGCAGTTCGGCATCGGCCCATTCGGCCTGGCGGTTGATCAGTTCCTGGTACAGCCCGTCGTGTGGCAGCCGCGCGGTCACCAGCACCACGCTGTCCGCGCTCAACGCGCTCTCGTCACCGGTGAACGCACAGGCGGTGCGCACGCCGTCCGGCGTGATGGCGGTGACGGCGGTGTTGGTGTGAACCTCGACTCCGGCGCGGATGACCCGCTTGCGGATGCGGGCCACTTCCAGGGTGTTGGTGGTCCACTGCGACACGTGGGCGGCCGGGGTGACCAGCGCGACGTCGAGTCCCTCTCCGGCGAGCAACTCGGCGATCACCCCACCCAGGTAGTAGTGGTCGTCGTCGAAGATCACCACGCGCTGACCACGCGGCCGGGTGCCGGCCATGATGTCGTCGGGGCTCAAAACCTCTGCGCCCTCGGCGATCTCCATCGGCCTGGTGTGCCAGCGGCCGACACCGTCATGTCGCCAGCCCGCCCCGGTCGCGACGACGACGTGGTTGAACTCGTTCTCGATGATGTCGTCGGCGGTCATCTCGCTCTGCATGAAGACCTCGACGTTGTCGAGCTTGCGGATCTGCTGTTCGCGGTAGTCGACGACGCGGATCCACGCCGACAGGCTGGGCAGCTTCGACTCCCGGGCGACGCGGCCGCCCAGGGTGCGGGTCGCCTCGGCCAGGCTCACGGTATAGCCGCGGTTACCCAGCGAACGGGCGGCCTCCAGACCGGCCGGGCCGGCACCGACCACGAGAACGGTCGAGTCGCTGGACTTGGTGCGGATCTTCTCGGGATGCCAGCCGCGGCGGAATTCCTCACCCATGGTGGGGTTCTGGGTGCAGCGGATGGGGGACATGGTGAAGTCGCCCGAGACGCAGATGTTGCACCCGATGCACTCCCGGATGTTCTCGAGGTCGCCGGTCTCGATCTTGCGGGGCAGGAACGGGTCCGCGATGGACGGCCGAGCGGCGCCGATGAGGTCGAGCACGCCGGTTTTGACCTGGTGCACCATCATGTCGGGAGAGGTGAAACGGCCAACGCCCACAACGGGTTTGGTGGTGAGCTGCTTGAGTCCGCGGACGTAGGGCTCCTGCTCGGCCTCGGGGCCGAAGCGTGACGTCACGGAGTCGTCCTCCCAGCTGCCCAGGACGAAGTCCCACAGGTCGGGGTGCTCGCCGAGCATCCCGATGACGTCCTCGATCTCGGCCCGGGTGATGCCCTCGTCGCCGAGGAGCTCGTCCACCGAGATGCGGCACGCCACAGCGGCTTTGCCGTCGCACACCTCGCGGGTGTCCTCGAGGATCTCGCGCAGCAGGCGGGCGCGGTTCTCGATGCTGCCGCCGTACTCGTCGGTGCGGTTGTTGTAGCGCCGGGACAGGAAGTGGTGCAGGCCACCGATGGCGTGCCCGGCGTAGACGTAGACGATGTCGTATTCGGCTTGCAGGGACCGCCGCACCGCCTCGCGGTGCCAGAACCGAAGGTCGGCGATGTCGGCCTTGGTCATCTCGCGGGCCTGCACCGGGTCGTAGTTCCACGACACCACCGGCAGGTTCTGCGGGCCCAGTGGGGCCTCGCGGCTGATCAGGTTCGGGCTGTTGAGGCCGTTGTGCGCCAGTTCGATGCCGGCCAGGGCGCCGCCCTCGTGGATCTTGTCCGCGATGCGCGCCAGCGCGGGCAGATCCTGGTCGTCCCAGAGTCGCAGTTCGATGAACGGCCCGATGTCGGATGTCGGGTGGATCTCGACCTGCTCGGTGCACACCACGGCCCAGCCGCCTTCGGCCTTGACCCGGCGCATGTAGGCCTCGCCGGACGGATCGCGGTATCCCATGCCGTTGCAGTGCGGCACCTGGTAGAAGCGGTTGCGTGCGGTCACCGGGCCGATCTTGACCGGCTCGAAGAGGATGTCATAGCGGGGGTCTCGCATGGGAACTGCTCCTGGGCGGCTGAATCGGGCTGAAACGCGTGACGCGCATCACGGGCTGGTACTGCAATCCTCGCGCCGGACCTATGTGTGGTCAACCAGTGGTTTCAGCGGTTCTGCATCGGATTTGGAGATGCATCTGGCACTCTTCGGAATACCCTTTCGCGACGGGTGCGCATCTGAATTAGTGATGCCGAACCGCGGAAACGTGTGTTTTACAGCTGATGGCCCCATCCCTCACTGTGGTGACAGTCACACGCACTAGAACAGGGGACAATCGTGAATCCACCACCAACAGGGGCCACCGCCCAGGCCGACCGCGAGGTCAAGCATCTGAAGAAGACGCTCGGCCGGCTCGACATCGTGTTCCTGATCGTCGCGGCCGTCGTTTCCATCGAGACGCTGGGGCAGGTCTCCGGCTTCGGCGCCGAAACCTTCACCTGGGCACTGGTTCTCGCCGTCCTCTTCCTGGTGCCCTACGGCCTGATCTTCGCCGAGACCGGAGGCGCGTTCACCGGTGAGGGCGGTGTATACGTCTGGTGCAGAAAGGCTTTCGGACGTCCGATAGCGGCCATCGCCTCGCTGCTGACCTGGGTGACCCAACCGGTCTGGGTCGGCGGCTCGATGGCGTTCATCGCTTCGGAGACCTGGAGCACCTACGTGACCCCGTTCGAGCAGGGCTCGATCACCGACTATGCCTTCAAGCTGGGGTTCATCTGGCTCACCGTGCTCGCCGCGATCATCAGCCTGCGGCACGGCAAGTGGATCCCGAACGTCGGCGCGATTCTCAAGATCGCGTTCCTGGTCATCTTCCTGGTGACGACGGCGATCTATGCCGCGCGCCATGGCGTCGCGGGCCTGTCGGTCGGCGATTTCAGCCCGACGGTGGCCGGTTTGCTCGGCGTGACACCGCTGCTGTTGTTCTCCTACCTGGGCTTCGAATCCGGCAACAGCGCCGCCGGCGAGATGAAGAACCCCGCGCGTGACGTCCCGATCGCGATCGCGCGGTCCGCGGGTATCGCCGCGGCCGCCTACCTGCTCCCGATCCTCGCGATCCTGGTGGTGCTGCCTGCCGACGAGATCACCGGCGTCGGTGGCCTGATGGAAGCGGTCGCCAAGGTGTTCAGCGTGTACGGCGCCGCGGCCCCGGCCATGCTGACCGTCACCGGTGTCATCTTCGCGATCATCCTGATGACGCAGGGTTCGGCGTGGATGATCATCAGCGACCGGATGCAGGCGATGGCCGCGGCCGACGGTGCGTTCTTCGGCGGCTTCTTCGGCCGGTTCCACCCGCAGCTGGGCACCCCGGTCCGGGTCAACCTGCTCTCCGGCACCGTCGCGACGGTTTTCTGCCTGGTGGCCATGCAGGTCACCGGATCGTCGGCGGCGATCTTCGGAGTGGTGCTGAGCATTTCGATCTCCACGTTCCTGCTCAGCTACGTCATCGCGATTCCCGCGGCGGTGCGGTTGCGCACCCGGTTCCCCGAGGTGCCGCGGCCGTTCCGGGTGCCGACGGGCAACACCGGGTTCCGGATCCTCGGCGGGTTGTGCTTCGCGTGGGTGGCACTCGGCTCCTGGGTGGCGGTGTTCCCCGGAACGCTGGAGCAGCTGTTCGGCCTCGACTACGACTTCGAGGAGACCTGGGGTGTCAGCCAGGCGACGTTCGAACTGTTCACCCTGGGCACCCTGGCGGTGCTCGGCATCCTCGGCGCCGTGGGCTACCTGCGGGCCCGGCCGGTGCGTGCCGAGCGTCCCTCGGCCACCGACACCGATGAGCCGGCGCCTGCAACCCAAACGGCTGCAAAGGAACCCGCCCACCTGTAATGCTGGCGGGAGCACCCGGCATCGAGGAGTACGTGCATGCGCCGACGTCCCGACGTCACGCTGACCCAGTTGCGGTATTTCGTCAAGGCCGCCACGTACTCCTCGATGACCAAGGCCGCGGACGAGTTGCACATCGCACAGTCCGCGGTCTCGGCCGCTATCAGCCAGCTGGAGCAGCAGACTCGGCACCCAGTTGTTCATTCGGCAGCGGGCGCGCGGGCTGGCGCTGACCGCGGCCGGCGAGGAGATGCTGCGCGACACCCGCGCGTTGCTCGCCCATCTGGACGAAGTCCTCGACGCCGCCGGCGGTCACGTCGACCAGGTGCGCGGGACGGTCCGGCTGGCCTGCTTCGTCACGCTGACCCCGTTCGTGCTGCCACGGCTGCTGTCCGATCTCGGGGCGCGGCACCCCGACCTGGAGGTCGAGGTCACCGAGACGTCGGCCGAGGCGATGCGCACGGTGCTGCGCAACGGGACGGCCGAACTGGCGCTGACCTACGACTTGGCGCTGGGCCCCGGGGTGGACACCGAACACCTCGGTGTCGCCGCCCCGTACGTCGCGCTTCCGCCCGAGCACCGGCTGGCCGGGCGAAAGTCCATCCGGCTGACCGAGCTGACCGACGAGCCGATGGTGTTACTCGATCTTCCGGACAGCCGCGACTATTTCGAGTCGATGCTCGTCAATGCCGGTGTGACGCCGAACATTCGGTACCGGTCGGCCAGTTACGAGACCGTACGTGGGCTGGTCGCCCGCGGGCACGGATTCTCGATCCTCAACCAGCTGCCCGCGCACGGCGAGACCTATGACGGGGGCACGGTGAGCGCCGTCGCCATCCGCGACGAGGTGCCGGGTCTGCCGATCGTGCTGGCCCGGTTGCAGAGCGTGCGGGCCACCGCGCGTGTGCTTGCGGTGGCGGCAGCCGCCCGGGCCATCTTCGCCGATCAGGGCAACGCCTGAGCGCTCAGAACACCTGCTTGCCCGATGTTGCACCGATAGCCCTCGGTGCTTTGGGATCGTTGGGCCGGCAGAGGTTTTCGGGGCTCAGTAGGTGGGCGAGGACGCTGTCGTCGATGAGTGCGGACCGTCGTACCAATTCCGGTATGGATGCGCCGGTGGCGATGGCTTCCGCGACCAGGGCGGTAGCGGTCTCGTAGCCGAGGATTGGGTTGAGTGCGGTGGCGATGCTGGCTGACCCGAGGACGGCGTCACGCATGCGTTCGGGGTTCGCGGTGATTCCCTGAATGCAACGCTCGCCCAGGACGTTTACTGCTGCCGTGAGGTGATTGAGCGAGGACAGCAGGGCGCGGGCGATGATCGGTTCGAAGGCGTTGAGCTGTAGTTGCCCGGCCTCGGCGGCCATGGTGACGGTGAGGTCGTTGCCGATCACCTCGAAGGCAACCTGGTTGACCATTTCCGGGATGACGGGGTTCACTTTGCCCGGCATGATGCTGGAGCCCGCCTGCACGGGCGGGAGATTGATCTCGTTGAAGCCGGCACGCGGGCCCGAGGACAGCAGCCGCAGGTCGTTGCAGATTTTCGACAGCTTCACGGCGGCCCGTTTGGTGACACCGGACAGTTGGACGAAGGCGCCGACGTCAGAGGTGGCCTCGACGAGGTTGCCGGCGGTGCTCAGCGGCAGGCCGGTGAGGTGGCGGAGTCGATCGCACACAAGTGCTGCGTACGCGGGGTGGGCGTTGAGTCCGGTGCCGATCGCGGTGCCGCCGAGGTTGATCTCGGCGATCAGCATGGATGCCTCGGCGAGCCGGTCGGCGTCCTCGCCGATGGTCACCGCGAAGGCGCCGAATTCCTGGCCCAGGGTCATCGGTACCGCATCCTGCAGCTGGGTTCGTCCGAGTTTGAGCATGTCGCCGAACTCGAGAGCCTTTGTGCTGCAGCGCTCGGCGAGTACGCGCAGTGCCCGCTCGAGGGAGCGGGAAGCGAACCCGAGGGCGACTTTCACGGCGGTCGGGTAGACGTCATTCGTGCTCTGCCCAAGGTTGACGTGCTCGAGCGGATGAACGATGCGGTAGTCGCCGCGAGGGTGGCCCAGGATCTCCAGGGCGCGATTGGCGATCACCTCGTTGGCGTTCATGTTGGTCGATGTTCCCGCCCCGCCTTGGATCTGGTCGACGACGAACTGGTCGTGCAGCGCACCGCCGCGGATCTCCATGCAGGCCGCGATGATCGCCTCGGCGATCTCGGAATCGAGTTGCCCGAGTTGCTGATTGGACTCTGCGGCGGCCTGTTTCACCGAGGCGAGCGCGACCACCAGGTCACGGTGCCGTGAGATGGGTACGCCGCTGATGGGAAAGTTCTCCAGCGCGCGTGCGGTGTGCACGCCGTAGTAGACGTCGGCGGGAACGTCGCGATCGCCGAGCAGATCATGCTCGGTGCGCACGGCGGGACAGTCGGTTTGAGAGGGCAAGGTCGGCTCCTGTGGTGCGCGGGTGTCTAGTCGGCGGCGGCACCGGCCAGCAGTCGCTGACGGAGGTGGGGCTGGGAGGCGGCGTCAACGACGGTGCCGGCCAGCGCGAGCGCCCCTTGGGCGATGGCTGTTTCGGCTGCGGCCGTGACGGTGGCGGCGGCGAATTCGGGTTGGTGATTGACCGCCGGCAGCGAGTCGATCCCGATGTACGGGTGTATTGCCGGGATGGTCTGGGAGACGTTGCCCATGTCGGTGGACGCCCGCGCCATCATGGTGTCGGGTCCCGAGCTGAAGCGCCGGCCGGCGGCGGTCGCGCGCTGTTCATAGCAGGCGAGAAGTTGTTCGTCGGTGCGGAATTCGGCGTACGGTTTGGACTCCGGTGTGATGGTGAGGTCGGCGCCGGACGCCAGTGCGCCGGCTTCGAAGCAGCGCATGACCCGGGGCTCGACCTCGGCCAGTTCGGCCAGTGTCTCGGCGCGCACGTACCAACGTCCTTCGGTGTGTGCGGCGATGGCGTTCGGCGCCTCCCCGCCGCGGGTCATCATGCCGTGTACCCGCACCGACGACGGCAGCTGTTGACGCAGCAGTCCGATCGCGACCTGTGCGATGGTGAACGCATCGGCCGCGTTGATGCCTCGTTCCGGGTAGGCGGCGGCGTGTGCCGACTTGCCCCGGTATTCGATGTGGCTGTGCGACACGGCGAATGGCCGTGCCCGCGCCACGTCGACGGGACCGGGATGAACCATCGCGGCGGCGTGTTGTCCGCTGAATCCATTGCGTTCGAGCAACTCGATCTTGCCGCCCCCGCCTTCCTCGGCGGGGGTGCCGATCACCGTCAGTGTGATACCGAGGTCGTCCACGACGGGCGCCAGTGCGAGCGCCGCCCCGACGGTGATTGCGGAGATCAGGTTGTGGCCGCACGCGTGTCCGAGGCCGGGCAGCGCGTCGTACTCGGCGCACAGCGCGATGTGCAGGTCGCCACTGCCGATCTGCGCGGCGAACGCGGTGTCGAGGCCGCAGTAGCGTTCGGTGACGGCAAACCCGTTGTCCGACAACAGTCCGGCGACCCGTCCCGCTGAACGCACCTCTTCCCAAGCGGTTTCGGGGTGGTCGTAGAGGTCGCGGGACAGTTGGATCAGCCGCGGGTGGGCGGCGGTGACACCCGCGGCCGTCGACGGTATCGATGCTGCTCACGCGTCCCCCGGTACTCCGTACGACGGTGCGCGGGTCGGGTCGAGGCCACGCACCCGGTAGTCGTCCTTCTGCGGCTTCCACAGCTGCCACAGCTCGGCCAGATCGCCCACCGGATCGTCGGCGTGGTCGATCCGCAGGTCGGTCACCGGCCACGGAACATCTTCCACCACAAGCAGACCCGCGGAGTGCACCGGGCCCGCTTCACCGCCGGCGGCCAGTGCCGCCCGCAGACCGTCGAGCAGGCGCTCTTCGAAGGCGGCGGCGGCGCTGTCGGCGTAGCCGGCCAGCAGTTCGGAGATCACCTCTTCGCTTTCGAGGAGGTTGCCCGCCGCCACCGCCTGATCACCCTGGGCGTGGGTGTGCACGCCCAGGGCGTGTGTCCCGGAGTGCACCGCGGTGTTGCCATGGATGTCGACGACGGTCAGTTGCCGGTAGTCCGGGAATTGTTCCTGTGCCAGTGCGGCTTTGAGTGCGGTGTCGGCGTCGGAACCGCCGGCGAGCGAGTCGAGCACGCGTGGGCCGAGCGCCGGGTTGGTGACGTTCTGCGACGCGACCACCCCGACGGTTGCGCGGGCGTGCGCGCAGCGCGCAGCGACCGCAGGGCTCGACGAACAGATCACGATGCCGAATGCGCCCGTGGCATCGTCTCGTGCAACGAGGGAGAACGTCATTTCTGCCGGTGTCCTTGACCTCACTGGCCGCGCTGATGACCGCGGTGGCGTCGATCTCCACCAGCCACTCGGGGCGGGCGAGTGCCTCGACGACCAGCCCGGTCGACACCGGGTAGACGCCTTTGAGCCAGCGGCCCATGATCCGGTACACGGTTTCGCGGTAGCGGATGTCGGTGAGGTACACGGTGACCTTGACGATGTCGCTGCAGCGAGCTGCCGGCCTCGTCGAGCAGCATCGAGATGTTGCTCATCGCCTTCTCGGTCTGGACGGCGACGTCGCCGATGCCGACCGATTCCCGCGTGTCGAGATCCTGGCCGATCTGACCTCGTAGATAGACCACACCGCCGGCGACGACCGCCTGGCAGAGGTCGTTGTCCAGACTCTGCTCGGGGTAGGTGTCCTTGGTGTTGAAGGGCCGGATCCGCTTGTGGGTTGTTCCCATGACGAGCGTTCCGTCTCCGAAGTCGGTCTGGCGAGCAGTCGTTTTCGGCGACATGCCCTAGTCGTCGGACAGCTCCGAGCCCTTGTAGGCGAGATAGCCACGTTGGATCGCAATGTGGTCGGCGAGGTATTTGGCGTCATGCCACACGCCCCAGATGAAGCTCGATCCGCGTCGCGACAGCCAGGGCAGTCCCAGGAAATACAATCCGGGCTCGGAAGACACGCCGCGCTGGTGTCTCGGCGCGCCGTTCTCGTCGAACGCGTCGACCTGCAGCCAGCCGTAGTCGAACGCGAAGCCCGTCGCCCACACGATCGAGGTGATGCCGGCCGCGGCGAGATCGAGTTCGCGGATGGGATCGGTCATGCAGTCCGGGTCGGGGCCGAGGATGCGGGCCTGCGGCTCCTCGGGTAGGTCGAGACCGTTTCGGGCGATGTAGGCGTCGGCCTCGTCGAGCATCGACAGGTAGTTCGCGTCGCCGTTCTCGATGTTGACGCGGAGGTCAGGCGCGAAGTGCATGACGCCGTCGTCGAACGATTCGGCACGCCCCACCAGCGTGATGCCGCTGGTGGCAAGAGCCCGGAAGTCGACGGTGTGTCCGCCGTGTGCTCCGCTGACCGCGATGGTCACATGCTCGGCGCCACGCGGTGGCGTCGCAGCGTCCCATTTGCCGAGGACCCCGAGCCACCAGCAGAAGTCGCGACCGCGATAGCTTCGCGGCGGGCGGTCGTGCGGCCCGACCGCAAGGTAGACCTGGCGGCCCGACTGCTGGAGTTCGTCGGCGATCTGCACCCCCGACGATCCGGCTCCGACAACGAGGACGGCGCCGTCGGGCAGCTGTTGCGGATTGCGGTACGAGCTGGAGTGAATCTGAGGGATTCCGGCGCTGTCGGGAACGACCGCCGGAATGATCGGCCGTTGGAACGCGCCCGTTGCGGCCACGACATATCGGGCGTCGAAGGTGCCGTCCGATGTTTCCACGCGGAAACCTGCCCGGCCGGTGTTCCTGCGTACGGAGGTCACCTCGACTCCGGTACGGATGGGTGCGTCGATCTTCTCCGCGTACGCGGAGAAATAGTCGGCGACCTGCTCCTTGGTGGCGAACGCGTCGGGGTCGACGTCGAACTCCTGACCCGGGAAAGCGGTCGTGCCAGGCGGGTCCGTTGGCGACCAGGGAGTCCCACCGCCACGAATGCCACCGCTCGGCGATGCGGTCGCGCTCCACCACGAGGTGGATCACGCCCTGTGAACTGAGATGCTCGCTCATCGCGATCCCGGCTTGACCCGCGCCGACGACGAGAACCTCGATCTCCTGGTTCGACATCTTTTCCTCCACTGCTCCATCAGACTCGCTCGTTGGTTCCATGATTCATGGGCCAACAGCATCTGTACAGTTCATATATCCGATGCTTTGCATCTCTAAAATCGATATAAAACGGTCTAGACGGACGGCCCTCAGGCTTCGGAGTAACGGCGCGAGGTGGTGATCTCGTCGACGACGCGCAGCGTCATGGCGGTGCGCGCGTTGTCTGCCTCGGCCGTGTGAGCCGCGTCCTTGCTGTCCAAGCCGCCGACCAGATCGGCGAACCGCCGGACCTCGTAGACCATGTTGTTCTCCGGTCCGTCCAGCTCGCGCACGTCGACGGAGCCGTCGAGGCGGGTCAGCGTCACGCGCGTGGGCTGCTCGATCCGGTCGATGACCAGCGTTCCGGTCTCACCCTGGATCTCGCTGGGGCGATCGGACCGGGTGATCTTCGAGTACTCCACCTCGCCGACGAAGCCGGGGTACTGCAGCAGGGCGACGCCCGATCCGTCCACGCCGCTGGCGATCCGCACCGACATGGCCGCGACGTGTTCCGGCTCCCCGAAGAGGCTGACCATCGCCGCGATGGAGTACACGCCGAGGTCGAGCAGGGCGCCGCCGGCCATCGCCGGGTCGAAGATGTTCACCGGCTCCCCGGCGAGAACCTTGTCGTACCGCGCGGACCGCTGACAGTAGGAGAAGGCGACGCGGCGTATCGCCCCCACCTCCGGCAGAAGCTCGCGCACCACGTCGAAGCCGGGGTCGTAGACGTTGCGCATCCCTTCGAACAGCACGACCCCGCTCGTGGCGGCCTGCTCGCACAGCGCGGCGAACTCGCCGGCGGTCGGAACGGCCGGCTTCTCCACGAACACGTGCTTGCCCGCCTCGATCGCGCGGCGCACCTGCTCGCGGTGTGCGCTGTTGGGCGACCCGACATACACGGCGTCGACGGCCTGCGGAGGCGAGCAGTTCGTCGAGGTCGGAACTGGTCTGCGGGATGCCCTGCTCCTGCGCGAACGTTGCAGCACGCGCGGGATCACGGGAGTAGATCGTCGTCACCGTCACCCCGTCGGCCATCCGCACCGCGTCGATGAACCGCGTGGTGATCATGCTGGTGCCGATTGCGGCGATATTGATCATGGCCCCTCCTGTCTGCGGTTCCTCGTCTGCAGCGCTGCACCATTGGACGCGATGACATCGCGGTACCAGTGGAAGGACTTCTTGCGGTAGCGCTGCAGGGAGCCTGAACCGTCGTCATTGCGGTCGACGTAGATGAATCCGTATCTCTTGCTCATCTGCGCCGTCGATGCGCTGACGAGATCGATGCAACCCCACGACGTGTAGCCGAGTATGCGCACGCCATCGGCCAGTGCCTCTCCTACCTGGATGAGATGGTCATTGTGATAGGCGATGCGATAGTCATCGACCACCGTCGTGACCCCGTCGACCTGCGTAAGTTCATCGATTGCGCCGAGACCGTTCTCGACGATGAACAGTGGCTTCTGCCACCGATCCCAGTAGTCATTGAGCGCGATCCGAAGCCCCTGCGGGTCTATCTGCCATCCCCATTCCGATGCCGGCACGGTTGGGTTCGGGACGCCGCCCATGAGGTTGCCGCCACCGCTGGTCCTCTTGGTGGCATCCGCGGTTTCGCAGACGCTCATGTAGTAGCTGAACGACACGAAATCAACCGTGTTCTGCAGATCCGCCCGGTCGGAATCGGTGATGTCGAGCTCGATACCGCTGTCCTTCAGATAACGCCGGTAGTAGCCGGGATACTCACCGCGGCAATGGATATCACCGAATGCATAGTTGGCGTGAGCGGCGTCCATCGCCGCCACCACGTCGTCGGGATCCGGTGAGAGCGGATACGTCGGGACCGCCAGGATCATGCAGCCGATCCTGGCCGCGGGCATCATGGTGTGTGCCAGCCGGGTGACTCGGGCCGAAGCGACCAGTTCGTGGTGGATGGCCTGGTGCAGATCGGTCCTGCTGAGCTGATCCTTCGGGGTGGCGATGCCACCCGACAGGAACGGTTCGTGCAGAACCGAATTGATCTCGTTGAACGTCAACCAGTACCTCACCCGGTCGCCGTACCGCCGGAACAGCGCGTGACAGTAACGCTCATAGAATTCGATCAGCGCCCGGTTGGTCCATCCGTCGTACGTGCGCGCCAGGTGCAGCGGCGTTTCGTAGTGGCTGATGGTGATGAGTGGCTCGATGTCGTGCTTCTCCAATTCGTCGAGCACCCGATCGTAGAACGCCAGACCCTCCTCATTGGGTTGGTCCTCGTCGCCGTTGGGAAACACCCGGCTCCACGCGATCGAGAAGCGAAAGACCGTGAACCCCATTTCGGCGAACAGTTCGATGTCCTGTGCGTAACGGTGGTAGAAGTCGATCGCCCCCAGTTTGAGGTTGTCCGCGGTGGGTGCCTCGGTCGGCGCGGTGAGGATGCCGTTGGGCAGCACGTCCTGGATCGACAATCCCTTGCCGCCGACGTCGTAGGCGCCTTCGATCTGATTGGCGGCGGTGGCACCGCCCCAGAGGAATCCGTCGGGAAAAGTGGTCGTCACGTCGGTTGACCCTATCCGGCTACGACACGTTTGCCTGCCTGTTAGCGGATCTGTGACTGTGGACAGCCTCGGCGTGGGCGCGGCATATCGGCATCCGGCGTGGGTGCCCTGTCGGTCGGATCTTCGATGCTGTGCCCATGACGATTCCGCAGAACCTGACCCGAGCCGAGATCGGCGCGTTCGGTGAGCAATTGGCCGTCGAACACCTGCACGCGCTGGGAATGCGGATCCTGGCGCGCAACTGGCGATGCCGTTACGGCGAACTCGACGTGATCGCGACCGACCCGTCGGGCCGCACGCTGGTGTTCGTCGAAGTGAAGACCCGCACGGGCGACGGGTTCGGTGGTCTGCCCGAGGCCGTGACCGTCGCGAAGGTCAAGCGGATCCGCCGGCTGGCGGCGTTGTGGCTGGCCGAGCAGGACGGCCACTGGCCGGCGTTGCGCATCGACGTGGTCGGGGTGCGGATCGGGCGCAGCCGCAGCCCGGAGCTCACGCACCTCAAGGGTGTCGGCTGATGGCGCTGGGGCGGGCGTATTCGATCGCGGTCAGCGGCTTGCACGGCGAGGTGGTGGAGATCGAGGCCGACATCACCTCCGGCCTGCCGGGCGTGCACCTGGTCGGGCTGCCGGATGCGGCGCTGCAGGAGTCGCGCGACCGGGTGCGGTCGGCGATCACCAACAGTGACAACCAGTGGCCGATGTCGCGGCTGACCCTGGCGCTGTCGCCGGCGACGCTGCCGAAGATGGGGTCGGTGTACGACATCGCCCTGGCTTCGCGCGGTGCTGTCGGCGGCCCGCAAGAAGCCGTGGGCGCGACTGGAAAAGACCGTGCTGCTGGGCGAATTGGCGCTCGACGGCCGGGTCCGCCCGGTGCGCGGCGTGCTGCCCGCGGTGCTGGCCGCCCAGCGGGAGGGCTGGCCGACGGTGGTGGTGCCGATGGAGAACCTGGCCGAGGCCAGTCTGGTCGACGGGGTCGAGGTGCTCGGCGTGGCGACGCTGAGCCAACTGCAGGCCTGGCTGGAGGGCGGGGCCCGGCTTGCGGAGCGGGTCGACGCGCCGCCGCCCGACGACGACGTTCATGCCGATCTCGCCGACGTCGTCGGGCAGTACGCAGGCGCGCTTCGTTGTCGAGGTGGCCGCCGCGGGGGCACACCATCTGATGTTGACCGGCCCGCCCGGTATCGGGAAAACCATGTTGGCCCAGCGGCTTCCGGGATTGCTGCCCCCGCTGACCGAAAGCGAGGCGCTCGAGGTCACCGCCATCCACTCGGTGGCCGGGATCCTGGCCGACGACACACCGCTGATCACCCGGCCGCCGTTCGTCGCCCCGCACCACACGTCCAGCGTCGCCGCACTCGTGGGCGGCGGCAGCGGCATGGCGCGCCCGGGCGCGGTCAGTCGCGCGCACCGCGGGGTGCTGTTCCTCGACGAGTGCGCCGAGATCGGAACCAGTGTGCTGGAAGCACTTCGAACGCCGTTGGAGGACGGCGAGATCCGGCTGGCCCGCCGAGACGGTGTGGCGCGGTATCCGGCCCGGTTCCAGCTCGTCCTGGCCGCCAACCTGTGCCCGTGCGCACCCGCCGATCCCCGCGACTGCATGTGCGCGGCGGCGGTCAAGCGGCGCTATCTGGGTCGCCTGTCGGGTCCGCTGCTGGACCGCGTCGACCTGCGTGTGCAGATGCATCCGGTGCGCGCCGGGGCGTTCCACGACCAGGATGGGGAGCCGACCGCGGTGGTCCGTCAGCGAGTGGCCGCCGCGCGCAATGCCGCCGCGGAGAGGTGGCGCGCGATCGGCGTGCGGACCAACGCGGAGGTGCCGGGTCCGTTGCTGCGCCGCACTTTTCGGCCGAGCCGTGAAGCGATGGCGCCACTGCGGACCGCGCTGGATCGCGGCCTGCTGAGCATCCGGGGCGTGGACCGATGCCTGCGGGTCGCGTGGTCGCTTGCCGACCTGGGCGGGCGCACATCGCCGAGTCCCGACGATGTCGCGACCGCGTTGAGCTTCCGTCAACCGGGAGCGGCACGATGAGCGACGAAGCCGTGCAGCGCGCCTGGGCATATCTGTCCCGGGTCGCCGAACCGCCGTGCCCGGAGTTGGCGGCGCTGGTGGCCGACGTCGGCCCTGTGGAGGCGGCCGCCTCGGTCCGCCGTGGCGCGGTGTCCGATCACCTGGCGCCGCTTGTCGAAGCGCGACGCGGCGAGGACAGTGCGGCAAAGGATCTCGA
Source organism: uncultured Actinomycetota bacterium (assembly GCA_963779655.1). GTDB lineage: Bacteria > Actinomycetota > Actinomycetes > Mycobacteriales > Mycobacteriaceae > Mycobacterium. Next base: position 205,532 of record CAVZZD010000002.1, on the reverse strand, counting down.
CCTGCTGGCCGCACGCGGTGGCCGCCTGGTCACCCCCGACGATGACGAATGGCCCTATCTGGCGTGCACCGCGTTCGCCTCCGACAAGGTGCGCAAGAAGCCGCGCGGCGCACCGCCGATGGTGCTGTGGGCGCTGGGGCCGGCGCGGCTCGACGACGTCGCGGAACGGTCGGCGGCAGTCGTCGGCACCCGGGCGGCGACCGCCTACGGCGAACACGTGGCAGCGGATTTCGCGGCCGGTCTCGTCGAGCGCGACGTTGCGGTGGTTTCCGGTGGCGCGTTCGGGATCGACGGCGCGGCCCACCGCGCGACGCTGGCCGCCGACGGCGTTACCGTGGCCGTGCTGGCCGGCGGCATCGATATTCCTTATCCGGCTGGGCATTCCGCGCTGCTGCACCGGATATCGGCCAGTGGCCTGCTGGTTACCGAGTACCCGCCGGGTGTGCGGCCGGCGCGACACCGCTTCCTGACCCGCAACCGGTTGGTGGCGGTGCTGAGTCGCGCCACCGTTGTCGTGGAAGCGGGCTTGCGCAGTGGGGCGGCCAATACTGCGTCCTGGGCGGATGCGATGGGCCGGGTGGTGTGCGCCGTCCCAGGTCCGGTCACCTCGGCCGCCTCGGCCGGGTGCCACCAACTGTTGCGGCGCGACGCTGTACTGGTGACACGGGCCGACGAGATCGTGGAAATCGTCGGGCGCAGTGGCGAATTGGCCGAGGAGCCGGAGCACCCGACGTCCAGGCTGGACGGGCGCTCCGACAGCGAGCGGACGGTGTACGAGGCACTGCCGGCGCGCGGCCTGCGATCGTCGAGCAGATCTGCGGTCGAGTGCGGCCTGCCCGTCGAACGGGTCCTCGGCCCGCTGGCGATGCTGGAGATCGCGGGCCTGGTGGAGAAGGTCGATGGGAGGTGGCGGTTGGTCAGATGCTGAGCCGGCGGTACTGCTGCAGGCGGCGAATCCCGCGGGCGGAGCGGTAGCTCCGCGCGGCTCTGTAGTGCGGTGCTCATGCGGGCGCGCACCTCGTCGCTGTCGAGGTGCACGCCGATGGCGACCAGATGATTGGGGATACCCGTCGTGGCTGTCGGCGGTGCGCCCGCCACGTGAATGGAGGTACCGACCAGGTTGACGACATAGTGCCGAACGGTCGCGCGATAGCGGACGGCGACGACCCCTTTGAGCCGGTACACCCCGGCCGGTGGGTTTTCGAGCAGGTCGAACAACGCATCCGGATCGACGCAGCCGTCGCTGGTCACCGTCACCGAGTCGGCGTGCATGTGGTCGTGGTCATCGGCGTGAGGCGGGGTCGCCGCGTCCAGCAGCAACTCCCGGAACGAGAGTTGTCCCGGCTCCGCGCTGCGGGCGGACACGTCGTAGAGCAGCGTCGAGTCGATCCGACCGGCGGTCACCCCGACGATCTGTGTGTCGGGATTGAGTTCCCGCACACGGGCTTCGATGCGCTCCAGGGTGTTGTCGCGTTCGGTGTCGGGGACTTGATCCAGTTTGTTGACCACGACCAGCGAAGCGGCGCCGTACCGCGCGGGCGGAAGGCCGCCGCGGTCGACGGTGTCGAAGTGCGCGCGGGCGTCGATCACGTCGACCACTCCGCCCCAGCGCACGTTCTCGGCGCCGCTGAACCGGATGATGCGGGAGATCGCCACCGGATCCGCCATTCCGCTGGCCTCGACGATGATGGCGTCGAGATCGAGCTTCGGGTCGGCGAGTTTGGTCAGCGCGTCGTCGAGGGTGTCGTCGTCGGACAGGCAGCAGATACACCCGCCGGCGATGGACGCCGGCTCGTCGACCTGCCCGGTCACCAGGCCGGCATCGACGTTGAGTTCACCAAAGTCGTTGATCACCACACCGATCCGCGCGCCCGGGGTGCGCAGCACGTGGTTCAAGAGCGTCGTCTTGCCCGCACCGAGATAGCCGGTCAGCGCGATGACGGGAACTGCCTGCATCCGACTCCTTCCGATGTCCTTCCATGGCCGACATTCGGCACCGCAGTCTAATGAGCACCGTCCGCACGCCGCGGCGCGCAGGATGGGGACATGGTGCATCGTGATCGCGACGAATCCGGCCGTCCACGCAGCGCCCGCCCCCGCGACGCCCTTGGCCGCCCCCTTCGTCAAGGCAGTGAGGGAATTCCCCGCATTCCGGACGACCTCCGGCTCACGCCCGCCGAGACCCTGGCCTACGCCCAGGATCTGTTGGATCGAGGTCTCGCTTTCAATGCGCACGAAGTGCTCGAGGCCGCATGGAAGAGCGGTCCGGCCGAGGAGCGCGGCCTGTGGCAAGGCCTGGCGCAGCTGATGGTCGGCATCACCCACGTCCAACGCGGCAACGTCAAGGGCGCGATCACCGTCCTTCGTCGGGCAGCAGTCGGCCTTGCCCACGAAGCGAAGGCGGCGCCGCATGCCGTCGACGCCGCGGGCTTGGTCGAGTACGCCGATGGGCTGATCGACGCCCTCGGCTCGGAGGCGACGATCGCAGCATCGAACCTACGGCCCCGGTTGGTCACCCGACCTCGGTAGGGGAGAGCCCTGCGGCGGCTCGCCCGCTCGTATAGTCGGTCGGATGGCCGGTCGACCCATCCACACCTTCGAGGTCCTGCGTACCGAACGCATCACGCCGCACATGGTGCGCGTCGTCTTGGGCGGCAACGGATTCGACACCTTCACCCCGGGAGAGTGCACCGACTCCTATGTCAAGGTCGTCATCGTTCCCGTCGGGTGTCGACGTCGATGCGCTACCGCGTCCTCTGACGATCGACAGCTTCTCCGACCTCGACGCCGCCCGACGGCCCACCGTGCGGACCTACACCGTGCGCCGCGGCGATATCGGCAACCGGGAGATTGCCATCGACTTCGTCACGCACGGCGACCATGGCGTCGCCGCCCCGTGGGCCGAGAACGTAAAACCGGGGGATCCCGCCTATCTGATGGGTCCCAGCGGGGCATATTCGCCCGACCCGGCCGCCGACTGGCACCTGTTCGCCGGCGACGAGGCCGCCATCCCCGCGATCAGTGTCGCGCTCGAGTCGCTGCCGTCCGACGCCATCGGCCAGGTGTTCATCGAGATCGCCGGTCCCGACGACGAGATCGTGCTGACCGCCCCCGACGGCGTGACCGTCACGTGGGTTCACCGCGGCGGACGCGCCGACCTCGTACCCGAGGAGAAGGCCGGTGACAACGCCCCGCTGATCGACGCCGTCAAGAGCGCGCCGTGGCTGCCGGGCCAAGTGCAGGTGTTCATCCACGGCGAGGCGCAGACCGTGATGCACAACCTGCGGCCCTACATCCGCAAGGAACGCGGCGTCGAGGCCAAGTGGGCCTCGTCGATCTCCGGCTACTGGCGACGCGGCCGCACCGAGGAGACGTTCCGGCAGTGGAAACGCGAACTCGCCGCGTCGGAGGCCGGCAAACCCGACTGAGTCTGCGACGGTGAGTGAGTGCATCCGTCCTTCGAGGTCGTCCTCGGTGATTTCGCCGAGTACCTGGCGTTGGAGCGGGCCCGGTCGGCCCACACGCAGCGGGCGTACCTCGGCGATCTCCGCTCGCTCTTCGAATTTCTTGCGCAGCGGGCCCCGGATGCGGACCTGAGTGCGGTGTCGCTGCCGGTGCTGCGGTCCTGGTTGGCCACGCAGGCCGGCGCCGGGGCGGCCCGCACCACGCTGGCCCGGCGGACGTCGGCCATCAAGACGTTCTTCGCGTGGGCGACCCGCCGCGGTCTGACCGCCACCGATCCGTCCACCCGGCTGCAGACGCCCAGGGCACACCGCGCCCTGCCCGCCGTCCTTCGTGCCGATCAGGCACTCGACGCCATGACGGCCGCGAAATCCGGTGCGGCCGAAGGTGATCCGCTGGCGCTGCGCGACCGACTGATCGTCGAGCTGCTGTACGCCAGCGGTATCCGGGTCAGCGAACTGTGCGGGCTCGACGTCGATGATGTCGACCTGAGCCGCCGGCTGCTGCGGGTACTGGGCAAGGGCAACAAGCAGCGCACCACTCCGTTCGGTGTGCCCGCCGAAGACGCGCTGCGCGCCTGGCTCGCCGACGGCCGCCCGGTGCTGGCGATCCCGGACTCGGGGCCCGCACTGCTGCTCGGAGCCCGCGGCAAGCGTCTCGATGCCCGGCAGGCGCGCACCGTCGTGCACCAGACGGTGGCCGCGGTGGACGGGGCACCCGATATGGGTCCACACGGATTGCGGCACAGTGCCGCGACACACCTGCTCGAGGGCGGCGCCGACCTGCGGATTGTTCAGGAACTCCTCGGCCACTCGACGCTGGCGACGACGCAGCTCTACACCCACGTCACCGTCGCCAGGCTGCGCGCCGTGCACGACCAGGCGCACCCGCGGGCCTGAGGTACGCCTGAGGTACGCCCTTTCGGCGCGAGTGTGCACAGAAGTACGGATATCAGCGGCGTGTCGCGCACCAACACGCACCGTCGCGCTAAAAGGTGACGCGCGCACTCGCGCGGACAACGGGGTGCAGGGGTTTCAGCCGGATGCGGGTGGACGCCAACAACCCCAGCGGGTCGACGTAGTCGGCGCGTGCGGCCGGGCCCCACATCGCGCCCCAGTGCAGGCAGGCAACGGCCGCACAGCCGGGATGGCCGGGCTCCAAGGTGCCCAGTGCGGTTGTCGAGTCCACGAGCTGTCCCACCCGTACCGCTGCCCGCACCGGCTCGTAGCTGGTGCGCAGCCCGCCCGAATGCGCCAGTGACACGACCGGCCGGCCGGCCAGCACTCCCGCGAACACCACTGTCGCCGGCCCCGCGGCGTACACCGGCTGATCGACGGCGCCGGCCAGGTCCACGCCGCGGTGGCCGCGGTTCCAGTTGGGCGACGGAGCGTCGAAGCCGCGCACCACGGCCGGGCGGGGCCGCAGCGGCCAGGCCAATCGGACGTCGTCGGCGCCTGCCGGTGCGGCCGTGACGAGAGCAAGTACGACCACCGCCACCCAGCGCATCCGCCCAGTTCAGCTGCCTACCGCCGGAACCACCAGCCGTCCGCGCGCGCAGCTGTGGACGAGGCAGCAAGTGTGGACAGAGCACCCGTTTCGACCGTGTAAACTCCTTGACGCAGCTCGCTTGCGCGGGCTGACTTCGCGCGCCTGCGGCACGAACCACTGTTCGTAACCGTGTGCCGGTCGGTCCCAGCCTGGAATTCCAGGTCGGGCCCGGTCACACAGCAGGCGCCAGGGTCCGGCTTCACCCGACGCCGGACGACAACCGACAAAGTAAAGAAGGCACACTCATGGCTGTTGTAACCATGAAGCAGCTGCTTGACAGCGGCACCCACTTCGGGCATCAGACCCGTCGCTGGAATCCCAAGATGAAGCGGTTCATCTTCACCGACCGCAACGGCATCTACATCATCGACCTGCAGCAGACCCTGACCTACATCGACCAGGCGTACGAGTTCGTCAAGGAGACCGTCGCCCACGGCGGATCGGTCATGTTCGTCGGCACCAAGAAGCAGGCCCAGGAGTCGATCGCCGATGAGGCCACCCGCGTCGGCATGCCCTATGTGAACCAGCGCTGGCTCGGCGGCATGCTCACCAACTTCTCCACCGTGCACAAGCGCCTGCAGCGCCTCAAGGAACTCGAGTCCATGGAGCAGACCGGTGGCTTCGAAGGTCGCACCAAGAAGGAAATCTTGATGCTGACCCGCGAGAAGAACAAGCTCGAGCGCAGCCTCGGCGGTATCAGGGACATGCAGAAGGTGCCCTCGGCCATCTGGGTCGTCGACACCAACAAGGAGCACCTTGCCGTCAGCGAGGCCATCAAGCTGGGCATCCCGGTCATCGCGATCCTGGACACCAACTGCGATCCGGACCAGGTCAACTACCCGATTCCGGGTAACGACGACGCCATCCGCTCGGCCGCGCTGCTGACCAAGGTGATCGCCTCCGCGGTTGCCGAGGGGTTGCAGGCCCGCGCCGGTGGCGGTGCCGCTGACGGCAAGCCCGAGGCTGCCGCCGGTGAGCCGCTTGCGGAGTGGGAGCAGGAGTTGCTCGCCACGGCGACGACAAGCACCGCCGATGGCACAGCTGCTGTTGCCACTGAGACCACCACTGACGCTTCCTGAATCTTTCGAAGGAAAGACTGAATTATGGCTAACTACACCGCTGCCGACGTCAAGCGACTGCGGGAGCTGACCGGCGCCGGCATGCTCGACTGCAAGAACGCGCTGGCCGAAAGCGACGGCGATTTCGACAAGGCCGTCGAGGTGCTGCGTATCAAGGGCGCCAAGGACGTCGGCAAGCGCGCCGAGCGCGCCACCGCCGAGGGCCTGGTGGCCGCCAAGGACGGCGCGCTTATCGAGCTCAACTCCGAGACCGACTTCGTCGCCAAGAACGCCGAGTTCCAGGAACTGGCCGACAAGGTCGTCGCGGCGGCGCTGGCGGCCAAGGCCGCCGATGTCGACGCGCTCAAGGCGGCTCACATTTCCGCCGATCCGGCGGCCCGCACGGTCGAGCAGGCCGTCGCCGACCTGTCGGCCAAGATCGGCGAGAAGCTCGAACTGCGTCGCGCCGCCTATTTCGACGGCACGGTCGAGACCTACCTGCACAAGCGGGCGGCGGACCTGCCGCCCGCCGTGGGTGTTCTCGTCGAGTACACCGGTGCTGATAAAGACGCAGCGCACTCCGCCGCTCTGCAGATCGCCGCGCTGAAGGCCAAGTACCTGACGCGTGACGACGTGCCCGAGGACGTGGTGGCCAACGAGCGTCGCATCGCCGAGGAGACCGCCAAGGCCGAGGGCAAGCCCGAGGCCGCGCTGCCCAAGATCGTCGAGGGCCGGGTCAACGGCTTCTACAAGGACGTCGTACTGCTCGAGCAGCCGTCGGTGTCCGACAGCAAGAAGACCGTCAAGGCCCTGCTGGACGACGCCGGCGTGACCGTCACCCGGTTCGCCCGGTTCGAGGTCGGCCAGCAGTAAGGCCCACTCGGCACCAGTCCTGAGCGGCGCACCAACCGCTCACCCGTAAAGCCCCGCGCCATCATCCGGTGATCCCGGAGGCGCGGGGTTTTGCCTTTCGCGACGGCCGGGAAGCAGACGGCCGGCGCCGCTGTTGGAGCAGCTATGCGCATAGGAGTGGTGTTCCCCCAGACCGAACTCGGTGGTGACCCCGGTGCGGTGCGGGCGTACGGACAGCGGGTCGAGGAGTTGGGCTTCACCCACATCCTGGCCTACGACCACGTCCTGGGCGCCGACCCCGCGGTCCATCAGGATTGGCAGGGCCCCTACGACGTTCGCACCACCTTCCACGAACCGTTCGTCATGTTCGGCTACCTGGCGGGGCTCACCTCGCTGGAACTGGTCACCGGGGTGATCATCCTGCCGCAGCGGCAGACCGCACTGGTTGCCAAGCAGGCCGCCGAAGTCGACCTGCTCACCGCGGGGCAGTTCCGTCTGGGTATCGGATTGGGTTGGAACGCAGTCGAATACGAGGCGCTCGGCGAGGACTTCAGCAACCGCGGCCGGCGCTCCGAGGAACAGGTCGAGGTGATGCGCCGGCTGTGGACCGAGGAGTCGGTGACATTCGACGGCCGGTATCACCGGGTGACCGGCGCCGGGCTGGCGCCACTGCCGGTGCAGCGGCCCATCCCGGTGTGGTTCGGTGCCGCCTCGAATCGTGCCTACGAGCGGGCAGGTCGCCTCGGCGACGGCTGGTTCCCGATGATGGAACCCGGCCCGGGCCTCGACTATGCGCGGGAACAGGTGGATCGTGCCGCCCTGGCGGCGGGCCGGGACCCGGCGGTACTCGGGATGGAGGGGCGGGTGACCTGGTCGGGTGACGCCGACAAGGTCAGCGAGGATGTCAGCGCCTGGGCGGCCGCCGGGGCCACCCACGTTTCGGTCAACACCATGGGTGCGGGACTGCGGAACGTCGACGAGCACCTCGGCGCGCTCGAGCGTGTGGCGGCAGGCCTGCCGTAGGGGCTTGCTAGTTTCGGTCATGGTCGTTTCCGCCTTCAATGACGATGCGCTCGGTGGTCTCGACGCGGTCGGCGTGGCCGACGCCATCCGGTCCGGCGCGATCTCGCGGGCCGAGGCGGTCGAGGCCGCGATCGTCCGGACCGAGAAGGTCAATCCCGAACTGAACGGCCTCGCGTACGAGGCGTTCGACCGCGCGCGGGCCCGCGCCGCCACCCCCTACGGCGGCTTCTTCGACGGCGTGCCCACCTTCGTCAAGGACAACACCGACGTTTCCGGTATGCCGACCATGCACGGCACCGATGCCTGGCAACCTCGCCCCGCGGCCGCCGACGGCGATTTCACCAAGGTGTTCCTGTCCACCGGGCTGATCCCGCTGGGCAAGACCCGGATGCCCGAGTTCGGTTTCAGTGCGTCCGCCGAGCACCCGCGGCACGGCCCGGTGCGAAACCCGTGGGACACCGACCGCACCCCGGGCGCGTCGTCGTCGGGGGCGTCGGTGTTCGTCGCGTCGGGCGCCGTGCCCATCGCCCACGCCAACGACGGTGGCGGCTCCATCCGAATTCCGGCGTCCTGCACCGGGTTGGTCGGTCTCAAGCCATCGCGCGGACGGCTTCCGCTGGAACGGCAGATGCAGCAGATGCCGATCCGGCTCGGCGTCAACGGGGTCCTGACGCGCACTGTCCGCGACACCGCCGCGTTCTACCGCGAGATGGAACGCGCGTGGTGCAACCCGAAACTGCCGGCGGTCGGCGACGTGACGGGCGCCGGGACCGCGCGATTGCGGGTCGCGGTGTTCACCCGTTCGGTGTTGCGGGAATGCGCACCCGAGATGCGCGACCTGACGTTGAAGACGGCAGCGTTGCTCGAAGGACTCGGACACCACGTCGAGCACCTCGACCAGCCGCCGGTCCCGAAGTCGTTCGTGAACGACTTCGTCGCCTACTGGGGACTGCTGGCGTTCGCGGTGGTCCGCAGCGGCCGTCGCGAACTCGCCCCGGATTTCGACCGCGCCCGGCTGGACAGCCTGACGCTGGGGCTGGAACGCCACGCGTCTCGCAACCTGCACCGACTGCCGCTGGCGATGGCCCGGCTGGCGACCATCCGCCGCGTGATGAACAAGCTCTACCGGACCTACGACGTGGCGTTGATGCCGACGCTGGCCGACCAGCCACCGCTCATCGGCTACCTGGACCCCACCGCGGGCTACGAACAGATCATGAGTCGCCTCACCGACTGGGTGGCGTTCACGCCCCTGCAGAACGTCACCGGCGACCCCGCCATCTCGCTGCCGCTCGCGGAATCCGCGGCCGGGCTACCGGTCGGCATGATGATCGCCGCCCCGGCCGGCCGCGAGGCCATGCTGCTGGAACTCGGCTACGAACTCGAAGAAGCGCGGCCGTTCACGCGGCTACCGGCGTGACGGTCAGCCGGCCAGGTTCGGGTACAGCGCCCCGACCCCGCTGGCCAGTCCGGCCTGCACCTGCCTGCTGACATCGTCGGCGAGGACCTCGTAGGCGCCCGACGCGATCCCGTCGACGGCCAGTCGCGCCACGTCGGCCGGAGCGGTCTTGGGCGCGTCGAATCCGGCCGCCATATCGGTGTCCATCAGGCCGACGTGCAGCCCGGTCACTGCGATACCGCGACCGTGCAGTGCCGCGCGCACCGCGTTGGTCATGGACCACTCCGCGGATTTCGACGCGCAGTAGCCACCGCTGTCGGGGAAGCTGATCCACGACAGCACCGAGAGCACGTTGAGGATGGCGCCGCCGCCGTTGGCCTCGATCACCGGTGCGAACGCGCGGATCATTGCCAGCGTCCCGAAGTAGTTGGTGTCCATCTCGGCGCGCGCCCCATCGAGATCGCCGTCCAGCAGGTCGACGTCACGCGCGATCCCGGCATTGTTGATCAGCACCGTGACGTCCCCGGCGGCCTGCACCGCCGCGGCGATCGTGGCGGGGTCGGTGGTGTCGATCGCCACCGGCGTGACACCTTGCACGGTAACGGATTCCGGATCGCGGGCGCCGGCGTAAACCCGGGCGCCGCGGCTGACCAATTCCTCGGCGATCTTCGCGCCGAGGCCACGATTGGCGCCGGTGACCAGCGCGACTGCATTGGAGATGTCCATGCCTAAAGCGAACACCATGGCCGGCCCATTCCATCCCGCGGGTCTGCGCATTAACCCCCGGCAAAACGGGCATGCCGCGATGAGGCAGGATGGGCTGAGCCGTCCTCGTTCACCACCTGGATGGCGTTTATCTGCGAGAAGGCCGAGGAGTCTGATGGGGGATAGCACCACCAACGGCGACGCCAACACGCTTCGTCCCTACGGACGGGTGTTGCTCAAGCTCGGCGGCGAGATGTTCGGCGGCGGCGAGGTCGGCCTCGATCCCGACGTGGTGGCGCTGGTGGCCCGGCAGATCGCCGAAGTGGTGCGCAGCGGCGTACAGGTGGCCGTGGTCATCGGCGGCGGCAACTTCTTCCGCGGCGCCCAACTGCAGCAGCGCGGGATGGAACGCACCCGCAGCGACTACATGGGCATGCTCGGAACGGTGATGAACAGCCTTGCGCTGCAAGACTTCCTGGAGAAGGAAGGCATCGCCACCCGGGTGCAGACCGCCATCACCATGGGGCAGGTCGCCGAACCGTACATCCCGTTGCGGGCCCGCCGGCACCTGGAGAAGGGCCGCGTGGTGATCTTCGGCGCCGGCATGGGCCTGCCCTACTTCTCCACCGACACCACCGCCGCGCAGCGCGCACTGGAGATCGGTGCCGAGGTGGTGTTGATGGCCAAGGCCGTCGACGGCGTGTTCACCGACGACCCGAGGACCAACCCGGAGGCCGAACTGCTACCGGAAATCAGCCACCGCGAGGTCATCGATCGCGGGCTGAAAGTGGCGGATGCCACCGCCTTCAGCCTCTGCATGGACAATGGCATGCCGATCCTGGTGTTCAACCTGTTGACCGATGGCAATATCGCGCGTGCCGTCGCAGGTGAGAAGATCGGGACACTGGTTACCACCTGACGCGGTTCACGTCGAGGCCAGAGACGGGAGAAAACAGCGTGATCGACGAGACTCTCTTCGACGCCGAGGAGAAGATGGAGAAGGCCGTTACGGTCGCCCGTGACGACCTGGCGACCATCCGCACCGGCCGCGCCAACCCGGGCATGTTCTCCCGCATCAACATCGACTACTACGGGTCGATGACACCGATCACGCAGCTGTCGAGCATCAACGTGCCCGAGGCCCGGATGGTCGTCATCAAGCCGTACGAGGCGTCGCAGCTGGGCGCCATCGAGACAGCGATCCGCAACTCCGACCTCGGCGTGAACCCCACCAACGACGGCACCATCATCCGGGTGGCGATCCCGCAGCTGACCGAGGAACGTCGCCGCGAACTCGTCAAGCAGGCCAAGTCCAAGGGCGAGGACGCCAAGGTGTCGGTGCGCAACATCCGCCGCAAGGCGATGGAGGAGCTGTCCCGCATCAAGAAGGACGGCGACGCCGGCGAGGACGAGGTGAGCCGGGCCGAGAAGGACCTCGACAAGTCCACCCACCAGTACACCAATCAGATCGACGAGCTGGTCAAGCACAAGGAAGGCGAACTGCTGGAGGTCTGACCTCCTTCAGCAGCGCATCCCGTGGCAGACACCGAGACCGACCAACCGGCGGCGGGCCCGCCGCCACAGAAGAAGTCGCGGGCCGGGCGCAATCTGCCCGCCGCGATCGCCGTGGGCGCCGTCATGGGCTTCGGCATGATCGCCATCCTGCTGTACGTGCCCTATGTCTGGATCGGCGTCGTCGCCGTCGCGATCGCGGTGGCCACCCACGAGGTGGTGCGCCGGCTGCGCGAAGCCGGCTACGTCATTCCGATCTGGCCGCTGCTGATCGGCGGCCAGGCGATGATCTGGTTGACGTGGCCGTTCGGTACGACGGGCGCGCTGGGCGCCTTCGGCGGCACGGTGCTGGTGTGCCTGATCTGGCGACTGCTCGCCCACGGGCTCGACGAGCGCACCCGCAGAACTACCTGCGCGACGTGTCGGCGACGATCTTCCTGGCGGCCTGGATTCCGCTGTTCGGCGCGTTCGGCGTCCTGCTGATCTATCCGGACGACGGCTGGGCGCGGGTGTTGTGCCATGCTGCTGGCGGTCGTGTTCTCCGACATCGGCGGCTACGCGGCGGGCGTGCTGTTCGGCAAGCATCCGATGGTTCCCGGCGATCAGCCCGAAGAAGTCGTGGGAGGGCTTCGCCGGTTCGCTGCTGTGCGGCACCACCGCGGCCGTGCTGGCCGTCACGTTCCTGCTCGAACGGCCGCCGTGGGTCGGCATCCCGCTGGGCATCTTCCTGGTGATCACCGGCACGCTCGGCGACCTGGTGGAATCCCAGGTCAAGCGCGACCTGGGCATCAAGGACATGGGCACGCTGCTGCCCGGCCACGGCGGAATCATGGACCGCATCGACTCGATCCTGCCGTCGGCGGCGGCCACCTGGATCGTCCTGACGCTGCTGACGTGAACCGGTTGGGGTCTGACCTGATACTGGATGCCAGCATGAAGCAAGAACTGGTCTTCGAGGCGCCGCGCCGCGCACTGCCGCCGCGGCATTTCGCCGACCTCGACGCCGCCGCCCGCGCCGCCGCCGTCGCCGAACTGGGCCTGCCGGCGTTTCGGGCCAAACAGCTGGCCAACCAGTACTACGGCCGGCTGATCGCCGACCCGCAGCAGATGACCGACCTGCCCGCCGCGATGCGCGAGCAGGTGGCCGAGGCGCCTGTTCCCGCACCTGCTGACCGCGGCCCGCCAGATCCAGTGCGACGCGGGCGAGACCCGCAAGACGCTGTGGCGGGCCGGTCGACGGCACCACGTTCGAGTCGGTGCTGATGCGCTATCCCGACCGCAACACCGTGTGCATCTCGTCGCAGGCCGGCTGCGGCATGGCCTGCCCGTTCTGCGCCACCGGCCAGGGCGGCCTGACCCGCAACCTGTCCACCGCCGAGATCGTCGAGCAGGTGCGCACGGCGGCGCGCCGCGATGCGCGACGAGTTCGACGGGCCGGCTGTCCAACGTGGTGTTCATGGGCATGGGCGAGCCGCTGGCCAACTACAACCGGGTGCTGGCCGCGGTGCGGCGGCATCATCTCGGCCGCCGCCCGACGGGTTCGGGATCTCGGCGCGCTCGGTGACGGTGTCGACGGTCGGCCTGGCGCCGGCGATCCGCAGGCTGGCCGACGAGCGCCTCGGCGTGACGCTGGCGCTGTCGCTGCATGCCCCGGACGACGAACTGCGCGACACGCTGGTGCCGGTCAACAACCGGTGGAACGTCGCCGAGGCGCTGGACGCCGCCCGCTACTACGCCGACGTCACCGGCCGGCGGGTGTCGGTGGAGTACGCGCTGATCCGCGACGTCAACGATCAGCCGTGGCGGGCCGATCTGCTGGGCAAGAAGCTGCACGCCGCGTTCGGCCCGCTGGTGCATGTGAATCTGATTCCGCTGAACCCGACGCCGGGCAGCGAGTGGGACGCCAGTCCCAAGCCCGTCGAGCGCGAGTTCGTCCGGCGGGTGCGCGCCAAGGGTGTGTCCTGCACGGTGCGGGATACCCGCGGGCGGGAGATCGCGGCCGCGTGCGGCCAGCTGGCTGCCGACGGAGGAGGCAGGTAGCTGGAGCGCACGCGATCAGACCGAGCGTGCGGACAGCTGGCGGCGCAGGGTTAGCGGATCCAGCCGCGGTGGCGGCCCCACATGTCGCGGATCAACACGATGGCGCCCAGGCCGGCGAAGATGAGCAGGAAGATGTCCTCGACCTTGCCCACGTGGTTGCCGTGCAGCATCAACAGCAGGAACACGATGGCGCCAAACCCGGCGATATGCCAGGTCCGGTGGTTGATCTTGCTCCAGCCCCACTTGGCCGACGGCACCTCGGCGGGGTCGACGTCGTCGCTGTAACGCTCAACTTCGGTGCTGACCATGCCGTCATTCTGACATACGGATAGGTGCGGGGCTCAGCGGATCTGGCCGTATCGGCGCAGCGCTTCGGCGCGTTCCCGGCCGTGGTCGACAATCGGCTGCGGATAGTCCGCACCGTCGAATTCGGGCACCCAGCGCCGGACGTAGGCGGCAGTCGGGATCGAACTTGGCGGCCTGGGCTTCCGGATTGAACACCCGGAAGTACGGCGCGGCGTCGGTGCCGCTGCCGGCCGCCCACTGCCAGCCGTGCTGATTGCTGGCGACGTCGCCGTCGACCAACTGCTCGAGAAACCACCGCGCGCCCCACTGCCACGGCAGATGCAGATCCTTGACCAGGAACGACGCGGTGATCATCCGCACCCGGTTGTGCATGAAGCCGGTCTCGCGCAACTGGCGCATACCGGCGTCGACGATCGGGAACCCGGTGCGGCCGTCCTTCCATGCGGTCGAAGAGCCGCTCGGCGTCGCGGCCGTCGTCGACCTCGATGGTGTCGAAGTCGGTGTTGAAGTTCCACCACGCGCTGCGCGGCCAGGCCGCCAGCACGGCGGCGTAGAAGTCGCGGAACGCCAGCTCCCGCAGATACGCCTGCGGCCCGGCGGCCCGGGTGTCGAGATCGGCGGCCATGGTCCGCGGGTGGATGTTGCCGAAATGCAGGTACGCCGACATGCGGCTGGTGGTGTCCAGATCCGGCCGGTCACGGTTGTCGGCGTAGCCCGCCAGGTCCGTTCTTCGGCGAAGCTCTTCCAGCGCCGCCGGGCCGCCTTCTCGCCGGCCGGGATGCTCAGCGGCGTGCCCGGGTCGGGGATGTCGAGGTTCTTCCCCGCTGCGGGCAGGTCGGCGGGGTCGATCCAGTGCGCCGTCTTCGGCCCGGATTCGGCCGGGCCCCGCCACCCGTGGTCGAGCCAGCGCCGGTAGTACGGCGTGAACACCTTGTACGGTTCGCCGTCGTCCTTGACCACACGTCCCGGCGACACCAGGTACGGCGAACCCGCGGCGTGCAATACGACGTCACCGAGCGCCGCCCGGACCGCGTCGTCGCGGCGGGTCCCGAACGGCGAGAAGTCCGCGGAGATGTGCACGGATGTCGCGCCGATTGCGTTGGCCAGGTTCGGGATTCGCGTCTCGGGCTGACCTCGGGTGACCAACAGCCTGCCGTCGAGGGCGTCGTGCAGCTCGCGCAGCGAGTCGTAGAGGAACTGCAGCCGCCGCGCCCCGGCCGTCGAGGTCAGTCGTGGGTCGAGGACATAACAGGCCAGCACGTCGGCGCCGTCGGCGGCGGCATCGAGCAGCGCGGGCTGATCGTGCAGGCGCAGATCACGACGAAACCACAGCAGCCGCGTGACACCTGACATCGCACTGAGCGTATCGCCGTCGCGCATCCTCGCGCTTGACTCTCCAGCAGACGGGAGACTCCACACTGGCTCCATGACTGATCGCCTGTCGATCGGGGACTTCTCCCGAATGACGCAACTCAGTGTGAAGACGCTGCGCCACTATCACGAGGTCGGCCTGGTGGAGCCGGACTTCGTCGATCCGTCGACCGGCTACCGCTACTACGCTCCCGGCCAGGTTGGCGCCGCACACGTGGTGCGCCGGCTGCGTGAGTTGAGCATGCCGATCGCCGACGTCCGGGCCGTGCTGGCGACGGCGCCCGATGAGCGCAATGCGCTGATCAGTGGCCACCTCGGCAGGCTGGAGGCGCAACTGGCCGCCACCCGTGCCGCGGTCGAATCGCTTCGGGCCATGCTGGATCGGCCGTCGGCGGCGACCGGGGTCGAGCTCCGTACCGTGCCCGCGACACCCGCGGTGGCCATCGAGGCGACGGTCGATCGCGACGAGTTGGTGGTGTGGTGGCAGGGCGCCGTCGGCGAACTGCGGGCCACCGTGGGCGCCGATCGACTCGCCCAGACCGGGGCGCCGGGTGCGTTGTTCGCCTACGACATCTTTGAGCGGGACCGTGGTCAGGCGAGCGTCTTCATTCCGGTTGACGGACACGTGCGGGCGGTTGGCCGGGTGCGACCGTTCACCGTGCCGCCCGCCGAGCTGGCCGTCATCCGCCACCACGGCCCACACGACGACGTCGACCTTGCCTACAGCGCGCTGGGGCAGTACGCCTTCGAACACGAGATCAGCGTGGCGGGACCGTTGCGGGAGTACTACGTCAACTTCTCCTGGGACACCGACGATTCCGCGCGGTGGGTGACCGACTTGTGCTGGCCGATCTCCGGGAGTGGACGCATGATGGACATTGGAGGGACGTCGGGCTGTCGTCACGGGCGGCACGAAGGGCGCCGGGGCCGCGATCGTTGCGCGGCTGCGGGATTCGGGCGCCGTGGTCACCGCGGTGGCGCGTCGAGCGCCCGACGAGATCGAGGCCGACGACTTCGTCGCCGCGGACCTCGCCACCGCCGGCGGGGTGGACACCGTTGCCGACCATGTCCGGACGCGCGGGGGAGCGCAGATCATCGTCCATGTCGCCGGCGGTTCCGGTGCGCCGGCGGGCGGATTCGCGACTCTCACCGAACAGGATTGGGCCGACGAGCTGAACTTGAACCTGTTGGGCGCCGTGCGCCTCGACCGGGCGCTGGTGCCGGCGATGATCGACGCCGGTTCCGGCGCGATCGTCCATATCGGTTCGATCCAGAGCAGGATGCCGCTCTACGACGGCACACTGGGCTACGCGGCGGCCAAGGCCGCGCTGCGCGCCTACAGCAAGGGCCTGGCGAACGAGTTGGCGCCCAAAGGAATACGCGTGAACACGGTATCGCCGGGGTTCATCCAGACGACGGCGGCCGACGCTCTGATCGAGCCGGATCGCCGAGGCGTCGGGCACCGACCGCAACGACGCGTTGGAGTCGCTGATGGGAGCACTCGGCGGAATCCCGCTCGGCAGACCGGCCCGGCCCGAGGAGATCGCCGGCGTCGTCGGGTTCCTGGTGTCGGATGCCGCGTCCTCGGTGGTCGGCGCGGACATCGTGGTGGACGGCGGCACTGTGCCGACGATATAGCGCGCCGTGCACAAGACGAGGCGGCCCTCCCCCCATCGCCACAGGCCGCCTCGTCAGCTTTGTGTCACGTCACGCCGTGCGCGGCCCTACATGGACGGCATCAGCACCGTGTCGATCATGTACACCGTCGCGTTGGCGGTTTGAACGCCGCCGCAGACCACCGAGGCGTCATTGACCGTGAGGTCGTTGCCCATTCCGCTGACGGTGACGGTGCCACCCTCGACGGTCTTGTGCGTGCCGGCGACCTGGTCTGGGCTGACCCTGCCCGGGACGACATGGTAGGTAAGGATTTTCGTGAGCAGCGGTGCGTCGGTCTTCAACGTCGCGATGGTGGCCGGGTCGATCTTCGCGAAGGCCGCATCGGTCGGCGCGAAGACGGTGAACTCGCCGCCGTTGAGCGTGTCGACCAGGTTCACCTGCGGATTGAGCTTTCCGGACAGCGCCGCAGTGAGCGTCGTGAGCATGGGATTGTTGGACGCGGCGACCGCGACCGGATCCTGTGCCATTCCGCTGACCGAGCCGGGACCGGTCGGCACCTGTTGCGCGTAGGCCGCACACCCGGGTCCGACCAGGCTTGCCGGGGGTTCGGCCCCGGCCGTGGCAGACGTGGTCAGAACCAGTCCGGCGAGAACGGCCGTGGCGCCGACGATTCCGATCGACCTGCGCGGTGAGTGCTTCACTTTGTCTCCTCTTGTTTTTGGACTCTCTCCAGGTATTCGGAGCCGCAACGGCATTGGCTTGGTGTCAGCCGTACGTGAACGAGAAGACTTGCAGCCCTGGGTCCGGATGTACGTCCACGCGTCCGCGACCCACATCGTCGGCGGCGACGATCTGATGTGCGGTGGGCGGCCCGCTCACCTGCACGGTGTGGGTGACACCGTTGCGCGTCACCGCGACCGCACCCGTGCCGCCGACCACCAGGTAGACGTCCTTGGCGTGGTAGTTCAGCGCGATGGTCGACGAGGAGGACTCCGCCGTCGCACCCTGGTAGTCCAGCGACCAACGGCCCCGCAGTGCAAAGGAATCGTCGGGAAGCGAAGGCGGATAGGAATAGTCGCGTGCACCCTGATCGTAGGTGCCGGTGCCGTGGTAGTTCACCACCTTCCCGACGCTGAGATAGGTTTCGGGTGTCAGGCCGGATTGCGGTGTGGTGTCGATGTTCTCGGTCGGCGGCGGCAGGTCCACTCCCGTCCGGGCCTGGGCGAGCAGTTGCCGGATCAAGCTTTCGGTGACGTCGTAGTCGCCCTCACCGAACTTGATGTGACGCACGGTTCCCAACGCATCGATCAGATACTTGGCCGGCCAGTAGCGGTTTCGGTAGTTCGTCCAGGTCGAAAAGCCGTTGTCCAGCGCGACCGGATAGGTGATGCCGAGGTCGGCGGCGCCCTTGACGACGTTGTCCCGGACCTTCTCGAACGCGTACTCCGGGGTGTGGATGCCGATCACTTCGAGGCCGGCGTCGTGGTATGCCCGGTACCAGCCGTTGATGTGCGGTGCCGCCCGTTGGCAGTTGATGCACGAATAGGCCCAGAAGTCGATCAAAATCACCTTGCCCCGCAACGATTTCAGATCGACCGGCTGCCCGCCGGGGGTGTTGAGCCAGGCTGTGATGCCCGTGATGTCCGGCGCCGGTCCACAGCTTTCCAACTCGGCGGCGCCATCGGAGCAGTTGGACAGTTGCGCGTTCTGCTCGTTGACCAGGCCGCCCAGATTGAACTTCTGCCGCAGTCTGTTCTTCGCCGCCGACCTTGTCCTGTAGCGAACCGGTGTAGTCGGGGATGGCCCGTTGCAGTGCCGCAGGCACGTTGAACGCCAAGGCAACCGCCAGCAGAATCGTCACAATGCCCGCGGTGATTCGGATCTCGCGCTGGCGTCGGCGAAAGGCGCTGACACGCTCTGCGATTCGTCGGCCCGCCAGCGCGAAGAACAGCAGGGGGAGGGCGGCGCCGACCGCAAACGCGAAGGTCAGGACCACGATCTCGATACCGATGGATCCGGTGGCGCCCGCCACGACGATCGCGGCGAGTACGGGTCCCGCGCAGGGCACGTACAACACACCCAATGTCAGACCGAGCAGGAATCCGCCACTGCGCGTGGCGAACTGCTTCTGCGGCAGCCGCGCAAACGGCTTCTCGAGAAGCTGCTCGACCCGCGGGAAGATCAATCCCAGCCCGATGGTGACCAGAGCGGCCAGTGCCACCCACCGGATTGCGTCCTGGGGCAGGTGCAGCAGCGACAGCAGTGCCGATCCGACCAGGGTCACGGCGCTGAAACTGGTGACCAACCCGGCGATCACCAGATAGGGGCGTAGCGCCTGCGCGCGGGTCCGGACCGGTGCCACCGCGACGGCCACCCCGCCGTCAGTGGAGGCGTCCACGCGAGCGCCCTGGGCTCCCGAGAAGAAGATCACCGGGAGCACCGGCAGGATGCACGGTGAAATCCCGGTGATGAGCCCGCCGACGAAACCGATCAGCGCCAACGTGTTCATATCAGGTATTCGTCGCTGAATCGGAGTCGGATCGGTTGTGCCGCAACATAATTAAAAGGCAGAGCAGCCCGGGTCGGGGGGATGCGGGCTGCTCTGCCAGTCTGGGGATGCGTCGGCTCAGGCGGCCGGCGGCATCAGAACGGTGTCGATCATGTACACGGTGGCGTTCGCGGTCTTCACCCCGCCGCACACCAGGCCGGCGTCGTTGACCAACAGGGCGTCACCGGATCCGGTCACGGTCACGGTGCCGCCCTGCACCGTCTTGTGCTGACCCGCGACCTGCGCGGGGCTGGCCTGACCGGGGACAACGTGGTACGTGAGGATCTTGGTCAGGAGGTCCGAGTCGGTCTTGAGTTTTTCGATGGTGGCCGGATCGAGCTTGGCGAAGGCGTCGTCGGTGGGCGCGAAGACGGTGAACTCTGCACTGTTGAGCGTGTCCACCAGGTTCACGTTCGGGTTGAGCTTGCCCGACAGCGCCTGGGTCAGCGTCTTGAGCATCGGGTTGTTCGACGCGGCAACCGTTACCGGGTCCTGGGCCATCCCGGCCACCGAACCGGGGCCTGAGGGCACCTGTTCGGCGTAGGCGCTGCAGCCCGACCCGATCAGCGCGCCGGCTGGAGCCATCGCGGAGGTCGTCGGGGCCATCGTGGTGGTCATTGCAGACGACACCGCCGAGGACATCGCCGATGTGGCGTCCGAGGTGGACGTGTCGACTGCCGCTGGAACAGGCGGCGGCGCTCAGTACGGCGAGTGCGCCGATGGCCAGCGTGGCCGCGCGATGGTGGATGGATCTCATGGGTGCTCGACTTCCTTGTCGTGGTTGCCCCGACACAACCAGTGATTCGGAATGGCCTGCGCGCCGGATTGGTCCGAGTTCGATTTATGTTGCGGGCCCGCAGCGCCCGGTACGCCGCAGGCCCGACGATCCCGGCGAGGTCGTCGGGCCGCCAGGACGAGGCCGGGTCGAGCATCATCTGCACGGCCGCTTCGCAGATCCCGAGGAACACCGTGGTCAACACCGGCGTGGCGCGGTCGATGTCGCCGATCTCCCAGCGTTCGAACAACGGGCGCATCACGGCGGCAACCTGGGCGGTGATCTCGGCCCGGCCGCGTGAAATCGACTTGGCCAGAACAGGATCCGGATCGTCGGCGAAGATGATGCGCCACGACGCCGGCCGCTCGGACACGTCGGCGAGCAGCGATACGAACCCGTCGACGAACATCTGCTCGACCGAGCCGGTCTTCAGCGGCGGCAGGATGGCCAGCAGCCGGCTCAGTGTCACCTTCGTCTCGCGGTCGAGCAGGGCGACCAGCACTTCGCCCCGGCCGGGGTAGCAGTCATAGACCACGGGCCGGCTGACCCCCATGCGTTGCGAGACGGCCGCCATCGTGACGCCGGCGATGCCGTGCTCGGCGGCGATGGACAGCGCCGCGTCGAGCACCTGGGGGCGGCGCCGCTCGGGGCCCAGATGCTTGGCCCTGCTGCCGTCCGCGGTCCGGTTCACCCGACGGTGCCCAGGATCGGCTGCGACTCGATGATGCCCTCGTCGCTGGGCGGGCGGCCCTCGCCGAACACCCGGTTCCGCTGCCTGTCGCGGAGTTGCCGGTGGGCCTGCCGGGGAACGTCGTAGCCGTAGCGGGCCTGAGCCTCGCGCGGTGTGGTGGTGACCGGGTTGACCGGCGGGATGGCCCGCAGGACCCGGGCCGCGACCTCGACCGTGTTCGGAGACAGCAGGCGCAGAACCATCAACTGCAGCCGCGTGTCGAGGCTGATCACCCGGAACGCCGTGCGCAGCGGCAACGTCACCGCCGCGTCGAGCGTGCGCTCCAAGGGCGGGGACACAGACAGCCCGGCCATCTCGCGCATCCAGCGGGGCATGGTCGCCAGCGTGCCGCGGCGCAGGATGCCGGTGATCACCAGGGTCGCCGGCCGCAGCGGTCGGGGCATGGGCGGCAGCATCACCTCGGCGCGCAGCAGGTGGTTCATCGCCTGCCTGGCGATGTCGGAGCCGATCAACTGGGGCCGCATCTGTTCGAAGTACGCCTGTACGCCCGCGCGGGTGCGGGGAACGGCGGCGGGATCGCAGGTCTGCAGTTCGGCCGCCACCGCGCACTCGGCCCAGTAGCGGTCCTCCTCGTCGGCCGGAAGCCGTCCGGGGCCGTACCTCTCGTAGGCCTTCAGGATCGAGTGCCACGCGGTGAGATGGATCCACAGTTGGGAGTCCGGGTCGTTGGCGTCGTAGTGCCGGCCGGTGACGGGATCCTCGCCGACGGCCTTGGAGTGGATCTTGACCAGCACGTCGGCGGCCTTGGTGGTCGCGGCGCTGTCGTCGAAGGCGACCATGGCGAAGTAGCGCAGGGTGCGGTCGTAGCGGGTCCGCGGCCGCGCATAGATGTCATGCGTCTTGTCGACGGCGGCGACGAGGGCCGGGTCGAGTTCCTCGATGACGACGGCGCGCTGGAAGCCGATGGTCAGCGAGGTGGGGTAGCTCCACACCTTCCACGTCACCGAATCGGGACCGAAGAACCCGTAGTCCCCGGCGGGCGCGGGGTCGGGCACGGTCAGCCAATCCCGAAACCCGTTCCGACGCTGTGTAGGAAATTCCGACATAACGTAGGATTCTGGATGTTCTAGCTTCTTCCGTCAAGCGGCACAATGGTTCGGTGGGCAATCGACGTCTGAAGGTTCTGATCCTGGGCAGCACCGGGTCGATCGGCACCCAGGCGCTCGACGTGATCGCCGCCAACCCGGACCGGTTCGAGGTCGTCGGACTGGCGGCCGGCGGCGGGAATGCGGACGTGCTGGCCGCCCAGCGCGCCGCGACCGGGGTGACGAACATCGCCGTCGCCGACGAACGGGCCGCCGCACAACTCGGGTGACATCCGCTTCGCCGGTCCTGACGCGGCGACGCGCATCGTCGAGGAGACCTCCGAGAAGGGCGGCGTCGACGTCGTCCTCAATGCGCTGGTGGGGGCGTTGGGACTGAAACCCACCCTGGCCGCCCTGCACAGCGGAGCCCGGCTGGCGCTGGCCAACAAGGAGTCGCTGGTGGCCGGCGGCCCGCTGGTGCTCAAGGCGGCCGCACCCGGCCAGATCGTCCCGGTGGACTCCGAACACTCCGCCCTGGCGCAGTGCCTGCGCTCCGGGGCTCCCGACGAGGTCGCCCGCCTGGTGCTCACGGCGTCCGGCGGGCCGTTCCGCGGCTGGGGCGCCGAAGC
This sequence comes from uncultured Actinomycetota bacterium, assembly GCA_963779655.1. Lineage (GTDB taxonomy): Bacteria > Actinomycetota > Actinomycetes > Mycobacteriales > Mycobacteriaceae > Mycobacterium. Next base: position 182,911 of record CAVZZD010000002.1, on the reverse strand, counting down.
GCTGGAAACCGTCACCCCGGAGCAGGCCGGCGCCCATCCCACCTGGTCGATGGGCCCGATGAACACGCTGAACTCGGCGTCGCTGGTCAACAAGGGCCTGGAACTGATCGAGACGCACCTGTTGTTCGGCATCGACTACGACCGCATCGACGTCGTCGTGCACCCGCAGTCGATCGTGCACTCGATGGTCACCTTCACCGACGGTTCGACCATCGCGCAGGCCAGCCCGCCCGATATGAAGCTGCCGATCGCACTGGCGCTGGGCTGGCCCGCCCGGGTTGCGGGCGCGGCCGCGGCGTGCGATTTCAGCACTGCGTCCACCTGGGAATTCGAGCCGCTGGACGCCGAGGTGTTCCCCGCGGTGGACCTGGCCCGGCACGCCGGTCAGGCGGGTGGCTGCATGACCGCGGTCTACAACGCCGCCAACGAGGAAGCAGCGGAGGCCTTCCTGAACGGCCGCATCTCGTTCCCGGCGATCGTGCGAACCGTTGCCGAGGTGCTGCGCGCTGGTGACCAATGGGCCGCCGAACCGGCTACCGTGGAAGACGTACTCGACGCGCAACGCTGGGCCCGCACGAGGGCGCAGTCGGCCGTTTCACAGGAGGTAGTCCCCGCCCGATGATGTTCGGTATCGGCATCGCGCTGTTCGCGCTGGCCATCTTGGCGTCGGTGGCCCTGCACGAATGCGGTCACATGTGGGTGGCCCGCGCCACCGGAATGAAGGTGCGTCGCTACTTCGTGGGCTTCGGCCCGACGCTGTGGTCGACGCGGCGGCCCAACAAGCTGGGCGACACCGAGTACGGCGTGAAGGCCATCCCGCTGGGCGGCTTCTGCGACATCGCGGGCATGACCTCGGTCGAGGAACTCGCGCCCGACGAGTCGACCGTACGCCATGTACAAGCAGAAGACGTGGAAGCGCGTCGCGGTCCTGTTCGCCGGACCGGGGATGAACTTCGTCATCGGCCTGGTGATCCTCTACGGCATCGCCGTCACCTGGGGACTGCCCAACCTGCACGCGCCCACCACCGCCATCATCGGTCGAAACCGCCTGTGTCGCACCGGAAGTCACCAAGGGCGAACTCGGCGACTGCACCGGCCCCGGACCGGCCGCGGCACTGGCCGGTCTGCAAGTCCGGCGACACGGTCGTCAAGGTCGGCGACACCGACGGTGACCAACTTCGAGGAGATGGCGGCGGCGATCCGCAAGCTCGACGGCCCCGTACCGCGATCGTCTACGAGCGGGACGGGCAACAGCGTTCCCACCGTCGTCGACGTCACCGCCGACGCAGCGGTTCGTCAAGTCCGACAAGGGTTCAGACAGGTGAAGCCGGATCCCCGACGACGGTCGGCGCGATCGGCGTCAGCGCCGCCGATCCGCCCGGTCCCACGCAGTACAACCCGCTCTCCGCGGTGCCCGCCACCTTCGCCTTCACCGGCGACCTCGCCGTCGAGACTCGGCAAGTCACTGGCGAAGATCCCCACCAAGGTCGGGCGCCTTGGTGCACGCCATCGGCGGCGGCGAACGCGACCCGGAGACGCCGATCAGCGTCGTCGGCGCCACCATCATCGGCGGCGACACCGTCGACCACGGGCTGTGGGTGGCGTTCTGGTTCTTCCTGGCCCAGTTGAACTTCATCCTCGGCGCGGTCAACCTGGTGCCGCTGCTGCCGTTCGACGGCGGCCACATCGCGATCGCCGTGTACGAGAAGATCCGCGACATGGTCCGCGGGCCCGCGGCATGGTCGCCGCGGCGCCGGTCAACTACCTGAAGCTGATGCCCGCCACCTACGTGGTCTTCGTCGTTGTCTGATCGGGTACATGCTGCTGACCGTGACCGCCGACGTGGTCAACCCGATCCGACCTGTTCCAGTAGGAGAAGAACTCATGACGACCATCGGTCTGGGCATGCCGGCGCCGCCGCGCGCCCACCCTGGCGCCCCGCCGCAAGACCCGTCAGCTGATGGTCCGCGACGTCGGCGTCGGAAGCGACTATCCGATCTCGGTGCAGTCGATGTGCACCACCAAGACGCACGACGTCAACACCACGCTTCAGCAGATCGCCGAGCTGACCGCGGCGGGCTGCAACATCGTCCGGGTGGCCTGCCCGCGGCAGGAGGACGCCGACGCGCTCGCCGAGATCGTGCGGCATTCCAACCTGCCGGTGATCGCCGACATCCACTTCCAGCCGAAGTACATCTTCGCGGCGATCGATGCCGGCTGTGCGGCGGTGCGCGTCAACCCCGGCAACATCAAGGAGTTCGACGGCCGCGTCAAAGAGGTCGCGAAGGCCGCGGGCGACGCCGGCATCCCGATCCGCATCGGCGTCAACGCCGGATCGCTGGACACGCGGATGATGCAGAAGTACGGCAAGGCCACCCCGGAGGCGCTGGTCGAGTCGGCGCTGTGGGAGGCGTCGCTGTTCGAGGAGCACGGCTTCGGCAATATCAAGATCAGCGTCAAGCACAACGACCCCGTGGTGATGGTGGCCGCCTACGAGCAGCTGGCCGCGCAAGTGCGACTACCCGCTGCACCTCGGCGTCACCGAGGCCGGCCCGGCGTTCCAGGGCACCATCAAGTCGGCCGTCGCGTTCGGCGCGCTGCTGTCCAAGGGGATCGGCGACACCATCCGGGTCTCGCTGTCGGCCCCGCCCGTCGAAGAGGTCAAGGTCGGCAACCAGATCCTGGAATCGCTGAACCTGCGACCCCGCGGTCTCGAGATCGTGTCCTGCCCGTCGTGCGGGCGGGCCCAGGTCGACGTCTACACGCTTGCCAACGAGGTCAGCGCCGGACTCGAGGGCATGGAGGTGCCGCTGCGGGTGGCCGTCATGGGTTGTGTCGTCAACGGCCCGGGCGAGGCGCGCGAGGCCGACCTCGGCGTGGCGTCCGGCAACGGCAAAGGCCAGATCTTCGTCAAGGGCGAGGTGATCAAGACCGTGCCGGAGGCGCATGATCGTCGAGACGCTGATCGAAGAGGCCATGCGGCTTGCCGAGGAGCGCTGCCGACGACGGGGCAAGTGCCAGCGGTTCGCCGGTCGTCACCGTAAGCTGAAACCCGGCAATACCGGTCTTTGCGCACAGATTGAGTCCACATGTCGGCTCCGCCGCTCTTTCGCCTTGTCGACGAACGACGGGTGTCGGTGGTGCGCGACTCCGCCGCGGTGAACCGGGTGTTCGACGCCGATCCGGTGGGTGCCTGCATGGTGGCCGCCCGGGTGGCCGACCACGGCATCGATCCGACCGCGATCGGCGGCGAACTGTGGACGCGTCGGCACGCCGACGAGTCGCTGTGTTACGCCGGCGCCAATCTGATCCCGTTGCGGGGTGAACCCGCCGACCTGCACGCGTTCGCCGACAAGGCGATGAGCGCGGCGCGCCGGTGTTCCTCGGTGGTCGGTCGTGCCGAACTGGTGCTGCCGATGTGGCAGCGGCTGCAGAGCGCATGGGGGCCGGCCCGCGATGTCCGCGAGAGCCAGCCGCTGCTGGCGCTTTCCCGTCCGCCGGCCTGTGCGGTCGATCCCGCGGTGCGCAGGGTCCGCGTCGACGAACTCGACGCGTACCTGGTGGCGGCCGTGGACATGTTCATCGGCGAGGTCGGCATCGACCCCCGACTGGGTGACGGTGGCCGCGGCTACCGGCGCCGCGTCGCCGGCCTGATCGCCGCGGGGCGGGCGTGGGCCCGCTTCGAGCACGGCGAGGTGATCTTCAAGGCCGAGGTCGGATCGGAGTCGCCGGCGGTCGGCCAGATCCAGGGTGTCTGGGTTCATCCCGAACGGCGCGGAACCGGTCTGGGCACCGCGGGCACGGCGGCGCTGGCCGCTGCGGTGGTGTCCGGCGGCCGCATCGCCAGCCTGTACGTGAACGGCTTCAACACGGTCGCGCGGGCGGCCTACGCCAAGGTCGGGTTCACCGAGGTGGGCACCTTCGCCACGGTGCTGCTCGACTGACGACTGCGGGCTTCGCCGGACGTCGAATGTGGAGTTGTCGCACACATCTGCGCGGGCGGCGTGACACAAGTCCACACTCGGTCGCCGGTGAGCCACAATTCGCGCCCGCTACTGCAGGTGTCGCTGCACCAACTCCTGTCCGAGCGGACTTAACATCAGCCTCAATGGTCACAATAAGATCAACAGTCACATACGTTTCGGTCATCGCCGTGACGGCCGCCGCATTGTCTGCGTGCACGCCGCGCCCCGACGGCCCCACGCCGGCCGCCGAACAGTTCTTCGCCAGGCTGGCCACCGGCGACACCACCGGGGCGTCGCAACTGACCGACCGGCCCGACGACGCCCGGACGGCGCTCAACGCGTCCTGGGCGGGCCTGCAGGCCTCACACCTGGACGCGCAGGTGCTCGGGTCGGGATTCACCGAGGACACCGGCACGGTCGACTACCGCTACACCTGGCATCTGCCGAAGGACCGGACCTGGACCTACGACGGCCAGCTGAACATGGTCCGCAACGAGGGCAACTGGGAAGTCCGTTGGGCCGCAACGGGTTTGCACCCCAAACTCGGTGAGCATCAGAGCCTGGAGCTGAGGGGCGGAGCCGCCCAAGCGCGCCTCGGTCAACGAGCTGGGCGGCACCGACGTGCTGCGGCCGGGCAACCTGTACCGCTACGGTCTCGACGCGAAAGCGGCCGGCGCCGACCTGATGCCGACGGCGCGTGCGGTGGTCGCGGCCCTGCACCCGTTCGACGACACCCTGGACCCGCAGCGCCTGGCCGAGCAGGCCAGCGCCTCGGCCACGCCGATGGACCTGATCACGCTGCGCAAGGACGACAACGACCGGGTGGCGCCGGCGATCGCGCACCTGCCCGGCGTGGTCGTCACACCGCTGGCCGATCTGCTGCCCACCGACGACACCTTCGCCCCGGCCATCGTCAGCGAGGTGAAGAAGTCCGTCATCAAGCAGCTCGACGGCGAGGCCGGCTGGGAGATCGTCAGCGTCAACCAGAACGGCGTCGACGTCGACGTGCTCAACGAGGTCGCGCCGGCGCCGGCGCCGTCGGTGTCGATCACGCTGGACCGGGCCGTGCAGGACGCCGCACAGCATGCCGTCGACGGCCAGGGCCTCAAGGCGATGCTCGTCGTCATCAAGCCGTCGACGGGCGAGATCCTGGCCGTCGCGCAGAACGCGGCCGCCGACGTCGACGGCCCGACGGCGACCATGGGCCTGTACCCGCCCGGGTCGACGTTCAAGATCGTCACCGCCGGGGCGGCCATCGACCGCAACATGGCCACCCCCAACACCTTGCTCGGCTGCCCGGGCGAGGCCGAGATCGGCCACCGAATTGTGCCGAACTACAACAAGTTCGACCTCGGCACCGTCCCGATGGCCAAGGCGTTCGCGAACTCCTGCAACACCACCTTCGCCGAACTGGCCAGCCGGATGCCGCCGCGGGCACTGACGCAGGCGGCCGCCCAGTACGGCATCGGCCCCGACTACATGATCGACGGGCTGCCCACGGTGACGGGGTCGGTGCCGCCGACGGTGGACCTCGCCGAACGCACCGAGGACGGCTTCGGTCAGGGCAAGGTGCTGACGAGCCCGTTCGGGATGGCGCTGGCCGCGGCCACCGTCGCGGCGGGCAAGACCCCGGTGCCGCATCTGATCGTGGGCCGGCCCACGCAGATCGACGGGGATCCCGCCGGCGATCAGCCCGGCCATGCTCGACGGGTTGCGCTCGATGATGCGGCTCGTGGTCACCAACGGCACGGCCAAGGACCTCGGCGGTTACGGCGACGTGCGCGGCAAGACCGGGGAGGCCGAGTTCGCCGGCGGTTCGCACGCATGGTTTGCCGGCTACCGCGGCGACATGGCGTTCGCCGCGCTGATCGTCGGCGGCGGCAGTTCGGAGTACGCGGTGCGGATGACCAAGCAGATGTTCGACAGCCTGCCCGACGGCTACCTGGCCTGAGGCGTCGCCCACCTCACAGCGCCGCAGGTCAGGAATACGGCGGATCCGGCGGTAGATTGGAGGCCGTCATGACCGGAATCGACCACCAGCACCCAATCCTCGATGCGCATCTCGGATGCCGACCGCAACGGCACCCTGCGCCGGCTGCACAACGCCGTCGCGCTGGGTCTGATCGACATCGACGAGTTCGAGGACCGCTCCGGCCAGGTGTCGACCGCGCGCCTGCGCGAGGAACTCGACGCCCTGGTCGACGACCTGCCCGGTCCCGGCGCCATCGTCACGTCGGCCACCGACCGGCTCGAACTGCGCGGCGTGATGGGTTCGCTGAAGCGCCAGGGTGAGTGGACGGTGCCGACCCGGCTGGCGCTGGTGCGCCGGGTGGGGTCGGTGGAGCTGGATCTGACCCGGGCCCGGTTCGCGGGCCCGATCGTCGTCATCGAACTGGACATGAAGTTCGGGTCGCTGGACCTGCGGCTGCCCGAGGGCGCCAGCGCGTCGATCGACGACGTCGAGGTGGTCGTCGGCAGCGCCCACGACCACCGTGTCAGCGCCCCCGCCGAGGGCAAGCCGCACGTGATCCTCACCGGCAAGGTGACCTGGGGGTCGGTGGACATCCGCGGCCCGCGCAAGAACTGGCCTGGCCGGGGCCTGGCCGACCGCGCCCTGCGCCGCCGCGGGTGAGCGACTACCTGAGTTCCTCGGTCGGCACTCCGAAGTCCTCCTGGTAGCCGCGCACCCGCTCCCGCACCTCGCCCGCATCCAGGCCGGTGTCGGCCCACGTGTAGCGGCCGCCACCGCCGTCGCCCGGATGACCGGCCAGAAAGTCGCGCATCCGCTGCTCGGTGTCGGGCCGCAACTCGCGGCCCAGCCGTCGGTAGATCGTCGCGATGGTCGCCCACGGGTCACGCATGAAATCGGCGAACAGCACATCGGTGACCTGGCCCTCAGGCAGCTTGTCGCGCAACGCCATCGACCGGTCCAGCCCGGCGACGATCTCCTCGTAGGACTGTGCCGCACACTCGGCCAGGTCGCTCTCGTCGGAGGCCATCCGGCGCAGTAGTCCGGTGAGCGCGGTGATCGACGAGATCACGTTGAGCGGGTCGCGATGGGTCTGCACGATCAGTGCGTCGGGGTACTCGTCGACCAGGGTGTCCAACTGCCACAGATGCGCCGGTGACTTCAGCAGCCACTGCCCGGGCACCCCGGACTGCAAGTGCTGCAGGAAGATTCGGTGGAATCGATACGCGGGCCGATGGTCGGCCTCGTAGAGCAGCCACCGGTAGTAGTCGGGCAGCCGGTACTGCACCGAGAAGATCATGGACGTGAACTCGCCGGCGAAGATCCGCACGCACTCCTGCCCGACGAGCGCGCCCATGGGATGGAACTTCAGGAACCCCGGGATGATCTGCTCCGACATCTCCAGAGTGGCCTGGGTCTGCGCGATCCGCGGGTCGTCGTGGTAGGTCCCGGGTTGCGGTGGGGGACAGGGGTAATCGACCTCCCATGTCAGCGGCGGGCGCAGATCGGGATCCTGGGCCAGCAGGTCGTAGAGGATCGTCGTGCCGGTGCGCGGTTGGCCCACGATGACGATCGGGCGGGTGATCTCACCGGCCGCCACCTCCGGGTGTGCGGTGCGGTGCGCAACGATCTGCAGGCGATTGGTCAGGGCACGCAGGATGTCCCCGCACGCGATCTCCACCCCCAGCGGCGACAACCGGGCCTGGTGTGCCAGCCCGTCGGTCACCCGGGCCAGCCCGTCGCGCCAGGCGGCGCCGTAACCGAAGTCGCCGAAGTCGTCGCTGCCGGCCAGTTCGCAGGCCTGGGCGATCAGCAGGTCGGGGTCGAAGCGTTCGGCAGTCATCAGTGCCCTCCGTGATCGACGACGGTGGCGGTCAGGGCGGGGGGTTGCGGATTGTCGAGCCAGCGCAGGATGACGAAGCCGCGGTGCCGGCCGCCGGTGTCCAGCCAGTGGCCGTCACCGAAATCGTTGGCGGAGATGGCAACTCGCACCGTGCCGTCGGCGCCGGGGCGCAGCGCACTGTTGGTGACACTGCTGTGCCTGCGCTGCGGATCGGCACACTCGTGCCAGATGCTCTCCAGCGTGACGTTCCAGTAGCGGGTGTCGGGCGGGGTGAATTCGAGTACCAGCGCCTGCTGCGGCTCGAGCCGGAAGGTGCCGATCATGTAGAGGTTGTCGGGTGTGGTGTCGGCCGAGCCGAGTTCGGCGGCCTCGGCGGTGACCAGGACGTTGGGGGTGGTGAGCAGTTCGGGCTTGATGGTCCGGTGCAGCGTGGCCAGCTTCATCAGCGTCCAGGCCATCGCGGTGAACTGTTCGGTGAGCTCCTCGTCGGTGAGTGCCTGCGGTGCAACGGGATCGACGGCGTCGATGCGCAGCGTCGCGGGTCGTTCGGCGGTCCTGTCGCCGACATACTCGCGCACCACGATCGACGACGCATCCTGCGGGATCTGCACCCACTGCGCGCCGTCGGCCACCCCGGCCCGCGGTTCCGATCCGGACAGCACGAGCGCGAACTCGCCACCGTCCATCGACAGTGTCGGTGTCACTGACGTAGCCGGACATCCGGCGCGGCGTCAGCCCGGTGCCCGCAAGGATCTGGAAGCCGAGGTAGGCCGTCGTACCGCGGGTGCCGGTGACCCGGTAGGTGCGGTCGCCGCGGATCATCGCCAGGTAGTAGTTGCCGTCCGGGTTGGGCCCGCCGACCATCTGGCCCGGCGGGCTCATGTCGAAGAACCGCGGACGCTCGGGGTCGGCCTCGACCGACAGTTGGGCGCACAGTGACGTGATCCTCGCGACCACACGCAGCCCCTCCAGGAGCTCGCGCTCGGTTTCGGCGTCGGCGGTGATCACTGCGGTCACGTCGGTGAGCATCTGCTGGACGAACTGCCATGCGGCGCGGGCCTGCGGGGCGAGTTCGCTGTCGGGTATGTCCGCGGTCACGAGGACACATGTGTCACCTAACGCCGGTCGAGCACCGCGAAACTCAGTGTCGCGCGGGCGGCCAGCCGGTCCCGTGCGACGTCGGTGAGGTCGACCGCGGTCACGATCAGGCGCTTGCCGGCGCGCACGATGGTGGCCTCGGCGCGCGCGGGACCCTCGACGACGGGCGCCAGATAGTGGATGTTGAGGTCCGCGGTGGTGACGTCCTGGTCCGGGCCCACGTGCCTGCCGGCCAGGATGCCGGCGGCGATGTCGATGAGGGTGGCCACCAGCCCGCCCTGCAGCGCTCCGCGGACGTTGACCAGGTCGGGTCGGTTGTCCATCTCCATGATGACGCGGTCGTCGGTCTCGGTGACCGTGCGGTAGTTCAGCAGGTGCAGGAGGTGGACGGTCTCGGTCATCGCGGTAACGATAGCAGGATTCTCCGTCAGTGAGAGTGTGATTCTCGCGACTCGGCCCGGTGCACGAGCGCTCGCGCGGCCGAAGGGGCCGACTACCCTGGTGGACCATGCCCGTTCGCACCGTCCTCGAACCCGGCGTGCTGTCCCCGACGCTGCCGGTGCCCAAGTCGATACCCCGCCCCGAGTACGCGTGGCAGCCGACCGTGCGGGAGGGCACCGAACCGTGGGTGCAGACGCCCGAGGTGATCGAGAAGATGCGGGTGGCCGGCCGGATCGCCGCGGGCGCGCTGGCCGAGGCGGGCCGGGCGGTGGCGCCCGGCGTGACCACCGACCACCTCGACCGGGTCGCGCACGAGTACATGCTCGACCACGGCGCCTACCCGTCGACGCTGGGCTACAAGGGCTTTCCGAAGTCGTGCTGCACGTCGCTCAACGAGATCATCTGCCACGGCATCCCCGACTCGACGGTCGTCGCAGGACGGCGACATCGTCAACATCGACGTCACCGCCTACCTCGACGGTGTGCACGGTGACACCAATGCCACCTTCCTGGCCGGCGACGTCGCCGAGGAGCACCGCCTGCTGGTCGAGCGCACCCATGAGGCGACGATGCGTGCGATCAAGGCCGTCAAGCCCGGCCGGCAGCTGTCGGTCGTCGGCCGCGTGATCGAGGCGTACGCGAACCGGTTCGGCTACAACGTGGTTCGTGATTTCACCGGGCACGGGATCGGCACCACGTTCCACAACGGGCTGGTCGTCCTGCACTACGATCAGCCGGCCGTGGACACCGTCATCGAACCCGGTATGACGTTCACCATCGAGCCGATGATCAACCTGGGTTCGCTGGACTACGAGATCTGGGACGACGGCTGGACCGTGGCCACCAGGGACAAGATGTGGACCGCGCAGTTCGAGCACACGCTGGTGGTCACCGACGACGGCGCCGAGATCCTGACCCAGTGCCGGCGAGCAGACGCTCGCTCCGGAGGCGATCGGCTCGAATGAGCGGCGCGCTGCTGATCGCCGGCACCACCTCGGACGCGGGCAAGTCGATGGTGGTGGCCGGGCTGTGCCGGCTGCTGGCGCGCAAGGGAATTCGCGTCGCGCCGTTCAAGGCGCAGAACATGTCCAACAACTCGGCGGTCACCGTCGGACGGCGGCGAGATCGGCCGGGCCCAGGCCATGCAGGCGCGGGCGGCCGGACTGGCGCCCAGCGTGCGGTTCAACCCGATCCTGCTCAAACCCGGCAGCGACCGCACGTCGCAGCTGGTGGTGCGCGGTCACGTCGCGGGCACGGTGCGCGCGGCCGACTACATGACCCACCGCGAGCAACTGGCCGGTGTGGTCGCCGACGAATTGGCTTCGCTGCGAACCGAATTCGATGCGGTCATCTGTGAGGGCGCGGGCTCGCCCGCCGAGATCAATCTGCGGGCAACCGATCTGGCGAACATGGGCCTGGCCCGCGCCGCCGGGCTGCCCGTCGTGGTGGTCGGCGACATCGACCGCGGCGGCCTGCTGGCGCACTTCTTCGGCACCGTCGCCGTGCTGGAACCGGCCGATCAGGCGCTGATCGCGGGCTTCGTCGTCAACAAGTTCCGCGGGGACCCGGCCCTGCTGGCGCCGGGGCTCGACCGGCTGGCGGCGCTGACCGACCGCCCCACCTACGGTGTGCTGCCGTACTGCGACCAGTTGTGGCTCGACACCGAGGACTCGGTGTCGGTGCTGGCCAACCGTGTGGTCGGGGTGCCGCAACCACCGCGCGGGCGGCGGGGGCTGAGCGTCGCCGCGATCCGGCTGCCGCGGATCTCCAACTCCACCGACGTCGAGGCGCTGGCCTGTGAACCCGGAGTGGTGGTGCGGTGGGTGACCGACGCCGCCGATCTGGCCGACGCCGACGTCGTGGTGATCCCGGGCAGCAAGGCCACGGTGGCCGATCTGGCGTGGCTGCGCGAGCGTGGCCTCGACGCGGCCGTCACCGCCCACGCCGCGACGGGCCGGACCGTCCTCGGCATCTGCGGCGGCTTCCAGATGCTGTGCCGCCGCATCGACGACCCCGTGGAGTCAGGTGTCCGGGACATCCAGGGGCTGGGCCTGCTCGACGCGGACATCGTGTTCGCGCCCGACAAGACGCTGGCGCACCACACCTCGCCGTTGAGCGGCTACGAGATCCACCACGGCCTCGCTCGCCCGCAGCGCCGAGGACGACTGGCTCGGTGTCGGCATCCGGCGCGGCGCGGTGTTCGGCACGCACTGGCACGGCCTGCTCGACAACAACGACGTCCGGCGCGACTGGCTGATCCGCCGCGGGCCGCGACGGGTTCGTCGTCGCCACCGACGTCGACGTTCCCGGCCGTCGCGACGCCCAACTGGATCTGATGGCCGACCTGCTGGCCGAGCACACCGACACCTCCGCCATCCTCGGTCTGCTCGACACCGGACCCCCGCCGCGTCAGACCGTGACCACCGCTCTCAGTGGGTAGCCTGGGCGCATGAACCGGGGTGGTTTCGCGGTCGTGTCCGGGCTGCTGGTGCTCACCTGCCTGACCGCGTGCAGCGCCACCGTCGCGGGCACCGCGACCTGGCCGGGCGCCACCCTGGAACGGGTGCTGCTGACCGAACAGGACTTCCCGGCGGGCGTGCAGTATGACCGGCTCACCGACGATCCGACTCAGCCCGACGGTGCCGGTGGACCGCCGCCGATGATGTCCAAACCGCCGGGTTGCGCCAACGCGCTGACCAACGTCATCGCCAAGTCGGCGGAACGCGGTCCGGGCAGCGCCCTCAGTTACAGCGTCAGCTTCGACGGCGCGCGCGTCGTCATGACGGTGCTGTCCTGGCAGCTCGACCTCGAAGGGCTGGCGGCCACCGCCGGCCGGTGTGAACGCTTCGAGGCGTTCTTCGATTCGCAGTCCGACGGGATTCCGATGACCACCACCCGGCTGCCGGCCGACGACGGGTCACTGATGTACCAGCAGACGATGGAGTTGGCCGGGGTGCAGAACAGCATCTACATGGCGTTCGCGAACGTCGGCCCGAAGGCTGTGTTCGGGATCGTGTTTCCCACCGAGAATCCGACGATCCCGGTCAAAGCGACGCTGCCGCAAACCTTTACCGACATCGTCGACCGTCAGATCGCGCGCATCCGGGCGGGCTGACGGACCCGTTCATGTCGCCGCCGAAAAGCGCTCCGCAGCGGTGCGCCGGGCTGTAGCGTTACCCGGTGGTCTCGACGATGATGACCGTCGACGGATTTCCCGTCCCGATTGGTGTGGCCGGACCGGAGAAGAGTCCGGCGGTGGTTGTGCTGGGCGCTGCACAACAGGCGGTCGCGGCGTATGACGCTGTCTGCCAGCGACTGCACACCGCGATCGCTGCGCACGATCGTCATCGGCGCCGACAGCAGGCTGACGGCCAAGTCGGTGCTGGGTCTGCTCGACACGATCGGCGTGCGCTGGGCGGTGATCGTCGGGGATCGCGTGGGCGCCGAACTCGCGTGGGAACTGGCCGCCACCCGGCTGGACCGCTTCACCGCCCTGGTGGTGGTGGACCGCGGCCACCCCGCGGTGGCCGATCAGGACGGCGAGATCCGCGACGAGCAATGCCCGCCGGTCGAGATCAACACCACCGCGCTGGTGAGCTCACCGGCCGCGCGGGCGGTGGCCCGCGCCAGCCAGCGCTACGTGTACGGCGACTTCCGGATCGTCGACATGCTGGGCAGGCGCAACGCGGGCGAATCCACCGCGCAGCTGGCCGCCGAGATCGTGTTGCGCACCAGCACCTGGTGACTCAGCCGGGCTCGGGCGGCTGTTCGGGCTTCCAGGCCTGCGGCAGTCCCGGCCGGCCCGGGAACAGGAAGTCGATGAACGCCGCGGCGGTGGGCTGCGGTTCGTGGTTGGCCAGCCCGGGCCGTTCGTTGGCCTCGACGAACACGTACTCGTCACCGGTCACGTCGGGCACCAGCAGGTCGATGCCGGTCACCGGGATGCCGATGGCTTCGGCCGCGGTGACCGCCACCCGGCACAGTGCGGGGTTCACGTCGGCGGTGACGTCGTGGATGGTGCCGCCCTGATGCAGGTTGGCGGTGCGGCGCACCCGCAGCCGCAGACCCTCGGGCAGCACGTCGTCGAGTTCCCAGCCCGAATCGCGCACGGTGCCCGCGGTGACGGCGTCGACGGGGATGCGCGACTCACCGCCCGTGGCGGCCGCGCGGCGGCGGCTCTGGATCTCGATGAGTTCGGCGACGGTGTGCGTGCCGGTTCCGATCACCTCGGCGGGCATGCGCAGTGCCGCGGCCACGACGTTGCCGTCGATGACCACCAATCGCAGGTCGTCACCGGGCGCGCGCTGCTCGATGAGCACCTCGGGGTGATGTTCGCGCGCCCGGGCCAGCGCTTCGTCGAGTTCGGCGGCCGACCCGATACCGACCGTGATGCCCTTGCCCTGCTCACCGCGCGTCGGCTTGACCACGACGTCGCCCACCTCGGCGAGGAACTCGTGGTCGCCGTCGTCGAAGGTGGCCAACCGGCCGCGCGGCACCACCACCCCGGCCTCGCTGACGATCCGCCGGGTCAGGCGCTTGTCATCGCAGCGGCTCATGGCCACCGCGGAGGTGAACTCCGACAGCGACTCCCGGGTGATGACGCTGCGACCGCCGTGCGACAGCCGCATCTCGCCGGTCTCGGCGTCGAGCACCTCGACGCGTATCCCGCGCCGCATGGCCTCGTCGGCGATGATCCGGGCGTACGGGTTGAGGTCGTCGACCGTTTCGGGCGCCGGGGTGAACAGCGGTTCGTTGATCGCGTTCTTGCGCTTGACCGCCAGCACCGGAACCCGGGCGAAGCCCAGCTTCTCGTACAGCGCGATCGCGGCCGTATTGTCGTGTGTCACAGACAGATCCAGGTATGCACGGCCCCGGTCACGAAACATCGTGGCCAGCTCGCGAGTCAGCGCCGCACCGACGCCGGGCAGGCCGGCCGCCGGATCGACCGCCAGCGTCCACAGGCTCGAGCCGCCCTCGGGATCGCCGAACAGCCGTTCGTGGTCGACGCCGGTGACTGTGCCAATAACGGCGCCTTCGCCGTCATCGGGGTCGTCCCGCACGGCGACCAGGTATTCGATGGCGTCGACCCCCAGGTGGTTGTCCCAGATGACCGTGGTCGGCGCGGGCACCATCCCGCAGCGCACGTAGACCCGGTTGATCGCGTCGGCGTCGGCGGTCGTGGCCAGCGTGCGCACCGTGAACCCGGCCGGTGCCTCGGCCCGCAGGGTGTCGTCCGCGCCGAAACGCAACCGGTAGGTGTGGCTGGGGTCGATGAACAACTCGTTGGGCGCCCGCGCGATCAGCACGTGCGATTCGCGGGCGTAGATGCAGATGTCGCGGCGGCCCGGGCCTTCGGCGGCCAGCACCACGGCGAGCTTCTCGGGGTCGGCGAAGGTCTGCCCGAAAATGAGCCGGCCCCAGCCGAGTTCGAGTACGACGTCGTCGGCCATCGCGTCCACCAGATGCTGCGGCGAGTCGTCATGCAGGGCCAGGGTGATCGCTTCGGTGTGATCGGTGCTCCACCTCGTCCCTCGGCGGCATCGTCGGCTCGGCTCATGCGGCCGGCCCGGTGATGTTGTGCTTCTGCAGCCACAGTTCGAGCAGCGCGAGCTGCCAGAGTTCGTTGCCGCGCAACGGCGTCAGCCGGCCGTTCGGGTCGGCCAGTAACCGGTCGACGGCCTCGGGGGCGAACAGCCCGCGCTCTTTGGCGGCCGGCGCGTACAGCGCGTCGCGGACGAGCTCGAGGTACGGGCCCTGCAGATGGGTCAGCGCCGGCACCGGGAAGTAGCCCTTCGGGCGGTCGATCACTTCAGACGGAATCACCTGGCGCGCAGCCTGTTTGAGCACGCCCTTGCCGTCGTGCGCGGTCTTGAGTTCGGGCGGGCAGGTGGCGGCCAGTTCGACGAGTTCGTGGTCCAGGAACGGCACCCGGCCCTCCAGCCCCCAGGCCATCGTCATGTTGTCGACCCGCTTGACCGGATCGTCGACCAGCATCACGGTGGTGTCGAGTCGCAGCCCGCGGTCCACGCCGCTCTGCGCGCCGGCGCGGGCGAAGTGCTCGGTGACGAACTGTCCGCTCGGGTCGCCGGGTGCGCGGAAGTCGGGGGAGAGCAACGCGCCGACGCCTGCGGTGTCCCGGTCGAAGAACGCCGACCGGTAGGACGCCACCGCGCCGTCGAGGGTGGCGGCCCCGGGCTCGCCCAGCGGGGGGTACCAGTGGTAGCCGGCGAACACCTCGTCGGCGCCCTGCCCGGACTGCACCACCTTGACGTGTTTGGCCACTTCCTGGCTGAGCAGGTAGAAGGCCACACAGTCGTGACTGACCATCGGTTCGCTCATGGCACCGATCGCACCGTCGAGCGCGGGCAGCATCCGGGCGGTGTCGATACGGATCTGATGGTGATCGGTGCCGAAGCGGTTGGCGATGATGTCGGAGTAGACGAATTCATCGCCGGCGACGTCGCCGACCGATTCGAACCCGATCGAGAACGTCTGCAGGCCGGTCTGGCCGGCCTCGGCCAGCAGTCCGACGATCAGGCTGGAGTCCACCCCGCCGGACAGCAGGCAGCCCACCGGGACGTCGGCCACCAGGCGACGCCGCACGGCAAGCCGCAGCGCGTCCAGAACGGCGTCCTCCCATTCCTTTTCGGACCAGTCGGCTCGTTCCGGATCGCGGGTGAAGTCCGGTGACCAGTAGACGGTCTCGGTGCGACGGCCATCGGGCTCGAACGCGATGAGCGTGGCCGGCGGCACCTTGGTGACGCCGCGCAGGATGGTGTGGGGCGGCGGCACCACCGAGTGAAAGGTCAGGTAGTGATGCAGCGCGGTCGGGTCGATCCGGGTGTCCACGCCGCCGCCGGCCAGCAGCGCCGGCAACGAAGAGGCGAAGCGGACGCGGTCGGCGTCCTCGGTCAGATACAGCGGCTTGATCCCCAGCCGGTCCCGGCCCAGCAGCACGCGGCCGCTGTCGCGTTCGACGATCGCGAAGGCGAACATCCCCAGCAGGTGGTCGACGAACCGATCGCCCCAGCGGTGGTAGGCCTTGAGCAGCACCTCGGTGTCGCTGTGGGAGAAGAACCGGTAGCCGTGGCCGATCAGCTCATCGCGCAGCTGCGGGTAGTTGTAGATACAGCCGTTCCAGCAGATCGCCAGGCCCAACTCGGGGTCGACCATGGGCTGCGACCCGGCCTCGGACAGGTCGATGATCTTCAGCCGGCGATGCCCGAGGGCGACGCGACCCGCTGACCACACGCCGGCACCGTCGGGGCCGCGGTCGGCCATGGCGCCGGCCATCGCCGCGACCGCGCTGACATCAGGCGCCCGGCCGTCGAGCCGAAGCTCACCGGTGGCTCCACACACGTGGCTGCTTGTACCACCCGGGCGGGCGGCCCAAACCCGTAGGTATCGAGACCTGGCTCACAGACCGCGCCCCTCGGCCCGAAGGCTCGAGGGGCGCGGGGCCCGCCCGGCGGGGGGCGGGCCTTTTCGTGTTGGTTCGGTGACGTCAGGAGACGCCGTTGAGCTCCTCACCGGAGACGTCGACCTGCTTGATCGGCCCGGTGAACCAGTTCTTCACCGACGCGTGCCAGTAGATGTAGAGCAGGATCAGCACGCCGCCGACCAGCAGCGGGGTGTAGTTGACGAACTTCCATTCGAAGCTCGACCCCCACGGCACACCGCCGGACGAGGTCGGGAACATCGCGATCGCCGAGGTGATGATGATCTCGATGACGGCGACGGGTGCCATCCACTTGTGATGGCCGCGCAGGTTCCATCTGCCGACCGGGAACGAGTCGCCGGCCTTCCAGCGCAGGAAGATCGGGACCGCGAAGCACAGGTACAGCCCGACGACGCCGATCGACACCACCGCGAAGAACGCCACCGGCACGGGTGCGCCGTTGATGTCCACCTCGACGAGCGCCGGCAGCGTGATGATCGCGGCCAGCACCGCCGTGACGATGACACCGTTGGCGGGCACCCGCTTGGCGCTGAGCTTGGACCAGAGTTGGTGTCCCGGCACGGCGCGGTCGCGGCTGAACGCGAACAGCATGCGGGAACAGCTGGTCTGGCAGGCCGTCGTGCAGAAGAACTGGCCGGCGGTGGAGATCAGCAGGATGATCACGACCCACTTCGAGTTCAGCGCCTGGTTGAAGATGGTCACCACGGCGCCACCGCCCGCCGACACGCCGTCCGAGTCCTGAACGGCGAACAGGAAGGTCAGCAGCAGAATCCAGCCGCCGATCGCGGAATAGAAGATGGACCGCCAGATGCCCTTCGCCGCACCGTCGGCGGCGCTCTTGGTCTCCTCCGACAGGTGCGCCGAGGCGTCGTAACCGGTGATCGTGTACTGGGTCAGGATGGCCGAGATCGGCAGCACGAACAGCAGGAAGCCGAAGCCGGACGTGGAGCCGCCGAACATGCCGCTGTTGTTGATGGTCTTCGCGAACACAT
This sequence comes from uncultured Actinomycetota bacterium, assembly GCA_963779655.1. GTDB lineage: Bacteria > Actinomycetota > Actinomycetes > Mycobacteriales > Mycobacteriaceae > Mycobacterium. The sequence continues at coordinate 165,144 of CAVZZD010000002.1, read as the reverse complement.
CGGAGAAGCTGGCGTGCTGCTCGGGGAGGAAGATCAGGATCAGGATCACCGCGGCCGCGCCCGCTACGTGCCACCACACCGAGATGTTGTTGATGACGGCCAACAGGTGGCTGGAGAAGATGTTGATGATTGCCGAGATCGCCAGGATGACGACGAACAATTCGAAGGTGCGGGTCAGGCTGTAGCCCGCCAGCCAACCCTCGCTGAACGTGCCCAATGTCAGGTCGAGGAACGTCGCGCAGCCGTAGGCCACCGACGCCAGGATCGCGATCAGGCCGATCAGGTTCAGCCAGCCGGTGTAGTAGCCGGCCTTCGGGCCGCCGAGTTTGGCCGCCCACCAGTAGATGCCGCCCGATGTCGGGAACGCCGACACCAACTCGGACATACACAACCCGATGATCAGGATGAACAGGGAGACGATCGGCCAGCCCCAGGCGATCGCGGCGGGCCCGCCGTTGTTCCAGCCCAGGCCGAACGACGTGAAGCAGCCCGCCAGTATCGAGATGATCGAGAACGAGATGGCGAAATTGGAAAAGCCGGACCAGGACCGGTGGAGTTCCTGGGTGTAGCCCAGTTGCGCCAGGTGTTTTTCGTCCTCGTCGAGCAGTTCGTGGCCTTCGGGCACGGTGGTCTCCTTCTCCGACGCGCAGGGACGTGAGCTGTCACCGCAGCCGCCCACTGAGTAGGGACAATAGAGCCCTATTGGTCTGGTGTCCTACCTTTGGAGTGAAGGATGTGTAAATCTGTGCAGGGATCGGCACGGCAGTGCGGTGTCCAATGGTTGACTTTCCGGCACGGACGATAGAGGGAGGGCGCGATGCTGACCCAGGCCGATCTCGAGAAATTGGTGGCCGGCGGGGAGATCGACACCGTCATCGTCGCGTTTGCCGACATGCAGGGCCGGCTCACCGGCAAGCGGGTCTCCGCGCGGCTGTTCGTCGAGGACGTCGCCGCGCACGGCGCGGAATGTTGCAACTACCTGCTGGCCGTCGACGTCGACATGAACACCGTCGACGGCTACGCCATGAGCAGCTGGGAGACCGGCTACGGCGACATGGTGATGACGCCGGACTTCTCCACCCTGCGGCTGCTGCCGTGGTTGCCGGGCACCGCCCTGGTGATGGCCGACCTGTCCTGGGACGGCGGGGCTCCCGTGGTAGCGGCCCCGCGCGGCATCCTGCGCGCGCAGCTCGACCGGCTCGCCGAGAAGGAGCTGGCGGGATTCATCGGCAACCGAACTCGAGTTCATGGTCTTCGACGACACCTTCCGGGACGCCTGGAGGGCCGGCTACCGCGGGCTGACCCCGGCCAGCGACTACAACGTCGACTACGCGATGCTGGCGTCCACCCGGATGGAACCGCTGCTGCGCGACATCCGGCTGGGCATGGAGGGCGCCGGCATGTACTGCGAGGGCGTCAAGGGCGAATGCAACCTGGGCCAGCAGGAGATCGCGTTCCGCTACGACGACGCGCTGGTGACCTGCGACAACCACACGATCTACAAGAACGGCGCCAAGGAGATCGCCGACCAGCACGGCAAATCCCTGACGTTCATGGCGAAATACGATGAGCGCGAAGGCAACAGCTGCCACATCCACATCTCCTTCCGCGGACTCGACGGATCGGCGGTGTTCGCCGATCCCGATGCGCCGCAAGGCATGTCGAAGATGTTCACGCAGCTTCATCGCCGGCCAGCTCGCGACGCTGCGCGAGCTCACCCTGTTCTACGCACCGAACATCAACTCCTACAAGCGGTTCGTCGACGGCAGCTTCGCGCCCACCGCGATCGCGTGGGGCATGGACAACCGCACCTGCTCGCTGCGGGTGGTCGGCCACGGGCACGGCATGCGGATGGAGTGCCGCGCACCCGGCGGCGACGTCAACCCGTATCTGGCCACCGCGGCGCTGATCGCGGGCGGCCTGCACGGCATCGAGAACGAACTCGAACTCCCCGATGCCGTGTGTGGGCAACGCCTACATCGGTGGCGCACAGCGGCTTCCGACCACCCTGGCCGAGGCCGCGGAACTGTTCGAGGGTTCGGCGGTGGCCCGCGCGGCGTTCGGCGACGAGGTCGTCGAGCATTACCTCAACAACGCGCGGGTGGAACTGGCCGCGTTCAACGCGGCCGTCACCGACTGGGAAAGGGTGCGGGGCTTTGAGCGGCTCTAGTTCTTTTCCCGAAGTCCACCCCGTGCTGGGCCTGACCACCTATCTGCAGCAGGCGCAGACCGGCGTGTGGGATGTGCGGGCGTCGTTTCTGCCCGCGATCTACATCGAGGGCGTGACGCGGGCCGGCGGGATCGCCATGCTGCTGCCGCCGCAACCGGTCGACGACGCCGTCGCGGAGCGGGTGCTCGACGGTCTGGACGGCCTGGTCATCACCGGCGGCCGCGATGTCGACCCGGACCGCTACGGCGCAGGCGCACCACGCCAAGACCGATGAACCGGCCCGCGACCGGGACGCCTGGGAGTTCGCGCTGCTGCGCGGCGCGCTGGCCCGGCGACTGCCGGTGCTGGGCATCTGCCGCGGTGCGCAGGTCCTCAACGTGGCGCTCGGCGGAACCCTGCACCAGCACCTGCCCGACGTGTTGGGCCACGACCACCATCAGCGGGGCAACGCGGTGTTCACCACTTCGTCGGTTCGCACGGTGGCCGGCACCCGGGTGGCGGCGCTGATCGGTGAGTCGTCCGACGCGCAGTGCTATCACCACCAGGCGATCGCCGAACTCGGCGACGGCCTGATCGTCAGCGCCACCGACAGCGGCGACGGTGTCATCGAAGCCGTCGAGCTTGCCGGCGACGCGTTCTGCGTGGCGGTGCAGTGGCATCCGGAGGAACGCCTGGACGACCTGCGGCTGTTCGCCGGGGTGGTCGAGGCCGCACGCGAACATGCGACGGGGAAGGTCAGTGGTATGAGCGCGACGGAAGTGATCAACCCGGCGACCGAGGAGGTGCTGCGCACCGTCGAGCGGCTCGAGGTGGCCGGCGTCGACGACGCCGTCGCGCGCGCGAAAGTCGCCCAGAAGCGTTGGGCCGCCGCCGCACCCGCCGACCGGGCCGCCGCGTTGCGATCGTTCGCGGCCGTCGTCGGCGAGCACATCGGAGAACTGGCCGCACTCGAAGTCGCCAACTCCGGGCATCCGATCGGCGCGGCCGAGTGGGAGGCCGGCCACGTCCGCGACGTGCTGCAGTACTACTCGGCGGCTCCGGAACGGCTGTCCGGCAAGCAGATTCCGGTGGCCGGCGGCCTGGACGTCACCTTCCACGAACCGCTGGGCGTGGTCGGCATCATCACGCCGTGGAACTTCCCGATGCCGATCGCGTCGTGGGGGTTCGCACCCGCGCTGGCCGCGGGCAACGCGGTGCTCGTCAAGCCCGCCGAGTGGACCCCGCTGACCACGCTGCGCCTCGGTGAACTGGCGGTGCAGGCGGGCCTGGACCCCGACCTGTTCCAGGTGCTGCCCGGTAAGGGGTCGGTGATCGGGGAGCGGTTCGTCACCCACCCCGACGTGCGCAAGATCGTGTTCACCGGGTCCACCGAGGTGGGCACCCGGGTGATGGCCGGCGCCGCCGCCCAGGTCAAGCGGGTGACGCTGGAACTCGGCGGCAAGAGCGCCAACATCGTCTTCGACGACTGCGATCTGGAGAAGGCGGCGGCCACCGCGCCGTACGGTGTCTTCGACAACGCCGGTCAGGACTGCTGTGCGCGCAGCCGGATCCTGGTGCAGCGCAACGTGTACGACAAGTTCATGGAACTGCTCGAACCCGCCGTCAAGGGCGTGGTGGTCGGCGACCCGGCATCGCGCGACACCGAGATGGGTCCGCTGGTGTCCAAACCGCACTGGGAGTCGGTGGCCGCCTATGTGCCCGACGACGCGCCGGTGGCGTTCCGGGGCTCGGCGCCCGGCGGTCCCGGGTACTGGTTCGCGCCGACGGTGCTCACGCCGGCGCGGACCGACCGCACCGTCACCGAGGAGATCTTCGGCCCGGTGGTGGCGGTGCTGCCGTTCGACGACGAGGCCGACGCCATCGCACTGGCCAACGACACCGAATACGGTCTGTCCGGGTCGATCTGGACCGACAACCTGTCCCGGGCGCTGCGGGTGTCGCGCGCCGTGGAAGCGGGCAACCTGAGCGTGAACTCGCACTCGTCGGTGCGCTACAGCACGCCGTTCGGTGGGTTCAAGCAGTCCGGCCTGGGCCGCGAACTCGGGCCCGATGCCCCCGAGCATTTCACCGAGACCAAGAACGTGTTCTTTGCGATGGGAGAAGTCTGAATGGACCGGATCGACTGACTCAGCGCCTGGCCGGCAAGGTCGCCGTCATCACCGGCGGCGCCAGCGGGATCGGCCTGGCCGCGGCCAAGCGGATGCACGCCGAGGGCGCGACCATCGTCATCGGCGACATCGACCCGTCCACGGGCAAGTCCGTCGCCGTCGACCTCGGCGGACTCTTCGTCCCCGTTGATGTTTCGGATCAGGACGCGGTGGACGCGCTGTTCGACACCACCGCGGAGAAGTACGGCAGGGTCGACATCGCGTTCAACAACGCCGGCATCAGCCCGCCCGACGACGATCTGATCGAGAACACCGAACTGCCGGCCTGGCAGAAGGTGCAGGACATCAACCTCAAGAGCGTCTACCTGTGCTGCCGGGCCGCGCTGCGGCACATGGTGCCCGCGCAGAAGGGCTCGATCATCAACACCGCGTCGTTCGTCGCGGTGATGGGGTCGGCGACCTCGCAGATCTCCTACACCGCCTCCAAGGGCGGCGTGCTGGCGATGTCGCGCGAACTCGGCGTGCAGTTCGCCCGCCAGGGCATCCGGGTCAACGCGCTGTGCCCCGGACCGGTGAACACCCCGCTGCTGCAGGAACTGTTCGCCAAGGACCCCGAGCGCGCGGCGCGCCGCCTGGTGCACGTTCCGGTGGGCCGCTTCGCCGAACCCGAGGAACTGGCCGCGGCGGTGGCGTTCCTGGCCAGTGACGACGCGTCGTTCATCACCGCCTCGACGTTCCTGGTCGACGGGGGTATCAGCTCCGCTTATGTCACCCCACTGTGACTCCGCCGAAAATGTAGATGTGATGACCGCCGCACCCGACCCCGCGCACGCCAGCGAAGCCCTGCTGCGCCCGGTGCGGCTCGGCAATGCGTTCGAGGACACCGTCGGCCGGCTGCTGCAGACCATCCGGCTCGGGGTGCTGGCACCCGGGGAGTCGCTGCCGCCGGAGCGGGAACTGGCCGCGCGCCTCGGCGTCTCCCGCGACACCGTGCGGGAGGCGATCAAGTCCCTCGGCGACGCCGGCTACCTGGTGTCGCGGCGCGGGCGTTACGGCGGCACCTTCCTGGCCGACGAGTTACCCGCGCTGCCCGACCACACGCCGCGGGTTTCCCGCGCGGAGATCGACGACGCGCTGCGGCTGCGGGAGATCCTCGAGGTCGGGGCGGCGCGGATGGCGGCGACGCGGACGCTGACCGCCGCCGAGCGGGAGGGCCTGTGGTCACGGCTGAACGACGTCCGTGACGCCAAGCTCGAGGACTACCGCCGGCTGGACTCCCGGTTGCACCTGGCCATCGCGGAGGCGGCCGGGTCGCCCTCGCTGGTGCCGCTGGTGGCCGAGAACCGGATGCGCCTCAACGCACTGCTCGATCAGATCCCGCTGCTGCCCCGCAACATCGCGCATTCCGACGAGCAGCACGAGGCGATCGTCATCGCGATCCTGGCCGGCGACGCCGAGGCGGCGGCCACCGCGATGTGTGCCCACGTCGGCGGTTCGGCGGTGCTTCTGCACGGCTTCCTGGACTGAGCGGCATGATCCCCGAGGAGTTCCGCGAGTTCTTCGTCGCCTCGGCAGGCGCGACCGGCGCGCTGGTCGGATTGCTGTTCGTCGCCGTGTCGGTGCTCCCCGAACTGGCGCAGCAGGCAGGCACGCGGGTCGAGTTCCGCTCCCGGTCGTCGGCGGCGCTCCTTGTCTTCACGAATGCGCTGGTGGTGTCCCTGGCCGCGTTGGTGCCCGGCGTGAGCCTCGGCTGGTGGGTGATCGCGTCCGGTGTCGTGGTGCTCGCCTTCGCCGCGGCGACCGCCCGCTCGGCGCTCGGCGCGTCGCGCCGCCGACCTGTCCGCCATGGTGGATGGCTCTGGCTGCTCGTGGGTCTGGCGGCCATCGGGGGCGTTGAGATCTGGACCGGAATTCGTCTGCACGGCGCGATCGAGCCGGACGCGCTGAGGTGGCTGTGCTACGTGGTGATCGCCGATCTCGGATTCGGGATCGCACGGGCATGGCAACTCCTGGGGTTGCGTGACAGCGGGCTGACCGCCTCACTGCGCATCCTGTTCGGTCGCGAGCCGCTCGACGACGAACTCGGGCCACCCTGAGCCTTACTGGATTAGATTCGTCAACATGGACGCGACCGGGGACGACGTGGCGGTCAAGCGCGCGTCCTCGGCCCTGTCGGATGTGGACATCGCGGGCTGGACCCAGCGCTTCGACCTGCTGTCGGACCCCGGATCGCCTGGAGATCCTGCTGGGTCTGCACCGGGCCCCGGGAATCTGCGTCGGGGATCTCGCCAGCGCACTGGGACGTTCGGAGAACGCGGTCTCCCAGGCGCTTCGGGTGCTCCGCCAGCAGGGCTGGGTGAGCTCGACGCGGGTCGGCCGGCAGGTGAGCTACCAACTCGAGGACCACACGGTGCACGACCTGCTGCACTGGATCGGCGCCGCGCACGGCTGACCTGACGCGGGCGGACCTGTCCGATCGGACAGTGGTCGAACTGTACATCTGAACACCTAGACAGATGTCCTCGCGGCTTTTAGGGTCGAACGATGAGCGTCTCGTTCAGCACGGCCGAGCCCGAAGCCACTCGACCAACAGCGACCCGATTCGACCGAACCGACTGGACGACCATCGCCGCGATCGGGGCCGTCGTGCTGGCGCTGCACATCTTCGGGTGGGGCGTGCTCGCGTTCGGCGTTGCGCCCCAACACATCACGCTGGGATCGGCCGGCGTGTTCGGCATCGGACTCGGTGTCACCGCCTACCTGCTGGGTGTGCGGCATGCGTTCGACGCCGACCACATCGCCGTGATCGACAACACGACCCGCAAGCTGGTCGGCGAGGGCACGCGCTCGCTGTCGGCCGGCTTCTGGTTCTCGCTGGGGCATTCCAGCGTCGTGTTCGGGCTGGCGTTTCTGCTCGCGGTCGGCGTGCGCGCCGTCGTCGGACCCGTGCAGGACGAGGGTTCGCCGATGCTCGCAGACGCTCGGGTTGGTCGGGTCGCTCGTCGCCGGGACCTTCCTGATCCTGATCGGGCTGACGAATCTCTTCGCCGTCGTGGGCATCACCAAGGTTTTCCGCGCCATGCGCAACGGCGACTTCGACGAGGCCGAACTCGAACGGCAACTTCAGAATCGGGGTTTTCTGGCCCGACTGCTGTCCCGGGTGATGCGCCGGGTCAGCAAGCCCTGGCATCTCTACCCCGTGGGCCTGCTGATGGGCCTGGGTTTCGATACGGCGACGCAGGTGGCATTGCTGGTGCTCGCGGCGGGCACGGCGGCGTTCACGCTGCCGTGGTACGCCATCCTGGTGCTGCCCGTGCTGTTCGCGGCCGGGATGAGCCTGTTCGACGCGCTCGACGGCATCTTCATGGCGCGCGCATACGGCTGGGCGTTCCTGAAGCCGGTGCGCAAGGTGTTCTACAACCTGACCGTGACCGTCCTGTCGGTGATCGTGGCCCTCGTCATCGGCGTCATCGTGCTGGCGGGCCTGATCGCCGATCGGTTGGGCGTCGAGTCCGGCCCGCTGGCCGCCATCGGCTCGGCCAACCTGGAGCTCGTCGGCTTCGCCATCGTGGGCCTCTTCGTGACGACCTGGATTCTCGCCCTGCTGATTTGGCGCTTCGGCCGCATCGAAGAGAAGTGGGCCGCCCCCGTCGGGAGCTAGTGTCGCTGGGCCGCAACGATCAACTGCTGGAAATACCGGCGCCGGCAAGCCATTTCTTCGCGATGTCGGACAGGTTCGTTCCGGTGGCGGCCTCGGCGTTCATCGAGATCAGGTCGTCGGTGGTGAGCTTCGCGGAAACGGCGTCCAGCGTCTTCTTGATCGTGTCGGTCTGCTTGGCCGTCTTGATGAGCGGCACAACGTTCTCCGCGGCGAACAGGGACTTGTCATCTTCCAAGGCGACCAGGTGGTTGGAGACGAGGCCGGGGTCGGTGCTGAAGAGGTCGCCGGCCTGGATCTGACCGTTGGTCAGGGCAGTCATCGTCAGGGTGCCGCCTGCGTCCAGCGTGACGAAATCCTTGAAGTTGAGGCCGTAGACGTCGCGCAGGCCGATCACCCCGTTGACCCGGGTCTTCCACTCGGGCGGTCCGCCGAGCACCAGTTCACCGGCGTAGGGCTTCAGGTCTGAGATCGTCTTGAGCTTGTACTTGTCGGCGGTCGCCTGCGTGACGGCCAGGACATCCTTGTCCTCGGCAGGCGACGGCGCCAACATCGATATGCCGTCGGGCAACTTGGTCGCGAGTTCGGCCTGCACGGCGTCTGTCGTCGACGCCGTCGACTTCTCGTCCAGATACTTCAGTAACGCACCGGAGTACTCGGGGATCAGATCGATGGATCCGTCCTTCAGTGCCGCGATGTACACCTCTCGGCTGCCGATGTTGAACTGCTCCTTGACGGCGACGCCGGCGCCCTGCAACGCCTGGGAGTAGATGCTGCCGATCAGCTGACTCTCGGTGAAATCCGCGGAGCCGACAATGACCTGCGAACCCTCCGATCCGCCGGCGTTGCCGCCACCCGACAGTGGATCACCGCCGCCGCCACCACCGCATGCGGACAATGCGAGAACCGCGGTGAGGGCCAGCGCCGATACGAAGGAGCGCTTTTTCATGGTGTCTTCTCCTGATGTGATGGTCGGCGCCGGTCGGCACCTATGTGGCGGCCGGCGCGGGGACGGCCGTGGCGAGCGGTGAGCTGGATTTCGCGGTGGTGCGCCGCAGGCCGGGCGATACGATGAGGCGGCCGAGCCAGGCGAAGGTGAACTCGAGGACGATGGCGAGCACGGCGACAAGGATTGCACCGCCTGCCATTTCGGCGAAGTTCGCCTGCGCTCTGCCGTCGAGGATGAACCGGCCGAGGCCTTGCAGCCCGAGATATGCGGCAATGGTGGCGGTCGAGATGATTTGCAGGGTGGAACTCCTGACTCCGGAGATCATGAGCGGCAGCGCACACGGGAGCTGAACCCGAAGCAGGATCTGGCGCTTCGTGAAACCCATTCCGCGGGCGGCGCCGACGGCGTCCGGGTCGGCGTTCTGAATGCCCGCATAGGTCCCGGTGAGGATCGGTGGAACCGCAAGCAGGACAAGCACAATGATCGTCGGCAGCACATAGACGAGTTGCCCGGTCACCACCGGCGCGATGATCAGGAACAGCAGAATCAGCAGGCCAAGCGACGGTAGTGCGCGCAACGCGTTGGCGAACCCGGCCACCACCGTCTCGCCTCTCCCGGTGTAGCCGATCACGATGCCGAGCGGGACGCCGATCGCCAGGGCGGCCAGCAGCGCAATGGCCGAGTACAGCAGGTGGTAGCCGACCTGTGTGGGGATTCCGTCCGAACCCGTCCAGTTCGCCGGATCGGTCAACCAGCCGATGATGTTCACGAGGTGACCGTCCTTTGCCGCCACGGGGTCAGGAGCTTGTTCACCCAGATGATCAGGCCGTCGAAGATGACCGCGAGCACCACGCACAGGACCACACCGGTGACGAGCGGGGTGAAGAGCCTGAGTTGGAAACCCTGCGTGAAGAGTGAGCCGAGCTGTGGGATGCCCAGCAGCGCGGCCATGGTGACGATGCTGACGTTGGAGACCACCGCAACGCGTAAGCCGGCGGCGATCACGGGCACCGCCACCGGCAGTTCGACCAGCAGGAGTCGCTGCCAGCTTCGATAGCCCATCGCCTCAGCCGCAGCCACCGTGTCGTGGGGAACTGAGCTCAGGCCGTCGGCGACGACGCGTACCAGCAGCGCCACCGTGTAGAGCGTCAGTGCGACAACGATGTTGATCGGATCGAGGATCTTCGTGCCGAGGATGACCGGCAGAATGATGAACAGTGCCAGCGAGGGGATCGTGTAGAGCAACCCGGCGGTGCCGACGATCGCCGCGTATCCGCGACCCCAACGATGTGCCCACCACCCCAGCGGTAGCGCGACGATGAGACCGATGATCGTCGGTGCCAAGGTCAGCCAGACGTGGCTGACCGTGAGCTCGACGATGCGGTCGATGTTGGACGAGATCCAGTTCATGCTGCTGACCGCGCTTCCTTTGCGCGCCTGATGGCGTCGATGACGTCATGGTCGGTGGCGGTGCCGATGAGCGCTCCCGACTCGTCGGTGACCACGCAACGCCCGCTCGGACTCGACAGAGCCGAATTGAGCAGGTCGCGCAGCGGGTTGCCACGCGTGGCAGAGGTGGCACTGAGGTTGACATCGCTGTCTTGGACGCAATCGCCACGCACGGCGGTGGTGTCGACCCAGCCGATCGGCGCGTTGTTCGCGTCGACCACCAGGAGCCATCGCCCGAGGATCTGTGGAATCGACGACAAGGGTTGTCCCACAGTGATGGTCGGCTCCTCGGTGAGCTTGAGGTGCTCGTCGGAAGTGTGAAACCCGAGGGCCCGATAACCCCGGGCCGACCCGACGAAATCGGCTACGAACACGTCGTTCGGCGCCGCCAGCAGTTCGGCGGGAGTGGCCAACTGCGCCAGCGTTCCGCCCTCGCGGAGCACCGCGACCTGATCGCCCAGCTTGAGCGCCTCGTCGATGTCGTGCGTGACCATGACGATGGTCTTCGAGATGTCGGCCTGTAGCCGCAGAAATTCGTCCTGCAGTTGGTTTCGCACGATCGGGTCCACGGCGCTGAACGGCTCGTCCATCAGCAGGAAGGGCGGATCCGTCGCCAGCGCGCGTGCAACTCCGACTCGCTGCTGCTGACCGCCGGACAGCTGCCACGGATAGCGTTTGGCGAACTTAGCGTCGAGGCCGACACGTTCCAGTAGTTCCATTGCCGCCGAACGCGTTTCCTTCTTGCCGCCGCCGAGTAATCGCGGCAGGGCGGCCACATTGTCCACGACGGTGCGATGGGGAAACAGGCCGGCGTTCTGAATGACGTAGCCGATCCGCCGACGCAATGCGACCCGGTCGAGGGTCTGGGTGTCGACTCCGTCGAGTTCGATGGTGCCCGAACTCGGCTCGATCAGGCGGTTGATCATCCGCATCGAGGTCGTCTTCCCGCATCCGGACGGACCGACCAGGGTCGTGATCTGTCCGTTGGGTGCGGTCAGCGTGAGTTCATGTACCGCCACGGTACCGTCGGGATACACCTTGGACACGTTGTCGAATGTGATCATGACTGTCCTTCTGAAAGGCCTGGTTTCGGACGACTCAGTTGGGCGGATACGCCGGCCGCGGCCGAGGTGAGCATCCGGCCGTGGTGTGCGGCATCCTCTGCAGTGAGCCGGTAGGTGGGAACGACGAGACTGAGGGCGGCCACGATCCGGGCTTCCGAGTACACCGGGCACGCGATCGCAGTCACGTCGGCCTCGACGCCGCTTTCGACGACCACGTAACCGCTGTCAGGGGTGCGGCCGCGCAACGCATGCCCCGCTGCCGATCGGTCGAGGGGAACGGTGCGGCCAACCCAGCCGGCGTGCCGGACCGAATGCGTTCCCTCGACGATGCCGATGTACAGCGCGGTGGCCCGGTGTCCTTCGACGCTGAGGTACGCCGACTCTCCGGTGTCCTCGACCAGCTTCTCCATCAGGGGTTTGGCAAGGGCGATCAACGACTCGTTGGACAGCGCCTGAGCTCCCAGCTGGATGATGCGACTGCCGGGCCGATATGTACCGAGTTCCTCCTTGGTGACGAACCCGGATGTTTCGAGCGTGCGCAGAAGCCGCAGTGCCGTGCTGGGCGCCAGGTCGCAGTCCCTGGCGCTGTCGGCAAGATTCGCGCGACCGCGGTCGCAGATGGTTGCAAGCAGGGCGAGCGCGCGTTCCACGGTCCTGGTCGATGTTTCCGCCACCCCTTGCCTCCTCGCCCGGCGCGCTCCCAATTGCCGCTAGATAGAATTCAAATGCCATCTAGCGGAATAGTTGGTTCTTCGGCGATAGTAGATCCTCTCGGCCATCGGCGATAGAGAAGAAGGAGAATTACATGATTGTGCTGAACGGGGCTGGCAGCATCGCCGACGTCGTGGCGCTCGCAGATCGGCGCGATCAGGTCTCCGTTTCACAGGGCGTGATCGACGCGGTCGGGCGTGTGCACGGGTTGGCGGCCGACCTGAGCAACCGGTTTCCCACCTACGGCCGTACCACCGGCGTCGGGGCCAACCGCATCGCTCCGGTACCGTCCGATGACCCGATGTACGGAATGCGACTGCTCCGTAGCCATGCCGTCGACGCAGGAGACGCACTCGCAGACCGGACCGTCCGCGCGATGCTCGCGGTGCGGCTCGTTCAACTGTGCGTGCCCGGTGCCGGGCTCGATCCCCAGATCCTCCGCGGCCTCGAGCGGATGCTCAACGAGGACGCGCTGCCCGAACTGCTGCAGTACGCATCCATCGGCACCGGAGATCTGGCCGCCCTCGCGGGAACGGCACTCACACTGATCGGGGAACGGCCCGCGACCGCGCCCTTGGTCCCGATGCCACCATGGGGAGCCGACAGCGCGCTGCCTTTCATGAGCAGCAGTGCGCTGACCCTGGGCCGCAGCTGCCTCTCGCTCGACGAGCTCGCGCGACTCGAGAAAGCGTCCAGCATCATCTATATGCTCAGCTTCACTGCGCTGCAGGGCAATTCGTCGGCTTTCTCGCCGGCTGCGGCGCGGGCGGCGGCCGCACCGTACGTGGGTCGGGTCACCGCGCGGTTGAGATCGCTGTTCACCGACTTCGATCACTCCGGCGGCAACCCGGCGCGTATCCAAGACCCGTACGGTCTGCGGGTCTATCCGGTTGCCCAGGCCAGTGTGGTCGCTTCGCTGCACTCGCTCGCCGGCCAAGTCGAGCGAACGCTCAACTCGGCACAGGAGAATCCGCTCTTCGACGTCCAGGGTGACGAGGTCATTCATCACGGCGCCTTCTATCAAGCGTCGTTGTCCCTCGAACTAGACGGCCTCACCTTGGCGCTCGCTTTGACGTCACCCATCACGCATTCCCGCATCAGAATGCTCAACGATCCGGATACCAACGGCGGCAACGCATTTCTCGCGGCCGGACCGGAAGGCTCGTCCGGTCTGATGATGGTCGAGTATGTCGCAGCGGGCGCCATTGCCGAGATACGCGCTGCAGCCCAGCCGGCATCGGTTGGCACACTTGTGCTCTCGAGGGGAACGGAGGAGGACGCCACCTTCGCATCCCAGGGCGCCCTGCAACTGGAGCGGTCGGTGGCCGCCTACCGGATACTGCTCTGCTGCGAATTGGTCGGTGCCGTGCGACTGCTGCGGCAGCGCGGGTTGGCGGAGCAGTTCACCGGCGTGCTCGGTGCGGCGCTCGGGTTGGCAAGCGCCCTACCTCACAACGACGAGGACCGCGACCTGCGCGGTGACATCGCACTGGCCGATACGCTTCTGGACGATCTCGGGCGAATCGTGGAGCGGATACCCGTTGGGGATCCGAGCGCTTTCTAGTGCCGCCTGGCCGGCGGCCACGCCGGCTCGCCGCACAACGCCAGCAGGGCGTTCTCGATGACCTCGGGCAGCGCGGGATGAATCCAGTACTGGCCGCGTGCCATGTCCTGTCCGCCGAGCCCGAAGGTCATCGCCTGGATCAGCGGCTGGATCAGGGTGGAGGCCTGGTGTCCCATGATGTGGGCGCCGAGGATCTCGCCGGTGTCGGCCTCGACGATGATCTTGCAGATCCCGGTGGTGTCCTCCATGGCCCACCCGTAGGCCACGTCGCCGAAGTCCTGGATCTTGACCTTGATCTTCAAACCCTTTGCGCGGGCCTCGTTCTCGGTCAGCCCGACGCAGGCGATCTGCGGGTCGGTGAACACCGCCGACGGCACGTAGCGGTGGTCGGAGGGCACCAGCGCGTCGACGTCGTCCCAGTCCTGCAGCAGGTTGTGCTTGACCACGCGCATCTCGTGGTTGGCGACATGCTTGAGCTGATAGTCCGAGGAGACGTCGCCGAGCGCGAAGATGCCGCGCGCGGTGGTGCGCTGGTACTCGTCGACCACCACCTGGCCCTCCTCGGTCACCTCGACACCGGCGAGCTTCGCGTCCAGCAAGTCGCCGTTGGGGATTCGGCCGGTGGCCACCAGCACCACGTCGGCATGCACCGTGGAACCGTCGTCGAGTTCCAGTGTGGTTCCGGAAGAGTCGGTGCGGCCGCCGGTGACGTTGCGGTGGCTGCGGACCTCCCACTTGCGCGAGGCGATATCGGTGAAGCGTTCGCCGATGTCGTCGTCGCAGTACGTCAGCAACGTGGAGCCGCGCAGGATGATCGTCACCCGGGAGCCCAGCGCGGAGAACACGTGCGCGAACTCCGCGGCAACGAAACCGCCGCCGACGATCACCAGATGCTCGGGCACTTCGGCGATGCGCATGATGGTGTCGCTGGTGTGAACCTGAACCCCGCAGTCGGCGATCGCCGGCGGAATCATCGCCCGCGCCCCGGCCGCGATCACCACCTGATCGGACGTGAACTCCTCACCCGCCTCGGTGCGCAGCACGTAGCGCCCGTCGGGCCGGGTCGGGCCGAAGCGGGTGTGGCTGTCGAACACCGTGACGTTGGGGGAGGACCGGCGATACCGTTCCCCGCCGAGGGCGATCGGGTCGATGCGGCCGAACACCCGCGAGACGATGTCGCCCCAGCGCACGCCGTCGAGATGGGCGTCAACCCCGAACCGTTTCGAATCACGCACTGTCGCAGCGACTTCGGCGGCGTAGACGAACATCTTGGTCGGAATGCAGCCGACATTCAGGCAGGTGCCGCCGAACGTGCCCTGTTCGCAGATGGCCACCTTCTTGGCCTCGTACCGTTCGTCGAGGATGCTGTTGCCCGACCCGGTGCCGATGATGGTCAGATCGAAATGGGCGATGTCGTTCAAGGCCCGCGCCTTTCGGAAGAATCTGTGGTTGATGTGGTCGATGTGCCGTCATTGCTGATACCCACTTGCCGGTCCAACCACCTGTCGAGTTCCCGGTAGGCCTCGGCGCGCGGTTCGGGCAGTGACAGGAAGACGTCGTGCTTGGCGTCGACGATCGGCGCGATCGTCGTGCGCGTGCCGCCGACGCACCCGGCCCAGCGCGCGATCTGGTGGACGTCGAGCACGGCGTCGCCGCGCTGGATCGAATCGGGGTCGGCGGCGCGTCCCTCGGTCACGCTGTGGTCTGAGCGCAGGATCAGGTTCGGCACGCCGACGTCGAGGCCGCGGTGCAACCGGGCCTGGCCGCGGCGCACCGCATTGATCCAGCCGAACGTGACGGGGAAGCCGCCCAGCGGTTTCCAGGCCAGGTCGTAGTCGAAGTCACCGCCGTAGTCCCGGTGCAGTGTGGTGCCGTAGCCGCCCTCGGTGGGTTTGCGGACCACGCGTGTCTTGCGCAGCCGGGCCAGTGCGATCAGGGCCGCCGAGGTGGGTGCGGTGCGCAGGATCGCCGGCCCGTGCAGGTCCAGGAACGGGCTGTTGAGCACCAGGCCGTCCACCCCGAGGGCGGCCGTGACACCGCGCTCGCGCAGCAGGTCCAGCCACAGCGTGACGATCAGCCCGCCCACGGAATGGCCGTAGACACAGACACCCGCGCCTCCGGACTCGTCCGCGATGACGGCCAGCGCGCGTTCCAGTTCGGTGTGATAGCGCGCCAGGTCGGTGGTGAAGTGCGGCGTCTGGCCGTCCCGCCACGAGCGTCCGCACTTCTGCAGATCCAGCGCGTAGAACGCGAATCCCCGGGCGGCGAAACGGTCCGCGAGTTCGGTGTTGAAGAAGTAGTCGGTGTAGCCGTGCACCGCGAGCACCGCCCGCCCCGCCCGCGCCGGCAGGCCGCGCCGCACCAGGGTGGCGACCAGGTCGCCCTCGCCCTCAGGATCGGCACCCAGTTCGATCGTGTGCTGGTGATAGCCGGTCAGGACGTCGGTCTCCCATGCCGTCACACCAGTCACCATAGCTGTGGCGAACGCCTCCCTACGGCTGCCTGGGCTGCTGACATGCCCGCGGGATAACCTTGGAACAGGTACAACCGCGCGAACGCGAAGGGCAAGCGATCCGGTGTCAGACTCCAACGTGACTTCAACTTCGAAGACCGACGTCGTCCTTATCGGCGCGGGCATCATGAGCGCCACCCTCGGGGCGTTGCTGCGCCTGGTGGAGCCGGACTGGTCGATCACCATGATCGAGCGCCTCGACGGGGCCGCCGCCGAGAGCAGCGATCCGTGGAACAACGCCGGCACCGGTCACTCCGCGCTGTGCGAGCTGAACTACACCCCGGAGAACCCGGACGGCTCGATCGACATCAGCAAGGCCATCGCCGTCAACGAGCAGTTCCAGGTGTCGCGGCAGTTCTGGGCGCACGCGGTGGAGAACGGTGTGCTCACCGACGTCCGCAGCTTCATCAACCCGGTACCGCACGTCTCGTTTGTGCACGGCGCCGAGCGGGTCGAGTACCTGCGCAAGCGCCGGGACACGCTGGCCACCAATCCGCTGTTCGCGAGCACCGAGTTCATCGACGACCCGGACGAGTTCGCCCGGCGGCTGCCGTTCATGGCGGCCAAGCGCGACTTCTCCGACCCGGTTGCCCTGAACTGGACCACCGACGGAACCGACATCGACTTCGGCTCGCTGTCCAAGCAGCTCATCGGCTACGGCGTGCGCAACGGCACCACCGCGCTGTTCGGCCAGGAGGTCCGCAACCTGTCCCGCGAGTCCGACGGCAGCTGGACCGTCAAGGTGCGCAACCGCCGCACCGGCGACGTGCGCCGGATCAACACCCGGTTCGTCTTCGTCGGCGCGGGCGGCGACGCGCTTTCGCTGCTCCAGAAATCCGGCATCAACGAGGCCAAGGGCTACGGCGGATTCCCGGTGGGCGGAAAGTTCCTGCGTACCGCCAATCCGGCGGTCACCGCCGGCCACCGGGCCAAGGTGTACGGCTTCCCGCCGTTGGGCGCCCCGCCGATGTCGGCGCCGCACCTGGACACCCGCATCATCAACGGCAAGTCGTGGCTGTTGTTCGGGCCGTACGCCGGCTGGTCGCCGAAGTTCCTCAAGCAGGGCCACATCACCGATCTGCCGGCCAGCATCAAACCGCACAACCTGGCGTCGATGGTCGGCGTCGGCCTGACCCAGATGAGTCTGGTGAATTATCTGCTCGGCCAACTGGTGCTCTCGGAGGCCGACCGGGTCGACGTGCTGCGCGAATTCGCGCCCAGCGCGGTCGGTTCCGACTGGGACCTGACCGTTGCCGGGCAGCGCGTACAGGTGATCAAGCCGGCCAAGGGCAAGGGCGGAACGCTGGAGTTCGGCACCACGGTCCTCAATGCGGCCGACGGCAGCATCGCCGGCCTGCTGGGCGCCTCGCCGGGCGCGTCCACCGCGGTGCCGGCCATGCTCGACGTCATGGAGCGTTGTTTCAACGACCGCTACACGGCGTCCTGGCAGCCCAAGCTCAAGGAGATGATCCCGTCGCTGGGCGCCAGGCTGTCCGACGAGCCCGGGTTGTACGACGAGGTGTGGGCGTGGGGCGGCAGGGTGCTCGGCCTGGACGCGGCCGGCGCGCCGGCGGTCATTGCGTGACGGTCGCGGTGCGCCGGGTCCGGGCCCCTGATCTGGACGCTGCCACCCTCTACGAACTGTTGAAGCTGCGCGTCGAGGTCTTCGTGGTGGAGCAGGCCTGCCCGTACCCCGAACTCGACGGGCGTGACCTGCTCGCCGAAACCAGGCACTACTGGCTCGAGCAGGGCGACGGCGAGGTCATCTGCACCCTGCGGTTGATGGAGGAACACTCCGGCGGCGCCAAGGCCTACCGCATCGGCCGGGTGTGCACCAAGCGCACCGCCCGCGGCCGGGGGCATACCACGCGGCTGCTGCAGGCGGCGCTGGCCGAGGTGGGCGACTACGAGTGCCGCATCGACGCGCAGACCTACCTGGCCGAGATGTACGGGGGGCACGGGTTCGTCCGGGACGGTGACGAGTTCGTCGAGGACGGCATCCCGCACGTGCCGATGATGCGTCCGGGCAGCCGCACCGAGGACCAGCCGTGACCCCTCCGCACTTCCCCTTCACCGCGATCGTCGGGCATGACCAGTTGCGGCTGGCGCTGGCGCTGTGCGCGGTCCGGCCGGAGATCGGCGGCGTGCTGATCCGCGGCGAGAAGGGCACCGCGAAATCGACCGCCGTGCGCGGGCTGGCCGAATTGCTGGCCACCATCGGCGACGCCGGCCTCGTCGAGTTGCCGATCGGCGCCACCGAGGACAGGGTCATCGGCTCGCTGGATCTGCAGAAGATACTGCGCGACGGCGAGCATGCGTTCTCGCCGGGCCTGCTCGCGCGCGCCCACGGCGGCGTGCTCTACGTCGACGAGGTGAACCTGCTGCACGACCACCTCGTCGACGTGCTGCTCGACGCCGCCGCGATGGGCCGGGTGCACGTCGAACGTGACGGGGTGTCACACACCCACGATGCGCGATTCGTGTTGATCGGCACCATGAACCCGGAGGAGGGCGAGCTGCGGCCGCAGCTGCTCGACCGGTTCGGGTTGACCGTCGACGTGCGCGCCTCCCGTGACGTCGACGTGCGCACGGAGGTGATCCGGGCGCGGATGGACTACGAGGCCGACCCGGTGGGGTTCGCCGCCCGCTACACCGAGGACGAGGCTGCCACGGCGCGGTGCATCGCCGAGGCGCGCGCCCGGATCGCCGATGTGGTGTTGGGCGACAACGAGTTACGTCAGATCGCGACGCTGTGCGCGGCGTTCGACGTCGACGGGATGCGCGCGGATCTGGTGGTGGCGCGCACCGCGATCGCCCACGCCGCCTGGGCGCGGGTGTCCGATGAGAACATTCGGGTGAACGCCGTGGACATCCGGGTTGCCGCCGAACTGGCGCTGCCACACCGGCGCCGGCGCGACCCGTTCGACGAGCCCGGCCTGGACCCTGAAGTGCTGGACCGGGCGCTGTCGAACTCCGGCGATTCCGAACCCGAGCCCGAGCCCGACCCGCCGGGTGGCGGCGGTGGCGATCTGCCGCCATCGGAAACACCGGCGCCGCAAGGTGATTCGGGTCCTGCCACCGCACCTCCACCGCCCCGCCCCAGTGCGGCGCCCGCCCCGGCGTTCCGCACCCGGGCGTTGCGGGTGCCCGGTGTGGGGGAGGGCGCGCCCGGCCGGCGGTCGAGGGCGCGCAACCGTTCCGGCGCCGTGGTGGGTGTCAGTCCTGACGATGCGGGCGGTGTCGATGGTGGCCTGCACCTGTTCGCCACGCTGTTGTCGGCGGCCGGCCGGCCGATCGCCGGCCGTGGGTTGCGGCCGGTTCCCGACGACGTCCGCCGCGCGATCCGGGAGGGCCGCGAGGGCAACCTGGTGGTGTTCGTCGTCGACGCATCGGGCTCGATGGCCGCGCGCGACCGGATGTCGGCGGTCAGCGGCGCGGCCCTGTCCCTGCTGCGCGACGCCTATCAGCGCCGCGACCAGGTCGCCGTCATCACCTTCCGCGGCGGCGACGCGAGCCTGCTCCTGCCGCCGACGTCGTCGGCCCACATCGCGGGGCGTCGGCTGGCCCGATTCGACACCGGCGGTAAGACCCCGCTCGCAGCGGGCCTGCTGGCCGCCCGCGACCTGGTCGCCCGTCAGAAGGTGCGGGACCGGTCGCGCCGCAGCCTGGTCGTCATCCTGACCGACGGCCGGGCCACCGGGGGACCCGACCCATTGGGCCGGGCCCGGGTGGCCGCGGCCCGGCTGATCGCCGAGGGTGCCACCGCGGTGGTGGTGGACTGTGAGACGTCCTACATCAAGCTCGGCCTGGCCGGTGAGCTGGCCGGCTGGCTCGGTGCGCCGGTGCTGCGGATGGAACAGTTGCGCGCCGACCATCTCAGCCATGCGGTGCGCAGCGTCGCCTGACGTGTAAGGACTTCCTGACGGAAGGAGTAGTGGCATGCCCAAGGGGCAACCGTTGGCCGTTCCCGACGATGGGTTGAGCACCCGGGCCCGCCGCAACGCTCCGGTGCTCGCGGTGCACACCGGACCGGGCAAGGGTAAGTCCACCGCGGCGTTCGGGATGGCGTTGCGGGCGTGGAACGCCGGCTTCGACATCGCGGTGTTCCAGTTCGTCAAGAGCGCGAAGTGGAAGGTGGGCGAGGAGTCGGCCTTCCGCGCCCTGGACCGCATGCACTCCGAGCACGGCGTCGGCGGGCCCGTCGAATGGCACAAGATGGGCGCCGGCTGGTCGTGGTCGCGCAAACAGGGCGATGAGGACGACCACGCGGCGGCCGCCGCCGACGGCTGGGCCGAGATCGCCCGCCGGCTCGCCGAGCAGCGGCACGGCTTCTACGTGCTCGACGAGTTCACCTATCCGCTGAAGTGGGGCTGGGTGGACACCGGCGAAGTGGTCGAGGTCCTGCGCACGCGCCTCGGCACCCAGCACGTCGTCATCACCGGACGCGACGCGCCGCCGGAGCTCATCGCGGCCGCCGACCTGGTGACCGAGATGACCAAGGTCAAACATCCGATGGACGTGGGCCGCAAGGGGCAGAAGGGTCTGGAGTGGTGACGGTGTGGCCGGACTTCGTCGTCCATGCCGCAGCCTTTAGGCTCGCCGGGTGACCGAGAACGCCTACCTCGTCGGTGTCCGGCTCGCCGGCAAGAAGGTCGTCGTGGTCGGCGGAGGCACGGTGGCGCAGCGCCGGCTCGGGCTGCTGTTGTCCACCGGCGCCGACGTCCACGTCATCGCCCGGGCCGCCACCCCCGCGGTGGAAGCCATGGCCGGGGTCACCCTGACGCTGCGCGACTACCGCGACGGTGATCTCGCCGACGCCTGGTACGCGATCGCCGCCACCGACGACCCGGACGTCAACGCCGCCATCGTCGCCGAGGCCGAACAGCGGCGGATCTTCTGCGTGCGAGCCGACATCGCGCGCGAGGGCACCGCGGTGACGCCGGCGTCCTTCGACTACGAGGGTCTGTCGGTGGGCGTGCTCGCCGGCGGTGAACACCGCCGCTCGGCCGCCATCCGCACGGCGATCCGCGAGGCGTTGGCCAGCGGGGCGATCAGCGCCGACGAGTCAGGCGCCGACGCCGAAGGGCCGGACGGGCGCAAGGGCACCGTCGCGCTGGTCGGCGGGGGACCGGGTGACCCCGAGTTGATCACGGTGCGCGGTCGGCGGCTGCTGGCCCGCGCCGACGTCGTCGTCGCCGACCGGCTGGCCCCGCCGGAACTGCTTGCCGAGCTGCCCCCGCACGTCGAGGTGATCGACGCCGCGAAGATCCCGTACGGGCGGGCGATGGCTCAGGAGGCGATTAACGACATCCTTATAGATCGGGCCCGGGCCGGGCTGTTCGTGGTGCGGCTGAAGGGTGGCGATCCGTTCGTCTTCGCGCGTGGTTATGAGGAAGTCCTCGCATGCGCGGACGCTGGGATTCCCGTCACAGTTGTGCCGGGCGTGACGAGCGCCATCGGTGTGCCCGCCCTGGCGGGTGTGCCCGTCACCCATCGCGCCGTGAATCACGAGTTCGTCGTCGTCAGCGGGCACGTCGCACCGGACCATCCCGATTCGCTGGTGAATTGGCCTGCGCTGGCGGCACTGTCCGGCACGATTGTCCTGCTCATGGCGGTCGAACGCATCGAATTGTTCGCGGACGTACTACTGAAGGGCGGCCGGCCCGCCGATACCCCGGTGATGGTGATTCAGCACGGGACGACGGCCGCTCAGCGGGTGGTCCGCTCGACGCTGGCGGAGGCCGCGGACAGCGATCCGTGCCGAGGGAATCCGGCCCCCGGCGATCATCGTGATCGGGCCCGTTGTGGGTCTCGGTTAGGCCTCAGTCCATGACCTCGGCGCTTAAACTACTCTTAAGATTACTGTAGAGTAGCTCGCTATGACGGCTCTCAACGATGCAGAGCGGGTGGCGGCTGCCGCCCGGACCGCACCGCCCGAGCGCGCCCTCCCCGTGCCTCCGGAGCAGACCAGCAAGTTCTACCCGACCTGGTTGCCCTCCCGCCGATTCATCTCCGCGGTCATCGCCATCGGCGGAATGCAGCTGCTGGCGACCATGGACAGCACGGTCGCGATTGTCGCGTTGCCGAAGATCCAGGACGAGCTCGCCTTGTCCGATGCGGGCCGCAGCTGGGTGATCACGGCGTATGTGCTGACCTTCGGCGGCCTGATGCTGCTGGGCGGACGGCTCGGCGACACCATCGGGCGCAAGCGCACCTTCATCGTCGGCGTCGCCCTGTTCACCATCGCGTCGGTGCTGTGCGGTGTGGCCTGGGACGAGGCGACACTGGTCACCGCCCGGCTGCTGCAGGGTGTCGGCGCCGCGATCGCCAGCCCGACGGGTCTGGCGCTGGTGGCGACCACCTTCCCCAAGGGCCCCGCACGCAACGCCGCCACCGCGGTGTTCGCCGCGATGACCGGCATCGGCTCGGTGATGGGCCTGGTTGTCGGCGGCGCGCTCACCGAGGTGTCGTGGCGGCTGGCGTTCCTGGTCAACGTGCCGCTCGGCCTGGTGATGATCTACCTGGCCCGCACCACGCTGCGCGAGACGCACAAGGAGCGGATGAAGCTTGACGCGGCCGGCGCACTGCTGGCGACGCTGGGCTGTACGGCGGCGGTGTTCGGGTTCTCGCAGGGCCCGGAGAACGGCTGGCTGACGCCCGTCAGTCTCGGCTCGGCGCTGGTGGCGCTGGTCGCCTTCGTCGCGTTCGTGATCGTCGAGCGCTCCGCGGCGAACCCCGTCGTCCCGTTCGACCTCTTCAAAGACCGCAACCGGGTGGCGACGTTCGCCGCGGTGTTCCTGGCCGGCGGTGTCATGTTCACGCTGACGGTCCTGATCGGGCTGTATGTGCAGGACATCATGGGTTACAGCGCCCTGCGCGCAGGCATCTCGTTCATCCCGTTCGTCATTGCGCTGGGCGTCGGGCTGGGCCTGTCCTCGCACCTGGTGTCCGTGTACTCGCCGCGGGTGCTGGTGATCGGCGGCGGCATCCTGGTGCTCGGCGCCATGATCTACGGCTCCACGCTGAACCGCGGCATCCCGTACTTCCCGAACCTGGTCATCCCGATCACCGTCGGCGGGATGGGCATCGGCATGATCGTGGTGCCGCTGACGGTGTCGGCCATCGCCGGTGTCGGCTTCGACCGGATCGGGCCCGTCTCGGCCATCGCTCTGATGCTGCAGAACCTCGGCGGCCCGGTGGTGCTCGCGATCATCCAGGCCGTCATCACGTCGCGCACGCTGTATCTGGGCGGCACCACCGGCCCGGTGAAGAACATGAACGACGCGCAGTTGGCCGCACTCGATTCCGGCTACACCTACGGACTGCTGTGGGTGGCCGCGGTGGCCGTCCTGGTCGGCGCCGCCGCCCTGTTCATCGGCTACACGGCCGAGCAGGTGGCGCACGCGCAGGAAGTCAAGGACGCGATCGACGCGGGCGAGCTCTAACAGGGCTGGCTGCGCGACCGTCCCTTCTCCGCGCGTCATCACATGTTGACGGTGCGCAGAAGTTGGCCGCTGAACTTTCCGATCCGACCCGCGCGGATCAGTGCCGCGCGACAAAATTGCCCGAGACCAGAGCCGCCACGAGTGTGCTGCTGACCGGGCGGTTGGCGCCGTCCGCCTGACGTCTCGGTAGGGTCGGTTCCCATGTCCGCCGGATCCAGTGCTGCCAGCCGGCTGTCGGACAGTGTCGCGGGCATCGCGATCGTCGCGATCACCGGCATGCAGTTGATGTCGACGCTGGACGGCACGATCGTCATCGTCGCGCTGCCGCGGATGCAGGCCGAGCTGGACCTGTCCGACGCCTCGAAGAGCTGGGTGATCACCGCCTACGTCCTGGCGTTCGGCGGCCTGCTGCTGCTCGGCGGGCGAGTCGGTGACGCCATCGGGCACAAGCGCGCGTTCATCTCCGGTGTCGGCGTGTTCACGCTGGCGTCGCTGATCTGCGGGCTGGCGACCGAACAGTGGACACTCATCGCGGCGCGCGCGCTGCAGGGCGTCGGCGCCGCGGTGGCCGCGCCGACCGGGCTGGCGCTGATCGCCACGACATTCGCCGCCGGGCACGCCCGTAACCAGGCGATGGCGGTGTCGGCGGCCATGCAGGGCCTCGGTTCGGTGCTGGGCCTGGTGCTCGGCGGTGCGCTGACCGTCATCTCCTGGCGGCTGGCGTTCCTGATCAACGTGCCCATCGGCATCGTCATCATCTGGATCGCGGTGACGCGGCTCGCCGAGACCCACCACGAACGACTCAAACTCGACATCACCGGCGCGCTGCTGGCCACCCTGGGCTGCACCGCCGCGGTACTGGTGTTCACGCAGGGCCCACCGCGCGGCTGGGTCGACCCGTGGGTGATCGGCGCCGGAATTGCGGCGGTGGTGTTCTTCCTGGCGTTCCTGGTGGTCGAGCGCAAGGCCGACCACCCGCTGGTGCCGTTCTCGGTGTTCGACAACCGCAACCGGGTGATGACGTTCGTGTCGCTGTTCCTGGCCGGTGGTGTGCTGCTGACGTTGACGGTGATGATCGGCCTGCTGGTGCAGGACGTGCTCGGTTACTCGGCGCTGCGGGCCGGCATCTGCTTCATCCCGTTCGCGCTGGCGCTCGGTCTGGGCAACGTGCTGGCAGCCCGGCTGGCGCCGCATGTCGCGCCGCGCTGGCTGATCATCGGCGGCGGAATGCTCGTGCTGGCCGCCATGCTCTACGGGTCGACGCTGCAGCGGAACATCCCGTACTTCCCGAACCTGTTCCTGCCCATTGTGGTGGGCGGCTTCGGGATCGGCCTGATCTCGGTGATCCTGCCGCTGTGTGCGGTGGCGCAGGTCGGGGCGCGGGAGATCGGCCCGGTGTCGGCGATCACGCTCATGGTGCAGAACCTCGGCGGCCCGGTGGTGCTGGTGGTCATCCAGGCGGTGCAGACGTCGCGCACGCTCTACCTGGGCGGTACCACCGGACCGGTCAAGGACATGACATCGGCGCAGCTCGACGCGCTGGGCCACGGGTACACCTATTCGCTGCTGTGGGTCGCCGCGATCGCCATCCTGGTCGGCATCGCCGCATTCTGGATCGGGTTCTCCGCGCGTGACATCGCCCGCGCACAGCACACCCGTGAAGCCGTGGAGGCCGGCGAACTCTAGAGTGGTCGGCTGTGATCACCCGTATGTCGGAGCTGTTCCTGCGAACGCTTCGTGACGACCCCGCCGACGCCGAAGTCCCCAGCCACCGGCTGCTGATCCGGGCCGGCTACGTCCGCCCCATCGCGCCCGGCCTCTACAGCTGGCTGCCGCTGGGCCTGAAGGTGCTGCGCAAGATCGAACAGGTGGTCCGCGACGAGATGGCCGCCATCGGCGGGCAGGAGATCCTGTTCCCGGCGCTGCTGCCGCGGGCGCCCTACGAGACCACCGGCCGCTGGACCGAATACGGCGACAACCTCTTCCGGCTGCAGGACCGCCGCAAGAACGACATGCTGCTGGGCCCCACCCACGAGGAACTGTTCACCCTGACGGTCAAGGGCGAGTACAGCTCCTACAAGGATTTCCCGCTGATCCTGTTCCAGATCCAGACCAAGTACCGCGACGAGGCCCGCCCGCGCGCCGGCATCCTGCGCGGCCGCGAGTTCCTCATGAAGGACTCGTACTCGTTCGACATCGACGAAGGCGGGCTGAAGAACGCCTATCACGCCCACCGGGAGGCCTACCAGAAGATCTTCGCGCGCCTGGCCGTCGACTACGTCATCGTCTCGGCGGTGTCGGGCGCGATGGGCGGCAGCGCGTCGGAGGAGTTCCTGGCCGAAAGCGAGGTCGGCGAGGACACCTTCGTGCGCTGCCTGGAATCCGGCTACGCCGCCAACGTCGAAGCCGTGATCACCGCGGTACCGGAGGCGCTGCCGTTCGGGGACGCGCCCGCGCCGGTGGTGCACGACACCGGGGACACGCCGACCATCGCCACCCTGGTCGACTGGGCCAACGCCGCGCTCGATCGCGAGGTCACCGCCGCCGACACGCTCAAGAACGTGCTGATGAAGGTGCGGCAGCCGGGTGCGCAGGAGTGGGAGCTGCTGGCGGTCGGCGTGCCCGGCGACCGCGAGGTCGACGAGAAGCGCCTGGGTGCCGCGCTCGAACCCGCCGAATACGCGCTGCTGACCGACGAGGACTTCACCAGGAACCCGTTCCTGATCAAGGGCTACATCGGTCCGAAAGGATTGCAGGCCAACGGAGTTCGATTTCTGGTCGACCCACGGGTGGTGGACGGCACGGCGTGGATCACCGGAGCCGACGCGCCGGGCAAACACGTCGTGGGGCTGATCGCCGGGCGGGACTTCACCCCGGACGGCACCATCGAGGCCGCCGAAGTGCGCGACGGCGATCCGTCACCCGACGGCGCCGGGCCACTGGTCAGCGCGCGCGGCATCGAGATCGGCCACATCTTCCAGCTCGGCCGCAAATACGCCGACGCCTTCACCGCCGACGTGCTCGCCGAGAACGGCAAACCGGTGCGGCTCACCATGGGCTCGTACGGCATCGGGGTGTCCCGGCTGGTCGCGGTGATCGCCGAACAGCACCACGACGAGCTCGGCCTGCGCTGGCCGTCGAGTGTGTCGCCGTTCGACGTCCACCTGGTGATCGCCAACAAGGACGCCGAGGCGCGCACCGGGGCCACCGAGCTCGCCGCGGGCCTGGACCGACGCGGCCTCGACGTGCTGCTCGACGACCGCACCGTCTCGCCCGGAGTGAAGTTCAAGGACTCCGAACTGCTGGGTGTGCCGTGGATTGTCGTGGTCGGCCGCGGCTGGGCCAACGGCGTGGTCGAACTCCGCAACCGTTTCACCGGCGAGAACCGCGAGGTGCCGGTCGACGAGGCGGCCTCGGCGATCGAGGCGGCGATCCGCGGCCGATTGACCTCAGTCGCTGCCGCCCGGGAACGCCTGGGTCAACGGCCACAGCTTGAGCACCCGCTTCCAGCGCGCCGCCAGCACGGCGGACTGGGTCAACGCCGTCACCGCGAACGTGCGGTCGGCGTCGCCGCCCGAGCCCGCGGCGGCCTGTTCGAGCACGGCCCGCCAGGCCACTGCCGCGTCGTTCTCCATCCGCACCGCGAGGTTGGCGGCGTCCGTCGGATCGTTCACCGCGATCGGAAGCGGTAACCCACCGCGGGCAGAGGCGGGGTGACCGAACGTGCCGTCAGGACATCGATGGCCTTCTCCCGCTGGGCGCGGTGCACCCGCATGGCTTCGGCCACCAGGTCGTTGTCATCGGGTGTGGAGTGCGCCGACACGATGCCGTAACCGAAGATCGTCGCGTGTTCGGTAGTCACCGCGTCGTACAACGCGGCCAGATCGGCGGCGTCCGGCCGAGACGGGGTCGGTTCGGTGGACGGGGTCGGAGAGGTCATGACGCCGCCTTCGGCGCGTTCAGGCCGACCGCGTACGACGCCGTGCAGGACGCCGAGATCGAGCCCAACAGCCCGGCCCGGTAGCCCGACTGCGTCGAGGCCAGCTGGGCCGCGCCGTCGGCGGAGCGGCGCAGCGCGGCGATGACGTCCTTCACGCTCGGTGGTGGTGCGGCGGTGCCGGTCGCCGTGGTCGTGGTCGTGGTCGTCGTCACCGTCGTCGTGGGCGAGGGTCGCACCCGCCGCCCGGGCGATCTCCACCGCCAGCGCCCGCGCGTGGTCGGCGCGTTCCGCGGCGATCTGGGTCAGGGCCGGCACCAGCGGGGGAGCGGCGGCGGCAGTCGCGGCGCGCGCCATGTCGGAGTCGGCGGTGGCGAGGTCCAGTTGCGCCTGCAGTGGGTCGATCTCGGGCGGGGCGGACCCGCACGCGGACGCGGTCACGGACAGCAGCGCCAGGCCGGCGGCGCCGCGGCCGAATCCCAGCAGGACGTCGCGCCTGCGCAGGATTCCGGAGTCGGCGGAGGGGCTTGGCACAGCCACATCCTGCCATTGCCCGTCGGCAATGGCCGGGAGCACACCGGTCGTTTGCGGCAGCCCTGGGTTTTCCTGGCGTATCGTTGTTGGCCGGTGCCACGGTCATTCCGTGGCGCGGAGTCAGCTGATAACTCAAGATGGGAGCTCGTCGTGACTGAGCGGTCCCGGGGACTGCCCTCACCGCCCGAGGTGATCGAGCTTCTCGATGGGGATTTCACGCGCGCCGGCTACGAGATCGACAGCGTCAGCGTCGACCCGGCCACCCAGCCGCCCCGGATCACCGTGGTCGCCGACGGCGACACCACCCCGGACCTCGAAACCATCGCCGAGTTGTCGCGCACCGCGTCGGAACGGCTCGACACCCTGCCCGGCATCGCCGACGGTTACGTTCTGGAAGTCACCTCACCGGGCGTGGATCGTCCGCTGACCGCCGAGAAGCACTTCCGCCGGGCCCGGGGACGCAAGGTGGAGTTGACGCTGTCCGACGGCGTCCGGGTCGCCGGCCGCATCGCCGGCCTCGACGACGGGGTGCTGCGCCTGGTGGTCCGCGCCACCGCGCGCGCGCCGTGGTCGGTGCGCGAGATCGCATTCCGCGATGTCGCCGAAGCCGTTGTCCAAGTGGAATTTTCGCCGCCTTCCCCGGGTGAACTCGAGCTGGTCGGTCAGCCCGCGGGCAATGCCGGAACGGAGGCATGAGCATGAACATCGACATGGCCGCGCTGCATGCGATCGAGGTGGACCGCGGCATCGCGGCGGGCGAGCTGCTCGAGACCATCAAGTCCGCGCTGCTGACCGCCTACCGGCACACCGCGGGCCATCAGGCCGACGCGACGATCGACATCGACCGCAAGACCGGTGAGGTCAAGGTGATGGCGCGCGAGCTCGACGACGACGGCAACGTCATCAGCGAGTGGGACGACACCCCGGAGGGCTTCGGCCGGGTGGCGGCCACCACCGCGCGCCAGGTCATGCTGCAGCGGTTCCGGGACGCCGAGAACGAGAAGATCTACGGTGAGTTCGCCGCCCGGGAGGGCGACATCGTCGCGGGCGTCATCCAGCGCGACGCCCGGGCCAACGCCCTGGGCGAGGTGGTGCTGCGGATGGGCAGCGAAACCAAGTTCTCCGAGGGCGTCGTCCCGGCGTCCGAGCAGGTGCCCGGCGAACGCTATGACCACGGCGACCGGCTGCGTTGCTACGTCCTCGGGGTGACCCGGGGCGTGCGCGAGCCCAAGATCCGGCTGTCCCGCACGCATCCCAATCTGGTCCGCAAACTGTTCGCCCTGGAGGTGCCGGAGATCGCCGAAGGCTCCGTGGAGATCGTCGCGGTGGCGCGGGAGGCCGGCCACCGGTCCAAGATCGCGGTCGCGTCGAAGGTGCCCGGCCTCAACGCCAAGGGCGCCTGCATCGGCCCGATGGGCCAGCGGGTGCGCAACGTGATGAGCGAGTTGTCCGGCGAGAAGATCGACATCATCGACTACGACGAGGACCCGGCCCGATTCGTGGCCAACGCGCTGTCGCCGGCCAAGGTGGTGTCGGTGTCCGTCATCGACGCCAACACGCGCGCGGCGCGGGTGGTCGTCCCCGATTTCCAGCTGTCGCTGGCCATCGGTAAGGAAGGCCAGAACGCCCGGCTGGCGGCCCGGCTGACCGGATGGCGCATCGACATCCGCAGCGATGCCGCGACGGAGGGCGATGACCAGGCAGGACACGGCCCCGGGGTCCGCGCGCCGCACCGGGCGGCGCACGACCGGTACGCCGTAGCGCGTCGACTCGACCCCGGCAGGTGGTTCGAAACAGCCGTTCTGTGACGGTAGACTGAGCCGTGATCCAGCGCGAGAGTCCGGCCCGCGCCCATCGCCGCACCGAAGGTCCAGTGCGGACATGTGTGGGGTGCCGGAAACGAGAGTTGGCCGTCGAACTCCTTCGGGTGGTCGCTGTACGGGGTGGCGCGGTCGTCGTTGACACGGCCGGTAACCTTCCGGGTCGAGGTGCGTGGCTGCACCCCGACCAGCAGTGTCTGACCGAAGCGATCCGGCGGCGAGCGTTCGTTCGAGCGTTGCGCATCACCGGTTCACCGGACACCTCCGCGGTCGCCGAGCACTGGAAAGGGCTCGACGGACCCGGCAACAGAACAGGTAGCGAAGAACATGAGCACACCGTGAAGTCCCGATGACCATGCGTCATAGCTAAACCCGAGGCGCGGCGCCGACCACCGCTGTCGCCTCTAGACAGGAGATGCAGTGGCAGGCAAGGCCCGCGTGCACGAGTTGGCGAAAGAACTCGGTGTCACCAGTAAGGAAGTCCTCGCTCGGCTGAGCGAACAGGGCGAGTTCGTCAAATCGGCGTCGTCGACGGTGGAGGCCCCCGTCGCGCGCCGTCTTCGTGAGTCGTTGGGCGGCGGCAAGCCCGCGGCACAGCAGGCGCCCGCCAAGGCCCCGCAACCGGTTGCGGCTGCGGCTGTGGCGCCCGTGACCAACGGCAGTCGCCGCGGCACCCGCTCCGGCCGCCCCGGCGCCCGCCGCACCCGGCCCCAGGCCCGCTGCCCCCAAGCCGGCCCCGGCGCCCGCGCCGCCCGCACCGCCCGCACCGGAGGTCCCCGCCGCCTCGGCACCGGCTCCGGCGGCACCCGCCGCGCCCGCGCCCGCGCCGGGAGCAACCCCCGGTCCGCGCCCGGGCCCCAAGCCCGCAGCGCCGCGGCCCCCGCGCGTCGGCAACAACCCGTTCTCGTCCCAGCAGCCCGTCGAGCGGCCGATTCCCCGTCCGCAAGGCCCCAGGCCCGGCGCAGGCGCCGGACCCGGCACCGGCGGTCCGCGTCCCGGCGGTGGCCCTCGGCCCACTCCCGGCAACATGCCCCCGCGGCCGCCCGGCGCAGGCGCCGGGCCGACCGGCCCGTCCGGGCGCTGCCCGGCCCGGCGGCGGACCCCGTCCCGGCGGCGCAGGCCAGGGCGCCGTCCCGGCGGCGGCGCCGGCGGTGGCGGTAACTATCCGCGGCGGCGGCGCAGGTGCCGGTGCCGGCGCTGGAGCCCCGGCCGGCGGTGGCGGTGGTTTCCGCGGCCGTCCCGGCGGTGGCGGTGGCGGCGGTGGCCGTCCCGGTCAGCGCGGCGGTGCGGCCGGTGCGTTCGGCCGTCCCGGCGGCGCGCCCAAGCGCGGCCGCAAGTCGAAGCGGCAGAAGCGCCAGGAATACGACTCGATGCAGGCGCCGGTCGTCGGCGGCGTGCGGTTGCCGCACGGCAACGGCGAGACCATCCGGTTGGCCCGTGGCGCGTCGCTGAGCGACTTCGCCGAGAAGATCGATGCCAACCCGGCATCGCTGGTGCAGGCGCTGTTCAACCTCGGCGAGATGGTCACCGCCACCCAGTCGGTGGGCGACGAGACCCTCGAGCTGCTCGGCGGCGAGATGAACTACGTCGTTCAGGTCGTCAGCCCGGAGGACGAGGACCGCGAGCTGCTGCAGTCCTTCGACCTCACCTACGGCGAGGACGAGGGCGGCGAGGACGACCTGGAGTTCCGGCCGCCGGTGGTCACCGTCATGGGCCACGTCGACCACGGCAAGACCCGACTGCTGGACACCATCCGCCAGGCCAACGTCCGCGAGGGCGAAGCCGGCGGCATCACCCAGCACATCGGCGCCTACCAGGTCCTCACCGAGCTGGACGGCAACGAGCGGCTCGTCACCTTCATCGACACCCCCGGTCACGAGGCGTTCACCGCCATGCGTGCCCGTGGTGCGAAGGCCACCGATATCGCGATCCTGGTGGTCGCCGCCGACGACGGCGTGATGCCGCAGACGGTGGAGGCCATCAACCACGCACAGGCGGCCGACGTGCCGATCGTGGTGGCGGTCAACAAGATCGACAAGGAGGGCGCCGACCCGGCCAAGATCCGGGCGCAGCTCACCGAGTACAACCTGGTGGCCGAGGACTTCGGCGGCGACACCATGTTCGTCGACATCTCCGCCAAGCAGGGCACCAACATCGACGCCCTGCTCGAAGCGGTGCTGCTGACCGCGGACGCCGCCCTGGACCTGCGGGCCAACCCCGACATGGAAGCCCAGGGTGTGGCGATCGAGGCGCACCTGGACCGCGGTCGCGGCCCGGTGGCCACGGTGCTCATCCAGCGCGGCACGCTGCGGGTCGGCGACTCGATCGTCGCCGGCGACGCCTACGGGCGTGTCCGCCGGATGGTCGACGAGCACGGCGAGGACGTCGAAGAGGCGCTGCCGTCGCGGCCGGTGCAGGTCATCGGCTTCACGTCGGTGCCCGGTGCCGGCGACAACCTGCTGGTCGTCGACGAGGACCGGATCGCCCGCCAGATCGCCGACCGGCGCAGCGCGCGCAAGCGCAACGCGCTGGCCGCACGTACCCGCAAGCGCATCAGCCTGGACGATCTGGACGCCGCGCTGAAGGAGACCAGTCCAGCTCAACCTGATCCTCAAGGGCGACAACTCCGGCACCGTCGAGGCGCTGGAAGAGGCCCTGCTGGGTATCGAGATCGACGACGAGGTGGAGCTGCGGGTCATCGACCGCGGCGTCGGTGGCGTCACCGAGACCAACGTCAACCTGGCGTCGGCGTCGGACGCGATCATCATCGGGTTCAACGTCCGGGCCGAGGGCAAGGCCACCGAGCTGGCCAACCGCGAGGGTGTCGAGATCCGCTACTACTCGGTGATCTACCAGGCCATCGACGAGATCCAGAGCGCGCTCAAGGGCATGCTCAAGCCGGTCTACGAGGAGAAGGAGCTCGGCCGCGCCGAGATCCGCGCCATCTTCCGGTCGTCGAAGGTCGGCAACATCGCGGGCTGCCTGGTCACAGTCGGGCATCATGCGCCGCAACGCCAAGGCCCGGTTGCTGCGCGACAACGTCGTGGTCGCCGAGAACCTCACGATCTCGTCGCTCAAGCGCGAGAAGGACGACGCCACCGAGGTGCGCGAGGGCTACGAGTGCGGTCTGACGCTGACCTACAGCGACATCAAGGAAGGCGACATCATCGAGACGTACGAGCTCGTCGAGAAGGAACGCGTCTAGATGGTTGACGTGGGCCGCGCGCGCCGACTGTCCAAGCGCATCGGCACCATCGTCGCGTCGGCGATCGAGTTCGAGATCAAGGATCCCCCGTTGGCCTTCGTGACCATCACGGACACGAAGGTGACGGGTGACCTGCACGACGCCACGCTGTACTACACGGTGCGGGGCAACACCCTCGACGACGAGCCCGACTATGCCGGCGCCGCCGCCGCGCTGGAGCGGGCCAAGGGTTCGTTGCGGACCAGGGTCGGCGCCGGCACCGGTGTGCGGTTCACGCCGACGCTGTCGTTCGTCCTGGACAAGGTGCCCGACACCGCCGCCCACATGGAGGAACTGCTGGCCCGCGCCAAGGCGGCCGACGCCGATCTGGCGCGGGTTCGCGAGGGCGCGGTTCCCGCGGGAGACGCCGACCCGTACCGTGTCAGAGGGGCGGAGGACGGTGACGGGGAACCCGACGCTGAGGACACCGGTGACGACGATCGAACCGAGGACTGACACCGGCAGGCGTGTCGATGCGGCCGGCGCCGTGGCGGTGCTGTCGGCTGCACGCACGGTGCTGGTGGTGAGCCATGTGTTTCCCGACGCCGACACCATCGGTGCGGGTCTGGCCCTGGCGCAGGTGCTCGACCGGATCGGCAAGGCCGTCGAGGTCAGCTTCGCCGAACCGTCGGTCCTGCCGGATTCGTTGCAGACCCTGCCCGGCGGCCACCTGCTGGTCGCTCCCGAGGCCGTCAACCGCGACGTCGACCTGGTGGTCACCGTCGACATTCCCGGCGTCAACCGGCTCGGCGGGCTGCGGACCTTCGCCGAGCGCGCACCGCAGGTTCTCGTCATCGACCACCACGCCTCCAATCAGTTGTTCGGAACGGCGAATTACGTTGACGTGAAAGCGGATTCGACCACCATGCTGGTCGCCGACCTGCTCGATGCCTGGGAGCAGCCGATCGACCTGGCCGTCGCGCACTGCCTGTATGCGGGGCTGACCACCGACACCGGCTCGTTCCGGTGGGCCAGCGCCCGGGCACACCGGCTGGCGGCCCGGCTGGTCGAGCTCGGCGTGGACAACGCGGCGATCAGCCGCGCGCTGCTGGACACCCACCCGTTCGCCTGGCTGCCGATGCTGTCGCGGGTGCTGTCGTCGGCGCGGCTGCTGCCCGACGCGGTGGGCGGCCGCGGTCTCGTCTATGTCACGGTGCCCCACGAGGAGTGGGCCAACGCCCGGCCCGAAGAGGTCGAGAGCATCGTCGACATCGTGCGCACCACCGCTCAGGCCGAGGTGGCGGCGGTGTTCAAGGAGATCGAACCGCAGCAGCTGGTCGGTGTCGATGCGCGCCAAGGACTTCGACCTGACGCCGGTTGCGACGTCCTTCGGTGGCGGTGGGCACCGGTTCGCCGCCGGATACTCGGCGACCGGCCCCGTCGACGACGTGGTCGAGGCGCTGCGCACCGCTCTTGGCTGAACCGGCCGAACCGGCCCCCGACCAGCAGGGGCATCGCCGCCCTGGCGCTGCCGGCGCTCGGTGTGCTGGCCGCCGAACCGCTGTATCTGCTGTTCGATCTCGCCGTGGTGGGCCGCCTCGGTGCGCTCGCGCTGGCCGGGCTGGCGATCGGCGGGCTGATCCTCGGGCTGGTGTCCTCGCAGGGCACGTTCCTGTCCTACGGCACCACCGCGCGCTCGGCCCGCCACTTCGGCGCGGGTGACCGGCCCGCTGCGGTGGGCGAGGGCGTGCAGGCGACCTGGCTGGCGCTCGGGCTGGGGTTGTTGATCATCGTCGTCGTCGAACTCGCGGCGGTGCCGCTGATCTCGGCGATCGCCGGGTCCCGCGAGATCTCCGAGGCCGCCCTGCCGTGGCTGCGGATCGCCATCCTGGGTGCCCCGGCGATCCTGATCTCGCTGGCCGGCAACGGTTGGATGCGCGGCGTGCAGGACACCGTGCGGCCGCTGCGGTATGTGATCACCGGCTTCGCGGTGTCGGCCGTGCTGTGTCCCGTGCTGGTGTACGGGTGGGCCGGGCTGCCGCGCCTGGAGCTGGCCGGTTCGGCGGTCGCCAACCTGGTGGGCCAGTGGCTGGCGGCGCTGTTGTTCTGCCGGGCGCTGCTGGCCGGTGAGCGGGCGCGGCTGCGGCCGGACGTGACGGTGTTGCGGGCACAGGTGGTGATGGGCCGCGACCTGCTGGTGCGGTCGCTGGCGTTCCAGGCCTGCTTCGTGTCCGCGGCCGCGGTTGCGGCGCGGTTCGGCGCGGCCGCCGTCGCCGCCCACCAGGTGGTGCTGCAGCTGTGGAGTTTCCTTGCGCTGGTGCTGGATTCGCTGGCGATCGCCGCGCAGTCGCTGGTCGGGGCGGCGCTCGGCGCCGGTGACACCGGGCACGCCAGGTCGGTGGCGTGGCGGGTCACGGTGTTCTCCACCGCGGCCGCCGTGGTGCTGGCGGTGGTGTTCGGGGCTGGGCGCGCCGGTGATGCCCCGGCTGTTCACCGACGACCGCTCGGTGCTGGACACCATCGGCGTGCCGTGGTGGTTCATGGTGGCCCAATTGCCGGTCGCCGGAATCGTTTTCGCGCTCGACGGGGTGCTGCTGGGCGCCGGGGACGCCAAGTTCATGCGCAACGCCACAGTGATCAGCGCGCTGGTCGGGTTCCTGCCGCTGATCTGGCTGTCGCTGCTGTACGGCTGGGGCCTGTGGGGGATCTGGGCGGGCCTGTCGACGTTCATGGTGCTGCGTCTGGTGTTCGTCGGGTGGCGGGCGCTGTCGGGCCGCTGGCTGGTGTCGGGAACCGGCTAGGCCTTGTGGGCGATTGCGGCCCAACCGAATTCGTTGGTCTTGACCGTGACGTCGGTGAATCCCGGCGGCGGCCAGCCGTTCCGGCAGCGTCTGGGGGTCCACCGGGTTGTAGGTGTCGTCCTCGTGCGCGGCGGCCAGGTCGTCGCTGCCCAGGCTGTCACTGGCCACCAGGGCCGCGCCGGGCCGCAACACCCGGGCCACCTCGGCGAACAACCGGTCCTGCAACTCGCCGCTGGGCACGTGGTGCAGCATCGTGAAACACGCTGCGCCGGTGAACTTCTCGTCGTCGTACGGTAGGGCGGTCGCGTCACCGTCGACGATCTCGACAGACGGTGCACCGGCGAAGCGCTCGCGCAACATGGCGGCCAGTTCGGTGTCGATCTCCACCGACGTCAGGTGGCCGGTGACGCCTGCCAGCACGTCGGTGGTGGCGCCGTATCCGGGACCCACCTCGAGCACGTCGTCGCCCAGATCGGTCTCGCCGAGCGCCCACGGCAGGATGATGTCGCGGATCGCCTGGCGCCACTCGTCGCTGCCGCACATCTCGTGCGCTTTGTTCATGACGGCCAGCCTACGAGCGGACTACCGGACTTGGGCGCGTCCCCGCTCCATCACCGAGGCCCGGCTGGCGGCGATGTCGTCGCCGCTGGCGTCCCGCATCCACTGCCGGGCCGACTCGGCCTCGATCCACAGTGCGGCGTCGGTGGCCACTCCGTCGATGCGGTGGTAGGAGTCCAGCAGCGCCCGCACCGCCTTCTGGTTGTTGCCGACGATGGACGCGGCGATCCGGCGGGCGGCGGGCAGCAGGTCGTCGTGGGCCACCACCTCGGTGACCAACCCGCACCGCAGCGCGTCGTGCGCCGACAGGTAGTCGCCGGTGAGGCTCATCCGCCGGGCCATCCCGATGCCCACCTTCTGTGGCAGCCGCACCGACAGGCCCCAGGTGGGCAGCAGCCCGACCCGGGCGTGCGTGTCGGCGAACCGGGCGTTCTCCGACGCGATCAGGACGTCGCAGTACAGCGCGAGTTCCAGGCCGCCGGTGACCGCCGCGCCGTTGATGGCACCGATCACCGGCTTGCGCATGGCCGGCCACTTCGGCGAGATGTCGGGCAGTTCGGTGGTGTCGCCGAGTTCCTTGAGGTCCAGGCCCGCGCAGAACACCGGGTCGGCGCCGGTGACGATCACCACGTCGACCGTGTCGTCGGCCTCGGCGTCGGCCAGCGCGCCAAAGAACCCGCGCCGCAGTTCGGCCGACAGCGCGTTGCGGGCCTGCGGCCGATTGAGTGTCAGCGTGCGGACGCGGTCGGTGGTCTCGATCAGCAGGACGTGGATCAGCGCTCATGACCGTCACGGTAGCCACCGGCGTCCATGCGCGCCTACGTTGGTGCCCATGTGCCGGAACATCACCGAACTGCGGGGGCTGGAACCGCCCGCCACCGTCCGTCGAGATCGAGGCGGCCGCACGCCAGTACGTCCGCAAGGTCAGCGGCATCACGCGGCCCACGGACGCCAACGTCGAGGCGTTCGAGACCGCGGTCGCCGAAGTCACGGCAGCGACCACGCGCCGTCTTGGGCGCGCTGCCTGCGCGGCGCCAACCGCCCAAAACGGTGCCGCCGCTGCGCCGCCCGAGGTGCAGGCCCGCATCGCGGCCCGCGGGCCATGACGCCTGCGCTCAAGGAGTGGAGTGCGGCCATCCACGCGCTGCTCGACGGCCGCCAGACCGTGCTGCTGCGCAAGGGCGGCATTCACGAGAAGCGGTTCGAGGTCACCGCGCGCGAGTTCCTGTTGTTCCCGACGGTCGCGCACAGCCACGCCGAACGGGTGCGGCCCGAGCACCGCGACCTGCTGGCCCCGGCACGTGCCGACAGCACGGACGCCCACCTCGTCGTGCGGGCGGCCGCGACCGTCGTCGCCGCGGTGGAGGTGGCCAGACCCGAGCACCTCGACGACATCGAGGACCTGCACATCTGGACGCGCCGCCTCGGTGCGCGCCGACCGGCTGGATTTCCGGCCGAAACACCGGCTGACCGTGCTGGTGGTCGCGGCTCGTCCGCTCGCGGAGCCCGTGCAGCTGCCACGGCTGGACGGCTACGCGGGCTGCAAGAGCTGGGTCGACCTGACCGTCGACACGAAAACAGCCGCACCCGTTCATGATTCGGCGACCCTGGCCGGGATCGCCGAACGGGTGCGCCGCTCAGTCGGCTGACGGGTACGCGGCGCCGACCGGCAGCACAAGGCGCGACCTGCCGCCGTGGTGGATCACATGTGTCGCCGGCGCCATCCGGCTGCCCCGGGCCTGATCCTCGCCGGTGCCCAGGTTGCGGGTGTAGCGCGGGTGCGAACCGCCCGCCACGAGCACCCGGATCCGCGACCCCGCCCGGAACCGGTGCGCGATCTCGTCGAGTTCCAGGCGCAGCGGGCCCGTCCTGCGGGCGGCGCACCAGCCGGCGGTAGCCGTCGCTCACGTTGTGCGAACGACCCTTCGTGTCGACCTCGCTGACCCGCACGAACACGTCGACGTAGGGGTTGTCGGATTCGTGGTCGAGTTCCACCACCGGCGGGCCGTACACATAAACGTCCTCGGTCAGCGGCTGGCCGGTGAAGGCGAGGACGTCGCCGCGTTCGGCGAGCCTGTCGTCGCGGCGGCGGCCACCGTCGGGGGACAGCAGCCTGCCGCCCACCGTGGGGGTGGGGTGTCGCGGGTCGAACGTGAACGACGACCGCGCGCTGCCTGCCGTCGGCGGGCTCGGCCGCCAGTCGGCCCGGTTCGAGGTAGAGGACGCGCTCCGGTGGTCGACGGCGGCCAGGCCGGTAGATCCCGCCAACCGCCACTGCCGGTGACGAACACCCGCACCGGGCTGCGCGGTGGCGCGGGCCGGCCCCCGAGGTGCTCGCCCAGCCAGTCCAGTGACTCGCGGAGCACGGCGGGGGCGGCCTTGGTGGTCATGTGCATGTGCGTCCACGGCCCGATGGTCAGCGCGACGTCGGCGTTCCGGTTGTGCAGGCGGTGGTACTGCTCGATGGTCTGCTCGAGGAACAGGTCCTGCCAGCCGCCGATCAGCAGCACCGGTACCTGCGCGCGGTCGAGACCGCCGTAGAACCGGTAGCGGCTCCCAGAACGGGTCGTCGACATCCGGATGTTCCACCCACTGCTCCCACCAGGGTGCGCCGGCGCCCAGCAGCGTCCGCCCGGCCGCGCTCAGCGGCACCTCGGCAGCGACTGCGGGTCACCACCTTTCGGGTCCGCGTCTGGCGCAGTGCGGTCAGCAGCCGGTTGGGGTCCTCCTGGTGGCTGACCATGTTGCTCCAGCCGAGGAAGTCGTTGACGGCGAACGCGCCGGTACCCCACGACGACGCGGCGAAGTCGTGCACGCCGACGACCACGACGGCGGCCACCATGTCGGCGGGCGGATCCTCCAGCAGCGCCCACTGCGTCTGGCCGAGGTAGGACAGCCCGACGGTGCCGAAGGTGCCGGTGTACCAGGGTTGGCCGCGCATCCAGGCGGCGGTGTCGGCGCCGTCGGCGGCCTCGTTGACGGGCGGCTCGAACGCCCCGCCGGACCCGAACGTGCCGCGCACGCTCTGCAGGATCACGTGGTAGCCGCGGGCGGCGTACACCGCGGCGTAGAGCGAGGAGAACGGGAAGGTCCGGCCGTACGGGCAGCGCACCAGCAGTGTGCCGGCGGCGGTGTCGCGTGTCGGGGAACGTAATGGTCGGCGACCAGTTCGACACCGTCGCGCATCGGGATCCGCACGCCGCGGTTCACCCGGTAGGCATTCGTGGGCGGCGGCACCCGCAACGCCTTGCTCAGTGCGCGGTTTGCCCGGGCCCGAATCGAGGGGGCGGATTCGGTGGTGGGGCGGTCCGAGATCGAAGTCACCTAGCCAGGCTACGCAACGGGCGGTGGTGGGTCGCCTTCCGCTATGGTCGCGACCACTTTGTCCTGCAGCCAGGTGACCGCAGCCGTGGCCTCGGCGTCGGACAGCTCCCACGTGCCCACGAGTCGCTCGTAGGTCGGCACGTTCCACAGCACATCGAGAAGCCCGGCGGCAGCCTGACGCTGTCGTGGCGACCACTGCGGGGCGGCGTCCGTCACGGCGCGCAGCAGCGCGTCGCGGCGGCGCTGATCGGCGCCGACGAAGGTCGGATCGGCCGGGACCCGGACGCTCGCTTCGACCGGGAAGCGTTGCAGCGCAGCGAAGAACCGCGCAGTGACGTCGCTCAGGTTGGCCAGGTCGACGTCCTCGTAGGTGATCCCGGCGTCTTGCTCGAGGCGCGTCATGACCGCGTCGCGAAGGTGTCGTTCGGTGGGGAAGTGCCGGTAGACCGTGCGCTCGCCGACACCCGCCCGCTCGGCGACGGCGCGGAAGGTCAGTTCCGCCAGTCCCAACCGGCGAATCCGTGCACCAGGTCGGCGCCCGCATCGACGATGCGCTCACGTGTCTCGGCGGCCTTGAGTCGGCGCGCCGGGCTGTCGTACCGGCGGCGCTCCCTTGACGTCTCGTTCATATTAGTGGCAGTGTACTGTCTCGAATTATGATGCGGGCGGAGGCGCGGTGCGGGATCTGCTGGACAGGGCTCGGGCGGACACCGGTCTCGACGACTTCGGCGACGGGTCGTTCCGCGAAGGTCTGGAGATCCTGACCCGTTCGCTGCGCGACGAGGCGCGGCTCAACGCGCGCGGCGAGGCCTATGTCTATCCGCGCATCGTCGGGCACCTGCGCCAGCGCCTGCAGGTCGAGGACTGGTACCGCCGACACCCCGAGATCGACGAGGTTCCGGTGGCCGCGCCGTTGTTCGGGCTGGGGTTGCCCCGCACCGGATCCACCGCGCTGAGCTTCCTGCTCGCCCAGGATCCCGACGTCCGCTACCTGCGCAGCTGGGAGTCCGCGCAGCCGTGCCCGCCGCCGTCCACGGTGGTCGGCGACGATCCCCGGATTCCGGTCGGCGCGGCAAAGGTGTTGGCGGGCAGCAGAACTCACGTTCCCGTCGACGTGCACGGCCCGATGGAATGTCTGGATCTGATGGCGCTGGACTTCAAGTCGCAGATCTTCCAGGCCTTCGCGCAGATCCCCGGCTACTCCCGGTGGCTGGTCGAGCGGGCCGACTTCACCTCCACCTACGCCTACCAGCGCCGCGTGCTCAAACTGCTGGCCTGGGGCGAACCGCTGCGGCCGTGGCGGCTCAAGACGCCCGCGCACGTGCTGTCGCTGGATTACCTCGACGCCGTTTTCCCCGATGCCCGCTTCGTGATGACCCACCGCGATCCCACCGACGTGCTGCTGTCGGTCGCCGATGTGTACGCCGACATCGTCGGCGGGTTCACCGATCACCCCGACCGGCGTTACCTGGGTGAGCTCAATGTCGCGCAATGGTCGGAGGGCATGCGGCGGGTGGTCCGGTTCCGCGCCGGGCCCGCCGGGAACCGGTTCTTCGACATCGACTTCGCCACCATGGCCGCCGATCCGGTCGGCGAGGTCCGTCGGCTTGTACGGCTGGCTGGGCGAGCCGGTGACCGAGGAGTTCGAGGCCGGCATGCGCGACTGGTGGGCGGGCAATGCGCAGAACCGCGAACCGCACCCCAAGGCCGATCCGGCGGACTTCGGGATGGACTTCGACGCGATCCGGCCACTGTTCGCCGACTATGTCTCACACGCTGCACATTGGACGGAAAGGCAAGGCGCGCATGGTCTCAGGGAAGATTGACCTCACCGGAGGTATGGACGCGGACCGCGAACTGATGTTCGCGAGCCGCCCTGAGGACCCCGAGATGCGGGACTCGGCCAGCTTCTGGGTGCTCGATGAACGCGGCGAAGTGGGCCTGCCGCGCATCGGCATCGAGGCCGTGGCCTCGAACTGGGACGCCCACCAGATCCAGGTCAACGTCGCGTTCGCCGACGGCCGCGTGTACCGGTTGCGTGAGGACGGCGCGTCCTGGCCCGTCGAGGGGCCGGACGGCCGGCCGACGGTGCTCGGCGCGGGACCGCTGGCATTCACCTGCGTGCGCCCGTTCGGCACCTGGACGCTGTCGTTCGACGGCCAGGCCGTCGCAACCTCAGCGGAGGCGCTGGTGGCCGGAAACACCGACGGACCGCTTGTGGATGTGGCCTTCCAGGTGGAAGCCACCATGGCGGTGCCGCCGTGGATTCAGGGCACGATGCAGGCCGACGCCGATCGCAGCCTCAAGACATCCATCGTCGGCGACCTGATGGGCGGGCCGCGCTACGAGCAGCTGTTCCGCGCCACCGGTTCGGTGCGGGTGGGGGACGGGCCCGAACACACGTTTGGCGGGACGGGGCTGCGCATTCGCCGCCAGGGTGTGCGCCGGCTGGAGGGGTTCTGGGGCCACTGCTGGCAGTCGGCCCTGTTCCCCAGCGGGAAAGCGTTCGGCTACATCGCCTATCCGCCGCGCCCCGACGGCGAGCCCCAGTACAACGAGGGCTACCTCTATCGCGGCGACGGCGACCTGGTGCCCGCCCGCGTCGTCGAGGCACCGTGGCTGACCCGGCTGCACCCGGTGCTGGGCGACGAAGTTCCGCTGGTGTTGGAAAGTGACGACGGGACCGAACGCATCGAGGGCGTCACCGTGGTCTCGACCCACCACGTCCAACGCGGCCCGGTGTCGGCCGACGAGGCCGTCAAGGCGGCCAACTGGAGCTTTCCGCCGCTGCAGCAGGCGGGGGTGCGCTACACCTGGGACGGCGAGCAGGCCATCGGCATGCTGGAGCGCTCGAACATGCCGGAATATGTCGAGGCCGGGGATTGTCGCTAGTGGTCATGAAGGTCGATGACAGTGTGCGGGATTTCATCGGGGCGGGCGTCGACGCCACGTTGGTCACCCTCAACCCCGACGGTAGCCCGCAGGTGTCACTGGTGTGGATGGCGCTGCAGTCCACGCCCGACGGTGACGAGTTGGTCAGCGCGCACCTGAGCGACACCTACCGGAAGGTGCGCAACATCCGCCGGGACGGTCGGGTGGTGGTGACCATCGTCGGACACCGTCGACCGCAGGATCCGGTCACGCCCTACCTGGTGGTCACCGGGACGGCCCGCATCGTGGAAGGCGGCGCCCCCGAACTGCTGACCGCGCTCAATGCGGTGATGGCGCCGGAGAACATCGGGAACTTCCCGCCGCCGGGCGCCCCGCCGGGATTC
Source organism: uncultured Actinomycetota bacterium (assembly GCA_963779655.1). Taxonomy (GTDB): domain Bacteria; phylum Actinomycetota; class Actinomycetes; order Mycobacteriales; family Mycobacteriaceae; genus Mycobacterium. The sequence continues at coordinate 122,081 of CAVZZD010000002.1, read as the reverse complement.
CTCACCCGGATCCGGATCACCAAGATCGGCGGCGTCGGGCCCTGGGCCGGCTAGGAGCAGAAGCGCCGGCTAGAACTTGTAGTACGGCACCAACTGATGGGCCCGCATCATGTTCTCCTGCATGCAATCCGGAGCGTCGGGCGAGTGGATCGGCGAGAAGAACAACGACTGCTGGAGCACGCCATAGCTGGTCTTGAACGCGATCATGCAGGAGAACCACCAGCGGTTGTTCCAGTCGGTCGGCTTCATCACCCAGAACGACGCGGCCCGGTGCCCGTCGATGTCGGTCTCCACGGCGTCCGGCGGCAACGTGTCCGCATAGGTGCGCCAGACGAAGGCCTCGACCGCCATCTGGTAGTTGCCGGCGTCGTATTGGCAGCGCAGCCCGTCCTGCGGCTCGGGCGGGGTGAAGCCCAGCCCGAGGCCGTCGGTGACGTCGACGGGGATGTCGCGGCACGGATCGAACGGATCGGGGTCGGTGAGGTCGAGGACCGGGCTCTTGATGGTCGTCGTGGGCGCCAGCGGCATTCCGGTGGCCCGCAGCTCCACCGAGGGACCGCCCAGCTTCGCGGGGGGCGCCTGGAGCACTGGGGCCTGACATACGACGACCAACGCGGCGACCAACGCGCCCAATGCAGCCAACAGCCGCATCCTGGCGACCATGTCACCCCCTCCGTTGTTCGGGTCCCGACCCTGCGGGGGAGTGTACAAGTCGCGCGAGAACCTGTTCTAGTTTCCTGGGCCGCGCATCGGGAACCACCTTCAGTAGGCTGACGGGTTGTGGCGACGAACCAAGCGCATGGCCGGCTGCGCCCCACCCTGTGGGCGATCAGTGACCTGCACACCGGGCACACCGGCAACAAGCCGGTCACCGAGTCGCTGTATCCGTCGACGCCGGACGACTGGCTGATCGTCGCGGGCGACGTCGCCGAGCGGACCGACGAGATCCGCTGGTCGCTGGACCTGCTGCGCAAGCGGTTCGCGAAGGTCATCTGGGTGCCGGGCAACCACGAATTGTGGACCACCGGCAAGGATCCCGTTCAGGTGTTCGGCCGCTCGCGTTACGACTACCTGGTCAACATGTGCGACGAGATGGGCATCGTCACCCCCGAGCACCCGTTTCCGGTGTGGACCGAGGAGGGCGGCCCAGCGACCATCGTGCCGATGTTCCTGCTCTACGACTACACGTTCCTGCCGGCGGGAGCGGCCACCAAGGCCGAGGGTCTGGCGATCGCCAAGGACCGCAACGTGATGGCCACCGACGAGTTCCTGATGTCCAGCGAGCCATATGCCACCAAAGACGCCTGGTGCCACGACCGGCTGGCACACACCCGTAAGCGGCTCGATGATCTCGACTGGATGATGCCGACGGTGTTGGTCAACCACTTCCCGATGGTCCGCGAGCCCTGCGACGTGTTGTTCTACCCGGAGTTCTCGTTGTGGTGCGGCACCACCGCCACCAAGGACTGGCACACCCGCTACAACGCGATCTGCTCGGTCTACGGCCACCTGCACATCCCACGCACCACCTGGTACGACGGTGTGCGCTTCGAGGAGGTCTCGGTCGGCTATCCGCGGGAGTGGCGCCGCCGCAAGCCGTATCGCTGGATGCGGCAGGTGCTGCCCGACCCGCAGTACGCCCCGGGCTACCTGAACGACTTCGGCGGTCACTTCGTCATCACTCCCGAGATGCGCGCACAGTCCGAGCAGTTCCGGGACCGGCTGCGCTCGCGGCGGTCATGACCAGGCTCATCGACCCGCTGCTACCGGAAACCGTCGCAGCGGCGGAGATCTATACCGACCTACCGGGGCTTTCGGCGCTGCCCGAAGAGGAGCCGTTGATCGCCAAGTCGGTGACCAAGCGCCGCAACGAGTTCATCGCGGTGCGCCACTGCGCCCGGCTGGCACTGGCCGAGATCGGGGTCCCGCCCGCCCCCATCCTCAAGGGCGACAAGGGCGAACCCTGTTGGCCCGACGGTGTGGTCGGCAGCCTGACCCACTGCGAAGGCTATCGGGGCGCTGTCGTCGCCCGGCGTGAGCGGGTGCGCTCGGTGGGTATCGATGCCGAACCGCACGACGTGCTGCCCAAGGGTGTGCTCGACGCGATCAGCCTGCCGGCCGAACGCAGTGCGATGAGTGCGCTGCCCCGCGGTCTGCACTGGGACCGGATTCTGTTCTGCGCCAAGGAAGCAACGTATAAGGCGTGGTTCCCGCTGACGCAGCGCTGGCTGGGGTTCGAGGACGCGCACATCACCTTCGACGTCGGCCCGTCCGGTGACACCGGCACCTTCGCGTCGAAGATCCTGATCGACCCGGCGGCCACGAGTGGGCCACCGCTGACGGTGCTCAACGGGCGCTGGTCGGTCGCCGAGGGACTGGCTCTGACGGCGATAGTGCTGTGACTGCGCCCGGCCTCGTGGTGGTCGACAAGCCGGGCGGCATGACCAGCCATGACGTCGTCGGCCGGTGCCGGCGCATCTTCGGCACCCGCAAGGTGGGTCACGCCGGCACGCTCGATCCGATGGCCACCGGAGTGCTGGTGGTCGGCGTCGAACGTGCCACCAAGATCCTGGGTCTGATCGCGGGCACGTCCAAGTCATACGACGCGACCATCCGGCTGGGCCGGTCCACCTCCACCGATGACGCTGAAGGTGAAGTGCTGCAGACGGTTTCGGCTGATCACGTCACCGATGAGGCCATCGTCGGGGCCATCGGAGCGCTGCGCGGCGACATCGAGCAGATCGCCGTCGGCGGTCAGCGCCGTCAAGATCGGCGGCAAGCGCGCCTACCAGTTGGTGCGCGAGGGGCAGACCGTCGAACTCGCCGCCCGCCCGGTTCGCATCGACCGGTTCGACATCCTTTCGGTCCGTCGCGCGGGCGATGCCGTGGACGTCGACGTGGCAGTGGACTGTTCGTCGGGGACCTACATTCGGGCGTTGGCTCGCGATGTCGGCGCCGCACTGAAAGTGGGCGGCCATCTCACGGCACTTCGGCGCACCCGGGTGGGTGGTTTCGGGCTCGATCAGGCACACCCGCTCGACGACCTCACCGAAAACCCCTGTCTGAGTTACACCCTCGACGACGCGTGCCTGCTGGCCTTTCCGCGCCGCGACCTGTCCGCCGAACAGACCGTCGACGTGGGCCACGGTCGGGCGCTGGAACCCGCAGGCATCGACGGAATCTACGCGGCGGTCGCGCCGGACGGCCGCGTGATGGCCTTGCTCGAGGATGCGGGCAACCGCACCAAGTCGGTGGTGGTGTTGCGCCCGGCGACGCTCTGATCGGTGTTGATCAACCGAGTCGCGGGAACAGCGTCAGCGCGTTGGTGCGATCAATGGCCGTGCGGCCGTCGGGGTCCAGACCTGGGTAGGTCTCCAACCCGGCGGCGAACAGCTTCGCCACGTCGACGGGTGCGAACGGGTAGTCGGATCCAAACGTGATGTGTCCGGGTTTGGCGAACGCCAGCAGCGTGGGCAGGGCGGCGACGGTCGACGACAACGCGGTGTCGAAGTAGAAGCCGGCGAGATCGTCGAGGTTGTCGGTGATGCTCTGCCCGGTGTCGCTGGTGATCCCGATGGCCATCCGGTAGGACGCATAGGGCACGAAACCGCCCGCATGGCTCAGAATGAAGCGGATGTTCGGATACTTCCGCCGTATTCCGTTGCGTACCAACAGGTATGCGGCACGGGTGGTGTCCAGCAGGAAGTCCGTCGCGAACGGCAGCACGCCGGGCACGGCGGGGCCGGGAAGGTCGGCGGGATGGATGAAGACGACCGCCGAGCGCGCGTCGAGCGCGGCGAACAGCGGGTCCTGGCCGTCCTGGCCCAGGTAGGTGCCTGCGAAATTCGCCAGCAGCACGACGCCGTCGGCAAGGAGGTCGTCGAGTGCCCGTTCCGCCTCGGTCACGGACTCACCGACGTGGGGCATCGGAAGGGTGGCGAAGAACCCGAACCGGTCTGGCCGGGCGGCCACCACGCCGGCGCCGTAGTCGTTGAGGTCGCGCGCCAGCGCCGCGGCGTCGGCGGCCTGGGACAGGAACGTGCTACCCGGGGCCGAGACGGACAAGATTGCCGTGGCGACGTCCAACTCGGCCATGGTCTGCAATGACGCCTCGGGGCTCCAGTCGGGTATCGCCCGTCCGCCGGCCTCGTCGATTCCGGCTTTGCGCAACAGCTTTTGATAGTCGGGCGGAACCATGTGGTGGTGGGTGTCGATGCGGATCATGTGGGGCCTCCTATTCCTATCCGGGTGAGCCCGCGAGTGCGGGCACGGTGTCCTCGCGATGCACCAGCGACCGCGCGGCGTTCTTGAACTGGGCGAGTTTTTCCACAACCGTCTGACCTTCGGGAGTGTGCCCCCAGATGCTGATGCCCTGATGGGTGGTGGGCTCCCACGTGGCCTCGTCCACCACGATCGGATTCCACCCCAGTTCCCACTCGAACCCCGACGGCGTCACCGCGTAAAAGGACAGTTCCTTGTCGTTGGTGTGCTGGCCGACGTCCAGTGCCATGTCGAAGCCGAGTGCTCTGACCCGCTGATAGGACGCCGTCAGGTCGCCGAGGTCGGCGACCTGGATGTTGAGATGCTGCACCCGCGTGCGAATCGGGTTGATGGGCAACCGATTCACCGCGGCGATGGCCACCGAATGGTGGCGTTCGTTGACCCGCAGGAAGCGGATCTTGAACTTCAGCCCGCTGATGGTCTCGTCGATGAAGTCCGACAGGCGCGCGTCGAACACGCTGTTGAAGTAGCCGTGTACCTGTTGCGGTTTCTTCGAAACCAGCGCGACATGGCCCATGCCGGATTCGCCGGTCACGAAGCCGCCCCGGACTGCCATGTCCACGGGGCCGGTGCCGACGTGGGGACGGGTGAAGATCTCCTGGGCCAGGCCGTTGGGTCCTGGAAAACGCACCAGACGTTCCACGCCGCGCAGCGCCGCTTCCTCGGCTGTGCCCGTCGTGACGGGAACACCGTGCCGGGTGACGCGGGCCAGCACGGTGTCGAACGACTCGTGGTCGTCGAGTTGCCAGCCCAGGGCGGTGACGTCCTCGGCGGGTCCACGCTGCAGCAGGAACCGGCACTCGTTGTCGTCGAGCCGGAACCGCATGACATCGGAAAGGGTTTCGTCGCAGTGCATGCCGATCGCGTCTCGTCCGAAACGTCGCCAGTCGGCGAACCTCTCGGTTTCGATCACGATGTAGCCGAGATGGACGCTGCCGAATACAGAAGAGGCGGTCATGAGGTGAATACCGTTGCATCGGAGAGAAATTCGGTGACCAGCTGGTTGAACAGGTCGGCCCGTTCCCACTGCATCCAGTGACCGGTGCGCGAGGTCATCACCAGTTCGGCGTTGGGCATGGCGTTCAGCAGCATCGGCCCGCCGGTGGGGCGGTTGACCTTGTCGTCGCGCCCCCACAACACCAGCGTCGGGGTCTGCAGGGACTTCAACCGGGCATCGCGGGTCAGATCCATGCGCCACAGGGTGCGCAGGGCCAGCGGACCCGACGGCCGTCGCAACGGCGGGTCGGCAACCACCTCGGGATCGATCGACGCGGCGAAACGCAGGTCGACCAACTCCTCGGGCACTGCGGCCCCGTCGTACACCAGGTAGGTACGGATGAAGTGGGCCAGCTTGTCGCGGCTCGGGCCGTCGCCGCCGTAGTAGGACATCAGGCTCTTGAGTCCGGCGGTCGGGGCGCCCCGTGTCGTGCCTATCCCGCCCGGGCCCATCAGGACGAGCTTGTCGACCCGGTGCGGAGTGTCGAGTGCCAACCGCAGCGCGGCGGCGCCGCCGTAGGAGTTGCCGATCAGGTGGGCAGTGTCGATGCCGAGTGCGTCGAGCAGGCCCCGGATCATGTCGGCGAGGTAGCCGAACGGGTCCGACTGATCGATCCCCTTGATGGAGCGCCCGTAGCCGGGCATGTCGGGCACGATGACCCGGAAACTCGCGGCGAGCGCATCGATGTTCCGGGAGTAATTCGACAGTCCCGAGGCACCGGGGCCGCCGCCGTGCAGCAGCACGACGACGGGGCCGCTGCCGGCTTCCGTGTAGAAGATGGGCTTGCCCGACACGGTGACGGTGTGTTCGGTCTGCTGGGCGGTGGTCATGCGGTGGCTCCGTTCGGATCGTTGTTGCGTCGGCATACGTGCTGACGGTGGGTGGTGGGGGAGGTAGCGGCGTTGCGGAATCGGCTGCGGCGTAGACGAATCCATCCGGCCGCACGACGACGGCATCGGCTTTCCTCTCGCGCAACCACTTGATCAGGATCGCGTCGCCGACCGGAATCGCACGGATACCGAGATCGGTCCAGGCCCGGGCACCGGCAGGCGGTGGGCCGGTGTGCAGCAGCGCCCAGTCACCGGCGAGGACGTCGTCGAAGCGGACCGGCGCACCGGCGCCGTCGCGGACCCATGGCTGGGGAATCTGCCACCCGGCGGCGTTGTGCCCGGGGCCAGGAACCCATCGCGGTAGCGCGCCGCGGGGATCCACCACAGCCGCTGCCCCTGCTGTATGAGACCGGGCCACCGGGATAGATTGCGCAGCAGCTGATTTCGCAGCCACGCCAGCGGTCGGCGGCGTTCGTTGATGAGGCGGCCGACCAGGACCGCGCGTCGGGTCACTTCAGTGACATGCGGCTTGCGTTCGCTCTGATAGGTGTCCAGCAGCGCATCCGGCGCTTGGCCCCTCACGACCGCCGCCAGTTTCCAGCAGAGGTTCGCCATGTCCCGCACACCCGCGGACATGCCCTGGCCGATCCACGGCGGCATGGCGTGCGCGGCATCCCCGGCCAGGAAGACTCGTCCCACCCGCCACCGGTCGGCCACCCGCACATGGTGGCTGTAGACCACCGCGCGCAGGATCTTCACATGGCGTTCGGTGACGCCGCGGGCGCTCAGCAAGGCCCAGATCGCTTCGTCGGTCAACAGTTCGGCCTCGTCCTCGCCGGCCTGAATCGGAAACTCCCAGCGATGATGTCCCAGTGGCGTGGGGCAGTCGACCATCGGCCGGGCCGGGTCGCAGTGGAAGCGGAGTCGGTCGTGTCCGTCCCAATCCTGGAGCATCTCGGCGTCGATGACGACCCACCGCTCCTCGAAAGTGCGGCCGCTGTAGGAGACGCCCAGCTGGCCGCGGGTGGGGGAGGACCCGCCGTCGGCGGCGATCACATACGAGGCGCGCACCCGCCGGAGTTCGTCGGTGCACAGGTCGGCAAGCATCAGCTCGACGTGGTCGCCGTCATTGCGCACGCGCAGGCATTCGTGTTGTACGAGCACCTCGACGTTGCCGAACCGGTCGACGCCTTCACGCAGCACCCGGTCGACGGCGGGTTGGTAGAGGAACTGCTGTGCCGGGTGGCCGGAGCCGCCGCCGGCCAGGACGAGTTCCATGAACGCGACACCGGCGGCGTCGACGAACGCGACCGGGCGGTTGGACAGCATGTCGGCCTGTAACCGGTCGGCCAGCCCGACGGACTGCCAGATGCGCATCACCTCCTCGTCGGTGGAGATCGCGCGGGCCCGGCCGTAGATGTCGGAATCGCGTTCGATCACGACGACCTTCAGGCCGGCAGCGCCCAGCAGGTTCGCAGCGGTGGCGCCGGTGGGCCCGTACCCGATGACCGCGACGTCGTAGGTCGCCGCCTCGTCATGTGTTGTCGTCTGTTCGGTCTCGGCCATTGCTGTCTCTCCTCTATCGGGTCCAGGGCTGACGGTCTTAATGTAGTGATCGTTACATGACTGGAATGATCACTACGGTAAGATGTCGGTGGGCCATAGTCAAGAGCCGAATCCAAGGAGTCGTGAAATGAGCGCAGGCACCGAACCCGGCGGACCGACGCGGCGGCGCCGGGTCAACGGCGAGGCGTCCCGGTCGAAGATCCTGGACGCAGCGACGGAGGTCGCCGCCGAGCGTGGCTACGAGGGCACCAGCATCGCGTTGGTCAGCAAGAAGTGCGGACTTCCGGCGAGTTCGATCTACTGGCATTTCAAGGACAAGGACGACCTGATCGCGGCGGTCATCGCCCGCAGCTTCGCCGACTGGAGCGATGCGTGGCAGATCCCGGAAACGGGCACCGCACGGGAGCGTGTCGTCGCGATGACGACTGAGATCGCAACGGCGCTGATGGACTCGCCGGACTTCCTGCGTCTCGGGTTGATGCTCGCGCTGGAGCGCCGACCTGTCGAGGCCAGCGCGCGGGCGATGTTCTTGCAGGTACGCGCCGAGGCCCACGATGTCCTGGTTGCGGGTTTCGGCGACCTCACCGACGGCCTCACCGCGGGCCAGATCGACCAATTGGTGACTTATGCCGTCGCCGGCGCCGACGGCCTCTTCATCGCCAAGGAAATCGGCGGCGACGCCGTCGACTTGGTAGCGATGTTCGCCCTGCACGCGGGCGCGATCTTCGACATGGCCACGCGGATGGCCGCGACGCGCTAGCCGGCGACCACCCAGATGGCCTGTGCCGCAGGGCTACCCAGGTCCACTGTGGTGGCATCGGACGTTGTTCACACTTTCGATCTCGACCGAGATCATGCCGGCGAAGTCGCGCCGCGCCAGCACCCGCAGCCGGGAGTCGAGACTGATGCCGACGCTGTCGAAGTAGCGCAGCATCTCCGGGTCGGCGTCCGAGATCCGGGCCACCGTGCCGGCGTCACCGTCGTTGCAGGCCGACAGCTGGCGCGCGGGGGGAGTGGGCACCTTGCCGTCGGCCGCCGGAATCGGGTCGCCGTGCGGATCGCGGGTCGGGTAGCCCAACTTGGCGTCGATCCGCATCAGCATGCGGTCCGACACGGCGTGCTCGAGCACCTCGGCTTCGTCATGCACCTCGTCCCAGCCGTAGCCGAGTTCGTTGACCAGAAACGTCTCCAGCAGCCGATGCCGGCGCACCATCGCCAGCGCCGCGCCGCGACCGGCGTCCGTCAGCGTCACGGCGCCGTACTTCTCGTGGTGCACCAGTCCCTGATCGGCGAGCTTGCGGATGGATTCCGAGGCGGTGCTGGCCGAGACCCCGATGCGTTCGGCGAGCATCTTGGTGCTCACCTTCTCGTGCGACCACTCCTGCGCGGTCCAGATGGTTTTCAGATAGTCCTGGGCAACCGTCGTCAGGTCGCTCGCCCCGCCGTCGGGGCTGCCATGCGGACTCACACGACAGAGTTTAGGCAGAGTTTTCAGATAACGGTCACCTCACGCTGCGCATCTAGCGGCGCCCACGGCCCGTCGGCACCGTAGGCTGAGACCCGTGCAGCGGTGGCGGGGACAGGACGAGATCCCCACGGACTGGGGCAGATGTGTACTGACCATCGGCGTTTTCGACGGCGTACACCGGGGACATGCCGAACTGATTGCGCACGCCGTCAAGAGCGGGCGGACCCGCGGCGTCCCGACGGTGCTGATGACCTTCGACCCGCATCCGATGGAAGTGGTGTTCCCGGGCAGTCACCCAGCGCAGCTGACCACGCTGACCCGGCGCGCTGAACTGGCCGAGGAACTCGGCGTCGACGTCTTCCTGGTGATGCCGTTCACGCCCGACTTCATGAAGCTGACCCCCGAGCGGTACGTGCACGAACTGCTGGTCGAGCGGTTGCACGTGGTCGAGGTGGTGGTCGGCGAGAACTTCACGTTCGGCAAGAAGGCGGCCGGCAACGTGGACTTCCTGCGCAAGGCGGGCGAGAAGTTCGGGTTCGCCGTGGAGGGCATGTCTCTGGTGTCCGAATCGCTGATCGCCGAGCACCAGCAGGCCGAGACGGTGACGTACTCGTCCACCTACATTCGCTCGTGCGTGGACGCCGGCGACGTCGTGGCCGCCACCGAGGCGCTCGGTCGTCCGCACCGCGTCGAAGGTGTGGTGGTGCGCGGTGACGGCCGCGGCAAGGTGCTCGGATTCCCGACCGCCAACGTGGCGCCCCCGATGTACTCGGCGATTCCGGCCGACGGGGTGTACGCGGCGTGGTTCACCGTCCTGGGGCACGGCCCGGTGGTGGGCAGCGTCGTGCCGGGTGAGCGCTACCAGGCCGCGGTGTCGGTCGGCACCAACCCGACGTTCTCCGGGCGTACCCGAACCGTGGAGGCGTTCGTCCTCGACACCGCCGCCGACCTCTACGGTCAGCACGTCGCCGTCGACTTCGTGGCCCGCATCCGCGGCCAGGAGAAGTTCGACCACGTCGACGATCTGGTCAAGGCGATGGAGCGCGATACCGAGAAGGCCCGCACGATCCTGCGCGATTCTTCCGGGACAGTGGGTGACTGCTAGACTTCGGCACGACCACGACGGTGCTGCAGTTCGCGGCGGCCCGTCTTTTTTTGTGAACGTTCTCGTTCATATAGATCGCGGACCGATTGATGGAGTGATTTCGTGGCGCTTACCGCCGAGCAGAAAAAAGAAATCCTGGGCAACTACGGCCTGCACGAGACCGACACCGGTTCGCCCGAGGCCCAGGTGGCGTTGCTGACCAAGCGCATCGCCGACCTCACCGAGCACCTCAAGCTGCACAAGCACGACCACCACTCGCGGCGCGGGCTGCTGCTGCTGGTCGGACGCCGTCGCCGGCTGCTGAAGTACGTCGCGCAGGTCGACGTCGCGCGCTACCGCTCGCTGATCGAGCGCCTGGGTCTGCGTCGCTGACGCGGCCCTGACCTCAGTTGTTTGCCGGAGCGGTCGGCCCCGCAGTGTAGAGTGGGGCTGTTCTGAGCCGGTTTCGGCGAGCGGCCTGAACATACTGGTGCGGTTCGCGCATCTCCGCGCGCACCGTTCCAGCGCGTCACCGCAGGATCCGTCACATGTGTGGTCGGTCTTCGGTAGTGGCAGCCGGGCTCGTTCCGGCCGCTTCGATCGACGGCCGTAGCCGCCATCTGGGGTCCTGGACGCGTGACGACGCGAAACAGTTGAATGACCAGAGAGGCAATGCGGACACACATGTCTGTAGCTGAAATCGACGAAGGCGTGTTCGAGTCGACCGCCACCATCGACAACGGGAGCTTCGGCACCCGCACCATCCGTTTCGAGACCGGCCGGCTGGCCCAGCAGGCCGCCGGCGCCGTCGTCGCCTACCTCGACGACGAGACCATGCTGCTGAGCGCGACCACCGCCAGCAAGACCCCGAAAGACCATTTCGACTTCTTCCCGTTGACCATCGACGTCGAAGAGCGGATGTACGCCGCCGGCCGCATCCCCGGATCGTTCTTCCGTCGCGAGGGCCGGCCGTCCACCGACGCGATCCTGACCTGCCGCCTGATCGACCGGCCGCTGCGCCCGACATTCGTCAGCGGTCTGCGCAACGAGATCCAGGTCGTGGTCACCATCCTGAGCCTGGATCCCAAGGATCTGTACGACGTGCTGGCCATCAACGCCGCATCGGCGTCCACCCAGATCTCCGGGTCTGCCGTTCTCCGGTCCCGTCGGCGGCGTGCGTGTCGCCCTCATCGAACGGCCAGTGGGTTGCGTTCCCCACCGTCGAGCAGCTCGAGACGGCAGTGTTCGACATGGTCGTCGCGGGCCGCAGGGCCGGTGATCCGACGATTCAGATGTCGCGATCATGATGGTCGAGGCCGAGGCCACCGACAACGTCATCGAGCTGATCGCGGGCGGCGCGGGCGCACCGACCGAGGCCGTCGTGGCCGAGGGCCTGGAGGCCGCCAAGCCGTTCATCGCCGAACTGTGCAGGGCGCAGCAGGAGCTGGCCGACGCCGCCGGCAAGGAGACCGCCGAGTACCCGGTGTTCCCCGACTACCAGGACGACGTCTTCTACTCGGTGTCCTCGGTGGCCACCGAGGAACTGTCCAAGGCGCTGTCGATCGCCGGCAAGGCCGAGCGCGACGCCCGCACCGACGAGATCAAGGGCGAGGTGCTCGAGCGCCTGGCCGAGACCTACTGCCGGCCGGGAGAAGGAGATCGGCGCCGCGTACCGGTCGCTGACCAAAAAGCTGGTGCGCCAGCGCATCCTGACCGACCACTTCCGCATCGACGGCCGCGGCATCACCGATATCCGCGCGCTGTCGGCCGAGGTGGCCATCATCCCGCGGGCGCACGGCAGCGCGCTGTTCGAGCGCGGCGAGACCCAGATCATGGGTGTCACCACGCTGGACATGGTCAAGATGGCCCAGCAGATCGACTCGCTGGGACCCGAGAAGTCCAAGCGCTACATGCACCACTACAACTTCCCGCCGTACTCGACCGGTGAGACCGGCCGCGTCGGCTCGCCCAAGCGCCGCGAGATCGGCCACGGGGCGCTCGCCGAGCGGGCCCTGATGCCGGTGCTGCCGTCGATCGAGGAGTTCCCGTACGCCATCCGTCAGGTCTCGGAGGCGCTGAGCTCCAACGGCTCGACGTCGATGGGTTCGGTGTGTGCGTCGACGCTGTCGCTGCTGAACGCCGGTGTGCCGCTGAAGGCCCCGGTCGCCGGTATCGCCATGGGTCTGGTGTCCGACGACGTCGAGGTTGAAGGCGGCGGAACCGAGCGTCGGTTCGTCACCCTGACCGACATCCTCGGCGCCGAGGACGCGTTCGGTGACATGGACTTCAAGTGCGCAGGCACCAAGGACTTCGTCACCGCACTGCAGCTCGACACCAAGCTCGACGGCATCCCGTCGCAGGTGCTGGCCGGCGCGCTGGCCCAGGCCAAGGACGCCCGCATCACCATCCTCGAGGTGATGGCCGAGGCCATCGACGCGCCCGACGAGATGAGCCCGTACGCACCGCGGATCACCACGATCAAGGTGCCGATCGACAAGATCGGCGAGGTCATCGGGCCCAAGGGCAAGATGATCAACTCGATCACCGAGGAGACCGGCGCATCGATCTCGATCGAGGACGACGGCACCGTGTTCGTCGGCGCCAGCAACGGCGAGGCGGCGCAGGCTGCGATCGACAAGATCAACGCCATCGCCAACCCGCAGCTGCCCAAGACCGGTGAGCGGTTCCTCGGAACCGTCGTCAAGACCACCGACTTCGGCGCGTTCGTGTCGCTGCTGCCGGGTCGCGACGGGCTGGTGCACATCTCCAAGCTCGGTCGGGGCAAGCGCATCAACAAGGTCGAGGATGTCGTCAAGGTCGGCGACAAGCTGCGTGTCGAGATCGCCGACATCGACAACCGCGGCAAGATCTCGCTGGTCCTGGTGGCCGAAGAGGACACCGCGGAGACAGCGGGGAACGGCTCGGGTGCATCCGAAACCGCGCCGGCCGATGTTGCGACCGCCGACGCGTAAAGCGGAATTCTCCGCACCCGAACAGACCGTCCGGCGCACATTGCTGCCGGGCGGTCTGCGCGTCGTCACCGAGTTCGTCCCGTCGGTGCGGTCCGCATCGGTCGGCGTGTGGGTGGGCGTCGGGTCCCGGGATGAGGGTCCGACGGTCGCCGGCGCCGCGCACTTCCTCGAGCACCTGCTGTTCAAGTCGACGCCGACCCGCACGCGCCGTGGAGATCGCCCAGGCGATGGACGCCGTCGGCGGTGAGTTGAACGCCTTCACCGCCAAGGAACACACCTGCTACTACGCCCACGTGCTCGACACCGACTTGGCGCTGGCCGTCGACCTGGTTGCCGACGTGGTGCTACGCGGCCGGTGTGCGGCCGACGACGTCGAGGTCGAACGTGACGTCGTGCTCGAGGAGATCGCGATGCGCGACGACGATCCCGAGGATGTGCTGGGCGACGTGTTCCTCTCGGCGATGTTCGGCGCACATCCGGTGGGCCGACCGGTGATCGGAAGCATCGACTCGATCAGTGCCATGACGCGCGATCAACTGCACTCGTTCCACGTCCGGCGCTACACGCCGGAACGCATGGTGGTGGCCGTGGCCGGCAACGTCGACCATGACGAGGTCGTCGCGTTGGTGCGCGAGCACTTCGGCCCCCGGCTGGTCTCCGGCCGCAAGCCCCAGCGTCCCCGCAGCGGTGCGGGACGGCTGGCCGGTCGGCCTGTGCTGCAGCTGGTCAACCGCGATGCCGAGCAGACCCACATGCTGCTGGGCGTGCGCACGCCGGGCCGCCACTGGGAGCATCGCTGGGCGCTGTCGGTCCTCAACGGCGCGCTCGGCGGTGGGCTGAGTTCCCGTCTGTTCCAACAGATCCGGGAGTCCCGCGGCCTGGCGTACTCGGTGTACTCGACGGTCGACGCGTTCTCCGACAGTGGCGCACTGTCGGTCTACGCGGCGTGCCTGCCCGAGCGGTTCGGCGATGTGGCCGCGGTGACCGCCGACGTCCTCGCGACCGTCGCGCGCGACGGCATCACCGAGGATGAATGCCGGATCGCCAAGGGTTCGCTGCGCGGTGGCCTCGTCCTCGGTCTGGAGGATTCGGCGTCGCGGATGAATCGGCTGGGCCGCAGCGAACTCAACTACGGTGAGCACCGCGACCTGTCGCAGAGCCTGGCGCGGATCGAGGCGGTCACCCTCGACGAGGTCAACGCCGTCGCCCGTGCGCTGCTGAGCAAGCCGTACGGTGCCGCGGTGCTGGGTCCGCATCGCTCGAAACGCTCACTGCCGCAACCGCTCAAGGCCATGGCCGGGTGACTCGGTGGTCGCGCCGGCAATTGCTCGTTGCGGGCGCCGCCCTGGTTTCGCTGACCGCCTGCCGCAGCCAGCCGACGCCACCGACGCAACCGACGCTGATCGATCCTGCCGAACCGGTCCCGCCGATCGAGGACCGCATCGCCGCACTCGAGCTGCGGCACAACGCCTTTGTCGGTGTCTACGGGTTGGACCTGGCGTCAGGCCGCGAGGTGGCGCACCGTGATCGCGACCCGTTCGCCATGTGTTCGACGTTCAAGACCTATGCCGCCGCACGGGTATTGCAGAAGGCCGGAGCCGGCGAACTGAGTCTGACCGACACCGTCTTCGTCGACCCGGCGAACGTCGTGCGGTACTCGCCGGTCACCGGCCCGCGGGCAGGTCACCGGATGCCGCTGGCGCAGGTGTGCGAGGCCGCCCTGCAGCGCAGCGACAACACGGCCGGCAACCTGCTGCTGAAGACCATCGGCGGGCCGCCGGCCGTCACCGCGTTCGCCCGCTCGATCGGTGACGAGGCGACCCGCCTGGACCGGTGGGAGACCGAGCTCAACTCGGCGATCCCGGGCGATCCCCGGGACACCAGCACACCACGTGCCCTCGGTGGCGGCTACCGGGAACTGTTGACCGGCAACGCCCTTGGCGAGCCGCAGCGCGCGCAGCTCGAGGCGTGGATGCGGGGCAACGTCACATCGGCCCGGAGTATGCGGGCCGGCCTGCAGCCGGGCTGGACCACCGCAGACAAGACCGGTGCCGGTGACTACGGCAGCACCAATGCCGTCGGGATCGCCTTCGGGCCCACCGGGCAACGGCTGCTGCTGTCGATCATGACGCGCTCGCAGGCCAACGACCCCGACGCGCCGACGCTGCAGCCGTTGATCGCCGACGTGACGACTCTCGTGGTGCCCTACCTGACGCAGCCGCAGTGAGTCAGCCCAGCAGCGGCGCGGGATCGGTGAACGCCAGCCCGAGGTCGGCGGCCACCTGCTCGGACAACATTGCGCCCTCGTGGGTGGAAAGCCCCTTCGCCAGGGCCGGGTCTGCCGCACAGGCGGCGCGCCAACCCAGGTCGGCCAGCTTCACCACGTAGGGCATGGTGGCGTTGGTCAGCGCGAAGGTCGAGGTCCGCGGGACGGCACCCGGCATGTTGGCCACGCAGTAGAACACGCTGTCGTGGACGGTGAAGGTGGGATCGTCGTGCGTGGTCGGGCGTGAGTCCTCGAAGCAGCCGCCCTGATCGATCGCGATGTCGACCAGCACCGAGCCTGGCTTCATCTGTGCGACAAGCGAATTGGACACCAGGGTGGGTGCCTTGGCGCCGGGAACCAGCACCGCGCCGATCACCAGATCGGCCTGCTTGGCGGCTGCCTCCAGGTCGTAGGCCGAGGAGTAGCGGGTGTGGATCTTGCCGCCGAACTCGGCGTCGAGTTCACGCAGCCGGTTGATGTTGATGTCGAAGATGGTTACCTGCGCGCCCATGCCGGCTGCCACCCGTGCCGCGTTGTAGCCGGCAGTGCCGCCGCCGATGACGACGACGTCTGCGGGGGCCACACCGGGCACGCCGCCCATCAGCACACCGCGGCCGCCCTGGGTCTTCATCACGTGGTAGGCGCCGACCTGGGCCGAGAGCCGGCCGGCCACCTCGCTCATCGGGGCCAGCAGGGGCAACGCGCCGTCGGCGGTCTGCACGGTTTCGTAGGCGATCGAGGTGGTGCCCGATGCCATCAGCGCGTCGGTGCACGGTCGCGACGCCGCCAGGTGCAGGTAGGTGAACAACGTCTGGCCCTTGCGCATCCGGCTGTACTCGGCCTCGATGGGCTCCTTGACCTTGAGCAGGAGATCGGCCTGGGCCCACACCTGCTCGGCGCTGTTGACGATCTCCGCGCCGGCGGCCTTGAAGTCACGGTCGTCGATGGCCGACCCGGCACCGGCGCCGGCCTGGATGATCACGTCGTGGCCGCGGCGGGTCAGTTCGGCGACACCGCCGGGGGTGATGGCCACCCGGTACTCGTTGTTCTTGATTTCGGTCGGGATGCCGACGAGCATGATCGCTCCTTATTGATGTGCTGACTTCGTTGGGATGCCAACGGGCAGTGGATAAATTGTGAAGAAGATTCGACTGAGTATCAATATCCTCGGTGAAGATTCGCTAACATCGGTACATGGGCGAAGAATCCGCGATCAGATCGGCGCGTACCGGGTCTGCGCCGAAGGATGTTCGGACCGCAGAGATCGATGACGTTGACCGGCGGATCCTGACCACGCTGCACGGTGATGCGCGGATCTCCAACAGCGCTCTTGCCGACGTTGTCGGGATCGCCCCGTCGACCTGCCACGGGCGGGTGCGCCGGTTGCAGGAGCTCGGAGTGATCCGCGGCTTCTACACCGACATCGATCCAGCCGCGATCGGTCTTTCGCTGCAGGCGATGATCTCGGTGAGTCTGCAGTCCAATGCGCGCGGCCGGATCCGCAACTTCATCCAGCACATCCGGCGCAAGCCGCAGGTGATGGACGTGTACTTCCTGGCCGGCGGCGACGACTTCATCCTGCACGTCGCCGCACGGGACACCGACGATCTGCGATCCTTCGTCGTGGAGAACCTCAACGCCGATGCGGATGTCGCGGGCACCCAGACGTCGCTGATCTTCGAGCATCTGCGCGGCGCCTCCCCGCTGTAGCTCAGAACGGTGGCGGGATGTTGTGTTCGGCGACTTCGGTGTTGTTGAGGGCGCGTTCGGCGTTGATGCGGTAGGCGCGTGCTTTGGCGCGGGTTTGTTTGCGTTTGGGCATCATCAGGGTGCGCCCGGTGGTGGGTCGGGGTGTGTGGCGGTGGTGGGGGTAGTGGTGCGGTGGTGGTGTTCCAGCCCGGGAAGAGTAGGGCCGCTGCGGGTTTGGTGGTGTAGGTGTGGCCGGTGGGGGTGGTGACGAGGAGGGTGCCGTCGGGGAGTTGTCGGTCGGTCCAGCCGGGCCAGAAGGTTTTGACGAGGTGGTGTTTGCGGCAGTAGCACTTGGTGTTCGACGGGTGGGTCGGTCCGGCGGGCCAGGCGGTGGTGTGGTCGATGTCGGCGTGGACCGCGGGGCGGTCGCAGCCGGGGTGGCGGCAGGTGAGGTCCCGGTTGCGGACGAAGGTGTCGAGTTTCGGTGAGGGGCGGTAGCGGGTTTCGGGGTCGGTGTCGGGGGCACCGATGAAGGTGACGGTGGCGCCGCGGGCGATCAGTTCGGCCAGCAGTGGGGCGGGTACCAGCCCGCCGGGCATGCCGGGGATCAGCCCGGCTGCCGCAGGGCGCCGGGGTTGCGGGTGTGCTGGTGCGGCCGTGGCGGTGGCGGTGTCGGGTGCGGGTGCGGGTTGTCGGACCCAGGATCGGTTGGGCCGGTGGGGCCGGGCTTGGGGCTGCCGGGAACGTCCGGAGGGGGTCCGTGGGGTCCCTCGGGTGCATTGGGTCCGCCGTCGCCGTCGCCGTCGCCGCCGTCATCACCATCGCCGTCGCCGTCGTCGCCGTCACCGTCGTCGCCATCACCATCACCATCACCATCGCCATCGCCGTCGTCGTCGTCGCCGTCGTCACCGTCGCCGTGTAGGAGTGGGTCGGGCTGGGCGGCCAGGGCGTCGGCGTCGGCGAGGATGTGGATGAGGAAGCGGGTGGCGACCCGGTCGGGGCCGGTGTCGGCGGGGCAGGCGGGGTTGCCGCATTGGCAGGCCAGGGCGGTGGCGTGGACGGCCAGTGCGCCGAAGGCGTCGGCGCGGCGTTGCGCCTGGGTGCGGGGGTCGTCGTCGCAGACGGAGTGGACCAGGGCGTTGACCGCGGTCTGGAGGAGGGCGGCGTCGTGGGTGGACAGTCGGCCCCAGACGCTGGTGGTGCCGGTGGTCGTCGTTGGGGTCGCCGATGGTGAAGTCGCGGCCGCGGGTGGTGTAGCGGGTGCGGCGCACCGCGGCGGGGTCGTGGCGTTGCACGGCGGCGTCGACGGCCTGTTCGAGCTTGTATTGCGACAGGGGTCCCCAGTGGACGGCCTGTTCGGCGAGGTGGGTGTCCAGGGCGGCCAGCGCGTCGTGGTCGGTGACCAGGGCGGTGCGCCGGGTGATGGTGTCCACGGTGCGGGTGGGCAGGTCGCCGGCCAGGAACAGGGCGCCGATGTGGGGGAGGCGGTCGCGCAGGGTGACGGCGAGGTCCATCTGTCCGCTGGCGCGGCCGTGGCCGACGGTCAGGGCGCAGGAGATTTCGGCGGCGCAGGCGTCCCAGTCGTCGCAGGCCCAGTCGGGGTGTTCGTCGGTGCAGCGGCGGGCCACCAGTTCGGCGATCCCGGCGAGTCGGCGGGCGTCGGCGGCGGCGGTGGCCCGGGCCCAATCCTGGATTCCGGTGATCAGCGCGGCGTCGGACAGCCCGCGCAGCGCGTCGGGACCGGGCATCGACCGATCGAACATATGTGCGATTTTACTAATGGTGCCTGACATCCCGGCCGCCGCGCACCACCCCCTGTGCACAAAGTAGGAACTGTGGATAAAGCGGCCCCGACTACGCTGCAACCCATGCGAGTCGGAGTGCTGGGAGCCAAGGGCAAGGTCGGGTCGACGATGGTGTCTGCGGTGCAGGCTGCCGAAGATCTCACGCTGTCAGCCGAGGTCGACGCGGGCGACGAACTGACCCAACTCACCGCAGGCGGTACCGAGGTCGTCATCGACTTCACCCACCCCGACGTCGTGATGGACAACCTGAAGTTCCTCATCGACAACGGAATTCACGCCGTCGTCGGAACCACCGGCTTCACCCAGGAGCGCCTCGACCAGGTGCAGGCCTGGCTGGCCGAGAAACCCGGCGCCGCCATCCTGATCGCGCCCAACTTCGCCATCGGTGCGGTGCTTTCCATGCACTTCGCCCGGCAGGCGGCGCCGTATTTCGAGTCGGTGGAGATCATCGAACTGCACCACCCGCAGAAGGCCGACGCGCCGTCGGGCACTGCGGCGCGAACCGCCAAACTCATCGCTGAAGCGCGAAAGGACCTGCCGCCCAACCCGGATGCCACCAGCACGGGACTCGACGGCGCACGCGGCGCCGACGTCGACGGCGTGCGCGTGCACTCGGTGCGGCTGACCGGGCTGGTGGCCCACCAGGAGGTGCTGTTCGGCACGCAGGGGGAGACGCTGACGATTCGGCACGACAGCCTGGACCGCACATCGTTCGTGCCCGGAGTGCTGCTGGCGGTCCGCAAGGTCAGGGAGCATCCAGGCCTGACGGTGGGTATCGAGCCGCTGCTCAATCTGCAATGAAGTTCAATCTGCAATGAAGAAGGTTCGCACCCAACTCCTGATCGGGTTCCTGTGTGTGGCCATGATCGTCTACTTCGTCCTGCTGGGGCGGATCGCCTTCGCGCTGATCGCCGACGGCCGACCGGCCCCGGTGGGCATGGGGATCGCGCTGCTGCTGTTCCCGTTCATCGGACTGTGGGCGATGATCGCGACGCTTCGCGCCGGATTCGCCCACCAGAAGCTTGCGCGGCTGGCCGCCGACCAGGGCATGGATCTCGACGTCAGCGACCTCCCGAGGCGCGCATCCGGCCGCATCGAACGTGACGCCGCCGACCGGCTGTTCGACACCGTCCGCACCGAACTCGACGACGACCCGGACAACTGGGTGCGCTGGTACCGGGTGGCCCGTGCGTACGACTACGCGGGGGACCGCAGCCGCGCCCGAGAAGCCATGAAGAAGGCCGTCCTGCTGCAGGAGCGCTCGTGACGACGTTGCTGATCGTCCATCACACACCGTCTCCGCACACCCAGGA
This sequence comes from uncultured Actinomycetota bacterium, assembly GCA_963779655.1. Classification (GTDB taxonomy): domain Bacteria; phylum Actinomycetota; class Actinomycetes; order Mycobacteriales; family Mycobacteriaceae; genus Mycobacterium. The sequence continues at coordinate 101,810 of CAVZZD010000002.1, read as the reverse complement.
GATGTTCGAGGCGGTGCTGGCCGGTGCCACCGACCCCGAGATCGAGGGCGTCGAGGTCGTGCGGCGACCCGCCCTCACGGTTTCTCCGACCGACATGCTCGAGGCGGACGGCTATCTGCTCGGGACCCCGGCCAACCTGGGTTACATGAGCGGTGCGCTCAAGCACGCGTTCGACGTCTGCTACTACCCGTGCCTGGACGCGACTCGCGGACGACCTTTCGGCCTCTACATCCACGGAAACGAGGGCACCGAGGGAGCAGAGCGGGGCGTCACCGCCATCACGACCGGGCTGGCTTGGGTGAAAGCCGCTGAGCACGTGGTGGTTTCGGGCAAGCCGAGCAAGGCCGACCTGGAGGCGTGCTGGGAACTCGGCGCGACGGTCGCTGCTCGCTTGATGGGATGAGCCCACTCAGACGAATGCGCTCTGCCCGGTGAGGGAACGACCGACGATGAGCGTGTTCATCTCGCGGGTGCCCTCGTAGGAGTAGATCGCCTCGGCGTCGGCGACGAACCGACCCACGTTGTGTTCCAGCAGAATTCCGTTGCCGCCCATCAACTCTCGGGCCCAGCCGACCGTCTCCCGCATCCGCGTGGTGCAGAATGCCTTCGCGAGCGACGCATGACGATCCTCGGCGGCGCCGAGATCCTGCAGCTGGGAGAGCCGCGCGCACAACCCCCAGGAGGAGGTGATGTTGCCCAGCATGCGGACCAGCAGATCCTGCACGAGCTGAAAGCTTCCGATCGGGCGGCCGAACTGTTCCCGGCTGCACGCGTAGGCGAGCGCGTTCTCGTACGCGCCGCGCGCGCAGCCGACCGCCATCCAGGCGACGCCCGCTCGCGTCATGCGCAGCACCGCTGCTGTGTCGGCGAAGGAGTTCGCGCGATGGAGTCGGTCCGCTTCCGGCACGCGCACATCGTCGAGGGTGATGAGGGCGTTCTGCACGATCCGCAAAGCCATCTTGTGCTCTTGCTTGACCGCGGAGAATCCGGGTGCCGAGTTCTCCACCATGAATCCCTTGACCCGCCCGTCGGCCACATCACGAGCCCAGATCACCGTGAGATCACCGAACGTCGCGTTTCCGATCCACTTCTTCTGCCCGTTGAGGATCCACTCGTCGCCCTCTTGGCGGGCGGTCGTCTGCAATCCGCGGGACGCGCCCGACCCCACGTCGGGTTCGGTGAGGCCGAACGATCCGATCTTCTCGTAGCGCGCCATCGCCGGCAGGAACCGCTCACGCTGCTCGTCGGAGCCGCACAGGTAGATCGAACCCATCGCCAGACCGCTGTGCACGGCGCTGAACGTGGCGATCGAGCAATCGGTGCGCGCGAGTTCCATCGCGACCATGCCGTCCAGCAGGCAGCTCCGCCCGGGACAACCGAAGCCCTCGTAGGGCAGACCGCCGATACCCAGCGCGCCGAACCCCGGAACGATCTCGAACGGAAAGGTGCTCTTGGACCAGTGCTCCAGCACAATCGGTTGGACCTGTGTGGTCATGAAGTCGTGCACGCCCGCCAGGATGCTTCGTTCGTCGTCGGCCAGCAGCTGCTCGAAGGCGTAGAAGTCGGACGTGTCGACCCCGATGGCAGCGCGGCTACTGGGCGCCATCGGTCACCGGAGCGACGATCTCGCGACGCACCACCTTGCCCGTCGGCCCCTTCGGGAGACTGTCGACGAACCAGACCCGCCGCGGGTATTTGTAGGCGGCCACGCGCTCCTTGACGAAATCGCGGAGTTCGTCGGACTCGGCGTGCGCACCCGCCTTGAGCGCGACCGCCGCGCCGATCTCCTCGCCGAGCGACTCGTGCGGTATGCCTATCACCGCCGCCTCCGCTACGGCGGGGTGCTCGTAGAGGACTTCCTCGATCTCGCGCGGGTACACGTTGAACCCGCCACGGATGATCAGCTCCTTCATCCGGTCGACGATGAAGAAATAGCCGTCCTCGTCGACCCTGCCGACATCGCCACTGCTGAACCAGCCGTCAGGCGTGATCGCCGCGGCCGTCGCATCCGGCAGATTCCAGTAGCCCTTCATGATGTTGTGACCGCGGATCTGGATCTCGCCACGTTCGCCGGGCGCCACTTCGTTTCCGTCCGTGTCGACAATGCGCATCTCGACACCCTCGATGGGGGTGCCGATCGAGCCGGCCTTCTGTTCGCGATCGGGGTGGTTGAAGGACGCGACCGGCGAGGTCTCCGACAGTCCGTAGCCTTCCAGGATCGTGCACCCGAACGCCTTCTCGAAATCGTTGATCACCTGAACGGGAAGCGACGCGCCACCCGAGACACAGACGCGCAGCGAATCGGTCGCGGATTGCGGGAAATCGTCGGCGACCGCAAGTAGCGCGGAGTACATCGTCGGCACGCCCTCGAAGACGGTGACACCGTCGCGTTCGATCACCTCAACGGCTTTGCGGGCATCGAAGCGCGGGATCAGGGTCAGCGTGGCGCCGACCGTCACCGCCGCGTTCAGGCCACAGGTCAGGCCGAAAACATGAAACAGCGGCAAGCAACCCATCACGACGTCGTTCGGTCCCACCTCCATCAGCGTGCGGGTCGTCACCTCGGCGTTGCGGGCCAGCCCGCCGTGCGTCAGTTCTGCCCCCTTGGGCTTACCGGTTGTGCCCGACGTGTGCAGCACCACGGCCGTGTGGTCGTCGTCGCACTCGGCCGGCTCCGCCTGCCGGGGCAGATCGGAGATCAGGGCCGCCAGAACGGCGTCGTCGACAAGCCATGCCTTCGCGTCGGCCGCCTCGGCCCCCGCGTTGGCGGCGTCGGCGAACAGCGGATGGGCGAACAACGCCTTCGCTCCGGTGTTGGTGAGGTAGAACTCGACCTCACGTTCTTTGAGCAGCGGATTCATCGGTACCGCGATGGCACCCCGGCGCATGATGCCGTAATAGGCCAGGGCGAAAGCGGGGCAGTTGGGCAGCATCAGTCCGACACGGTCGCCGGGTTCGATGCCGTCGCGCTCCAGCAGCGTGGCCACCCGGGCGGCCGCCGCGTCGAATTCGGCGAAGGTGTAGGACAAGTCGTCGCAGCGCAAGGCTGTCTTGTCGGGGAAGTTGCGGGCCGATTCGACCAGATTGCGACTCAGATTGGGCATTGCGGGCCTCCCGTGGTGAACCGTCGGAAACGTCAATAGTGACCTGTGACACAGGGGAAGTCGATACCGGGGATTTGTTCGCCACTTCCACGCATCCACTGCGCGGCACGAGTCTAAATTGTGATTGCGATCACAAATCTGAAACACCTGACATCCAGGGGGGCCGATGATCGAACACGCCGCGCACTACATCGGGGGGCAATGGCAACCCTCGAAGGGTACGGAGAAGATCGAGGTCGTCAACGCGGCCACCGAAGAGGTGATGGGATCGATCCCGGCCGGGAACGCCGAGGACGCGGACCTGGGCGCGCCGCCCGCGACGCGTTCGACTCGTGGTCGACCACACCGCCGGACGACGGCCGGTTACTGAAGCGCGCGGCCGAGGGCCTGCAGCTTCGGAAGACCGAAATCGCGATGCTGCTCAGTCAAGAGGTCGGGATGCGTTTCGCGTACAGCAACGTTGTCCAGGTCGTCCTACCGGTGCAGTCCTTCGTCTCGATCCGCCGACGTTGCGCTGGACTTCCCGTTCGAGCGGCGGGTCTACAACTCGCTGGTGGTGCGGCCCAGCTGCTCGGGGTGAACCCTATGGTGTCCACCATGGCGCTGACGCACCCTACAGCCATGAATATGCTTGTCTCCCAATAACTTCAGGCTGTCTATCCGGTGCCCTTGCCGTTGCTGGGGTCAATGGGTCACGTTGTCCACCATGTACGCGAGCCTGGACCCCATCGCAGGTCGGGCCTACGGTCTGTGGAAGCAAGGCAACAAGTCTGACGGAGTGACGAAGAAGAGCAATGACAGGGATCGCTGAACTCGCGCTGGGCGCCGCAGCATTGCCGGCGGCGCATTGCTGGGTCTGGCCACCGGCGCCTTCAAGGGTCCGGTATTCGTGGCGCGATCAAGACCGACATGGATCTGCTGGTGCGGATCCCGGAATGTCAACCGGAGCGCCGTGCCGACCTGCAACGCGTCGTAGCAGATCCGGACATCTCCGGTGTCGACCTTGAGGTGCGCTCCGCCTTGGCCGGGACGCTCACCGACACGCTGGAAGCCGACGGCTACGTGTTGGCACCACGGCGAACATCGGCTACATGTCGACTGGGTTGAGACACTTCTTCGACACGGTTTACTGCCCGAGTCTGGACCACGTCGCGTGGCGGCCCTACGGTCTGTGGGTGCACGGCAACAACGACACCGTGGGTGCCGCGGCCGCCGTCGAAAGATCGCAACCGGGCTGTCCCTGGTCAAAGCGGCCGGCACCCTCGACGTCGTCGGCGCTGTTGACAAGGCGGTACAGGAGCGTGCCTACGAGCTGGGCGCCACATTGGCCGCCACGTTAATCGACTGATGGAGGAAACGACTACATGTCTGGTATCAGCAATTTCGCCGCTGGCGGGGGGGTCCTTGCCGGTGGTGCACTACTCGGTCTCGTTGCCGGGAATATGCGCGGCCCGGACGTCCGCGGCTTGATCAAACAGGACATGGAATTGCTGGAGGGCATCCCCGCCGAGCAGGTGGAGCGTCGCGCTGAACTGCAGCGCGTCATCGACATACGCATCGACGACATCGTCGCCGGCGTGGACAAGAACCGGTCCCTGCTCGAAATCGCGCAGTCCTACCGCGGGAACTGGCGCGACATCGTGGTGTTCATCTGCGCGGTGATGTTCACCATCATGTGGGCGACCAGCGTCGACCCAGCAAAGCGACCCCACTACTGGCCGGTACTGATCCTGCTGATCGTGCTGTCGGGCTTGGCGGCGTGGTACGCCGGTCGGGGTATTTGGCGGGCGCTTCGGTCCTTGATCAGGGCGGGCCGTCAGGACGCTCAGGGCGCTCAATAGTTAGGTGTCCGACGGGGCGGCCACGTCGTCCGGCGGACGACCTATTTCAGCGTGGCGCCGAACACCCGCTCCACGGCTTCCCAGTGTCGCTGCGCTGCCGCCGGGTCGTACGGAGCGTTGTCCGGCACCGCGAAGCCGTGCGCCGCGGCATAGAACTCGATGGTGTGCTCGACGCCCGCGGCGGTGAGCGCCTTGTCCAGCGTCTGGCCCTGCTCAGGAGTGAACGACTGGTCGTTCTCCGCGGCGCCGACGTAGACCGCCGCGCGCATCTTGTCGGCCAGCAGGTGCGGACTGCCGGCATCGTCGGCGGCCAGGCCGCCACCGTGGAAACTCATGGCCGCCGCCACGCGCCCGGGCACCCGGCCGGCGACCACCAGTGAGGTGCGCCCGCCCATGCAGTAGCCCGTCGTTCCGAACGTCTCGCCGCTGACCTCGGGCCGCGCCGCCAGGTAGTCGAAGAACGCCGCGGCGTCGGCGGCCATGATCTCCGGTGTCACCTTCGAAATCATGCCGAACAGGCGCTGCCGCTCGGCCTGATCGTCGAACACGGTGGTCATGTCGAACGGTGCCCAGCCCGCGTCGCGGTAGTAGACGTCGGGAACGAGCACCACGTAGCCGTAGCCCGCCAGCCTGGTCGCCATGTCGGTGAACACCTGACGGGCACCGCCGGCGTCCGGGTACATCACGACACCCGGCCACGGGCCGTCCCCGTCAGGGGTGGCAAGCGTTACCGGGCATGTTCCGTCGGGCAGGGTGATCGAGTCGGTGATGGTCGGCATGGGCTCCGTTCTACTCCTGCCGTGTGCACGTAAGCTGACGGGATGCCGGTTCAGGTGCCTGTCGCGACACCGTACGAGGATCTGCTCCGACGGGTGCTGGACAACGGGACGCCGAAATCCGACCGCACCGGCACCGGTACCCGCAGTCTGTTCGGCCATCAGATGCGGTACGACCTCGGCGCCGGCTTCCCGTTGATCACCACCAAGAAGGTGCACCTGAAGTCGGTGGTCTACGAACTGCTGTGGTTCCTGCGCGGCGACTCGAATGTGCGCTGGCTGCAGGAGCACGGCGTCACCATCTGGGACGAATGGGCCAGCACGACAGGCGAACTCGGCCCGGTGTACGGCGTGCAGTGGCGGTCGTGGCCGACGCCCTCGGGTGACCACATCGACCAGATCAGCGCGGCCCTGGCATTGCTGAGGAGCGATCCCGACTCGCGGCGCAACATCGTCTCGGCGTGGAACGTCGGCGAGATCCCGCAGATGGCGCTGCCGCCGTGCCACGCGTTCTTCCAGTTCTACGTCGCCGACGGCCGGTTGAGTTGCCAGCTGTATCAGCGCAGCGCCGACCTGTTCCTCGGCGTGCCGTTCAACATCGCCAGCTACGCGCTGCTGACCCACATGATGGCCGCGCAGGCCGGACTCGGTGTCGGCGAGTTCATCTGGACCGGCGGAGACTGCCACATCTACGACAACCACGTCGACCAGGTCCGCGAACAGCTCAGCCGGGATCCTCGCCCTTACCCTGAACTGGTTCTCGCGCAGCGGGATTCGCTCTTCGACTACACCTACGACGACGTCGTGATCCGCAACTACGATCCGCACCCGGCGATCAAGGCGCCGGTGGCGGTGTGAACCGGGCGAGCGAATGAGCTTGAGCCTGATCTGGGCCCAGTCCACCTCGGGGGTGATCGGTCGCGCCGGCGGGATTCCCTGGCGGCTGCCCGAGGACCAGGCCCGGTTCAAGGAACTGACCGGTGGCCACACCGTGGTGATGGGCCGGCTGACGTGGGAGTCCCTGCCGGCGAAGGTGCGCCCCCTGCCGGGCCGGCGGAATGTGGTGGTGACGCGTGACGAGGGATATACCGCCGACGGCGCGGAGGTGGTGTCGTCGTTGGCAGGACGTGCCACTCGACGACGCCTGGGTGATCGGCGGTGCGCAGATCTACTCGCTGGCGCTGCCGCTCGCGACGCGCTGTGAGGTCACCGAGGTCGAGATCGATCTGCGGCGCGAGGACGACGACGTACTGGCGCCCGTCCTCGACGAGTCCTGGGCGGGCACTGCGGGGGATTGGCTGACCAGCTCCTCGGGGCTGCGCTACCGGATCTACAGCTATCTGCGGGGATGAAACTCACTGCCGCCCAGGCCCGTCGTATCGCCGTGGCGGCACAGGGCTTTCACGAACCGCGACCCGCCGGCCCCGTCACCCGTGCGCACCTGCGGCGGCTGATCTCGCGGATTCAGGTGCTGCAGATGGATTCGGTGTCGGTGGCGGTGCGTGCCCACTACGCGCCGGTGTTCAGCCGCCTGGGTCCCTACGACCGTGATGTGCTCGACCGCGCGGCCTGGAGCCACAGCGCCCGTGCGCCCCGCCTGCTCGTCGAGTACTGGGCGCACGAGGCCGCGTTGATGGCCGTCGAGGACTGGCCGCTGCTGCGTTGGCGGATGCGGGAGTACACCCACGGGCGGTGGGGCACGGAGATCGTGCGGAACAACGCGCGGCTGGCCGACGACATCGTCACCGCCGTGGGCGAACTCGGGCCGTCCACCGCGGGCCAGATCGAGGCGCATCTGGAAGCCGAACCCCGTGGCCGCAAAGGACCCTGGTGGGACCGCAGTGAAACCAAGTGGGTGGCCGAAGCGCTGTTCGCCTCCGGGGTGCTGACGACGGCGCACCGGGTCGGCTTCGCCCGGCACTACGACCTGGCCGAACGCGTGCTGCCCGCCGGTGTGCTGGAGCGCGAGGTCGGCGATGCCGAGGCGCTGCGCGAGCTGACGCTGCGGGCCGCCACCGCGCTGGGGGTGGGCACCGAGGCCGACATTCGCGACTACTTCCGGCTGGGTGCCGCGCAGGTCAAACCCGCGTTGGCCGGGCTGGTGGCGGCCGGCGAGGTGGAGCGGGTCGAAATCGACGGCGTGCCTGCCTATCTGCGGGCGGGCCAGAAGATCCCGCGCACGAACCGCGGGACGGCGCTGCTGTGCCCGTTCGATCCGCTGATCTTCTTCCGGCCCCGCGTGGAGCGGTTGTTCGGACTTCCACTACCGCATCGAGATCTACACGCCGGCGCCCAAACGGCGGTTCGGCTACTACGTGTGGCCGTTCCTGCTCGACGGCGAACTGGTCGGCCGCGTCGACCTCAAGGCCGACCGCGCCGCCGACACCCTGCACGCCGTCGGCGCGTTCGCCGAGGACGGCCGAGACCGTGCACGGGTGGCTGCCGCGCTCGCGCCCGAACTGCAGACGATGGCGAGCTGGCTCGGGCTGGGCGGTGTCAGCGTCGGCGAGCGGGGCGATCTGGTCGGGCAGCTGTCGCGCGCGCTGGGGTAGTCAGCTGAGCGGAATGTCGTTGTCGCCCTTGGAATCCTGGTATTGCCGGGACAGCGCGTCGTAGCGGTCTCTGATGTGCTGCTCCTGCTCGCGCAGTTGGGTGCGCTCCGGCTCGGGTTCGGACTCGACCAGCGCGGGGATTGAGTAGGCGGTCCAGAACGCGTTTGTCCGGCGGTAGCCGCCGGGTTCGAGTCCGAAGACCTCGTGCAGGATTTTCAGGTCGTGCGGGATGGCGAAGCTGTCCCGGGAGTCCTCGTGGGAGAAGAAGTAGTAGAAGTTGTCGAACCCGGCCCAGGTGATCGCCGACATGCACATGGTGCAGGGCTCGTGGGTGGACAGGAATACCAGATCGCGGGTCGGCGGTGGGTCGGGAAATTCGTAGAAGCGTTTGAGTGTGTGTACCTCGCCGTGCCACAGCGGGTTCCGGGTTTCGTCGTTGGTTTCGGCGACGACCAGGGACAGATCGGATTTGCGCAGGATCGCCGCGCCGAACACCTTGTTGCCTGCCGCCACACCGCGCTCGGTGAGCGGCAGGATGTCGTGGTCGATCACATCGAGCAGACGGGGGGCGATCGTGCTGGCTGCCATGGTCGACCCTAACGCGGACTCGGCCCACTCCGCACGGCACGCCACCGTCACAAGTACAAGTACTGCTGCGGCCGGCCGACGGTTCAACAGACCGGCGGGGATCACTGTCCGAAGAAGACCCGTCGGTGCAGATCGGCCGGAAAATACTGTGGTAGTGCCTTTTTCGATGGTTGCGGCGTTGCACTGCGATGAGAGTGTTACCGCCTCATCGAGCGCCACCGAGGGAAGCCACTGCACAAGCTCGGGCAGCGCAGCGCCCGCGGGTTGGTCTACAGCGATGACCATCGCCATGGTGTCGTCGGGGATCCGGCCGGGGATGAACGGGCACGTGATGACGCGCCCGGTCTTGGCGGCCATGTGCAGGGCATTGGGACAGCACGACCACGAGCATGAGTCGCAGGTGCTCGTTGCGCAGGGCACTGTAGGGCGTGGCGCAGCGACATGATCGAGCTACGGCAGCGCTCGGACGTTAGGCTCAGCGCGTGGCCGAGACCGCGCCGCTGCGCGTGCAGCTGATCGCCAAGACCGAATTCACCGCCCCCTCCGACGTGCCGTGGGGCACCGACGCCGACGGCGGGCAGGCACTGGTCGAATTCGCCGGACGCGCCTGCTACCAGAGCTGGTCTAAGCCCAACCCGAAGACCGCCACCAACGCCGCCTACCTCCAGCACATCATCGACGTCGGGCACTTCTCGGTGCTCGAACACGCGTCGGTGAGCTTCTACATCACGGGACTGTCGCGGTCATGCACCCACGAGGTGGTCCGGCACCGGCACTTCTCCTACTCGCAGCTGTCGCAGCGCTATGTGCCCGAAGACGACGCGCAGGTCGTGGTGCCGCCGGGCATCGAGGGGGACGCCGAGCTCGAAGAGTTGTTCCTGGCCGCCGCCGACTCGAGCCGTGCCGCCTACGCCGAGTTGCTCGCCAAACTCGAGGCCAAGCTGACTGACCTGCCGAACGCGACCCTGCGCCGCAAGCAGGCGCGGCAGGCCGCCCGGGCGGTGCTGCCCAACGCCACCGAGACCCGCATCGTGGTGACCGGCAATTACCGCGCCTGGCGCCACTTCGTCGCCATGCGCGCCAGTGAGCACGCCGACGTCGAGATGCGCCGACTGGCCATCGCGTGCCTGCGGCAACTCGTCGACGTCGCACCGGCGGTGTTCGCCGATTTCGAGATCACCGCACTGTCGGACGGCACCGAGGTGGCGACGAGTCCGTTGGCGACAGAAGTTTAGGGGCGGTCCGGGAGCGGCACGGTAACCTTAGGCCCGTGAGCACCAGCGGAATCGACGTCAGCGCACGGTTGGGCACCGTGCTGACTGCCATGGTGACGCCGTTCGGCCCGGACGGCTCGCTCGATCTGGCGGCCGCCAAGAAGGTCGCCACCCACCTCGTCGACGCCGGGTGCGACGGCCTGGTGGTCTCGGGTACCACCGGAGAGTCGCCCACCACCACCGACGACGAGAAGATCGAACTCCTGCGTGCGGTGCTCGACGCGGTCGGGGACCGCGCCCGCATCATCGCCGGTGCCGGGACCTACGACACCGCGCACAGTGTGCGTCTGGCCAAGGCGTGCGCCGAGGCGGGGGCGCACGGTCTGCTGGTGGTGACGCCGTACTACTCCAGGCCGCCGCAGGCCGGGTTGCTCGCACATTTCACCGCGGTCGCCGATGCCACCGATCTGCCCAACCTGCTCTATGACATCCCGCCGCGTTCGTCCATCCCGATCGAGTGGGACACGATGCGCGTGCTGGCCAAGCATCCGAACATCGTCGCGGTCAAGGACGCCAAGGGTGATCTGCACGGCGGGGCGGCGATCATGGCCGAGACCGGCCTGGCGTACTACTCGGGCGACGATGCGCTGAATCTGCCGTGGCTGGCGATGGGCGCCGTCGGGTTTGTCAGTGTGTGGGGCCACGTCGCAGCGGCTCAGCTGCGGGAGATGTTGTCGGCCTTCACATCCGGTGATGTCGCCACCGCGCGCAAGATCAGCGTTGCGCTCGGCCCGCTCAACGCGGCACAGATCCGGCTCGGCGGGGTGACCATGTCGAAGGCCGGACTGCGGTTGCAGGGCATCGAGACAGGCGATCCCCGGCTTCCCCAGGTGCCCGCCACGCCTGACCAGATCGAGGAGTTGGCGTCCGACTTGCGAGCAGCCGGCGTCCTGCGATGATCACCGACCTCGTGCCGCCCGGGCCGCTGACCCCCGGCGGCCTGCGGGTCACCGCCCTGGGCGGGATCGGCGAAATCGGCCGCAACATGACGGTTTTCGAGCATCTGGGCCGGTTGCTCATCATCGACTGCGGGGTGCTGTTCCCGGGTCACGACGAGCCCGGTGTCGACCTGATCCTGCCCGACCTGCGCCACGTCGAGGACCGCCTCGACGACATCGAGGCGCTGGTGTTGACGCATGCGCACGAAGACCACATCGGCGCCATCCCGCACCTGCTCAAGCTGCGTCCCGACATCCCGGTGGTGGGGTCGAAGTTCACGCTGGCCCTGGTCGCAGCCAAATGCCGCGAGCACCGGATCAAGCCGGTGTTCACCGAAGTCACCGAGGGTCAGAGCAGCAATCACGGGGTCTTCGCGTGTGAGTACTTCGCGGTCAACCACTCGATTCCGGACGCGCTGGCCATCGCCGTCTACGCGGGCGGCGCGACGATTCTGCACACCGGCGACATCAAGCTCGACCAGCTGCCGCTCGACGGCCGGCCCACCGATCTGCCCGGCATGTCACGCCTGGGCGACGCCGGCGTCGACCTGTTCCTGTGTGATTCCACCAACGCGGAGATACCGGGCGTAGGGCCGTCGGAAAGCGAGATCGGGCCCAACCTGCATCGCTTGATCCGCTCGGCGGACGGTCGCGTCATCGTGGCGTGCTTCGCGTCCAATGTCGCGCGGGTGCAGCAGATCATCGACGCCGCGGTCGCGCTCGGTCGCAAGGTGTCCTTCGTCGGCCGGTCCATGGTCCGCAACATGGGGATCGCGCGTGAACTCGGCTTCTTGAATGTCGCCGACGACGATGTGCTGGACATCGCCGCGGCGGAGATGATGGCGGCCGACCGGGTAGTGCTGATCACCACCGGAACGCAGGGCGAGCCGATGGCGGCGCTGTCGCGGATGTCCCGCGGTGAGCACCGCAGCATCACGCTGACGTCCGGCGACCTCATCATCATGTCGTCGTCGCAGATCCCGGGCAACGAGGAAGCGATCTTCGGCGTCTTGGACGCGCTGGCCAAGATCGGGGTCCGCGTCGTCACCAATGCGCAGGTGCGGATCCATGTTTCGGGCCACGCCTACGCCGGCGAACTGCTCTTCCTCTACAACGGGGTGCGGCCGCGCAACGTGATGCCGGTGCACGGAACGTGGCGGCACCTGCGGGCCAATGCGGCCCTGGCACAGAAGTCCGGTGTGCCTGCCGACTCAATTGTGTTGGCCGAGAACGGGGTCAGTGTCGACCTGGTCGGCGGCAAGGTCAGCATCGCCGGTGCCGTGCCGGTCGGAAAGATGTTCGTCGACGGCCTGGTGATGGGTGACGTCGGTGATGCCACGCTGGGCGAGCGGTTGGTGCTGTCGTCGGGGTTCATCGCAGTGACTGTCGTGGTGCATCGCGGCACCAGAAAGTTGGCCGCTCCACCGCATCTGCATTCCCGCGGTTTCTCCGAGGACCCCAAGGCGCTGGAGCCGGCCGCCCTCAAAGTCGAGGCCGAGCTGGAAAAGCTTGCAGCCGAGGGAGTCACCGATATCACCCGGATCGCACAGGCGGCACGGCGCGCCGTCGGCAAATGGGTGGCGGAGGCCTATCGGCGTCAGCCGATGATCGTGCCCACGGTGCTGGAGATCTAAGCCAAGCGCACCGCGTGGGCCGTCCACTCGAGCTGAGAAGCGCTGAGTTTCCGGCCGGTGGGCCGGATGTAGGTGTCCCGGTAGTAGCCGGGGCCGGCCTGCTCGATCACCCGCCAGCCGTACCCGCGCAGGATGTCCTCCAGCCCTTCGGGCTCGAAGCCCGACTTCCACACTTCGCGACGCTTGCGGAATCTCCGGTACAGCGACTGTGCGCCGTAGAGATTCACGCCGTCGATGAAGTCCTGCCGGACGTAGGTGAAGATCAGCCGGCTGCCCGGCGCCGCCTGTCGCAGTTGCTCGAAGGTGGCATGCACCGCTTCGGGGGTGAGGTACTGGGTGACACCCTCCCAGATGAACAGCGTTGCGCCATCGTCGTGAAACCCCTCAGCGGACAGGGTCGACATCAGGTCGTCGCGCTCGAAATCCACTGTCACCAAACGAACTGACGCAGGCAGCCCGCCCAGCACCTTGTCCACCACCGCCGTCTTGCGGTCGATGTTGACCTGTTGGTCGACCTCGAACACCGGGAGGTCGCTGTGCCGCGCGATCCGGTACGGGCGGGTATCCATACCCGAGCCCAGGATCACCGCCGCCCCAACGTCGTTCAACGGGTCACTCAGCCGTTCGTCGATAAAACGCTTCCGGCAGGCGATGCTGGCCCACAGACCGGGCCCGGACCGCTCCGCGGCAGCGATGACGGCGTCGCGCACGGCGGACATCCGCGTCGCCTGCACGAGCGCACGCAGATGTGCGGGCAGAAAGGCCTCCGCCAGATCGTCGTCCACCAGGCGGCGCTCGGGTGGCTCGTTGTGCTCGACCGCCGCCAGCAGCATGGGCCCGAAGGCCGTCTGCGCCGCCGGGTCCCGGGCCATCAGCGTTTGTTCACATATCCCGCGTCGACCGGCAGGGTGACTCCTGTGACGTAGCGGCCCGTGTCGGCGACCAGATAGAACACCGCGTTGGCGATGTCCTCGGGCTCGAGCATCTGCACCGGCAGCGCGTTGCCCATATCGGGGCCGCCCTGCGTCTCCTGCGCGATACCGTCGAGCCAGGACCGGGTGAAGTCGTTGTCGATCATCGGTGTGTTCACCCCGGCCGGGTGCACGGAGTTGACTCGGATGTTGTACTGCGCCAATAGATTCGCGTACACCCGCATGAGCCCGACGATGCCGTGTTTGGCAGCGGCATAGCCGATTGAACCGGCAATCGGCGAACCCACTCCCACCAGGCCCATCACCGAACTGGTCAGCACGATCGAGCCGCCGTTGCCGAACTTGATCATCGGCCGCATCGCCACGTCGACGGTGTTGTAAACGCCGGTGAGGTTGACGTCGATCACGTCCTGCCAGGCATCCTCGCCCGCCATCGGGGCGATGCCGGCGTTGGCGATCACGATGTCCAGCCTGTCGCCGAGTTCGGCGGTGCCGGTCCGCAACGCCGTCTTGAGCGAATCACGTTCGCGGACATCGGCTTCGAGTGCGACGATCCGCGCGCCCGTCTCCTCGACGAGCTTGACCGTGGCGGCCAGATCGTCGGGCGTGGCCATCGGGTAGGGCACCGAATCGATCTGGTCGCACAGGTCGACAGCGATGATGTCGGCGCCCTCCGACCCGAGCTTGATCGCGTGCGCACGGCCCTGGCCGCGGGCAGCGCCCGTGATGAAGGCGACTTTTCCCTGAAGCACGCCTGTCACGCGCGCAGCTGGCCCTTGGCCGGATCGCCCGCGACAACCGGTGCCAGCATCTTGATGTCCGGGGCGCCGTCGAGGTGCTCACCGATCGCACCGAACAGCTTGCCGATCGCCGGAGCGGTGCTGTGCGTTTTCAGCGCCTCTTCGTCGGCCCACTGCTCGACGAACACGAACGTGCCGTTGGCCTCGTGCAGGGCGTAGAGCTCGCAGCCCGGCTCATCGTGTACCTCTTCGATCGCCTGCTTACACGCGTCGCGCACGGTGTCGACGGACTCCGGCTTGGCGGTCATGGTGGCGACGACGACTACGGGCATGCGGATGGACTCCTCGGTGAGTATTTGTGTGTGACGCCACTCACCCTAGTTGGATACAACTCGGCGGTAACCCCGGGCTGAGCGCACGATAGGTCCATGGCCGGGGACGACGCGAGTGACGACGCGACAGACAGGACCAAGCTCTACATGACGGTGCTGATGACCCCGGACATGGCGAACTTCTCCGGCAACGTGCACGGCGGCTCGCTGCTCAAATTGCTGGACCAGGTGGCCTACGCGTGCGCGGCCCGCTACGCGGAAACCTATGTCGTCACCTTGTCGGTGGACCGGGTGTTGTTTCGCGACGCGATCCACGTCGGGGACCTCGTCTCGTTCTCGGCGCGCGTCAACTACACCGGCCGCACCTCGATGGAGGTCGGCATCAGGGTGGACACCGAGAACATCCGCAGCGGGACCCGACGGCATACCAACAGCTCCTATTTCACAATGGTCGCCGTCGATGAGGACGGCAAACCCGTCGCTGTGCACCCTCTGACCCCCACCACCGAGACGGGTCGGCGCCGCTACGACGAAGCGCAGGCGCGGCGCGCGGCGCTGCGGTCGGCATTCGCCAAGTAACAATTCGGCGACAGACGGGAGCATTTGCCCAGGTGGGGCTGGTGTGGCGGATGGTGCAGATGGGGTAGTAGCGATTAGGCTTGCCGCCATGCCGAGTAAGACCGCCGCGCGCTCCAGGGCTAAAACAAGCAGGTCAAAGGCCGGTTCGCGGCAGGCCGCTACGGCGCCTCGGAAAGCCCCGAAGAAGCCGACCAGACCCGCAACCCGGCGGAGCAATCCGTCCGTGGTCGCCGCCGCCGGTGCGGGGGTCGGTCGGGCGGCACGGGCCACCTGGTTGATGGTCGCCAGGGGAGTGGGCGGCACCGCGCGGTCGGTTGGCCGCGCCCACGACATCGATCCCGGGCACCGCCGTGACGGGATCGCCCTGGCGCTTCTGGGCGTCGCCGTGGTGATCGCCGCCAGTTCGTGGTTCGACGCCGCGCGACCGGTCGGGGCGTGGATCGACGGCACGTTGCGCACGCTGATCGGATCCGCGGTCATACTGCTGCCCATCGCGCTGGCCGTGATCGCCGTGATGTTGATGCGCACCGGGCCCAACCCGGAGTCGCGCCCACGCCTGATCCTCGGCGCGGCGATGATCACCCTGCCCGCCCTGGGACTGTGGCACCTCTGGTCGGGGTCGCCGGACACCCCGGTCGGCCGTCAGCACGCGTCCGGGTTCATCGGCTTCGCCATCGGCGGTCCGCTGTCGGACGGTCTGAGCGAGTGGATCGCCGCGCCCCTGCTGTTCATCGGCGTGCTGTTCGGTGTGCTGCTGCTGACCGGGACCACCATCCGCGAGGTGCCGGCAACCCTGAGCGCGATGTTCGGCACCCGGATGTTCCGTCGCGGTGAGTACGACGCCGACGATTACGACGAGTACGAGGACGAGCCGGACGCGAATCCTGCTGGCGCACAAGGCTTCGTCGACGATTTCTCCGACGGCTACTACGACGACCCGTCGGCCTACGCCGATGAGCCGCCGACGTGGCCCGGGGGTTCACCGCTGGACAACTACCCCCTCGCCGAGGACGCGCCGACCGTCCCCGAGCCTGCCGCGGCGGCCCGCCGCGAGCGCAAGCGACCGGCCAAGCCCAAGGAGGCCAAGGCGCTCGACCGGGTCGTCGAGGGGCCGTACATCCTGCCGTCGCTGGATCTGCTGATCGCGGGTGACCCGCCGAAGCGGCGCAGCGCCGCCAACGACCAGATGGCCGACTCCATCTCCTCGGTGCTGGAGCAGTTCAAGGTCGACGCAGCGGTCACCGGCTGCACGCGCGGGCCGACCGTCACCCGCTACGAGGTCGAACTGGGCCCGGGGGTGAAGGTCGAGAAGATCACTGCGCTGCAGCGCAACATCGCCTATGCGGTGGCCACCGAGAGCGTGCGCATGCTCGCCCCGATCCCCGGTAAGTCGGCCGTCGGCATCGAGGTGCCCAACACCGATCGCGAGATGGTGCGGCTGGCCGATGTACTCAGCGCGCCGGAGACGCGGCGCGACCACCACCCGCTGGTGATCGGCCTGGGCAAGGACATCGAGGGCGACTTCATCTCGGCGAACCTGGCCAAGATGCCGCACCTGCTGGTGGCCGGCTCGACGGGCTCCGGCAAGTCCAGCTTCGTCAACTCGATGCTGGTGTCGCTGCTGGCGCGCGCCACACCCGAGGAGGTCAGGATGATCCTGATCGACCCGAAGATGGTGGAGCTGACGCCCTACGAGGGCATCCCGCACCTGATCACCCCGATCATCACGCAACCCAAGAAGGCCGCCGCGGCGCTGACGTGGCTGGTCGAGGAGATGGAGCAGCGCTACCAGGACATGCAGGCCTCGCGCGTGCGCCACATCGACGTCTTCAACGAGAAGGTGCGCTCCGGCGACATCACCGCGCCGCTGGGCAGCAACCGGGAGTACAAGCCGTACCCCTACATCCTGGCCATCGTCGACGAGTTGGCCGACCTGATGATGACCGCGCCGCGCGACGTCGAGGACGCCATCGTGCGCATCACCCAGAAGGCCCGCGCCGCCGGCATCCACCTGGTGCTGGCCACCCAGCGGCCGTCGGTCGACGTCGTCACGGGACTGATCAAGACCAACGTGCCGTCGCGGCTGGCGTTCGCGACGTCGTCACTCACCGACAGCCGCGTCATCCTGGACCAGCCAGGCGCCGAGAAACTGATCGGTATGGGCGACGGCTTGTTCCTGCCGATGGGCGCGTCCAAGCCGCTGCGACTGCAGGGCGCGTACATCACCGACGAGGAGATCCACGCCGTCGTCGAAGCGTCCAAACAGCAGGCCGAACCCGAGTACACCGACGGTGTCACGACGGCCAAGCCCACCGGGGAGCGCACCGACGCCGACCCCGACATCGGTGAGGACATGGACGTCTTCCTGCAGGCAGTGGAGTTGGTGGTGTCGAGTCAGTTCGGTTCGACGTCGATGCTGCAGCGCAAGCTCCGGGTGGGCTTCGCCAAGGCGGGCCGGCTGATGGACCTGATGGAGACCCGCAACATCGTCGGGCCGTCCGAGGGGTCCAAGGCGCGCGAGGTTCTGGTCAAACCCGACGAACTGGCGGCAACGCTGATGGCCATCCGCGGCGACAACGGCGGCGACGAATCCGGTGACGAGGACTTCTGAGCCCGACCGTTACAGGACGAGCAACATTCGCGAGTTGCCGAGGATGTTCGGCTTGACGTAGCTCAGGTCCAGGAACTCCGCGATGCCGATGTCGTAGGAGCGGCACATCTCCTCGTAGACCTCAGCGGTGACGGGCGTGCCCTCGATTTCGGTGAAACCGTGGGCGCTGAAGAAATCGGTCTCGAAGGTCAGCACGAACAGCCTCTGCAGGTGCAGTTCGCGGGCGATGTCCAGCAGTCGTTCGACGACAGCGTGGCCGATGCCGCGGCCCTTGACCGACGGGTCGACCGCCACCGTGCGCACCTCGCCCAGATCCGACCAGAGCACGTGCAGCGCGCCGCAACCGACGACCTCGCCATCCAGTTCGGCAACCCAGGTTTCCTGGACCGCCTCGTAGAGCGTGACCAGGTTCTTCTCCAGCAGGATCTTGCCGGCGTAGGTGTCGACCAGGCGTTTGATCACGGGCACGTCGGTGGTGCGGGCACGGCGCACCGTCAACTGATCATCACCCGCGCTCACGGGTGCAGAATATCGGCTGCCGACGTTGCCTCGCTCGTCTGCGGCTCGTGCCTCGCCGCCCTCGTCGATTCGGCCTGTCTACCGGATAGGCTGTCCCGGTGTCGGGGCAACCTCTTCCTCTTCCTCCACCGGCGGCCCCCCATGTGCCGGTGGTGAACATCGCGAACCTGCTCACCGGGCTTCGAATGGTGCTGGTGCCGGTGTTCGTCGTCGTGCTGTTCGCCGGGGACGGCCACCAGACCGTCAGCCGGCTCGTGGCGTTCGCCATCTTCACGGTCGCGGTGATCACCGACCGGATCGACGGACAGTTGGCCCGCAGCCGCGGCGAGGTGACCGAGTTCGGGAAGCTGGCCGATCCGATCGCCGACAAGGCGCTGATGGGGGCGGCCCTGATCGGGCTGTCGGTTCTGGGCGATCTGCCGTGGTGGGTGACCGTGGTGATCCTGATCCGCGAGCTCGGCATCACTGTCCTGCGGTTCGCCGTTCTGCGTCACGGCGTCATCCCTGCGAGCCGGGGCGGCAAGCTCAAGACACTGGTACAGGCCGTCGCCGTCGGGCTGTTCATCCTGCCGCTCACGGGTCCGTGGCACACCGCGGCATGGGTGGTGATGTGGGCGGCGATCGTGCTGACGGTGGTCACCGGCGTCGACTACGTCCGGTCGGCGGTCCGGAAGTCACCCAGAACTTCTGACGACCCCACCTCTTGATGCGGAGATGCGGGAACCATCTGGACGCGTCGTGACGTTGACTCCAGAGACCGCGCCACATCTGCGGAAATGAAGGAGAGCCCGATGACGGTACTGGTGCGCGAGGTAATCGGTGACGTGCTGCGTCGTGCCCGGATCTCCCAGGGCCGTACGCTGCGGGAGGTGTCCGACTCGGCGCGCGTGAGCCTGGGGTACCTCTCCGAGGTGGAACGCGGCCGCAAGGAAGCCTCCAGTGAACTGCTCAGCTCGATCTGCGGAGCCCTGGACATCCCGTTGTCCCTGGTGCTGATCGACGCCGGGCGACCACTTGGCCCGGCGCGAAAAGGTGCACGCCGGGGCTGGCACCGCCAACATCGACGTGAGTACGAAAGTTGTCATCCCGCCGGTGGCCTCGATGGCCGTGGCCTGAGCCTGCGGGGCCTATTTCGGACACGTGTGCCGGACAGGGGTGTACAGACGGGGGCTGCCCGATAAATTGGGCACGACACGTGCATTGTTGAGACAACGACAACGTTAGGCGGAATCACTCATGGCCAACCCGTTCGTCAAGGCATGGCGCTATCTGATGGCGCTGTTCAATTCCAAGATCGACGAGAACGCCGACCCGAAGATTCAGATCCAGCAGGCCATCGAGGACGCCCAGCGGCAACACCAGGCATTGAGCCAGCAGGCCGCGCAGGTCATCGGCAATCAGCGTCAGCTCGAGATGCGGCTGAACCGCCAGCTGGCCGACATCGAGAAGCTGCAGGCCAACGTGCGCCAGGCGCTCACCCTGGCGGACCAGGCTGTCGCCTCGGGTGATGCCGCCAAGGCAACCGAGTACAACAATGCCGCCGAGGCGTTCGCGGCCCAGTTGGTCACCGCCGAGCAGAGTGTCGAGGATCTCAAGGGTCTGCACGACCAGGCGCTCAATGCCGCGGCGCAGGCCAAGAAGGCCGTCGAGCAGAACGCGATGATGCTGCAGCAGAAGATCGGCGAGCGCACCAAGCTACTCAGCCAGCTGGAGCAGGCCAAGATGCAGGAGCAGGTCAGCGCGTCGCTGCGGTCCATGAGCGAGATCGCCGCGCCGGGCAACACCCCCAGCCTCGAAGAGGTCCGCGAGAAGATCGAGCGGCGCTACGCCAACGCCATGGGCGAGGCCGAGCTGGCCCAGAACTCGGTCCAGGGCCGCATGATCGAGGTGCAGCAGGCCAGTGTGCAGATGGCCGGACATTCGCGGCTCGAGCAGATCAAGGCGTCCATGCGCGGTGAAGCGCTGCCGTCGGGTGGTGCGACCGTCACCCCGGCCACCTCGATCCCGGCCACCCCCGAAGAACCACTCAGCCAGTAGAGAGGCTCGCGCACCACCATGTCAGCAGTCAGGTCCGCGTCGCGGTCCCTCAAAAAGGGTTTGTTACAGCGCGGAATCGACGCCGCCAGTGCGGCCGCCGACATGGTGGCCTACCGGCTCAGCAATGTCGCCGACCCGCGCGCCCGACTGCTGCGCAAGCGCAGGTGGGCGCTGCGACTCGGACTGTTCTTCGGGTTCGCCAGCGTGTTCTGGGTGCTGGTGACGGGACTGCTGGCGACGTGGAGTACCCCGGTGTGGGCTCTGATCATCACCGGGCTGATCGGTGCGGGTGCGGCGTTCCCCGCGGCGCTGCTGTTGATGCGGTACCGCTGGCTGCGGCGGGAGACGCTGCCGCCGCAGCGTGCCGCCAACAGCCATCGGCTGCCGCCGCCGGGGTCGGCGGCGCGCCCGGCGATGTCGGCGCTGGGAGCCTCCGAGCGCGGGCTGGTGTCGCTCATCGGCGTCATGCAGCGCGGCAATCTGCTACCTGCCGAAGAGATCCGTCAACTGTCGCTGGCGGCACATGAGTCGGCGTCCACGCTGGCGGCCACCGCGGCGGAGGTGGTGTCGATGGAGCGTGCGGCCGCGGCGGCTCCGCAGGCGCGGGCCCACCTCGCGCCGACCATCAACGCGTTCACCGCGCAGCTGGGCGCAGGCGTCCGTCAGTACAACGAAATGGTCACCGCCGCAGCGCAATTGGTGTCGTCGGCCAACGGCAGCGGCGCGGGATCGCCGCTGATGGCCCAGTCGGAGGCGCGCTACCGCAGCGAACTGAGCGCGGCCACCGATCGGATGCTCGGCTGGGCGCAGGCCTTCGACGAGTTGGGCGAACTTCGGCGGGTCTGACTCAGATGTCGTGACTGCCGGGCGACGACGAGTCGCGCGGCCCGTATCGGCGATGTAGGCGTCGTGGACGTGGGCGTTCTTCTCGCGGACCTTCTGATCGACCAGTCCGGGGTTCAGACCGTGCACCCGGAGCATGTGGCGTCGCCAGATCTTGTTCAGCGCGTGTGAGAAGTAGACGAACGGGATCAGGATGGGCACCGTCATGCTCAGGTGCACCACGAAATTCGTCGGGATGAACCAGAACGGCAACAGCACCAGGAACGCCGGGATGAACATCCGCACGATCACCCGCATGGTGGCGCCCTTGCCGGTCAGGTCCTCGATGACCCAGTCGTTCATCGAGGCGGGCAGCCGGCCGCCGTAGCAGTACTTGACGTACTGCCAGGCGTTGGGTTTCGGGCGGTGCGGGTTGGCCATGATCAGAACTTTCTAGAATTTTCGTTGAAGCGCGGGGACCACCGCGCCGGCCAGGCCGCGCACGAGGGCCTTGGTCATATCAAACAGGTCGAAATAGTCCCGCCACAAGGTGATCCGTCCCTCGCGCACCTCGAACACGCCGCACACCCAGAAGTTCAGCCGGACCCGGCCGAAGATCAAGGCGTCGGTGCGTTCGGTCAGGACGGTGTTGCCGTCGGCGGCCACGCGGTGGAACTTGACGTCGAAGCCCATGCTCGGCTTCTGCATTCCGGCGAACAGCTTCATCGTGCGCCGGCGGCCGCGGATGGTCGGCAGGCCGACGTTCTCGTACACCAGGTTGTCGTCCAGCAGCGCGCCTGCGGTGTCGAGGTCCTTGTCGCGCAGGGCGTACAGGAACTTCTCGACGACGGCGGCGTTGGTATCGGTGCTGAGCTCGGTCGTCTGCTCGGTCATGCCTCCAGCCTAGAGGGTGTGGCACGCTGACCCGATGCGAGTCGCGGTGGTCGCCGGACCCGATCCCGGGCACGCCTTTCCGGCGATCGCTCTGTGCCTGAAGTTCCAGCAGGCGGGTGACGAGCCGACACTGCTGACCGGAACCGAGTGGCTGGACACCGCGCGGGCGGCCGGGGTGGACCCGGTCGAACTGCTGGGCCTCGATCCCACCGACGCCGACGATGACACCGACTCCGGAGCCAAGCTCCACCAGCGGGCCGCGCGGATGGCGATGCTCAACGTTTCGCAGATCCGCGACCTGGCGCCGGACCTCGTCGTCTCCGACGTCATCACCGCGTGCGGCGGCATGGCCGCCGAGCTGCTCGGCGTCCCATGGGTCGAGCTGTGCCCGCATCCGCTCTACCTGCCTTCGAAAGGGCTGCCGCCGCTGGGCAGCGGGCTGGCTCCGGGAACCGGAATGCGCGGCCGATTGGGCGACGCGGTGATGCGGTCGCTCACGGCTCGTTCGGTGCGGCAGGGGAAGCGGCAACGGTCCGCGGCGCGGGCGGGAATCGGGCTGCCCGAGCACGATCCCGGCCCGGTGCGCCGGTTGATCGCGACGCTGCCCGCCCTGGAGGTGCCCAGACCGGACTGGCCGGACGAGGCCGTCGTGGTGGGGCCCCTGCATTTCGAGCCCACCTCCGAAGTGCTCGCGGTACCGCCGGGCGACGGGCCGCTGGTGGTGGTGGCGCCGTCGACGGCGACCACGGGTGCCACGGGCCTGGCCGAACTCGCGGTGGAATGCCTGGTGCCGGGGGAGGTGCTGCCGGCGGGTGCGCGGGTGGCGGTGTCGCGGTTGGCCGGCGCCGACCTGACTTTGCCGCCGTGGGCGGTGGCCGGGCTGGGCCGGCAGGACGAACTGCTGCGGAACGCCGACCTGATGATCTGCGGAAGCGGGCACGGCATCGTCGCCAAGACGTTGTTGGCCGGGGTGCCGTTGGTGGCGGTTCCGGGTGGTGGTGACCAGTGGGAGATGGCCAATCGCGTTGTGCGCCAAGGCAGTGCGCAGCTGATTCGGCCGCTGACCGCCGAGGCGTTGGTGGCGGCGGTGCGTGAGGTGTTGTCCGCGCCCCGATACCGGGAGGCCGCGCGGGCGGCGGGCGCGAGCGTGGCCGGGGTGGCCGATCCGGTACGGGTGTGCCATGACGCGCTCGGGTGACGGTTGGGTAGGTTGGTCGGCGTGCGACTGACCGAATTCCACGAACTGGTCCAGAACCAGTTCGGTGTGGTCGCGGGGTTCGTCACTGCTCGTGGACCACGTGTTGACGGGTTTCAACGGGCGCACCGCCGCCCAGGCCATCGAAGACGGCGTCGAGCCACGCGACGTATGGCGTGCTCTGTGCGCCGACTTCGACGTGCCGCGCAACCAGTGGTGAGACACACCCGGCGCGCCTGCTTGCATTCGAACACCTGTTCGTTAATGTGGTGAACATCGGCGAGTGGTGACTTGGCTGGTTTTGTCAGAGGCCTGCTCTAGCGTCACGGCTAATCGACCGAACACCGGTCAACCGAACACGACTACCGGAGAGGCATCACCATGGCGCAGGCCCCTGACCGCGAGAAAGCCCTCGAGCTCGCCCTCGCACAGATCGAGAAGAATCACGGCAAAGGTTCGGTGATGCGCCTCGGCGACGAGGTGCGTCAACCGATCGCGGTCATCCCGACCGGATCCATCGCGCTGGACGTGGCGCTGGGCATCGGCGGCCTGCCGCGCGGCCGCGTCGTCGAGATCTACGGCCCGGAATCCTCGGGTAAGACCACCGTTGCGTTGCATGCGGTGGCCAACGCGCAGGCCGCCGGCGGTATCGCCGCGTTCATCGACGCCGAGCACGCGCTGGATCCCGAATACGCCAAGAATCTCGGTGTGGACACCGACTCGCTGCTGGTGAGCCAGCCCGATACCGGTGAACAGGCGCTCGAGATCGCCGACATGCTGATCCGCTCCGGCGCACTGGACATCCTGGTCATCGACTCGGTGGCCGCCCTGGTGCCACGCGCCGAGATCGAGGGCGAGATGGGCGACAGCCATGTCGGCCTGCAGGCCCGGCTGATGAGCCAGGCACTGCGCAAGCTCACCGGCGCGCTGAGCAATTCGGGCACCACCGCGATCTTCATCAACCAGTTGCGCGAAAAAATCGGAGTGATGTTCGGGTGTGTTTCCTATGGCACCCGGGTCCAGTTGGCCGACGGATCCACCGAGAAGATCGGCAAGATCGTCAACAACAAGATGGACGTCGAGGTGATGTCCTACGACCCGGTCAGCGACCGGATCGTGCCCCGGAAAGTGGTGAACTGGTTCAACAACGGTGCAGCCGAGCAGTTCCTGCAGTTCACTGTCGAGAAGTCGGGCGGTAACGGCAGGTCGCAGTTCGCCGCCACGCCCAACCACCTGATCCGCACTCCGGCGGGGTGGACCGAGGCCGGAGACCTGATCGCCGGTGATCGGGTGATGGCCTCCGAGCCGCACCTGCTCAGCGAGCAGCAGTTCCAGGTGGTGCTGGGGTCATTGATGGGTGACGGCAACCTGTCGCCGAATCGACGTGACCGCAACGGCGTTCGGTTCCGGATGGGCCACGGCGCCAAGCAGATCGATTACCTGCAGTGGAAGACCGAGCTGCTGGGCAACATCAAGCACTCCGCGCGAGAGAACGACAAGGGCGCCCGATTCGTCGACTTCACCCCGCTGCCCGAGTTGGGGGAGTTGCAGCGTGCGGTGTACCTCGGCGACGGCAAGAAGTTCCTGTCCGAGGACTACCTGAAGGCGCTGACCCCGCTGGCCCTTGCCATCTGGTACATGGACGATGGCAGTTTCACCGTGCGGTCCAAGGGGCTGCAGCAGCGCACCGAAGGTGGTAGCGGTCGTATCGAGATCTGCGTCGAGGCGATGACCGAAGGGTCGCGCGAGCGGTTGTGCGGTTACCTGCGCGACACGCATGGCCTTGACGTTCGCCTACGGCTGGCCGGTTCGGCGGGCAAAGCGGTGTTGGTGTTCTCCACCGCGGCCTCGGCGAAGTTCCAGGAGATGGTGGCGCCGTATATGGCCACGTCAATGGAGTACAAGCTGCTGCCGCGGTTCCGCGGACTCGGTGCGGTTACGCCGCAGTTCGTGGAGCCCGCTCAGCGGCTCGTGCCAGCGCGGGTTCTCGATGTCCACGTCAAGCCGCACACCCGCTCGATGAATCGCTTCGACATCGAAGTCGAAGGCTCGCACAACTACTTCGCTGACGGTGTCATGGTGCACAACTCGCCCGAAACGACCACTGGCGGAAAGGCTTTGAAGTTCTACGCCTCGGTACGCCTGGACGTTCGCCGCATCGAGACGCTCAAGGACGGTACGGATGCGGTCGGAAACCGCACCCGAGTAAAGGTTGTAAAAAATAAAGTTTCGCCGCCCTTCAAACAGGCAGAGTTTGACATCCTGTACGGCAAGGGCATCTCCAAGGAGGGCTCGCTGATCGACATGGGTGTCGAGCAGGGCTTCATCCGCAAGTCCGGCTCGTGGTTCACCTACGACGGTGAGCAACTCGGTCAGGGCAAAGAGAACGCCCGTAACTTCATGATCGAGAACCCCGAGGTGGCCAACGAGATCGAGAAGAAGATCAAGGAGAAGCTCGGCATCGGTGCCGTGCTGACCCAGGACGCGACCGATGACGGCGTACTTCCCGCCCCCGTCGACTTCTGAGTCGCGGGAGGATCCGGCCAAGCGCGAGGAGCAGGCGCGGGCATTGTGCCTGCGCCTGCTCACCGCGCGGGCGCGCACCAGAGCCGAACTCGAGGCGCAGCTGGCCAAGCGGGGCTATCCCGACGATGTCACCGTCTTGGTGCTCGACCGGCTGACCGACGTCGGTCTGGTCGACGACGCCGACTTCGCCGAGCAGTGGGTCCGGTCCCGGCGGCTCAACGCGGGAAAAGGTAAGCGCGCGTTGGCCGCTGAGCTCCGGACGAAGGGCGTCGATGACGAGGTCATCAACGGGGTGCTGGCCGATATCGACGCCGGCGCCGAACGGCAGCGGGCCGAGGAGCTCGTGCGCAACAAACTGCGCCGTGAGCGGTTGGATGACGGCGATGCCGTCAAGGTGATGCGCCGATTGGTCGCAATGCTGGCGCGCCGGGGCTACAGCCAGTCGATGGCATTCGAGGTGGTCAACGCCGAGCTGGCGGCAGAACGCGAGCGCCGCCGGGTCTGAGCAGAGTAGGTTGCGGCCATGCTCGTTTCGGTGAAGCTCGCGCCCACGTTCGACTACCCGGTGCTGGCGGAGTTCTGGAGGGCCGCAGACTCACTGGGATTCCACGGCATCTGGGACTACGACCACTTCTACGGACTCGTCGACCCGGCCCAGTCCACGTTCGAGGGCTGGACAGTGCTGGCGGGCATGGCCGTGCTGACCCGGAATGTTCGCGTCGGCTGCCTGGTGACTTCGGTGACCTACCGCAATCCGGCGATGCTGGCGAAGATGGCCGTCACGGTCGACCACATGTCCGGCGGCCGGCTCGAATTCGGCATCGGCGCGGGGTGGCACGAGGACGAGCACCGCGGTTACGGCATCGGATTCCCCAGCCCCGCGACGCGTGTCGAGATGCTCGACGAGGCGCTTACCGTCATCCGACGATTGTGGACCGAGGACTCCGTCAGCCATGAGGGGCGCTTCTTCACGCTCGAGGACGCGCTGTGCAACCCCAAGCCGCTGCAACGACCCTGCCCGCCCATCGTGATCGGCGGTCTCAAGCCAAAGATGCTGCGCGTGATCGCTCGGCACGCGGAAGAGTGGAATGCGCCCGGGCAGGGACCGCAAGAGTGGGCCCTCACCAGCGCGCACCTCGATGACGCATGCGCCGAAATCGGCAGGGACCCGGCCGAGATCCGTCGTTCGGTGCAGTTGTTCCTGCATCCCCAGCAGCGCGAGCAGGTGGACAAAGAGCTTGCGACACTGGCGGAGTACGAGCAGGCCGGCTGCCAGCACGTCGTGTTGTCCTTCTACCAACCGCCCGACGCCGCGCTGCTGGAACGCTGCGCGGCGCTGACGTGACAGGCTCAGACCCTAGTCGCCAGGTTGCTCGATCGCCTGCACGTGCAGCGGTTCCGGCGTGCGCCGCGAGCGCCGCAGCCGGCGTTCGAGCCGCACCGCGGCCATCGACAGTGCGAAGTTGACGCTGATCATCAGGATCGCGATCACGATCAGGGCCGGCAGGAGATTGCCGTAGGACGCGCCGAGCTGGGTGCCCTGACGGACCATCTCCAGGTAGGTGATCTGGTAACCGATGGCGGTGTCCTTGAGCACCACCACCAGCTGGGACACCAGCACCGGGAGCATCGACGTAATCGCCTGCGGCAGGAGGATGCTTCGCATGGTCTGGCCCCAGCGCATCCCCAGCGAGGAGGCGGCCTCGGCTTGTCCGCGCGGCAACGCGTTGACGCCGGCCCGCAGAATCTCGGCGATGACCGCACCGTTGTACAGCGTCAGTCCGGTGACCACGCCGGCCAAGGCCAGCTGCTTGGACGGAAACACGTCGTACTGCGCGTACAGGGAGTACGCGAAAAGCATCATGATGAGCACCGGAACGGCCCGGAAGAACTCGACGATCACCGAGCACACGGACCGGATGGCCCGATTCGGGGTCAGTCGCCCCACGCCCAGCAGGAAGCCGAGAATCACCGCCAGCACAATGGATATCGCCGCGGCGGTCAGCGTGCCCTGGATGCCCGGCAGCACGTAGGTCTTCCACAGGTTGCCGGTGAGGAAGGGCTCCCATTTCGCGGCGGTGAGTTGGCCCTTGGTCGACAGTTTGCGGTAGACCACCCAGACGATCAGTGCCACCACGACGACGGCGATCGCCGAGACGACGTGATTTCGCACCCGGGCGCGTGGGCCGGGAGCGTCGAACAGAACGGAGGCGGTGGTCACCCGGCCACCGCCAACCGCTTACCCAGCCAGCCGAACAGCAGTCCGAGCGGCAGCGTCAGAATCACGAACCCGATGGCGAATATCCCACCGACCAACAACACCGCGGCGGTGTTCTCGATCCGCTCCTTCATGAACAGCGCCGCCTCGGCCACACCGATAGCCGACGCGATGGTGGTGTTCTTCGTCAACGCGATCAGCACCGAGCCCAGCGGAATGATGACCGCCCGAAAAGCCTGTGGCAGCATGACCATTCGCAGGTTCTGCCCGAAGGTGAAGCCCAGGGAGCGGGCCGCTTCGGCCTGGCCGAGCGGCACCGTGTTCACGCCGGCGCGAATGGTCTCGCAGACGAACGACGCCGTATAGGCCGTCAGGCCGAGCACCGCCAGCCGGAAGTTGCTGTCGTCGATCGACGTCGGTGAGTTCGCGTCGACCAGTGTGATGCCCAGCGTCTGGGACAGGCCGAACGAGCAGAACAGCAGGATCAGCGTCAGCGGGGTGTTGCGCACCACGTTGACGTAGGTGGTGCCGATCCAGTTGAGCATCGGCACCGGCGCAAGCCGCATGGCGGCCAGCGCCGTGCCGAGGATGAGCGCACCGATACCCGAGTACACGGTCAATTTGATGGTCATCCAGAACGCCGCGAAGAATCGCGCGCGGAGCTCTGGATCGGTCAAAACCTCCACGGACTGTGACCCGGGTTCCGGTGCCTGGTCAGTAGCGATCGATGGGCGGCGGAGCGGGAGCGGGGATCCCGGCCGGCCCGAGGTTCTTGTCCCACGCGGCCTTCCAGGCGCCGCTGGATTCCATCTTCTCCAGCGCGTCGTTGACCTTGGTGCGCAGCTCGGTGTCACCCTTCTTCAGGCCGATGCCGTACTTCTCCTCGGAGAACGGCTTGCCGACGATCTTGAAGGCGCCCGGGCTCTGCGCGGCGTAGCCCGCGAGGATCACCTCGTCGGTGGTGACGGCGTCGATCGCACCGTTCTTCAGTGCCTCGACGCAGGCAGAGTAGGTGTCGTACTGCTGCAGCTGCACGCCGGGATATTTGTCCTTGATGCGCTGCGCAGGCGTCGATCCCGACACCGAGCAGAGCTTCTTGTTGTTCTGCAGCGACTCGGCGCCGGTGATGTCGGTGTTGTCGTTGCGCACCATCAGGCTCTGGCCGGTGATCAGGTAGGGACCGCCGAAGTCGACCTTCTCCTTGCGGGCGTCGGTGATCGAGTACGTCGCGGCGATGATCTTGACCTGATCGTTGCCGATCAGCGTTTCGCGCTGCGCCGACGGCGATTCCTTCCATTCGATCTTGTCCGGGGCGTATCCGAGCTCTCCCGCGACGAAGGTGGCGACGTCGACGTCGAAGCCGCTCATCGTGCCGTCGGGGTTCTTCAGACCCAGACCGGGCTGATCGAACTTGGTACCGATGGTGATGGTGTCGCCACCGCCACCGCCGCCGCCACCGCTACCACCGCCGCAGGCGGTCGCGGCCAGGGGCAACGCAACGGCGAGTGCGACGGCCGCGGCCGCGCGGAACCTCAGAGACGGTTTTGCTTTCAGGGTCGGCATGCTTGTTCCTTTCGATACTTTCAGTGGTCGAGGATCTTGCCGAGGAAGTCTTTGGCGCGGTTGGACTTTGGATTGTCGAAGAATTCGGCGGGCTCGGCGTCCTCGACGATCGCGCCGTCGGCCATGAACACCACCCGGTTGGCGGCGCGCCGCGCGAAGCCCATCTCGTGGGTGACCACCACCATCGTCATCCCGCCCTCGGCCAGCGATGTCATGACGGCGAGGACTTCGTTGATCATCTCCGGGTCGAGCGCGCTGGTCGGCTCGTCGAACAGCATCACCTTGGGGTTCATCGCCAACGATCGGGCGATCGCCACGCGCTGTTGCTGCCCGCCGGACAGTTGGGCGGGGTACTTGTCGGCCTGATTGGCCACCCCGACGCGCTCCAGCAGGGCCATCGCCTCCTGGCGGGCCTTGTCCTTGCCCAGCTTGCGCACCTTCATCGGGGCCAGCGTGACGTTCTCCACGATCGTCTTGTGCGCGAAGAGGTTGAACGACTGGAACACCATGCCCACGTCGGAGCGCAGCTGGGCCAGCTTGCGGCCCTCGGCGGGCAACGGCTCGCCGTCGATGCTGATGGTGCCAGA
Organism: uncultured Actinomycetota bacterium; assembly: GCA_963779655.1. Classification (GTDB taxonomy): domain Bacteria; phylum Actinomycetota; class Actinomycetes; order Mycobacteriales; family Mycobacteriaceae; genus Mycobacterium. The sequence goes on along the minus strand of CAVZZD010000002.1, from coordinate 71,548 downwards.
GTCGATGGTCTCCAGCCGGTTGATCGTCCGGCACAGGGTCGACTTTCCCGACCCGGACGGGCCCAGGACCACGATCACCTGACCGCGTCCGACGTCGAGGTTGATGTCCTTGAGCACGTGCAGGCTGCCGAAGTGCTTGTCGACCGCACGCATCGAGACCATTGGGACAGTCGGGGCGGCCATGCGTTGTGACCTTACCCAGGAAACGCACAGCACGCGTGCAAGACGCCGCATCCGGGAATTGGGTCGCCGACGTCCCCGTCCGTACCATGGTCAGGTGACTTCCCGCCTGGTACCGCGCGCGCACCTATCAGGTGCGTACCTATGGCTGCCAGATGAACGTGCACGACTCGGAGCGGTTGGCCGGTCTGCTGGAGGCCGCGGGATATGAGAAGGCCCCCGACGGCTCGGATGCTGATGTCGTCGTCTTCAACACCTGCGCGGTGCGGGAGAACGCCGACAACAAGCTCTACGGCAACCTCAGCCACCTCGCGCCACGCAAGCACAGCGACCCCGATATGCAGATCGCCGTCGGTGGCTGCCTGGCCCAGAAGGATCGCGACGCCGTGCTGCGTCGCGCGCCGTGGGTGGACGTGGTGTTCGGCACCCACAACATCGGCTCGCTGCCGACGTTGCTCGAACGTGCCCGGCACAACCGCGCGGCGCAGGTGGAGATCGTCGAGGCGCTCGAGGAGTTCCCGTCGGCGCTGCCGGCTGCCCGTGAATCCGCCTACGCTGCATGGGTTTCCATCTCGGTAGGCTGCAACAACACCTGCACGTTCTGCATCGTCCCGTCCCTGCGCGGCAAGGAGGTCGACCGCCGGCCCGGTGACATCCTCGCCGAGGTGCAGTCCCTGGTGGACCAGGGCGTGCTCGAGGTGACCCTGCTGGGCCAGAACGTCAACGCCTACGGGGTGTCGTTCGCCGACCCTGAGACCCCCAGCGACAGAGGCGCTTTCGCAGCACTGCTGCGCGCCTGCGGGCGGATCGACGGCCTGGAGCGGGTCCGGTTCACCTCGCCGCACCCCGCCGAGTTCACCGACGACGTCATCGAGGCCATGGCGGAGACACCGAACGTGTGCCCGGCGTTGCACATGCCGCTGCAGTCCGGGTCCGACCGGATGCTCAAGGCGATGCGGCGCTCCTACCGTGCCGAGCGTTACCTCGGCATCATCGACCGGGTCCGCGCGGCCATGCCGCACGCGGCCATCACCACCGACATCATCGTCGGCTTCCCGGGCGAGACCGAAGAGGACTTCCAGGCGACATTGGACGTGGTGCGCCGCGCCCGGTTCTCCAGCGCGTTCACCTTCCAGTACTCCAAGCGGCCCGGTACGCCGGCCGCCGAGCTGCCCGATCAGCTCTCCAAAGAGGTTGTGCAGCAACGGTATGAGCGGCTGATCGCGCTCCAGGAAGAGATCTCGCTGGCGGAGAACCGGGCACAGGTCGGCCGCACCGTCGAACTGCTCGTCGCGGCGGGGGAGGGTCGCAAGGACACCGCGACCGCGCGCATGAGCGGCCGGGCCCGCGACGGCCGTCTGGTGCACTTCGCGCCCGGCGACGCCGCTGTCCGCCCCGGTGATGTGGTGACGACGATCGTGACCGACGCGGCGCCGCACCACCTGATTGCCGACGGTGCCGTACTCACCCACCGCCGCACCCGCGCCGGCGACGCCCACGAGGCCGGGCGGCGCCCCCGCACCATCGGCCTGGGCATGCCGGGCCTGGGCCAACCCGACGCGGTGCCGGCCACCGCCGGGTGCGCACGGTGATGTCCTCCGGCCCGTCATCCGAAGGTTTCGACGCGTACCGCGACGAGATCGATTCGGCCGAGCGCCGTGTCGCGCGCGAGATCGAACCCGGCCCGCGGGCCATGGTGGTGGCGATCCTGGTGTTCGTGCTGCTGGTGTCGTTCGTGCTGCGGCACACCGGCGGCGCGCGGGGCGTCGACGTGCTGATGGGAAACCAGACGGCCATCGATGTCGGCATCGCGCTGCCGTCGCGGGTGTTCTGCTGGGTGGCGCTGGTGTTCGGGGTCGGATTCTCGATGCTGGCTTTGCTCACCCGGCGGTGGGCGCTGGCCTGGGTGGCGCTGGCGGGTTCGTGGCTGGCCAGTGCGACCGGACTGCTGGCGGTCTGGTCGCGCCAGACCGCGCCGGTGCACCAGCCCGGCCCGGGCGTGGGCCTGGTCATCGCGTGGATCACCGTGATCCTGCTCGCCTTCCACTGGGCGCGCGTGGTGTGGACGCGTACCGCGGTGCAACTGGCCGCCGAGGAGCACCGTCGGCGCGCGGCGGCCGAACAGCAGACGAAGGGTCTGCTGGAGGTGAACCCACCCGAGGAGCCACGCGAGGGGCCCGTCGACGGGACTGTCGAACCGCCTGACCCCCGGTAGGCCACGGCTGCTCGGCATCCATCGGGTCTGACGCGGAATCGGCTGAGGCTCAGCGCTTCCTGGTCAGCGCGCTGGCCGCGGCGTCGGCCCACTGCCGCCACTGCTCGGCGTTTGCCCGGGCCTCTTCGGCCTCCTTGGCGCGGCCGGCGGCCTCGGCCTTGGCGGCCTGCTTCTCGTACTGCTCGGCACGCGCGGAGAACTGCTCGGCGCGGGCCTGCGCCTGCGGATCGGTCCGTTCGGCCTCGGCGGCGTCGCGCACCTTCTTCTCCACGGCACGCAGTCGCCGCTCCAGGTCGGTGCGCTCGCGGGGAATCTTGCCGAGCGCGTCCCACTTGTCGGTGATCGCCCGCAGTGCGGCGCGCGCGGCGTCGTGGTCGGAGGTGTCGATGCGCTCCGCCTCGGCGAGCAGCGCCTCCTTGGCGGTGGCGTTCTCGGTCAGTTCCGCGTCGCGTTCGGCGGTCACCGCGTTGCGCGCCGAGAAGAACGCATCCTGGGCGGCCTTGAACCGCTGCCACAGTGCGTCGTCGACGTCTTTGGCCGCGCGCCCGACGGACTTCCACTCGGCGAGCAGGCTGCGGAACGCGGCACTGGTGGCGCCCCAGTCCGTCGAACCGGTCAACTCCTCGGCCCGCTCGCACAGCTGCTCCTTGGCCGATCGGGCCCCGGCCCGCTCGCGGTCGAGATCGGCGAAATGCGAGCCGCGGCGACGGTTGAACGTCTCGCGCGCCGCCGAGTAGCGCTTCCACAGCGCGTCGTCGGTCTTGCGGTCCAGGCCGCTGATGGTCTTCCACTCGTCGAGGATCGCGCGCAGCCGGTCCCCTGCGGTCTTCCACTGGGTGGCGTTGGCGGCCAGGTCCTCGGCCTCGGCGGCCAGCGCCTCCTTGCGCGCGGTCTGGGCGGCGCGCTGCTCCTCCCGCCGGACCTTCTCCTGCGCCGCCGCGGATTCGGCGTGCTCGGTGATGGCCGCCAACCGGGCCGCGAGCGCGTCGACGTCACCGAGCACGCTGGCCGTCGGCAGTCCCTCGGCCAATGTCGCGGCCGCGGCCTTGATCTTGCGGGCGTCGCCGGTGCCGGACTCCAGCCGTCGCTCCATGAGCGCGACCTCGGTCGACAGGTCGTCGAAGCGGCGGCCGAAGTGTGCGTAGGCGGCTTCGGTGTCGCCGGCCTGCCAGGAGCCGATGACACGCTCGCCCGCCGAGGTGATCAACCAGACCGTGCCGTCGTCGTCGACCCGACCGAACTTGTGCGGATCGCTGGTCGGACCGGTCGGCACCACGGCGCAGCGGCGGCCGGCGCGCTCGGGCGCGGATCCGGGCCGTGGGCCGGGTCTGGGCACCGCGGAGGGAAGGGGCGCGGGCCGGCGCCTCGCGTGCGTCGGATCTTCGGTGGACGTCGGATCTTCGGTGGACGTCGGATCTTCAGTGGACACTGCAGCACCTAACCCTCCGCGCGGAGGTCACCCTCCGAGCACTGCCGCGCGACGCGGCGCCTTTCGACTGCGGTTGTCCCTTCCGGGACGTACCTAGGGTATTCAAACAGTTCGCGAAGCCGTTTGCGGGTGCGTTTGCGTTGTGCGGGTGACGGTGGTTGCGTCTGCACCCATGGACAAGGCCGACATCGCCGCGCTGCTGGCGCTGGGCGCCGCGCTGTTCATCGCGATCGGCGACGTGATGCACCAGCGGTCGGCGCACGAGGTCACCGATGAGCCGGTCGGCCACGCCGGTTTGTTCCTCCGGTTGCTGCGGGACCGGCAGCTGGTGGCTGGGTTCCGGCGTGGCCGCCATCGGCTTCGCCCTGCAGGCCGCGGCGCTGGGTCTGGGCTCCGTGCTGCTGGTGCAGGCGCTGCTGGTGACGTCGCTGCTGTTCGCGCTGCCCATCCACGCGTATCTGCGGCACCGGCGGCTTACCCGCTGGGAGTGGACCTGGGCGCTGCTGCTGGCGGCTTGCGGTCGCCGTGATCGTGACCGTCGGCAACCCCACCGAGGGCCACTCGCGGGCGTCGTTGACGACGTGGGCGCTGGTGGCCGCGGTCCTCGGCACGCTGCTGGTGGTGTGCGTGGTGGTGGCCAACGTAGTGCGCGGCCCGGTCAGCGCGGTGCTGCTGGCGTTCGTGTCCGGGTCGTTGTGGGGCGTGTTCGCCGTCCTGACCAAAGGCGTCGTGCATCTGCTCGGTGACGGGATCGGGCCGCTGCTGCGGTCACCGGAGCTCTACGCCTGGGCGGCGGTGGCGATCGCCGGCACTGCCTGGCAGCAGTCGTCGTTCCGGGCCGGGGCGCTGACGGCGTCGCTGCCGACGATGGCCATCAGCGAGCCGATGGTGGCCTCGCTGCTGGGGGTGTACGTGCTCGGCGAAACGCTGCGCCCGGGCGATGCCGGCTGGCTGGTTCTGGTGGCCGCCATCGTGGTGATGGTGGTGGCCGCCGCCGCCCTGGCCCGCGGCGAAGCGGCGGCCGCCCCCGAAGTCGCCGTGGGTTAGCGTGACCTCCGTGTTGACGGCCGTTGCGATCATCCCGTCGGCGCCGGTGCTGGTGCCCGAGTTGGCCGGGACGGCCGCCGCCGAAATCGCTGAACTGACCGCCGCCGTGCGCAGTGCCGCCGCCGCCCTGCCGCCGCGGTGGATCGGCGTCGGTGTCGACACCGTGGCGCGCCGCGTGGGACCGCAGGCCGCGGGCACGTTCGCCGGGTACGGCGCCGATGTGCGGGTGGCGTTGTCGCCCGGTGCGCACGAGACGGCCGACCTGCCACTGTGCGCACTCGTGACGGCCTGGGTGCGGGGTCTGGTTGCGCCCCAGGCGCACGCCGAAACATATTGCTATCCGGCATCTTTGGACGGTGAAGCCGCCGTGGCGCAGGGCCGGACGCTGCGCGCCGAGATCGACGGTACGGCCGAACCGGTCGGTGTACTTGTGGTCGCCGACGGCTGTCACACGCTGACGCCGCCGGCCCCCGGCGGCTATGACCCCGCCTCACCCGCGGTGCAGGCCGGCACTGGATGACGCGCTGGCCGCCGGCGACACCGCCGCGCTGACCCGGCTGCCGGCCGGGGTGGTCGGCCGGGCGGCGTTCGGTGTGCTGGCCGGACTGGCCGGCGCCGGCCCGGCGGCCGCCCGCGAGCTCTATCGCGGCGCGCCGTACGGCGTCGGGTACTTCGTCGGCGTCTGGCAGCCGTGACACGGCCGATCGCGGTCGTCGGCCCGACGGGCACGGGCAAGTCGGCGCTGGCCCTCGACGCTCGCGGAACTGCTCGGCGGCGAGATCGTGAACGCCGACGCCATGCAGCTCTACCGCGGCATGGACGTCGGCACCGCCAAGCTGGCGCCCGCCGAGCGGCGCGGCATCCCGCACCATCAGCTCGACGTCCTCGACGTCACCGAGACCGCCACCGTCGCCCGCTACCAGCAGGCCGCCGCCGCCGACGTCGAGGCCATCGCGGCGCGCGGGGCGGTGCCGATCATCGTCGGCGGCTCGATGCTCTACATCCAGTCCCTGCTCGACGACTGGGCCTTCCCGGCCACCGATCCGCAGGTGCGGGCCCGGTGGGAGGCCCGCCTGGCCGAGGTCGGCGTGGCGGAGCTGCACGCTGAACTGGCGCGGCCGCGACCCGGACGCCGCCGCCACGATCCTGCCTACCGACGGCCGCCGGATCGTGCGCGCGCTGGAGGTGGTGGAGCTGACCGGCCTGCCGTTCGCCGCGTCGGCGCCGACCATCGGTGCGGCGCCGCGCTGGGACACCCTGATCGTCGGATTGGACTGGGAAACAGCGATTCTCGACGAGCGACTGGCCGCACGCACCGACGCGATGTTCGACGGCGGTCTGGTGGACGAGGTACGGGCGCTGCTGGACGCCGGACTGCGCGACGGCGTCACGGCCTCGCGGGCGCTGGGCTACGCGCAGGTGCTCGCGGCGCTCGACGCCGGGGCGGACGACGACAGGCTGCGCGAAGCCCGGGATCTGACGTTCATCGGAACCCGTCGCTATGTGCGCCGGCAGCGCTCCTGGTTCCGGCGCGATCACCGCATCACCTGGCGCGACGGTGCGGCGCCCGACAACGCGACCGCGGTCGCCGCGGCGTGGCGGCACGTATCCTGATCTGGTGGAATTCGCCAAAGGGCACGGAACGCAGAACGACTTCGTCGTGCTGCTCGACCTGCCCGCCCGGATCGACCTGCGCCCGGCTGCGGTCGCGGCGCTGTGCGATCGCCGCCGCGGACTCGGCGCCGACGGCGTATTGCGGGTGACCGTGGCCGGCGCGGCACGCGAAGCGGGCGTGTTCGACCTGTTGCCCGAGGGGGTCACGGCCGACGACTGGTTCATGGACTACCGCAACGCCGACGGATCGGTGGCCCAGATGTGCGGCAACGGCGTCCGGGTGTTCGCCCACTACCTGTGGGCGGCCGGGCTGGAGCGCCGCACGGAGTTCGTAGTCGGGTCGCTGGCCGGTCCACGGCCGGTGGTGGTGCACTCCGCCGATGCCCTGACCGCGGACATCGGCGTCGACATGGGCAAGGCCAACCAGTTCGGCACCGGTGAGGCGACCGTCGGCGGGCGGCGGTTCTCCGGCCTGGCCGTCGACGTCGGCAACCCGCATCTGGCGTGCGTGGACCCCGGACTGACCGCGGCGGACCTGGCTTCCCTCGACGTCGCGGCACCGGTGCAGTTCGACCCCGCGCAGTTCCCCGAGGGCGTCAATGTCGAGGTGCTGACCGCCCCCGAGAAGGACGGGGCCGGTGCCTTCGTCACCATGCGCGTGCACGAACGCGGCGTGGGGGAGACCCGCTCGTGCGGCACCGGCACGGTGGCGGCCGCCGTCGCGGCGCTGCGCCACCTCGGCGCCGACACCGGCGCGCTGGCGGTGCGGGTACCGGGCGGCGAGGTCACGGTGACGGTCACCGACGCCACCAGTTTCCTGCGCGGCCCGTCGGTGCTGGTGGCCCGCGGCGAGATCGCCGACGACTGGTGGAGCGCGCAGGCGTGAAATTCGCTCGCGGCATCGCAACCCGGCGTGACACCATCGGTGATCGCCCATGACTGACTTCTCCCAACGTGACCCACGCGACCATCGCGACCCGACGGCCGGTGAACTCGCACTCGAAGACCGCGCCGCACTGCGGCGCGTCGCGGGACTGTCCACCGAGCTCGAAGACATCTCCGAGGTCGAGTACCGCCAGCTTCAACTGGAACGTGTTGTGCTGGTGGGTGTTTGGACCGACGGCAGCGCTGCCGACGCCGACGCCAGCCTCGCCGAGCTGGCGGCGCTGGCCAAGACCGCCGGTTCGGAGGTGCTCGAGGGCCTCATCCAGCGTCGCGACAAACCCGACCCGTCCACCTACATCGGCTCGGGTAAGGCCCAGGAGTTGCGTGAGATGGTGCTGGCCACCGGCGCTGACACCGTCATCTGCGACGGCGAACTGTCGCCGGGCCAGCTCAACGCGCTGGAGAAGGCCGTCAAGGTCAAGGTCATCGACCGCACCGCGCTGATCCTCGACATCTTCGCCCAGCACGCCACCAGCCGGGAGGGCAAGGCCCAGGTGTCGCTGGCGCAGATGGAGTACATGCTGCCCAGGCTGCGCGGCTGGGGCGAGTCGATGTCCCGACAGGGCGGCGGCGCCGGCGGCAGTGGGGGCGGGGTGGGCACCCGCGGTCCCGGTGAGACCAAGATCGAGACCGACCGGCGTCGCATCCGGGAACGGATGTCCAAGCTGCGCCGCGAGATCAAGGACATGAAGAAGATCCGCGACACCCAGCGCAGTGGGCGGCGCCGCACCGAGGTGCCCTCGATCGCGATCGTGGGCTACACCAACGCCGGCAAGTCCAGTCTGCTCAACGCGCTCACCGGAGCCGGCGTCCTGGTGGAGGACGCGTTGTTCGCCACCCTCGAACCCACAACGCGCCGTGGACGAATTCGATGACGGCCGCCCGTTCGTGCTGACCGACACCGTCGGATTCGTCCGGCACCTGCCGACCCAACTGGTCGAGGCGTTCCAGTCCACGCTGGAAGAGGTGGTGGACGCCGACCTGCTGGTGCACGTCGTCGACGGCTCCGACGTCGACCCGCTGGGGCAGATCAACGCCGTGCGGGAGGTGATCAACGAGGTGATCGCCGACCACGACGCGAAACCCGCTCCGGAGTTGTTGGTGGTCAACAAGATCGACGCCGCCGACGATCTGGCGTTGGCCAAGCTGCGCCGCGCGCTGCCGGGGGCGGTGTTCGTCTCGGCGCACACCGGCGAGGGGCTGGACCGGTTGCGGCAGCGTCTGGGCGAGCTTGTCGAACCGACCGATCTCTCCGTCGACGTCACCATTCCCTACGACCGCGGAGATCTGGTCGCCCGCGTGCATGACATCGGACGGGTGGATGCCACCGAACACACCGAGGGCGGCACCCGGATCAAGGCACAGGTGCCCGCCGCGCTGGCGGCCAGTCTGCGCCCGTTCGTCACCACCTGAGGCGTCCCGGGTGAGGCATCGGTCACACCTGGCGGACCGAAAAATAGGAATCAGGATCTCATTCTAGTAGCTTTCCGACCATGGGACTCAGAGGCGAAGCCGCCATCGTCGGCTTCCACGAGCTGCCGGCGGCGCGCAAGCCGACCGGGAAGCCGGAATTCACCATCGAACAGTGGGCCCGACTGGCCGCCGCCGTCGTCGCCGACGCGGGCCTGCGCGTCGACCAGGTCGACGGGCTGGTCACCACGGGCGTGTTCGAATCCGAGATCTTCGTCCCGTCGACGGTGGTCGACTACCTCGGGCTGAAGGTCAACTTCGCCGAGTACGTCGACCTCGGCGGGGCCAGTGCCGCCGCCATGGTCTGGCGGGCCGCGGCGGCCATCGAACTGGGCATCTGCGAAGCGGTGCTGTGCGCGATCCCGGCCAACTTCCTGACGCCGATGAACAAGACGCGGCCCCCCAACATGGGCGACGCGCTGTACTTCGGCGCCTCCAGCTTCCGCTACGGCTCACCGCAGGCCGAGTTCGAGATTCCCTACGGCTATCTCGGCCAGAACGGGCCGTACGCCCAGGTGGCCCAGATGTACGCCGCCGCATACGGCTACGACGAACGCGCGATGGCCAAGATCGTGGTCGACCAGCGGGTGAACGCCAACCACACGCCCGGCGCGGTGTTCAGGGACAAGCCGATCACCATCGAGGACGTGCTCGACAGCCCGATCATCGCCTCGCCGCTGCACATGCTCGAGATCGTCATGCCGTGCATGGGCGGCTCGGCGGTGCTGGTGACCAACGAGCGGCTGGCGCGACAGGGCCGCAACCGCCCGGTGTGGATCAAGGGCTTCGGCGAGCGGGTGCCCTACAAGTCGCCGGTGTACGCCGAGGATCCGCTGCACACGCCGATGCTCACCGTCGCGCCCGACGGCGTTCGGCATGGCCGGCCTGACGCCCGCCGACATGGACATGGTGTCGATCTACGACTGCTACACCATCACCGCGCTGCTGACGCTGGAAGACGCCGGCTTCTGCGAGAAGGGCAAGGGCATGCAGTTCGTCACCGGGCACGACCTGACGTTCCGCGGCGACTTCCCGATGAACACCGCCGGCGGCCAACTCGGCTACGGCCAGCCGGGTAACGGCGGCGGCATGCACCATGTCTGCGACGCCACCCGCCAACTGATGGGCCGCGCCGGTGAGACCCAGGTCGCCGACTGCAACCGCGCCTTCGTGTCCGGGAACGGCGGCGTGCTCAGCGAACAAGAAGCCCTTGTGCTGGTAGGGGATTGAGGAACATGACCGCCATGAGCAGACCGATGCCGCTGCCCACGCCGACCTCCAAGCCGTACTGGGACGGCCTGGCCCGTCACGAGGTGTGGATCCAGTTCTCGCCGTCGCTGGACAGCCACGTGTTCTATCCGCGGATCCTGGCCCCCGGCACACTGGCCGACGACCTCGAGTGGCGCCAGATCTCCGGCGCCGGAACACTTGTCAGCTTCGCGGTGGCCGAACGACCGGTGGCGCCGCCAGTTCGCCGACGTCGTTCCGCACCTTCTCGGCGTCGTCGAGTGGGATGAGGGCCCGCGGTTCGCCACCGAACTGGTTGACGTCGAACCCGCCGAACTGCGCGATCGGAATGCCGGTCGACTCCGGTGTTCACCGACTGCCCCGACGACGGTGTGACCCTGCTGCGCTACACGGCGAAGCGGTAAGGGAGCCCGACATGGCTTTGGCGTTGACCGACGAACAGGTCCAGATCACCGACGCGATGGCAGGCTTCGCCGCGCGCCACGCCGCACTCGGCGAAACCCGCACCCATTTCGAAACATTGGCGGCGGGACAGCGCCCGGCATTCTGGCCGGCGCTGGTTGCCCACGGCCTGCACGCGGTCGGTCTGCCCGAGTCGGTCGGCGGGCAGGGCGGTGCGCTCGCCGAGGCGGCCTGCGTGGTCGACGCCGCCGGGTACGGCCTGCTGCCCGGGCCGCTGCTGCCGACGGTGATCGCCGGTGCGGTGGCCGCGACCGCCGAGCCCGGTCCGGCCGCGGCCCCGTTGCTCGATGCGATCGTGTCCGGGAGCACCGCTGTCGCACTGCTGCCGCACGCCGGTCAGTTGCACGCCACGGTGACGGACGCGGGGTGGGCCGTGAGCGGCACCGTCGGCCCGGAGATCGGACTCTGCGGGGCGGACCGAATCGTGGTCACCGCCCGCACCGCCGCCGGCGAGACGCGATGGTTTGTCCTGGACGCCAACGCATCCGGTGTGCAGGTGGATGTCCGAGACGCCCACGGACCTGACCCGCGCCGTCGGCACCCTGCGGGTCGACAACCTCGTCGTGGGCCCTGACGACGTGCTGGGTGTCGTCGATCCGGTGGGCGCGCAGTGCATCGCCGTCGGCCTCATCGCCGCGGAGGCCGCCGGGATCGCGCGCTGGTGCGTCGACAACGTCGTCGCCTATCTGAAGGTGCGTGAACAGTTCGGCCGGCCCATCGGCTCGTTCCAGGCGTTGCAGCACAAGGCGGCCACGCTGTTCATCGACAGTGAGCTGGCGGCGGCCTCGGCGTGGGATGCGGTGCGGGCGGCTTCGCAGTCGTCGGCCCAGCAGCAGGTGGCGATGGCCGGCGCGGCGGTGGTGGCCATCTGCCGGCTGCCGGAACTGGTGGTCGATGCGATGACGATGTTCGGCGCGATCGGCTACACCTGGGAGCACGATCTGCACCTGTACTGGAAGCGCGCCATCAGCCTGGCCGCGGCGGTCGGGCCGGCAACCGAATGGGCGCGCCGGCTGGGTGACCCCGGCGGACCCGCTCGTGACTTCGCCATCGAACTGTCCGACGTCGAGCCCGAGTTCCGGGCCCGCGTCGCCGCGGCGCTCGACGAGGCCGCGACGCTGCACAATGACACCCCGGGTCGGCAGAATCCGGAGTATGCGGAGTTCTGGACCGGTCCGCAGCGCAGTGCACTGGCCGAAGCCGGTCTTGTCGCGCCGCATTTCGCCACGCCGTGGGGGCTGGACGCCTCGCCCGCGCAGCAGCTCATCATCGACGAGGAGTTCGACAAGCGCCCGTTCCTGGTCCGGCCGTCGTTGGGGATCGCGCAGTGGATCCTGCCGACCGTGCTGGCCGCCGGATCCGAGGAGCAGCGCAGGCAATTCGCCGATCCGACGCTGCGCGGTGAGATCGGTTGGTGCCAACTCTTTTCCGAACCCGGTGCCGGGTCGGATCTGGCCTCGCTGAGCACCAGGGCCACCCGTGTCGAGGGCGGGTGGCGGATCAACGGTCAGAAGGTGTGGACCTCCTCGGCGCAACGGGCTGACTGGGGTGCGTTGCTGGCCCGCACCGATCCGGCCGCCCCGAAACACAAAGGCATCGGCTATTTTCTGGTCGACATGCGCTCGGCCGGTATCAGGATCCGACCGCTGCGGACGGCCAGCGGGGACGAACATTTCAACGAGGTGTTCTTCGACGACGTGTTCGTGCCCGACAGCATGCTCGTGGGCGAGCCGGGCGCGGGCTGGTCCCACGCATTGGCGACCATGGCCAACGAACGGGTGGCCATCGGCGCGTATATCAAGCTCGACAAGGAAAGTGAGCTACGGTCGCTGGCCGACCGACCGGGTGCCGACCGGGACGCGGTGCGGCGGGCGCTCGGGGAGATCCGCGCGGGCTCCAATGCCATTGGCGCACTGGCTGTTCGGGATACCCTGAGTCGGCTTGCCGGTCACGGGCCGGGCCCGGCCTCCAGCATCGGCAAAGTCGCGACGGCGTCGATCGTGCGCCGCGTCACGGCGTACGCGCTGGAACTGACCGGACGGTCTGCGATGGTCGGCGGCCCGACACAACCCGCGGTGGCGCACAGCCTGCTGATGCCCGCCGAGGTGATCGGCGGGGGCACCGTCGAGATCCAGCTCAACATCATCGCGACCATGATCCTGGGGCTGCCACGCAAATGACGACGACCGCGTCATCGCCGGCGGATCATGCCCGACTACAAGCGCGCCCGGCGCGCACAGATCGTGCGCGCCGCGCAGGACGCGCTCAAACGGCACGACTACGAACAGATCCAGATGCGGGACGTGGCGGAGGCGGCCGACGTCGCACTCGGCACGCTGTACCGCTACTTCAGTTCCAAGGAGCACGTCTACGCCGCGGTGCTGATGCAGTGGGCGCAGCCGGTCATCGGTGACACCGGCGGGGATTCGCGGCCGGCCGAGCAGCGGGTGCGGGAGAAGGTGCGTGGCATCATCGCCAGCTTCGAGCGGCGCCCGGCCTTCTTCAAAGTGTGCATGCTGCTGCAGAACACGACCGACCCCAACGCGGCGCAGATCATGGCGCAGTTCGCCGATGTCGCCCAGCGGACGCTGGCCGACGATTTCGCGTCGCTGGGACACCCGGAATCCACGGACACCGCAATCATGTTGTGGGGCATCATCAATACGATGCTCAGCGCGGCCATCATGCGGGACTATCCGATGGCCGACACCTATCGGGTCGCCGACGCCTTCATCGACCTCGTGGTGCCGCGATTCCCCGCCGAACAGCGGGCTCAGCTCGGTCGAGCGGGGACTTCGTCGTAGACGCGTTCGGCCGGTTCGGCCATGATCCTGGCGCACAGGTCGGCCTTGAGTTCATCGAGCCGGGCCTCCTGCGCCGCGGATCGATTGTCGGTGCGGGCCAGATCGATGAACGCCGCGGTGACGAACCCGTCCCGCAGTGCGAGTGTGGTCGAGGCGCCGGGTACCGCGACCTCGAAGACGAAATCCTCCCGCAGTCGGCCCAGGTCGGCGCGCACCAGCGTGCGATCGACGGTGTAGCGCCCGTCGGTGACCGCCCGCGTCACCGCCTCGATGCCGTCACGGGCGCCGGGTCCGCGAAAGGCGGTGCGGACAAAGATGCTTCGGCGGTCCGGCGGTGCGTCCGGCGACAGCAGGCCGAATGCGCGCTGTAACACCTTGAACGCATTGGCGACCCCGGCCGGCGATCCCGGCCCGTGATAGCGCATCAGGTCGTCGAAGGTGAAGCTGAGCGTGCGGCCGAGTTCACTGACCGCGAGGGTCGGTGGGGGTGCGGTCACCGCGCCACGATCGTCGGCGGCCGGTGGGCCCGTACCGGAGGGAGTTCCCCGTCGAACCTCTCCACCTGCACCAGCACGTGCGCGCCCGTGCAACCGCGCGCCAGCGACGAGGTGCCCACATCCTCGGTCAGCACGTTCGGATTGCCGTGCACACACATCGAATCCGGGTCGGCGGGATCGGCCGGGTCGTACCAGGCGCCGGTCGACAGACTGCACCACATCCGGGCGCAGGCGCGTCGTCGATCACCAGTCCCGCCAGGCACGCCCCGCGGTCGTTGAACACCCGGACGACGTCGCCGTCGGACAGGCACCGTGCCGCCGCATCGTGCGGGATGCATCCGGATGGGTTCGCGCCCTTGAACTTTCGATGCCTGGCTGGTGCGACCGCCGTCGAGCTGGCTGTGCAGCCGGGTGGCCGGCTGATTGGCCAGCAGGTGCAGCGGGAATCGTGCCGCGCGCGGCGCCGCCCAGCCACTCGTCCGGCTCGTACCACTGCGGGTGTCCACCGCAGTCGGCGTACCCGAATCCCTCGATGGTCGCCGAGTGGATCTCGATGCGGCCGCTGGGCGTCGCCAGGCGGTGCGCGTTCGGGTCGGTGCGGTAATCGGCCAGCAGGGTCAGGCCCTCGGAGACCGGCAGCTGCGACCTGCCCGTCCGCCCAGAACCCGGCGAACGACGGCACGGCGAAATCCAGTCCGGCCGCCCACTTGTCGTAGATGTGCTCCAGCCACTCCCGTTCGGTGCGGCCCTCGGTGAACGCCGTCGCCGAAGCCGAGATGGTGCGCCAGCGCGGCGAATGTCTGATAGTCGTTGCGGGACTGCGCGTACGGCGCGGTCAGCGCGGGCATGGCCGTCAACAGCGGGTCGTTGCGGGAGCCGGAGAAGTCGTCGCGCTCGTAGGCCGTGGTCGAGGGCACCACGATGTCGGCGTGTTTGGCCATCGCGGTCCAGTACGGGTCGTGTACCACGACGGTGTCGACCCGGGCCAGCGCGCGCCGCAGCCGGGGCAGGTTCTGGTGGTGATGGAAGGGGTTGCCGCCGGCCCAGTACACGCAGCGGATGTCCGGGAAGGTCAGTCGCTGCCCGTTGAAGTCGTACGACTCGCCGGGGTGCAGCAGCATGTCGCTGACGGCCGCCACCGGGATGAAGGATGTGACGGGATTGGGCCCCTGCGGGAACACCGGCAGCGGGCACCGCAACGGCGGCAGGCCCGGTTCGTTCATCGAGCCGTAGCCGTGCCCGAAGCCGCCGCCGGGCAGGCCGATCTGGCCCAGCATCGCCGCCAGCGTCAGGCCCATCCACGGCGCCTGCTCGCCGTGGCGGACGCGCTGCAGCGACCAACTCACCGTCACCAGCGTGCGGCCGGCGGCCATCCGGCGGGCCAGTGTGCGCAGCGTGTCGGCCGGCAGCCCGCACAACTCGTTCGGCCCACTCCGGCGTTTTCGGGGTGCCGTCGTCGGTGCCCAGCAGATAGCGCTCGAACTGGTCGTAGCCCGTGCAGTAGGTGGTCAGGAAGGCGCGGTCGGCCAGGGATTCGGTGGCCAGCACATGGGCCAGCGCGAGCATGATCGCCACATCGGTTCCCGGTACCGGGGCCAGCCACTCGCAATCCCCGTCGACATCGTCGCGCAGGGGACTGAACGACACGATGCGGCCGCCGCGGTCGCGGAACCGGGCCAGTGCGCCGCGGGCCGGATGGGCCGTGGTGCCACCGTGGTTGACACCCGTGTTCTTCAGTCCGGCGCCGCCGAAGCACACCAGCAGATCGGTGTTCTCGGCGATCACCGACCAGTTCGTCGAGCGCTTGAACAGGTCGTCGTGCGTGCCCACCACCCGGGGCATGATCACCCCGGTGGCGCCGAGACTGTAGGAGTGCCGCGAAAACGTGTAGCCGCCAAGCAGTTTGAGGAATCGGTGCACCTGACTCTGCGCGTGGTGGAACCGACCCGCGCTGGCCCAGCCGTAGGAACCGCCGTAAATCGCCTCATTGCCGTGGGTGTCGACGACACGGCGCAGTTCGCCGGCGAGCACTTCGGTGAGGTCGTCCCAGGACACCGCGACGAACTCGTCGGCTCCGCGCCGGTCGCTCGGGCCCGGCCCGTCTTCGAGCCAGCCACGTCGGATGGCCGGGCCGCGCACCCGCGACTCGTGACGTATCGCGCCGGGCAGGTTGCCCAACAGCGGAGAGGGATCGGTGTCGCCCGGCGGGGCGGCGACCTCGGCGATGTCGCCGGCGTCGACGCGGGCGTGGAAGGCGCCCCAGTGGGTGAGGCTCGCCGGGATTCGTCGTCCGTCGGCGACCTCAGTCATGGGCCGAGTCTACGGCGGCAACCGGCCGACCCCGGATTACCAACCAACCAGCCGGTTGGTATATCGTCGGGGCACCCCCGGCTTCACGCCACCCCCTTCCTGTTCCTGGAGGTAACGATGGGCGCTGCCCCGACATCCACCGTCAAATACGAGCGGACCCTGTTCGAGCCCGAACACGACCTGTTCCGCGAGTCCTACCGCGCGTTCCTGGACAAGCACGTCGCGCCGTACCACGACCAGTGGGAGAAGGACAAGATCGTCGACCGCGGGGTCTGGCTGGAAGCCGGCAAGCAGGGCTTCATCGGTATGGCGATGCCCGAGGAGTACGGCGGCGGGGGCAACCCGGACTTCCGCTACAACACCATCGTCACCGAGGAGACCGTCGCCCGCCGGTTCACCGGCCTCGGGTTCGGCCTGCACAACGACGTCGTCGCGCCGTATCTGCTGCGGCTGGCCAACGAGGAGCAGAAGCAGCGCTGGTTGCCGAGTTTCTGCACCGGTGAATTGATCACGGCGATCGCCATGACCGAACCGGGCACCGGCAGCGATCTGCAGGGCATCAAGACCCGCGCGGTCAGCCACGGCGACCATTACCTCCTCAACGGGTCCAAGACGTTCATCACCAACGGCATCAACTCCGATCTGGTGATCGTGGTGGCGCAGACCGATCCCGAGAAGGGCGCGCTGGGCTTCTCGTTGCTGGTGGTGGAGCGCGGGATGGAGGGTTTCGAACGCGGCCGGCACCTGGACAAGATCGGTCTGGACGCCCAGGACACCGCGGAATTGTCGTTCACCGATGTGAAGGTGCCGGCCGAGAACCTGCTCGGCGAAGAGGGACAGGGCTTTATCTACCTGATGCAGAACCTGCCGCAGGAGCGCATCAGTATTGCGATCGCAGCGGCCGCCGCCATGGAGTCGGTGTTGGAGGACACGCTGCAATACACCAAGGAGCGCAAGGCATTCGGCAAACCGATCGGCAGTTTCCAGAACAGCCGGTTCCTGCTGGCCGAACTCGCCACCGAGGCCACCGCGGTGCGAATCATGGTCGACGAGTTCATCAAACTGCATCTCGAGGACAAGCTGAGTGCCGAACAGGCCGCGATGGCCAAGTGGTATTGCACCGAGCAGCAGGTCAAGCTCATCGACCGGTGCCTGCAATTGCACGGCGGTTACGGTTATATGCGCGAATATTCGGTTGCTCGTGCATACCTTGACGCCCGGGTGCAGACCATTTATGGCGGGACCACCGAGATCATGAAGGAGATCATCGGCCGTTCGCTGGGCGTCTAGCAGGCGTTACAGCGCCCCAACCCGTTTCGCGGCGTCCGGATAATCAATCGGCGCGCGACCGTCGCGGCTTCACGTCATTTCGGTATCAGGTCGGTATTGTCCCGAATTGACAGCGTTGTGGCTCCGGCACGTTCGCTTAATGTCACAGGTTGACGAATGGCGCAATTGGCGGGCACCGGGCCTGGAATCGCGGGAGGGTGCATGAGCACGCAGCAAGGTCGAATGCGGCGGCAGGTGTCAAGGCTTGTCAGCCGCACCACGCTGGGGTTGATCACGGCCGTGGCGGCCCTGGCCCTGGTCGTGCCGGTCGCCCGTGCAACCCCGGAGAGCGATGCCGGCGCTGCGATCGATCAGGCCTGGACGGCCGCCGGCGGCGACACATCAGCACTGGGCGCCAGGGATGGCGGCGTGTACGCCGCGGGCAACGGGTTCGGCCAGAACTTCGCGGGCGGCGCCATCTTCTTCTCTCCGGACACCGGCGCCAAGATCATGTTCGGCGCGATTCTGGACAAGTATCGGGCCCTGGGCGGCCCCGCCGACAGCGATCTGGGTTTCCCCAACATCGATGAGGGCCCGGGCCGGGTCAGCCCGGCAAGCCGCAACACCACGTTCAGCGCGGCCGACCGCCCGGTCATCTTCTGGACTCCGGACACCGGCGCCTGGGTGGTGCGCGGCGCGATCAACGCGGCGTGGGACCGACTCGGCGGCTCGGCGGGTGTCCTCGGCGTTCCCGTCGCCGACGAGACCTACGACGGCGACGTCGTGTCGCAGAACTTCAGCGCCGGGCAGGTCACCTTCGACAGTCGGACCAAATCGTTCACCACCGAGCCGCCGGATCTTGCCGGCCAACTCGGCGATGTGACCATCCCCGGTGACGTGACGTCGGCCATCAATGCCGCCTACCGCGCGGCCGGCGGGGCCGCGGGGCCGTTGGGTGCCCGGCAGGGCGATCAGTTCACGATCGACCCCGACGGTGCCGGCCAGGCGTTCGCCGGCGGCCAGATCTTCTACAGCCCGGCGACAGGCGCCCACGTCGTCTCCGGCGCCATCCTCGAGAAGTACGAGTCCGCGGGTGGACCGACCGGGGATCTCGGGCTGCCCAACGCGGCCGAGGCCGACGGCGGTGTGCCCGACAGTCGGGTGAGTTCCTTTGCGGCGTCGGACAATCCGGTCATCTTCTGGACGGCCGATCATGGCGCGGTGATCGTCCGCGGCGCGATGAAGGCGGCCTGGGACAAGCTCGGCGGCGCTGCCGGCGCACTCGGGGTGCCAGAGTCCGACCAAACGACCGACGGCGACAAGGTGAGCCAGAAGTTCAGCGGCGGCCAGCTCAGCTGGGACGCCAAGACCAACACCTTCACCACCGATCCGGCCAACCTTGCGGAATCGCTGGGCGGTCTCGAAGTTCCCACGCAGGCGCCCGCCACGCCGGCGGTGCCGAATCCGCCGAAGGACAACGCCTTCGCCTTCCACACCTGGTGGCTGTGGTGGATCATCCCGCTGGCCCTGCTGCTGCTGGCATCGGTCGTCGCGTTGATGTCGACCCAGCGGCGGCGTGCTGCCCGGGCGTTCGACGGCGAGGCCGAATCCGATGTGGCGCAGGCCTACCACGTGCCGGACGACCGGTCGCGGTGGTCCACCCCGGTCGCCGACACCTGGCAGGAGCCCGAGACCCCGGTCGCCCCGCGCTGGGGCGCCGCCGGCGGCACGGAAACGCCGGCCGAGCATGAGCTGTTCACCCATCGCGGAGCCCATGAGGCCGCCGACGATCAGGACGCCGTGGACACCGCGCCCACCCGCGTACAGAGCGGCGACCTTGCCGATGAACGTGTCGGCCGGCACGCCGCGGAGCCACGCCCCGGATGGAACGCGGTGGACGAGGATGCCTACATCCCCGCGCCGGGCTCGTTGTTCGCGCCGGTGTACGGCGCCGCGCCGCCCCCGGCGCAACCGCGTGCCCAGGTCGTGGATCCCGACCTTGACGACGAGGACCTTGTCGACGACGACTTTGATGACGAGGACCTTGTCGAACCGGTCGACGACGACCTTGACGACGAGGACCTTGACGACGAGGACCTTGTCGAACCGGTCGACGTCGACGAGGAGCCCGAGTTCGAGACTGACGAGGATGACGTCGACGACGAGGACCTCTACGCAGAGCCCGACGACCAGGAGCCCGACGACGAGGACGCCGACGACGAGGACGCCGACGACGAGGTCGCCGACGAGGAAGTCGCCGACGAGGACGTCGACGACGAGGAACTCGAGCGACAATGAGCCCGACGACAGGGAACCCGACGACGAGGAGCCCGGCGACGCGGAGCACGCGGAGCTGCCCGCCATCCACCTGCCGCTTGCCGACCCGGACGAGGCCCCGGACGGATACCCGGTCAAGGGCCGCATGTCGACCGGTACCTACCACACGCCGGACAGTGCGAGGTACGACGAGGTTGTCGCCGAGATCTGGTTCACCGACGCGCAGCACGCCGAGGCGAATGGATTCACCCCGGCGGACTGAGCCGCCGGGCGTCCGCTAAATCTTGCGGATGACGGTCACGACCTTGCCGAGTACCGCGGCGTCGTTGCCCGGAATGGGGTCGAACGCGGGGTTGTGCGGCATCAGCCAGACCTGACCGGCGGTGCGCTTGAAGGTCTTCACGGTGGCTTCGCCGTCGATCATGGCCGCGACGATGTCACCGTTGTCGGCGACGTTCTGCTGCCGTACGACCACCCAGTCACCGTCACAGATGGCGGCGTCGACCATCGACTCGCCGACGACCTTGAGCAGGAACAGCGATCCCTCGCCGACGAGTTCGCGGGGCAGGGGGAAGACGTCCTCGACGGCCTCCTCGGCCAGGATCGGGCCACCGGCGGCGATCCGGCCGAGCACCGGTACGTACGTCGGCTCCGGCAGGGCATCCGAGCCGGCGACATCGGTCTGCACGGGATGTGGCCCGTCCTCGGCGCCGCGTACGTCCACCGCCCGCGGCCGGTTGGCGTCACGGCGCAGATAGCCTTTGCGCTCCAGGGTGCGCAACTGGTGGGCCACCGACGAGGTGGAGGTCAGGCCCACGGCGTCGCCGATCTCACGAATGCTCGGCGGGTAACCGCGGGTGGTCACCGATGAGCGGATGACGTCCAGAATTGTGCGTTGCCGTTCGGTCAGTGTGGTGGCTGCCGTACCGGTTCTCGGTTCTGTGGTGTCGCCCATGGGGCGAATGTAGTCGCCCCCGTCACGATAATCAAACATGTGTTCGATGCGCGTGTCGCCGGTGCGGGTGTGACGCACGGGACGGCTGTTCTTGTCGGTGGCCCGGTTTATCGTTCGGCTACGAATCGATCACATGTTCGGTTTTGAGGTCGCATTCGAACACATGATCGATTATCTTTCGAACATGAGAGCGAACGTCATGCGGGGCCGGACACCGGAAGGAACGGATATGAGCGACAACAACGCAGTCCTGAACGCCTGGGACCTTGAAGATCTGGTGCTCTGGGAGCAGCTGATGACCACCCCCGCGGTACCGCGGCGGCGGTCACGCCCGGCACAGCGCGCTCGCGCCGCCGGCCTGCCGGCTCCGCGCGACCGGGCGGAGCGCCGTTGCGTCACGGCGGCACCGGCGTAGCGCTGTCGCGGGCCCGGGGTCCGCACCGCCGCCGCCCCATCACGCCGGCGACCACGGTGGGGCTGGCGTTGCTGGCCGCGATGATCACCGTGTGGCTCGGGCTGGTCGCGCAGTTCGGCGACTCCGTGCAGGGTGCCTCGGCGCCGCTGCCGGACCGGTTGGCGGTCGTCCAGGTCCAATCGGGTGAATCGCTCCAGCACGTCGCCGCGCGGGTGGCGCCCGACGCTCCCGTGGGCCAGGTGGTTGAGCGGATCCGCGAACTCAACAAGCTGGACACGTCTCACCTCGACGCCGGACAGACGCTGATCGCTCCGGTGGGCTGACATGCTCCGCCGGGCACAGGCGGCGCAGGTAGTGTCTGTGTCGTCCGGGTCAATCCGTGGTCGGCGTGAAGGAGGGGTCATGCACTGTCCTTTCTGCCGGAATCCGGATTCGCGCGTGGTCGATTCGCGTGAGACCGACGAAGGCCAGGCGATCCGCCGCCGCCGCTCCTGCCCGGAGTGCGGGCGCAGGTTCACCACCGTGGAGACCGCGGTGCTGGCGGTCGTCAAGCGCAGCGGCGTCACCGAACCGTTCAGTCGGGAAAAGGTCATCAGCGGCGTGCGCCGCGCCTGCCAGGGCCGCCAGGTCGACGACGACGCGCTCAATCTGCTGGCGCAGCAGGTCGAGGACACGGTGCGGGCCGCCGGCTCACCGGAAGTGCCCAGTAACGAAGTCGGTTTGGCCATCCTCGGGCCGCTACGGCGAACTCGACGAGGTCGCCTATCTCCGGTTCGCCTCGGTCTACCGGTCGTTCACCTCGGCCGACGACTTCGAGCGCGAGATCCGGGCGCTGCGCGAACACCGCGAGATCCCCGCAACGGGCTGACCGGTATTCAGGCGATCCTCGCCGGCCCGTCGCTGACCACGCGGCCTGCCACCCGCACCCAACCCTCAGGGCTCCACTGTGTTTCGATCCGCGATCCGCGTCCCTGGGTGATGACGAGGTCACGGCTGAGGTAGTCGGTCATCCGAACCGCCGCGGCCCCGGTCGCCTCGTCCTCGCGGATTCCGAGGTGGGGTGCGAACATCCGCGCACGGATTTCGCCGGCCGGCTCGTCCGTCCATGCCCACAGATAGTGTTCGATGTCGTCGGAGTAGTCGTCGGGGTCCGCGGCCGCGACTTCGTCAACCGACTCCAGGTCGTGAATCGCGAACTCCGGGGCCCACTCCGAGCGGGCGCTGACGGCGGTGAGGTCCCCGTCATAGGTCACCTGGACGATGCCCGCCGGTACCTGCAGGGTGTTCACCGGGGTGCCGCGCGAACTCAGGAACCACGCCGCGCCCACCGTGGGATGACCGGCGAACGGTAACTCGGTGGCGGGGGTGAAGATGTGCGCGCTGGCGGTGGCCGCTCCCGGTTGCGGGCAGATCGATGAATATGGTTTCGCTGTAACCCAATTGAGTGGCGAGCTGTTGACGCTGCGGAGGCGGTACGGCGCCGGCGTCGACGACACCGAGGGGATTGCCGAAGTTGCCCGCCGAGTCGGTGAAGACACGTAACACCGTCAGATCGATACCCATGTACCGACTCTACGTTGGCGGCAGGGGGCGCAGGGGCGTCCCAGGTCAGGTGGCGCTGCGCTCGTCGGCACCCATCGCGTCGAGGACCGCGACCCTGGTGTCGATCGATCCGGAGATGGTGCTCTCGCTGATGCCGTCGCGGAGCAGTTGGCGAAGCGCGTTCTGGTCGTACTCGGCCGCTTCGGTGGAATCGATGAACTGCTCGACCACCTCGACGAACCGGTCCGGGTCGTCGTGGAACGGGAAGTGTCCGGAACGCTTGAAGATCTCGAGCCGCGAACCGGGCATCGCGGAATGCGCCATCAGCGCGTGGCTGACCGGGATCACGGCGTCCTGCTCGCCCCAGATGAGTTGCACGGGAACGGATTCCGTCAAATAACATCGGTCGAGCATGGTGACCACCTGACCGCGCCAGTCCACGACGGCCCGTAGCGTGCGGGTGAACGCCGCCGACGCGGTCGGCTCCGGGAGATCGCGCAGGATCCGCAGCACGTCGGGCAGATCCCGGCCGATCCTGGTCGAGCCGAGCACCGTGCCGGCCACCTTGCCCGCGAACTGGACCGCGGGCAGCACGCACGGCAGTCGCAGCAGTGCCAGCGCCTCGCCGCCCATCGGCAGGGAGGCGAACCGCAGCGCGATGTTGACGTCCTTGGTCACCCCGCCGGCGCCCACCATGATCAGCCGCTCGACCAGCTGTGGGAACTGGTAGGCGAACTGCATCGCGACACCGCCGCCCAGGGAGTGGCCGACGACGGTCACCTTGCTCGATTTCGAGCACGCTGAGCAGGTCGCGCATGCCGTTGGCGTACGCCGCCACCGAGTAGTCGGCGCGGGGCTTGTCGGACTGGCCGTGGCCGAGCAGATCGGGTGCGATCACGGTGAACCGCTGGGCGAGTTTGGCCTGCACGGTGTTCCACGTCGTCGAGTTGTCGCCGACTCCGTGGATCAGCAGCAGCGCCGGGCCGGAGCCGGCGATCCGGTACGCGCGCCGGTAACCGTGAATGGTCCGGAACTCCAGCGTGGGGACGATCTCGCGGACACGCGCGCAGTCTGGTCGTGCGTTCCGTCATGAGGCCAACTCCGTCGTCGGGCCGTGAAGGCGGTGGGCGCGTCAGGTCGTGCCGTTGTCGTCCCGGAAGCCGTCCTCGAACTTCTCGCCCGCCTGCTGGGCCAGGAATCGCTCGAACTCGGCCCCGAGTTCCTCACCGCTGGGCAGGTCCTCGTCGCGGGCCAGAAGGGAACGGTTTTCCTGGGCGGCAACGAATGCATCGTACTGTCGCTCCAGCGCCGTCACCACTTGGGCGATCTCGGGACTGGCCTCGACCTGCTCGTCGATCTTGCTGCGGATCCCGGCGGCCGCATCGGTCAGCGCGGTCATCGGGATCTCCAGCGAACCCGTTCGGGCCACCTGCTCCAGCAGCGCCTGCGCCGCCGCGGGGTATTCGGTCTGCGCCAGATAGTGCGGGACGTGCACGGTGTAGCCGACCACCTCGTGGCCGTGCTGGGCCAGTCGGTACTCGAGCAGGTTCGACGCGCTGCTGGGCACCTGCACCTCGCCGACCCACGGTGTGTGCTCGGCGATCAGGTCCCGGTTGTTGGTGTGCGCCGTCATCGTCATCGGCCGGGTGTGCGGGACCCCCATCGGAATGGCGCCCAGACCGATGGTCCGGCGCACGCCCAGCCGCTCGGCCAGCAGCCGCACGGCCGTCACGAAGCGCTCCCACTTCAGGTCCGGCTCCATGCCGGCCAGCAGCAGAAACGGCGCGCCGGCGCTGTCATGCAGCGCGAAGAGGCTCAGCTCGGGATCCTCGTAGGCGGTGAAATGGTCGGTCTTGAAGGTCATCAGCGGGCGCCGCGAGCGGTAATCCAGCAAGTCGTCGATGGCGAAGGACGCCACCAGCTCCGTGTCCAGGGCGTCCTTGAGGTGCTTTGCGGCCAGCTTGATCGCGTGGCCGGCGTCGGAGAAGCCCTCGAGGGCATGAATCAGCACCGGCCCGCGGCCGTCGTCCGACGACAACTGCGGCGCCGGGAACTCCAGCTCGTACATTCCGGTGGGCTCCGGCTGATACTGCTGCTCGTTGGGAGAGTTCGGGTCCCCGTCAGACGATCCGTGTTCGGCCATTTGCCTCGCCTCCTTGACCACCAGTGTCCCACTTGCACCAACCAGCGGCTGCCCGGCAGAGATTCCCAGTGCAATCGGGCAGGATTGCGCGACATGCGCACCTGGGTGGCGACGGCCGCCGCCGTCACGTTGCTGACGGGGTCGTTGGTCGCCTGCGGCCACGCTGAGCGGCCGCCGGAACCGTCGGCGGCCACCGGCCCGGCCCCGGTGCCGACCGCCGCTGCGGTCGCACCAGACCCCCGTATCGGGGCGATATTCCTGGGCGGCGGGGACACCCACGTCTGCACGGCGTCGGTACTGCACTCGTCCACCGGCGATCTGGTTCTCACGGCGGCACACTGCCTGGCCGATGGGATCGAGGCCGACTTCGTCCCGGCGTTCCAGGGCGAGGCCGACTCGTCGGCGATGTGGCGGGTGACGGCGGTGTACCTGGATCCGCGCTGGGTCGCCGACGAGGATCCGCTGGCCGACTACGCGATCGTGCGGGTGAGCCGGGCCGGCTCGGCACCCATCGAAGCGCAGGTGGGTTCGGCGTTGAGCCTCGGCGCCACACCCGCTCCGGGTTCGGTGGTGTCGGTGACCGGTTATCCGTTGGGCGTGGGCGGCGGGCCCGTCGGCTGCCGGGGCACCATCGGTGTTGCCGACGGCGGGTATCCGTCGCTCCTGTGCGGGGGACTGGTCGACGGAACCAGCGGAGCGCCCTGGATCTCGGCGTCGACGGTCACCGGTGTCACCGGGCGGGTTCGACGGCGGCGGGTGCGATGCCGACGTGTCCTATTCGGCGCCGTTCGACGACAACACCTCGCGCCTGCTGGCGCGCGCACAGGCCGGTGGGCCCGGCGATGCGGCGCCGAACACGCTCATGACCGACTGCTAGCCCGTCTTGAACTGGCTCAGCGCGCGCAGCTTGTTCATCACGTCCAGCGCGGCGACCTTGTACGCCTCGGAGAACGTGGGGTAGTTGAACACCGCGTTCACCAGGTATTCGACGGTGCCGCCACAGCCCATCACGGCCTGGCCGATGTGCACCATCTCGGTGGCGTTGGTGCCGAAGATGTGCACGCCCAGCAGCCGCAGATCGTCGGTGGACACCAGCAGTTTGAGCATGCCGTAGGAGTCGCCGGCGATCTGGCCGCGGGCCAGCTCGCGATACCGCGACACGCCGACCTCGTAGGGCACCGCGTTCTTGGTCAGGTCGATCTCGGAGGCACCGACGTAGGAGACCTCCGGAATCGAGTAGATGCCGATCGGCTGCAGGTCCATCATGCCTTTGGTCGGCTCACCGAACGCGTGATAGGCGGCCAGCCGGCCCTGTTCCATCGACGTCGCGGCCAAGGCGGGAAACCCGATGACGTCGCCGACGGCATAGATGTGGTCGACCTTCGTGGCGAAGTTGTCGTCGACGAAGATCCGCCCGCGGTTGTCGGCCTCCAGGCCGGCGTTGGCCAGGTCCAGGTGGTCGGTCTGGCCCTGCCGGCCCGCCGAGTACATCACCGTCTCGGCGGGGATCTGCTTGCCGCTGGCGAGCGTGGTCACGGTGCCGGCCGAGCCGACGTCGACCGCGGTCACCTCCTCGCCGAACCGGAACGTCACCGCGAGGTCGCGCAGGTGGAACCGCAACGCCTCGATGATCTCGGGGTCGCAGAAGTCCAGCATGTTGTCCCGCTTCTCGACGACGGTCACCTTGGTGCCGAGCGCGGCGAACATCGATGCGTATTCGATGCCGATCACTCCCGCGCCGACGACGACCATCGATGTCGGGATGGCCTTGAGGTCGAGGATGCCGTCGGAGTCCAGCACACGCTGCTCGTCGAATTCCACGCCCGACGGGTCGGGCCGGTTTGGTCCCGGTGGCGAGCACGAAGTAGCGGCCCCGGACGGTGATCCGTTCGGCGCGGTTGGGATCCTCGACCGCGACGGTGTGCTCGTCGACGAACCGGCCGTGGCCGGTGTAGAGCTCGACCCGGTTGCGCATCAGCTGCGACCGCACGACTTCGATCTCCTTGCTGATGACGTGCTGGGTGCGGGCCAGCAGGTCGGCGGGGGTGATCTTGTCCTTGACGCGGTAGCTGGCGCCATACAGCTCACGCTGGCTCATCCCGGTCAGGTAGACGACGGCCTCGCGCAGCGTCTTCGACGGGATGGTGCCGGTGTTGACGCAGACGCCGCCCAGCATCATGCCGCGCTCGATCACCGCGACAGATTTCCCCAGTTTGGCGGCCGCGATCGCCGCGCGTTGCCCGCCGGGACCGGACCCGATGACCACAAGGTCGTATTCCTGCATGGAACCCATGTTGTAGAGGTCTACGCGCCCGGAGCGCATCTCGCATGCCGAGGATGGCAACGGCGCGGGAAATTCATCCACAGTTGCCGATCCATCCCCAGCCACGGTCCGGTACGGGCCGGCGCGGTGTCTTCGTGACGGCCCGAGCCGCGACCGTCGGGGGCATGACACAACACGATCGCGATTTCGCTCTGAACCGCCCGGGTGCCCTCATCGCCGCACTGCCCGCCGTCCTGGGCTTCGTCCCCGAACGGTCTCTGGTCCTGGTTTCGGTCGAGCGTGGGCAGATGGGCGCGGTGATGCGCGTCGACCTGTCCGACGCGGTGGCCGACGAAACGGACCGGCTCGCGCGGGTGGTCGCCGGGGCCGCGCCCGAGGCCGTGATCGCGGTGATCGTCGACGCCGAGGGGGCGCTGTGCCCGATGTGCAACGAGGACTACCGGCAGCTGTCCGAGGCACTGGCCGCCGCACTGCGTTCGCACCGCATCGAGTTATGGGCCGTGCACGTCGTCGACCACGTGCAGGCCGGTGGCCGCTGGCACTGCGTGGACGGGTGCGAGTCCCACGGTTCGGTCGAGGATCCGGCGGTGTCGCCGCTGACGGTCGCGGCGGTGGTCGACGGCCGCCGCCTCTACCGCAGCCGCGCCGACCTGCAGACGGTCATCGCCATCGAGGACCCGAACCGCGCGGCGGCCCTGGCCGAGGTGATCAACGGCCTTGTGACCGCCGGGAGTGCCGAGCGCTCCGAAGATCCCGACGGCTGTACCCGGCGGGGCGTGCGCGCGGCGATCGACGCGGTCAACCGGGTCGGCGGCGGTGGGCAGCTGAGCGACGCCGAGCTGGCCGAGCTGGGATACGCCCTGACCGACCTCACGGCCCGGGACACGCTGTATGCGCTCGCCGTGGGTCGCGACGCGGGGGAGGCCGAGACGTTGTGGACCATGCTGGCCCGCAGCCTCCCGCTGCCGTGGCGGACCGAAGCGCTTGTGCTGCTTGCATTTTCGGCCTATGCGCGCGGTGACGGTCCGCTGGCGGGCATTTCGCTCGACGAAGCGATCCGCGGCAACCCCGAACACCGGATGGCGGGAATGCTCGACACCGCGTTGCAGTCGGGCATGCGTCCCGAACAGATCAGGCAGTTGGCCGTGACCGGCTACCGGCTCGCCGAACGACTCGGTGTGCGGCTACCGCCACAGCGGTCCTACGGGCGGCGGGCCGGGTGAGGGCGGTGTCAGATCTTCTCGACCTTGACGGCATGCGCCATCTCGTGCGGCAGGTCGACATTCTCATGGCCGGGCATGATGATGATCACCCCGCCCAGCGGGTTCATCTCGACGGTGACGCGGGCGTTCGGCACCACGCCGGCATCCTTGAGCCGCGCGATCAGCATCGTGTCTCCCTGCACGTGCTCGGTGAGCTGACGCACCACCACCGCGACGGGCGAGCCTGCGGGCAGCTCGGTCAGCCGCACCAGACTGTCGTCCTCCAGTCCGGTCAGCGTCCCGATGCCGAGCTCCGACAGCCCGGGAATGGGGTTGCCGAACGGCGACACCGTGGGGTTGTCGAGCACCGCGACGAGCCGGCGTTCGACATCCTCGCTCATGACGTGCTCCCACTTGCACGCCTCGGCGTGCACGTCCTCCCACGGCAGGCCGATCACGTCGACCAGCAGGCGTTCGGCGAGCCGGTGCTTGCGCATCACGGCGACGGCGAGCCCGCGGCCCTTGTCGGTGAGTTCGAGGTGGCGGTCGCCGGCGACGTGCAGCAGGCCGTCGCGTTCCATGCGTGACACCGTCTGGCTCACGGTGGGCCCGCTCTGCTCCAGACGCTCGGCGATACGCGCGCGCAACGGAATTACGCCCTCTTCCTCGAGGTCGTAGATCGTTCGCAGATACATCTCGGTGGTATCGACCAGATCGTTCATATGCCACCCTCCATCCGGGTCGAGTCTACTTGGCCGATCGTGTCAATGGTCTGCTAACTCGACCGGCGCGGCGCTGAACAGCAGTGTGCCCGCCGGACGGGCCGGCGGGCACACTGATTCATTCAGGACTGCGTCGGATTCATTTCAGGACTGCGTCGGATTCATTTCAGGACTGCGTCGGATCAGCTGGCGTACGAGCGCAACCGGTCGGCGCGCTCACCGTGCCGGAGCTTGCCCATCACCTCGCGCTCGATCTGGCGCACCCGCTCCCGCGACAGGCCGAACAGCTTGCCGATCTGGTCGAGCGTGCGCGGCTGACCGTCCTCCAGGCCGAACCGGAGCCGGATCACCTGCTGCTCCCGCTCGTCGAGAGTGGCCAGGACGTGCCGGATGTCGGTGTGCAGCAGTTCGGCGATCACCGCGTTCTCCGCCGACAGCGCCTCGGCGTCCTCGATGAAGTCGCCCAGCGGGGCCTCCTCGTCGCTGCCGACCGGCATGTCCAGGCTGACCGGGTCGCGGCTGTGCTCGAGCAGATCGTTGATCTTCTCGACGGGGATGCCGGACTCTTCGGCGAGCTCCTCATCGGTGGCCTCACGGCCGAGGGTCTGGTGCATTTCGCGCTTGATCCGCGCCAGCTTGTTCACCTGCTCGACGAGGTGAACGGGCAGCCGGATGGTGCGGCTCTGGTCGGCCATGCCGCGCGTGATGGCCTGGCGGATCCACCAGGTGGCATAGGTCGAGAACTTGAATCCCTTGGCGTAGTCGAACTTCTCCATCGCGCGGATCAGTCCGAGGTTGCCTTCCTGGATGAGGTCGAGCAAGGGCATGCCGCGGCCGGTGTAGCGCTTGGCCAGTGACACCACCAGCCGCAGGTTGGCCTCGAGCAGGTGGCTGCGGGCCGCCTGGCCGTCACGGACGACCGCCGTCAGTTCACGCTTACGGTTGTCGCCGAGCCGCTTGCGGGTGTCGAGCAGATGTTGGGCATAGAGCCCGGCCTCGATGCGCTTGGCGAGTTCGACTTCGTCGGCGGCGTTGAGCAGCGCCGTCTTTCCGATGCCGTTCAGGTACACCCGCACCAGGTCCGCGGCAGGGCTCTGGCTATCCAGATCGCGGTCAACCCGGTGAGCGGTGGCATTCGCCATATCGGCCTCCTCATTGCTCGAGCATTCGTTGAGTTCAACGCCTGAATCGAGGAAAGAGTTCCCACAAACGCGTCGCTTCACACACTCTGACGTGCGCAAATGCGACGGTGACCTGAGAATGCCCTGAGAATCGGGACAGAAGGCGCTCAGCGCGGGTGATCGCTCGGATCGTCGGCCGATCCGGGGTCCTGCGGGCCGGGTTCCAGCGCAGGACGTTCCGCGGTGGGAAACAGTGGTGTGCGGCGGCTGGCGTCGTCGAACCGGCGTGGCTCCTCGGCCCGGCGCGGCGGCCGGTCGTTGGCGATCAGCACCGCCATCCACGGCAACGGGACCGACACCGCGATGATCGCCAGTGAGACCCATCCGTTCTGCCAGATGTTGTATGCGACGGCGGCGAAGATGAGGGCGGGCACCCGGAAGGACATCAGCGTCAGGTACTTCCGGACCCGTCGGCGGTGCTCCTCCTCATACGGCAGTGCCGCTTTGGTGATGAGTACCGGCCGACCCTCGTCGTCGAAACCCAGCTCTTGGCTGTGCTTCATGGCTCCACTCTTGCACAACGAAGGTCGAACGATAGGCGCCGGTTTCCGCACGGCCCGTTTCCAGGCAGAATGGCACTCATGGAGACCCAGACCATCGAGCGCACCGACACCGACGAACGCGTCGACGACGGGACCGACAGCGACACTCCCAAGTTCTTCCACTACGTCAAGAAGGAAAGGATCGCCGAGAGCGCAGTGATGGGCACCCATGTGGTCGCGCTGTGCGGCGAGGTCTTCCCGGTGACCCGGTCACCCAAGCCCGGATCCCCGGTCTGCCCGGACTGCAAGAAGATCTACGAGATGCTCAAGCAGGGCTGACCCGTTCCGGAGCGGCCGGCGCATCGGTTCCGTCGCCCGCATCGCCACCGGTGTCCTCGTCGGACTTGCCGTTGCTCCGGGACTCCAGCCACGACCGCAACTGGTCGGCGTGGGTGTCCGGCGCCGGGAACTCCTCCTCGATCGCGTTGTTGAGTTCGGCCCCGATCATGATGGCGAACCCGAGGAAGAACGCGAACAGCAGGAACGCGATGGGAGTGGCCAGCGCGCCGTAGGTGTAGCCGGTTCTGCGTGATGTAGCTCAGGTAGATGCGCAGTCCGGCGGTGGCCACCAGGAACACCGCGGTGGCGAGCACGGCGCCGACGATCAGCCGGTGGGTGGGCAGCGGCTTGGGCAGCGACAGCCGGTAGAGCACCGTGACCACCAGCACCAGTGACACCACGAGCAGCGGGTAGTAGCCGTACTGCAGCACGTCGTCCCAGCTGTCCGGCAGGTACCCGGCGATCTTGCCCGGTCCGAGAGCGATGAAGGGCGCCGACGCGATCGCGACGAGCAGACCGACGACGTAGAGGGCCAGCGCGTAGAAACGCTGCCGGACCGGGTGGCGCAGGGGAGTCTGGTCGTGTGCCTCGACCACCGAGTCGACGAACGCCGAGACCGCCGACGACCCCGCCCACAGCGAGATGACGAAGCCGATCGAGACCACCTCGCCGCGGGCGTTCGCCATGATGTCGCGAATGGTCGGCTCGATGATCTCGCTGACGACGTTCCTGGAGAAGAAGCTGTTGGCCGTGCTGATGATCCGGTCCTGGATGGTCGGCAGCGTCTCCGGTCCGAACAGCGGCGCGATATAGGCCAGACTGCCCAGCATTCCGAGCAGCAGCGGCGGCAGGGACAGCACCGACCAGAAGCCCGCCTGGGCAGACTCGGCGAAGATCGAGTCGTCCCAGGCCTTCGACAGCGTGCGCTTCGAGATGCGCCAGATGTGATGGCGGGACGGCTTCACGGGCTGGTCGGTCATGACCAGTCCAGCATCCCTGACGGCAGGCCCGGTGCCCAGTCCTGCGGCCCGGCGCGCCGCTGTCACGCCTCCGACGGCGCTGACCTCCAGCACGGCGGCCAGCTCGATCAGCTTGGCTTCGTGCTCATTGGCGTGATGCTGGCAGAACAACAGTTCTGCGCCCGACGGGAGCTTCGCCCGCACGCGGGCAGCGGCGCCGCAGCGGTCGCAGCGATCAGCCCGGGTCAGTTCAGGGCTGGTCAGAGTTGCGGTCATGGCGCCTCCGTTCCTCGCGTGGTTCCTACTGTCTCAGACGTTTGGCGTTCCGGCCTTGTTCCCGAGGCGTTCGCGGGTGTGTCGTGTTTCACCCGCCGCTCGAATTGCGGTCGGGGCAGGCTGGTCGTATGTACGCACTCCGCCACCACGCTCGTCCACATGTGTGGCCGCGACGAGTGGGCCGCCGCTTCGGTGTCCGGTGAACACCGGCCTCCGTCACTGTCCGATGTCGGGTTCGTCCACCTTTCGAGCGTTGAGCAGGTGCATCTGCCGGCCAACCGGCTCTACGCGGGGCGCACTGATCTGGTACTGCTGTACCTGAACCCGGACCTTCTCGGCGCGCCGGTCCGGTGGGAACCCGGGGTGCCGACGGACCCCGCGTCGATGCGCTTCCCGCACCTGTACGGGCCGCTGCCGGCGGCGGCTGTGATTGCTGTCACACCCTATTCGCCGGGACCCGACGGGGTGTTCCCCGCGCTGTCGGACGCGAGGTAGGCGTCCGACTTCGATCTCGACCATCAGTTCCGGGGAGATCAAGGCGGACACCTCGACCATGGTCGCGACGGGCCGGATGTCGCCGAACACCTCGGCGTGTACCGCGCCGACCGCCCGCCATTGACCGATGTCGGTGACGAAGATCCGCGTACGGATCACGTCGGCCAGCGTCGCGCCGACGTGGTGCAACGCTGATTCGATGCGCCGCAACGCATCCCGTGTCTGGGCGGCGACATCCGGTCCGGCGCCGGTGGTCCCGGCGACCACGACGTAGGGGCCGGTGCGGACGGCCCGCGAGTAGCCGACCAGGCCCTCGAACTCCGTCCCCGAAGAAACCTTCGTGACCCTCATGCGTGGTGCTGCCGACGCAGGGTTTCCCAGTCGTGCTCGGATTCCAGCTGAGCGATCAGTTCAGCCGTGCGCTTCCGGAGTATCAATGTCAGCACGATGCCCACGCACCACGGCGATCACGAGCGCGACCCAGGAGAACCGCGACAGCCAGCGTTCGGCGGCCAGGCCGCGCGTAGTAGACCACGGCGGTCGTCCCGCCCGCCCAGAGCAGCGCACCGCTGGCGTTGGCGGCCAGGAATCGCGGGTATCGCATCTTCAGTGCACCCGCCAGCGGGCCGGCGAGGATGCGCAGCAGGGCGATGAATCGCCCGAAGAACACCGCCCACCCGCCCCAGCGGGCGAACAGCTGCTTGGCCAGCGCCACGTGCCCCGGGCCGAAGTGCCTGGGAAACCGTTTGCCGAGACGTTCGAACAGCGACATGCCGTAGCGGTGGCCGATCGAGTACCCGATGGTGTCGCCGACGATCGCGCCCAGCGTGGCGGCCGCCCCGACAGCCACCGGGTTGATGTCCAGCGTGTGGCGGGAGGCCAGCAGCGCGGCGCTGACGAGCGCGATCTCGCCGGGCAGCGGAATGCCCAGGCTCTCCAGGCCGATGACCAGCCCGACGACGAGGTACACCGCGATCGGCGGAATCGTCTCCAGCAACGCGTCCACGTTCACGATGCTCAGAATGCCTCATCGGCCGCGCCCGCAGGTCGCGCTGTCGGGCCGTTTCACCTAGTCCAGGTAGTCGCGCAGAACCTGCGAGCGGCTGGGGTGGCGCAGCTTGCTCATCGTCTTCGACTCGATCTGGCGGATGCGCTCACGGGTGACGCCGTAGACCTGGCCGATCTCGTCGAGGGTGCGCGGCTGGCCGTCGGTCAGGCCGAACCGCAGCCGCACCACGCCCGCTTCGCGCTCCGAGAGCGTCTCCAGCACCGACTGCAGCTGATCCTGCAGCAGCGTGAACGACACCGCGTCGACGGCTACCACAGCCTCGCTGTCTTCGATGAAATCGCCGAGCTGGCTGTCGCCCTCGTCGCCGATGGTCTGGTCCAGCGAGATCGGCTCACGCGCGTACTGCTGGATCTCCAGCACCTTCTCCGGCGTGATGTCCATTTCCTTGGCGAGCTCTTCGGGCGTGGGCTCGCGGCCCAGGTCCTGCAGCAGCTCACGCTGGATGCGGCCGAGCTTGTTGATGACCTCGACCATGTGCACCGGGATACGGATGGTGCGGGCCTGGTCGGCCATGGCACGGGTGATGGCCTGCCGGATCCACCAGGTGGCGTAGGTGGAGAACTTGTAGCCCTTGGTGTAGTCGAACTTCTCGACCGCGCGGATCAGGCCGAGGTTGCCCTCCTGGATGAGGTCCAGGAACGCCATGCCGCGGCCGGTGTAGCGCTTGGCCAGCGAGACCACCAGGCGCAGGTTCGCTTCCAGCAGATGGTTTTTCGCGCGGTCGCCGTCGCGGCAGATCCACATCATGTCGCGGCGTTGCGCGGCGGGCAGCTTCTCGCCCTTCTCGGCGAATTCGCTCATCAGCTGCGTGGCGTACAGGCCGGCCTCGATGCGCTTGGCGAGTTCGACCTCCTCCTCGGCGTTGAGCAGCGCGACCTTGCCGATCTGCTTCAGGTAGGCGCGGACCGAGTCCGCCGACGCCGTGAGCTCGGCGTCCTTGCGGGCCTGTCGCAGTGCCTCGGACTCCTCCTCGTCCCAGACGAAGTCGCCGGACGCCTTGTCCTTCTCGGACGGCTCGGTGATCTCCTCGTCATCGCCGGCGGGGGCCGTCGCGTCGGTGGCTCCGGTCGCCGCATCCGGCTCGGCCTCGACGGTCTCGGTGGCCGCGCCGTCGGCGTCCTCCTCGAGATCTTCGAGGTCCACCTCGACGACGAGGTCGGCATCGTCCTCGAGATCGGCGGGCTCGGACTCCAGGTCCTCGATGCCGGTGTTGGGATCGTCGTCGCCGATGACGACGGTGTCGGTGGTCGCGCCGTCTTCCGCCGGGGCGCCCTTCTTGGCGCGGGTCCGTGGGGCCGCGCCGTTGGGCTTGGCTTTTGCCGCCGCCTTCGTGGCGCGCTTCGCGGGCGCCTTGGCCGACGCGTCGCCGTCGGTCTCGGGCGTGGCGGTAGCTGCGGTGGCTTTGGTCGCCCGCTTGGCCGGAGCGGCGGTCTTGGCCGCTGCCGTCCGCTTGGCGGGAGCCGCCTTGGTGGCGGTGCGCTTCATCGGCTCTTCGGTCGCCGGGCTTGCCTTCGTGGCTGCCACGTACACCCTTTCGGTCTTGCTGGCTGCGGTTGGGCACGGGCATGCGCCACTGCAGGGTCGGCTATGTGGACTGTCGGCGTTTCATCTCTGCCGGGAGTTTCGCCGCTATCCGTCTGCGGCCGCCTTGTCCATTGTAACGACAGAAATCGGCTGCTCCGCGCCGAGCGGCCCGAATTCGTGGCAGTTGTCAGTGCGTCGGATCGGCGTGTGCGGCCATGGCGGCGCCCACGATGCCCGCCGTGTTCTGCAGCGCCGCGGCCACCACCGGCGTGCGGTTCTTCAGCAGCGGCACCCATTTGTCGGCCTTGCGGCTGATACCGCCGCCGACGATGAACAGGTCGGGCCAGATCGCGTTCTCGACGGCGACCAGCACCTTGGTCACCTCTTCGGTCCAGCGCTGGTAGCTCCACTCCTTGCGCTCCTTGACCGACGACGCGGCACGGTGCTCGGCTTCCTTCCCGTCGACCTCGATGTGTCCGAACTCGGTATTGGGTAGCAACAGGCCGTTGTGGATCACTGCCGATCCGATTCCGGTGCCGAAGGTCAGCAGCACGATCACACCGGTGTTGTCCTTGCCTGCGCCGAACCGCTCCTCGGCCAGGCCGGCGGCGTCGGCGTCGTTGAGCACGGTCACCGGCTGCCCACCCAGCGCGCCGCCGATGATCTCGGCCACATTCGTGCCGATCCACGCCTTGTCGACGTTGGCCGCGGTGCGCACGACACCGTCGGTGATGACGCCGGGATACGTCACGCCCAGCGGGCCGGTCCACCCGAAATGCCGGACCACCTCGGCGATCGTCGCGGCTACCGCTTCGGGTGTGGCGGGTTGCGGTGTCAGCAGTTTGAACCGGTCGCCGATCAGCTGGCCGGTGTCGAGATCGACGATGCCGCCCTTGACGCCGCTGCCACCGACGTCGATGCCGAAACCGCGGTTGGGGGAGTCAACGCTGGACTGGGTCGTGGAATCGGGCACAGTCATGGCGGCTCCTCGGCGAGGCTGACGGTCAGCGCTGAAAACCTTAGTGCGTCGCGGCCGACTTCGTGGCTGTGTCGCACGTTGATCCATGTGTTGCGATAGAACGATGACCGTCCCCTCGCATCTCCCGGAGACCCTGCGCGCCGTCGCCGAACGGCTGGCCGCAGAGGCCGCGGCATACGTCGCCGAGCGTCGGGTGGAGGTGTTCGGGGCGGATTCGGGCCGATGCCGGTGCGGTCGCCAGCAAGAGCACGCCGACGGACCCGGTCACCGTGGTCGACACCGAGACCGAGGCGCTGCTGCGCAGGCGGCTGGCCGAGCTGCGGCCCGGTGATCCGGTTCTCGGCGAGGAGGGCGGCGGCCCCAGCGGCACCGATCACCGCACCGACGCCGTCACCTGGGTGCTCGACCCGATCGACGGGACGGTCAACTTCGTCTACGGCATTCCCGCCTATTCGGTGTCGGTGGCCGCGCAGGTGGGCGGTGTGTCGATGGCCGGTGCGGTCGCCGACGTCAGCGCGGGCGAGGTGTATTCGGCCGGGCTCGGGCTGGGCGCGCACGTGCAAGGCGCCGGCCATCGCCGCCGGCTGCGCTGCACCGACGTCAGCGAGCTGTCGATGGCGTTGCTCGGGACGGGATTCGGGTACTCGCCGGCGCGGCGGGCCGCGCAGGCCGCGCTGCTCGCCGGGTTGTTGCCGGTGGTGCGCGACGTGCGGCGGATCGGCTCGGCCGCGCTCGATCTGTGCATGGTGGCCGCGGGCCGGCTGGATGCGCACTACGAGCACGGGCTCAACGTGTGGGACTGGGCCGCCGGTGCACTCATTGCGGCCGAGGCGGGCGCACGGGTCACGTTGCCGCCGCCCGGCGAAGGCGGCGCGGGTCTGGTGATGGCGGCCGCGCCGGGGGTGGCCGACGCTCTGCGCGACCGAGATGTCGCGTCTCGGCGGGTTGGCGGCCCTACCGGCGTGACGCGCTCAACAGGTCGCCGAGTGGATCTTGGCGATCAGCGCCGGGTCGGCGGGTTCGGTCGCGTCGGGTCGCAGGCCGGCCAGCACCGCGTCGATGTCGTCGCTGTGGGTCAGCGTGGTGAAGTCGGTGCCGACCGCAAGGTCGACGGAGTCGTCGGGGCGGTCGTCCTGAAACAGCTCGGTGCACGGCGCGACCAGCCACACCGACGCCGCGGCGGCCTTGCCGTTCTCGCCGAAGCGGATCTGGCCGTGGCAGGTCAGCCGGGCGGCGGCGTAGACGGGGTCGTTGGCGGCGGTGGGCTGGGCGAAGCCCAGATCGCGCAGCGCGCCCGAGACATCGGCGGCCTGACCGCCGTGCCCGCTGGCGTTGAGCACCCGGATCTTGGTGTCGGCGAGCCGGGCCGGCGCGACGTTGGTCATGGTGCTGCGCGACACCTGCCGGCCCAGCGCCGGAGCGTTGGCATCGGTCGACTGCGGAGGCGGGTTGCACACCGCGGCCTCGTGTACGTCGGCCGGTCGCGTCAGCGCGATCAGCCAGACCAGGGCGGTGACGACCGCCAGAACGCCCGCGGCAATGATGCCGGGCCAGATGTTACGGCGCCGGAAGGGCAGTCCGCGCTTGTCGAACGCCGTGCCGTCAGTGATGTACGCAACCACGACTGCACTCTAGAGGGCGCCGCTGAGCAGGCGAATTAGGTTCAGGGCTCAACTGTGATGTAAATCACAGTTGATGAGACCGGGATACGGGCACGAATCGTTTGGTGATCGCGTTCGGCACTGGTACAAAGCTCTGCTGCAAGACCATGCGATCGGGGATCCTGAGGGGAAGAGAAGATGGCTACTGACTACGACGCCCCAAGGCGCTCCGAGACCGACGATGTTTCCGAAGATTCGCTTGAAGAGCTCAAGGCACGGCGCAACGAAGCACAGTCAGCCGTAGTCGACGTCGACGAGACCGAAACCGCTGAATCCTTCGAGCTGCCGGGCGCCGATCTGTCCGGCGAAGAGCTGTCCGTGCGGGTGATCCCGAAGCAGGCCGACGAGTTCACGTGTTCGAGCTGTTTTCTGGTTCATCACCGCAGCCGGCTGGCCAGCGAAAAGAACGGCGTGATGATCTGCACGGACTGCGCGGCCTGAGGTCTGTTCGGCTGCAACTTTCGCCGGCACCTCAACTGCCCGGCACCTCAACTTCGAAGCGCGGACAGCACGCGTTCGGGGTGCCGGCTACTGACCAACCAGTACGGGGTCGGATCGTCCGGGTCGTCGAGCACCACCAGCAGCATCGGGCCCACCCAGGCCCGGTGCGCGACGAACGCGGCTGGGTCGAGTTGGCGGCCCAGTGCCGCCGACTTGGCCGACGCGGGTATCTCGGCCGACCGTGAGATCGACGGTCGCCGGAAGATGGGCCTGGCCGGCCCACAGTTCGACGGCGTCGTCCTGCGTGGTGACCCGCACCTCTGAGCGGCCCAGCCACAGCAGGACACCCGCGGCGACGCGCGAACAACACCGCGAACGGCAGCCAGTTCGGCAGCGATCGCACGCCCATGTTGACTTCGGTGGCGATCAGCGCCGCCAGCCCGAAACCCAGAGGCCACCACCACAGGGGGACCCACAGCCGCTCGCGGTACCGCACGGTCTGCGAGGTCACACGCGAACCCGACACGCCGCCAAGGGTAGTCTGTGGCTTCGTGTCCACCCGTCTTGCGGTCGTCCGCCTGGACCCTGAGCTCCCGCTGCCCGCCCGGGCCCATCCCGGTGACGCGGGGGTCGATCTCTACAGTGCCGCCGATGTCGCGCTGGCGCCCGGACAGCGCGCGCTGGTGTCGACGGGTATCGCGGTGGCGATTCCGGAGGGCATGGTCGGACTGGTCCATCCGCGATCGGGATTGGCTGCGCGCGTGGGACTTTCGATCGTCAACAGCCCCGGCACCATCGATGCCGGATACCGCGGCGAGATCAAGGTCTCGTTGATCAACCTCGATCCTGCCGCGCCCATCCACATCAGCCGGGGCGACCGGATCGCGCAATTGCTGGTTCAGCGTGTTGAACTGCCCGAGCTCGTCGAGGTGTCTTCGTTCGACGAGGCCGGGCTGGGGGACACCACCCGTGGTGAAGGTGGCCACGGTTCTTCGGGAGGACATGCGAGTCTCTGATGGCATTCGGTAAGCAGAAGAAGTCGAAGGACGGCCAGGACGGCACCGACGGCGGCCCGGCCGCCCGGCCCGGGTCGGATCCGGTGCCGCAGGACGGCGATGACGAGTCGAGGGCCCGTTCGACATCGAGGATTTCGACGACCACGACACGGCGGCCGTCGGCCGCCTGGACCTCGGTTCGGTGCTCGTCCCGATGCCCGAGGCCGGTCAGGTCCAGGTCGAGGTGAACGAGGTCGGCGCGCCCAGCGCGGTGTGGGTGGTGACCCCCAACGGCCGGTTCACCATCGCGGCCTATGCGGCCCCGAAGAGCGCGGGGCTGTGGCGGGAGGTGGCTGCCGAGCTCGCCGAGGCGCTGCGCAAGGACACCGCCGAACGTGAGCATCCAGAGCGGGCCGTGGGGCCGCGAGGTCGTCGGGGTCGGCGAGGGTGCGGTGCGTTTCATCGGCGTCGACGGATACCGCTGGATGATCCGCTGTGTTGCCAACGGGGCGCGGGAGACCATTGGCGCGCTGGTCGCTGAGGCGCGAAAT
Organism: uncultured Actinomycetota bacterium; assembly: GCA_963779655.1. GTDB lineage: Bacteria > Actinomycetota > Actinomycetes > Mycobacteriales > Mycobacteriaceae > Mycobacterium. Next base: position 31,566 of record CAVZZD010000002.1, on the reverse strand, counting down.
GCTTTGAACGGACACCGTTGTCCGGCGCGGTGATACCCCGCTTCCGGTGCGCACGCCGCTGCCGGTGCAACTGCCCGAGCCGATGGCCGCCCAATTGCGGGCCGCTGCGGCCCAGGCCGTCGCCGCGTCGACGCAGGGTCAGGTGCAGCCGGGTGACACGCCGCCCGCCCCGCCGTCGGAGCCGGAGCCGCAGCCGCCCGTCGAACCCTCCGCCCGGCGCAGCGCGCAGGGCACGGCGATGCAACAGCTGCGCGGTGTGACCGGCGGCTAGAGCGTCGGCCAGGGCCGCCAGGCATGCGATGCCCAGCGCGCCCGGGTCCGCGCCGATCTGGGCGAGCGTCACCGTCCGCAGCGACGCGTAGGGCGCGGCGGCCACCCACTCGACACCCACCTCCAGCGGGTGGATCGGATCGTCGGACGCCGACGCGACGCCCATCGGCACCGCCAGCGTCGCCAACTGACCGCTCGTCGGCGCCACGTACTGCGCGGCCTCCGTCATCGCGTCGGGCAGATCCGGCCACTGACCGACCCACGACCGGGTCAGCTCCGCGGCCAACCACGGCGGACTCGATTCGCGCATCCGCGCGACGGCGGCGGACAGTCCGTCGCGGCGCAGCTCGTGGGCGGACTGCGTCGCGGCCAGTGCCGCCGGGGCGCCCTGCGGCGAGCCGGTCCACGGCGGGCAGCGCCGCCAGGACGGCCACCACGTGCCCGGGGTGTGAGATCGCCCACGCCGCGCCCACCGCGGCACCCAGTGACACGCCCGCAACGGCGATCGGACGGTCCCGGGCGGCTTCGTCGAGCGCCTCGCGATAGCCGGCGATGAGCCGGGCCGGCTGCGGCGCATGCGGGATTGCCAACGCCCCGACCTCGTGGAGCGCGGTGGCAAACGCCCGGTAGACGTAGTCGTCGTCGGAGCCGGTGCCCGGCAGCAGGACGGTCGGGACTCCGCGGAGATCAACGGCCATGTTGTGATCGTGCACCCTCGGCGTCGAAACTCCGGTGTTACCGGGCCGGGCGCGTGGCATTCGGGAACCAAGGGGTCTACCGTGGCGTTGGCAGTGTGATCCGCCCGGATCAGTTTGAGTTTTCAGGAGAGGCCATGGCTACGGCCGAAGGTTATCTGCGCCGGCTCACCCGTCGACTGACGGAGGATCCCGAACAGCGCGATGTCGATGAGCTCACTGATGAGGCGGCCAGTACCGGCGCCCAGCGCGCGATCGACTGTCATCGCGGCCAGGAAGTCACCATGGTCGGCACCCTGCGAAGCGTCGAGGCCAACGCCAAGGGCTGCGCGGGTGGGGTTCGCGCCGAACTGTTCGACGGCACCGACTCGGTGATGCTGGTGTGGCTCGGGCAGCGCCGGATCGCCGGCATCGAATCGGGCCGGACGCTGCGGGTGCACGGACGTCTGGGCAAGCTCGACAACGGCGCCAAGGCGATCTACAACCCGCACTACGAGATTCAGCGCTGAGACCGAACCCGTGGAACCAAACGACATTGCCTGACAACCGCACCGGCGCCCAGGCCCTGCTCGATCAGATGGGCGGGCTGAGCGGCCTGATCTACTCGTCGCTGCCCGTCCTGGTCTTCGTACCGGTCACCACCGCGTTCGGACTGCTGCCGGCGATCTGGCGGCGCTCGGCGTCGCCGCGCTCGTGCTGGTCTGGCGGCTGGCGCGCCGCGAATCGGTGCAGCCGGCGGTGTCCGGGTTCATCGGAGTGGGGATCTGCGCGCTGATCGCCTGGCTGGTGGGCGCCGCCAAAGGCTATTTCCTGTTGGGCATCTGGATGTCGTTGCTGTGGGCCGCGGTGTTCGGGCTGTCGATCCTGATCCGACGGCCGGTCGTCGGCTACATCTGGAGCTGGGTCAACGGGCACGGCTACCGCTGGCGCACGGTGCGCCGCGCCGTCGTCGCCTTCGATATCGCGACGCTGACCTGGGTGGCGGTGTTCGGCGCCCGGTTCCTGGTGCAGCATCACCTCTACGACGCCGACCAGACGGGCTGGCTGGCCGCCGCGCGCATCGCGATGGGCTGGCCGCTGACCGCCGTCGCGGCACTGGTCACCTACCTGGCGATCAAGGCCGCCCAGAAGGCCGTGCACGCCGCCTTCCCGGAGGACGCGGACGCCGAAGCCGAAGCCGAGCCCGGTGTGCAGGCCGAGGCGACGGGCCGCCCCGACTAGTCAGGGTCTGTCAGTTCGTCGGCAGCAGCAGCGCGCGCAGTTCGCCCTCGACCTCGGGTGAGGCGACCAGCACCAGTTCGTCGCCGCCCTCGAGCGGTTCGTCGGACTGCGGCACGATCACCCGGTTCCCGCGCAGGATGGTCACCAGCGACGCGTCGCGTGGCAGCTCCAGCTTGCGGACCGGCCTGCCGCCCCACGGCGTGTCGTCGGGCAGCGTGATCTCGACGAGGTTGGCCGCGCCCTTGCGGAACGCCATGATGCGCACCAGATCGCCGACCGCGACGGCCTCCTCGACCAGGGAGGCCAGCATCCGCGGCGTCGACACCGCGACGTCGACGCCCCACGACTCGTCGAACAGCCACTCGTTGCGGGGGTCGTTGACCCGGGCCACCACCCGCGAGCACCGCGAACTCCGTCTTGGCCAGCAGCGACAGCACGACGTTGGCCTTGTCGTCGCCGGTCGCGGCGATCACCACGTCGAACTCCTCGAGGTGTATCGACTCGAGCAGGCTGAGCTCGCAGGCGTCGCCCAGGCGCCAGTGCGCGGCCGGAATGGCGTCGACGTCGATGTGCTCGGCGTTGCGCTCGATCAGCGTGACATCGTGGCCGTTCTCGATGAGCTCGCGGGCGATGGAGCGGCCCACCGCGCCGGCGCCGGCGATCGCGACTTTCATCAGTGCCCGTCCTCTCCGAGGTCCTCGCCGGGTGGCAGCGCCGCGATGGCCATCGCCTCGGCGACGCGTCCGGACACCGCGGCGATGTACACCTGGTCGCTGGCCTGGATGACGGTCTTGGGCTCGGGCAGCACGCCGGTGCCGAACCGGATCAGGAACGCCACGCGCGCACCGGTGGCGGCCTCCAGATCGGTGACGCGGTGTCCGAACCAATCCTCGTGCAGCACCACCTCGGCCACCGCGACGGTGCCCGTCGGGTCACGCCACTTGGCGGTCTCGGAATCCTGGGTGAGCGCGTTGAGGAGCCGGTCGGTGGTCCACGGCACGGTCGCGACGGTCGGGATGCCCAGCCGCTCGTAGACCGCGGCGCGCTTGGCGTCGTAGATGCGGGCGACCACGCGCTGCACACCGAACGTCTCGCGCGCCACCCGCGCCGAGATGATGTTGGAGTTGTCGCCGGAGGACACCGCCGCGAACGCGTCGGCACCCTCGATGCCGGCCCGCAGCAGCACGTCGCGGTCGAAGCCCATACCGAGGACCCGTTCCCCGGTGAATTCGGGGCTCAGCCGCTGGAACGCGGTGCTGTCGCGATCGATGACCGCGACATCGTGGCCGATCCGGGCCAGGCCGTCGGCGAGCGATGCGCCCACTCGCCCGCATCCCATCACCACTACGCGCACCTGGTGTCCTTTCGGCCGTTCCGTGCTGTGCCGTGTCCGGGGCCGCCGTCGGCTTGCGCCCGCAAGACAGACCCGTACGTCGGGAACGCTACAGCCGCGAGGTCATAGGCATACTCTTGGACCTCGTGTCCAAGCTTTCGACCGCCGCGCGCCGGCTTGTTCTGGGACAGCCGTTCCGCAGCGACAAGCTGGGTCACACGCTGCTGCCCAAGCGGATCGCGCTGCCGGTGTTCGCCTCCGACGCGATGTCGTCGGTGGCCTATGCCCCCGAGGAGATCTTCCTGGTGCTGTCGGTCGCGGGCCTGACCGCGTACTCGATGACGCCGTGGATCGGCCTGGCGGTGGCGTTCGTGATGCTGGTCGTGGTCGCCAGCTACCGGCAGAACGTGCACGCCTACCCGTCCGGCGGCGGCGACTACGAGGTGGTGACCACCAACCTCGGGCCCGACGGCGGGCCTGACGGTCGCCAGCGCGCTGATGGTGGATTACGTTCTGACCGTTGCGGTTTCGATGGCCTCGGCGATGTCGAACATCGGGTCGGCGGTACCGTTCGTCGCCCAGCACAAGGTGTGGTTCGCGGTCGCGGCGATCCTGATGCTGATGTCGATGAACCTGCGCGGCATCCGGGAGTCCGGCACCGCGTTCGCCATCCCCACCTACGCGTTCATCTTCGGCATGTTCATCATGCTCGGCTGGGGCTTGTTCCGGATCTTCGTGCTGGGCGATCCGATCCGCGCCGAGTCCGCCGGCTTCACCATGCACGCCGAGCACGGGGAGGTGCTCGGCTTCGCGCTGGTGTTCCTGGTGGCCCGGTCGTTCTCCTCGGGGTGTGCGGCGCTGACCGGTGTCGAGGCGATCAGCAACGGCGTGCCGGCGTTCCGCAAGCCCAAGTCCAAGAACGCCGCGACGACGCTGCTGATGCTGGGCGCCATCGCGGTGACCCTGCTGATGGGCATCATCGTGCTGGCCGAGAAGATCGGCGTGCAGATCGTCGACGACCCGGCCACCCAGCTCGAGGGCGCGCCGCCCGACTACCACCAGAAGACGCTGGTGGCCCAGCTGGCGCAGGCCGTTTTCGGCAGCTTTCACCTCGGCTTCGTGCTCATCACCGTCGTGACGGCGCTGATCCTGGTGCTGGCGGCCAACACCGCGTTCAACGGCTTCCCGGTGCTGGGCTCGATCCTGGCGCAGGACAGCTATCTGCCGCGCCAGCTGCACACCCGCGGTGACCGGCTGGCGTTCTCCAACGGCATCCTGTTCCTGGCCCTGGCGGCCATCGCGTTCGTGATCGCCTTCCGCGCCGAGGTCACCGCGCTGATCCAGCTCTACATCGTCGGCGTGTTCGTGTCGTTCACGCTCAGCCAGATCGGCATGGTCCGGCACTGGACGCGGCATCTGCGCACCGAGACCGACCCGGCGGAGCGGCGCCAGATGATGCGCTCGCGGGTGGTCAACACCATCGGCTTCCTGTGCACGGGCACCGTGCTGGTGGTCGTGCTGGTCACCAAGTTCCTGGCCGGCGCATGGATCGCGATCGTGGCGATGACCGCGCTGTTCGTGATCATGAAGCTCATCCACCGGCACTACGCCGGCGTCGCCCGGGAACTGGCGCAGCAACAGGCCGACGCCGACGCGACGATGGTGCTGCCCAGCCGCAACCACGCCGTCGTGCTGGTGTCCAAGCTGCACCTGCCGACCCTGCGGGCGCTGGCCTACGCGCGGGCCACCCGGCCGGACAACCTGGAGGCGATCACCGTCAGCGTCGACGACGGCGAGACCAAGCAACTGGTGCACCAAGTGGCAGGACAGCGACATCACCGTGCCGCTCAAGGTCATCGCCTCGCCGTACCGCGAGATCACCCGGCCGGTCCTGGATTACGTCAAGCGGATCACCAAGGACTCACCGCGCACGGTGGTGACGGTGTTCATCCCCGAGTACGTGGTCGGGCACTGGTGGGAGCAGATACTGCACAACCAGAGCGCGCTGCGGCTCAAGGGCAGGCTGCTGTTCGAGCCGAACGTGATGGTGACTTCGGTTCCGTGGCAACTCAGTTCGTCGGAGCGGCTCAAGACGCTTGGAGCCGCAGTCCGCGCCGGGCGACGCCAGACGGGGCTTCCTCGATTGAGCCTGCTGACCCTGACTGACCGGCGCGCCCGCCAACGGCGGCAGCTGCGTGGCCCGCGACGACGGCCGGGTGGTGTTCGTCCGCTACGCGCTGCCCGGTGAGACGGTGCGCGCGCGGGTCACCAGCGAGCGCGGATCCTATTGGCACGCAGAGGCTGTCGAGATCGTGGACGCCTCCCCGGACCGGATCGATCCGCTGTGCCCGATCGCCGGCGCCGACGGCGCCGGCTGTTGCGACATGGCGTTCGTCGAACCGTCCGCCCTGCGCGCGCTCAAGGGACAGGTGGTGGCCAACCAGCTGCAGCGGCTGGGCGGCCTGGATCCCGCCGACGTCGCGGATCTGACCGCCGAGCCGGTGGGTTCGGCGGGCGAGACGGGCTGGCGGACCCGGGTGCGGGTGGAGGTCGGAGCCGACGGCCGGGCCGGCTTTCACCGCTACCACAGCGCCGAGTTGGTCAACGATCTGCGCTGCGCACAGCTGCCTGCCGGCATGCTCGACGACCTGCCGGTCGACGGTGTCCGGGTGGGCGATCAACTCCATGTCGTGCGCGACGACGACGGGGCGCGCCACGTGGTGAGCAGCGGCCAGGACCGGCGCACCCGGGTACTCCAGGGCGACTACGAGGGCGTGCAGCGCGTCGGCGATCGCGTGTGGCGATTGCCGGTCACCGCGTTCTGGCAGGCGCACCGCGACGCGGCCACCGTCTACAGCGCGCTCCTGGCGGACTGGGCGGGGCCGGCGCCGTCGTCGGTGGCCTGGGACCTCTACGGCGGCGCGGGCCTGTTCGCGCAGGCGCTCGCCGACGGCGTGGGGGAGAGCGGGCAGGTGGTCAGCGTCGACACCTCGCGGGCCGGGGCGCGCGCGGGCCGGGCGGCGCTGGCCGACCTGCCCCAGGTCCGGTTCGTCACCGAGTCGGTACGTCGGGCGCTGGCGTCGCCTCAACTACCGAAAGCCCAACTGGCCGTGCTTGATCCGCCGCGGGCGGGGGCCGGCCGCGACGTCGTCGATCTGGTCGCGGGCGCCGGTGTGCAGCGGGTGATCCACATCGGCTGTGAGGCAGCGGCTTTCGCCCGCGACATCGGGTTGTACCGCGGGCACGGCTATACGCTGGAACGGCTGCGGGTGTTCGACGCGTTCCCGTTGACCCACCACATCGAGTGCGTGGCGGTGCTGTCCCGGTGACTGTGCGGCACCCCCGGCCGGTGTCCTGGCCGAACAGTGCCACGAACGGGTGACTGGCTTGCGCCCAGCGTGGACCGCGACGCCCTAGGATCGGTGGATGGCTTCCGGCGCGCCCCTCCTGACGCGAGGTTCGTGGTCGGAGGTCAAGCGGCTGTCCGGCATCCTCCGTCAGGAAACCGTCGGTGGCGCGATCTTGCTCGTCGCGGCGACGGCCGCTCTGGTGTGGGCCAACTCGCCGTGGTCGGATTCGTACCACGCGATATCGGGCCATCTCATCGGACCGGAGTCCCTGCACCTGCGGTTGAGCATCGAGGGGTGGGCCGCCGACGGACTATTGGCGATCTTCTTCTTCGTCGTCGGACTCGAACTCAAACGGGAGTTCGTCGCCGGTGACCTCCGGGACCCGGCGCGGGCCGTGCTGCCCATCGTGGCGGCACTCGGCGGCATGGTCGTTCCGGCCGCTGTCTATGTGGCGACCAATATGGCGATGGGGTCGCCGGACACCCTTTCGGGTTGGGCGGTGCCTACGGCCACCGACATCGCCTTCGCGCTCGCGGTGCTCGCCGTGCTGTCCACCCACCTGCCCAGCGCGCTGCGAACCTTTCTGTTGACGCTGGCGGTCGTCGACGATCTGCTCGCGATCACCGTCATCGCCATCTTCTACACCGACCACCTGGAGCCAGGGCCGCTGGCGCTCGCCCTCGTCCCGATCGCGCTGTTCGCCCTGTGCGTGCAACGGGGTGTGCGGCATTGGTGGATCCTGGTGCCGCTCGCGGTGGTCGCCTGGGCGCTCGTGCACGCCAGTGGGGTGCACTCCACGGTTGCAGGCGTGCGTCCTCGGCTTCACCGTTCCGGTGTTGGGGGACCGGGCCGCGGCCGAGCGGTTCGAACACCTGCTGCGTCCCGTCTCGGCCGGGTTCGCCGTACCGGTGTTCGCTTTCTTCGCGGCCGGGGTCACCGTCGGCGGCCTGTCCGGGCTCGGCGACGCACTGCTGCATCCGGTGACTCTCGGGGTGATTGCGGGGTTGGTCATCGGCAAACCCCTCGGCATCTGGGGAACCACGTACCTGCTGGCCAGGTTCACGCACGCCAGGCTTGACGACGAACTTGCCTGGCGCGATGTGCTGGGTGTGTCGATGCTGGCCGGCATCGGGTTCACGGTGTCGCTGTTGATCAGTGAACTGGCTTTCGGCTACGGCACACAGGACGGCTCCGACGCCAAGATCGCGGTGCTGGCCGGGTCCGTCATCGCAGGTCTGCTCGCCGCGATCGTGTTGACCAGTCGCAATGCCGCCTACCGCCGTATTCACGAGGCTGAGACCGCTGACGACGACCACGACGGTATGCCCGATGTCTACCGGACTCAGAAGGACTGAATTCGGGTTGCGTGGGTACACTGACGGAATGCTTGAACAGATCCGCGGACCCGCAGATCTGCAGCACCTTTCGCAGGCACAGCTAAGCGACCTGGCTCATGAGATCCGCGATTTCCTGATTCACAAGGTGGCCGCCACGGGCGGTCACCTCGGCCCCAACCTCGGGGTGGTCGAGCTGACATTGGCGCTGCACCGGGTTTTCGACTCGCCACACGATCCGATCGTCTTCGACACCGGCCACCAGGCCTACGTGCACAAGATGCTGACGGGCCGGTGCGGGGACTTCGACAGCCTGCGCAAGAAGAACGGCCTGTCGGGCTATCCGTCGCCGCGACGAGAGCGAGCACGACTGGGTCGAATCCAGTCATGCGTCCTCGGCACTGTCCTACGCCGACGGTCTGGCCAAGGCGTTCGAGCTGACCGGACACCGCAATCGGCACGTGGTCGCCGTCGTCGGCGACGGCGCGCTCACCGGCGGGATGTGCTGGGAGGCGCTCAACAACATCGCGGCCGCCCAACGACCCGTGGTCATCGTCGTCAACGACAACGGCCGCAGCTATGCGCCGACGATCGGCGGGCTGGCCGACCACCTCGCCGCGCTGCGGCTGCAGCCGGGCTACGAGAAGCTGTTGGAGCGGGGGCGCGTCGCGGTGCGCGGCGTGCCGGTCATCGGCGAGCTGTGCTACCAGTGCATGCACAGCGTCAAGGCCGGACTCAAGGACGCGCTGTCGCCGCAGGCCATGTTCACCGATCTCGGCCTGAAGTACGTCGGTCCCATCGACGGTCACGACGAGCACGCCGTCGAGGCCGCGCTGCGGCACGCCCGGGCCTTCAACGCGCCCGTCATCGTCCACGTGGTCACCCGCAAGGGCATGGGCTATGGACCCGCGGAGGCCGACGAGGCCGAGCAGATGCACTCCACCGGTGTGATCGACCCGCTGACCGGGCAGTCCACCTCCGTCGCGGGCCCGGGCTGGACCGCCACCTTCTCCGACGAACTGATCAAGCTGGCCAAGAAACGTCGCGACATCGTCGCGATCACCGCCGCCATGCCGGGTCCGACCGGGTTGTCCGCGTTCGGTCAGCGCTACCCCGACCGGTTGTTCGATGTCGGCATCGCCGAGCAGCATGCGATGACCTCGGCCGCCGGGCTGGCGATGGGCGGCCTGCACCCGGTGGTCGCCATCTACTCCACCTTCCTGAACCGGGCCTTCGACCAGGTCATGATGGATGTCGCGCTGCACAAACTGCCGGTGACCATGGTGCTCGATCGGGCCGGGATCACCGGTCCCGACGGCGCCAGCCACAACGGCATGTGGGACCTGTCGATGCTGGGCATCGTGCCGGGCATGCGGGTTGCCGCGCCCCGCGATGCGGCCCGGCTGCGCGAGGAACTGGGGGAGGCGGTGGCCGTCAGCGACGGGCCGACCGCGCTGCGGTTCCCGAAAGGCGATGTGGGCGAGGATATTCCGGCGCTGAAGCGACGTTCCGGAGTCGACATACTGGCGGTGCCGGCCGACGGGCTGACCGCCGACGTGCTGCTGGTGTCGGTCGGTTCGCTGGCCGGGATGGCGCTGGCTACGGCCGAGCGGCTGCGCAAACAGGGCATCGGTGTGACCGTCGTCGACCCGCGCTGGGTGCTGCCCATACCCGAGCTGATCGGCCAACTGGCACAGGATCACAAACTCGTCGTCACCGTGGAGGACAACGGGGTTGCCGGTGGTGTCGGTTCGGCGGTGTCGTCGGCGCTGCGGCGCAAGGAGATCGACGTGCCGTGCCGCGACGTGGGCGTGCCGCAGGAGTTCCTGCCGCACGCATCCCGCGGCGAGCTGCTCTCGGACATCGGCATGACCGATCAGCACATCGCGCGGCAGATCACCGGATGGATTGCAGCACTGAATAATTCGGTTTCCGAGCGCGAGGTCGGTCAGCGCGTCGACTGACGCGCGCACGGGTGCGCCATGGACGCCGAACTCGAGCGGTGGAAATCCGCGGGACAGTACTTCGACTATCTCGGCTTCGACATCTTCTACCGGCGCGAAGGCAGCGGCCCGAATCTGCTGCTGATCCACGGCTACCCGTTCAACTCCTGGGACTGGGCGCTGATCTGGCCGACGCTGACTCAGCGGTTCACCGTGATCGCGCCGGACATGATCGGCATGGGCTTCTCGGCCAAGCCGGTCGCCTACGAATACACCGTGGCCGACCACGCCGATATGCACGAGGCGCTGCTGCACCACCTGGGCATCGGGTCCGTGCACATCCTGGCCCACGACCTCGGCGACTCCGTCGGCCAGGAGATGCTTGCCCGCCACACCTTCGGCGGGCAGTCCTACGGCGCACTGGGCATCGAGTCGATCACCTGGCTCAACGGCGGCATGTTCAACGAGGCGTACACGCCGCGGGCCATCCAGAAGCTGATGTCGCGAACCCCGTTGGGGGACATCATGAGTCCACTGCAGAGTAGGCCGCTGTCGCGGCGCCTGCTGGAACCGACCCTCAACGAACTGTTCGGTCCCGACACCAGACCGTCGCGCCAGATGCTGGAGAAGTTCCACCAGATCCTGGAGTACAACGACGGTAAACGCGTGATGCACAAGGTGGGGCGCTTCCTCGATGACCGCTACACGCACCGCAACCGGTGGGTGCGGGCGATGCGGCAGACGACGGTGCCGATGCGGCTGATCGACGGGCCCGCCGACCCGAACTCAGGAGCGCACATGGCGGCGCGCTACCGCGAGGTGATCCCGAACCCTGATGTGGTGATGCTCTCCGACAACATCGGGCACTGGCCGCAGATCGAGGCGCCCGACGCGGTGCTGGCGGCGTTCCTGGCACACATCGGCCGTTGATTGCGTTGAGCGCGAAGGCTACTCGGGCACCAGCGCGGCGGCCAGCACCGGCACCGCCAACTCCCGCTGCCACGCCCGCGCACCGCCATCCCGCAAGGCGGCCTCGATCGCCGCGGCGGCATCGGTAGTCGGCGTCCAGTCCCAGCACAACCGGCGGACCAGTTCGGGGGCGACCAGGTTCTCGGTAGGGATGCCGACCCGTTCCGACAATGCGCCGAGGCCCGCGCGGGCGGCCTCCAGGCGTGCGGCGGCTTCGGGCTTGCGCTTACTCCACCGCACCGCCGGCGGCGGACCGTTCTGCGGCTCGGAGCTGTGCGGGGGGTCGGGGTCTTCGCGGCCCGCGGCGAGCGCATCGAGCCAGACCTGCGCGCTGCGGCGCTGCTTGGGCCCGCCGAAGACGGGTAGTTTGAGCAGCTCGTCGATGGTTTTCGGGTCCGCGTGTGCGGCGTCGATGATCGCCGAGTCGGGCAGGATCCGCCCCGGGGCGATGTCGCGGCGCCGGGCGATGTTGTCGCGGGCCGTCCACAGTTGGCGCACCTCCGCCAGCGCGCGCCGGTTGCGAACCTTGTGGATGCCTGCCGTGCGGCGCCAACGGTCGCGGCGGGTCGGCTGCGCTTCGAAGGTGCGGACGTGTTCGAATTCCTGTGCCGCCCAATCGGACTTGCCCTGCTCGGCCAGTACCCCCGCGACCGCGTCGCGCAGTTCCAGCAACACCTCGACGTCGAGTGCGGCGTAGTTCAGCCAGGCCGCGGGCAGTGGGCGCTTGGACCAGTCGGCGGCGCCGTGACCCTTGGCCAGACCCAGGCCGAGCAGTCGCTGGACCATCGCGGCCAGGTTGACCCGATCGAACCCGGCCAGCCGGCCGGCCAACTCGGTGTCGTACAACGTCGGTGGCCGCATGCCCACCTCGGCCAGGCAGGGCAGGTCCTGATCGGCCGCGTGCAGAACCCACTCGTCGGTGCCGAGCACGTCGGACAACGGTCGCAGCACGGCAAGCGGGTCACCGCCGTGGCTGACCGGATCGATCAGCACGGTGCCCGCTCCGGCGCGGCGGATCTGGATCAGGTAGGCGCGGTTGGAGTAGCGGAACCCCGACGCCCGTTCGGCATCCACCGCGAACGGGCCGTGTCCACTGGCCAAAAGGTCTGCCGCCGAGGCGATTTCGTCGGCGTACACCGATACGGCGGGCACTCCGTCGGCGGGCGCGGGCAGCGGGACGGGATCGGGTTCCGAGCTTGCCTCGGCCGCACCGGCCGGCTCGGGTTCGGCTTCGGTCATGTCAGGCGCGGGACCGCGAGCCGAGGTCGGTGACCCCCACCGGCGGCAAGCCCGCGGCGTGCTCGAGTACCTCGCAGAACGCCTGCACATGAACGCCGAGGTCCAGCGTCGTCGCTGTCCAGGAGGCGCGCAGTTCGAGCTGGTGGGCCCGCGGCGGCCCGGAGATGTCGCCGTACCGCACCGACGTGGTGGCGGTGACGGTGCCGCCCAGCGCGGTGACGTGATCCGGGCGGGCATCCAGTGCCTCGACGAGCCAGCTCCACGCCACCTCCGGCAGCAGGGGGTCGATCGCCTCACTGGAGTCCAGGTCGGCCTGGATGTAGGCAACCAGCCGCATCGTGCCGTCCCAGGCATCGGATCCGTCGGGGTCGTGCAGCAGGATCAGCCGGCCGAATGCATCGCCGTCGGACTGCTCGGGTACGACAGCGGCCTCGGGGTGCTTGACCTCGGCACCGATCGCGTAACTGAAGGGCGCCAGTCGCTGCGGCGGCCGGATCGGGCCCAGCTCGATCTCCGGCCGCACCGTGGCGGCATTCATGGCATCCACGGCATCGTGGAATTCAGCCGGTTCGCCGGAGGTCACGACAATTGACGCTAGACCTATCGGCGCGGCTGCGGTCGCAGGCGCGCCGTTTTCGGGGTTGGCAGGACGCTGGGCGGAATTGCCTGCATGGCAGCATGGACGTCGATGAACGCGCCCCCGAACACGCACCGTGAGCTGCCCGAGTCCCCTTATCTGGCCGCCGCGCGCGGCCACAAGCCGTCCCGGGTGCCGGTGTGGTTCATGCGCCAGGCCGGCCGCAGCCTGCCCGAGTACCGCGCGCTGCGCGGCCGGCACCGGATGCTCGACGCCTGCTTCGACGCCGAGTTGGTCTGCGAAATCACCCTGCAGCCCGTCCGCCGGCACAAGGTGGACGCCGCCATCCTGTTCTCCGACATCGTCGTGCCACTGCGCGGCGCCGGCATCGACCTGGACATCGTTCCCGACGTCGGACCGGTGATCGCCCACCCGATCCGCACGACCGACGACGTCGCGGCCATCGAACCGCTGGATCCGCAGCAGGTGGCGCCGGTGTTCGATGCGGTGTCGCTGCTGGTCGACGCGCTGGGCGAGGTGCCGCTGATCGGGTTCGCGGGTGCGCCGTTCACGCTGGCGTCGTACCTGGTGGAGGGCGGCCCCAGCAAGCATCACGAGCGCACCAAGGCGATGATGCTGGCCGAGCCGGCCACCTGGCATGCGCTGATGACCGCGCTGACCGACATCACCATCGCGTTCCTGCAGGTCCAAGTGGCCGCAGGCGTGGATGCCATCCAGTTGTTCGACTCGTGGGCGGGCACACTGTCGCTGGCCGACTACCGCGCCCTGGTGCTGCCGCATTCCGCCCGGGTGTTCGCGACGCTGGCCGGGGCCGGCTTGCCGATGACGCACTTCGGAGTCGGTACGGCGGAGTTGCTCGGTGCGATGGGCGACGCCGGCGCGCACGGTGGTCGGTGTGGACTGGCGCACCACGCTGAGCGACGCGGCGACCCGGGTGCCGCCCGGGACGGCATTGCAGGGCAACCTGGATCCCGTCGTGCTGATGGCGGGCTGGGACGTCGTCGAACAGCGCGCCAGGGCGGTGGTCGAAGACGGGCGCGCCGCGGTCGACGCGGGCGCGGCCGGTCACATCTTCAACCTCGGCCACGGCGTGATGCCCGCCACCGACCCGGGTCTGCTGACGGACCTCGTCGCGCTGGTGCATTCCCTGTGAGGAGCGCGTGACGGAATCGTATTGCGTTGTCGGCGGGGGAATCTCGGGCCTGACGGCGGCGTACCGGTTGCGGCGGGTGGTCGGCGACGACGCCACCATCACCGTCTTCGACCCGGCCGATCGGCTCGGCGGAATCCTGCGCACCGAGCAGGTGGGCGGTCAACCGCTGGACATCGGCGCCGAGGCTTTCGTCGCACGGCGGCCCGAGGTGCCTGCGCTGCTGGCAGAACTGGGCATGGCCGAGCGCCGGATCGGAACGACGGGTGTGCGGCCGCTGATCTACAGCGGGGCCCGGTTGCATCCGCTGCCGGCCGGCACCGTCAACGGCGTTCCGAGCACGGCGGCGTCGATGGCCGGACTGGTCGACGAGCAGACGGTCCACCGGATGGCGGGGGAGCCGTCACGGCCGTTGCGCTGGCGCCCGGGTGGCGACGCGAGCGTCGCCGATGTCGTCGGTGACCGGTTCGGCCCGCAGGTGGTGGCGCGATCGGTGGATCCGATGCTGGCCGGTGTCTACGCCGGCTCGGCCGCGACGATCGGAATGCGCGCGGCGGTGCCGACCGTGACCGCGGCGCTGGACCGCGGGGCGCCCAGCCTGACCGACGCCGTCCGGGCCGCGCTGCCGCCGAGTACCGCGGGGCCGGTGTTCGGTGCGATCGAGGGCGGCTATCAGGTGTTGCTCAACGCCCTCGTGACGCAGAGCGGGCTGCGCTGGCAGGGCACGGCGGTCCACGACCTGGCCCGTGACGGCGCGGGCTGGAGCCTGCGCGACGACGAGGGCGCCCACTGGCATGCCGACGCGGTGATCCTGGCGTTGCCCGCTCCGCGGCTGGCCCGGCTGGTCGGCGAGGTGGCTCCGCGCACGGCCGCGGCCGCGGGCCGGATCACGACCGCGTCGTCGGTGGTGGTGGCGCTGGCGGTGCCCGGCGGGACGCCGCTGCCGCAGAACTCCGGTGTGCTGGTGGCCAGCGGAGAACGGCTGCACGCCAAGGCGATTACGCTGTCGACACGAAAATGGGGTGCCCGTGGCAACGCCGAGTTGGTGCGGCTGTCGTTCGGCCGTTTCGGTGACGCCATCGCCCGCGATACGTCCGACGACACGCTGCTGGCGTGGTCGCTGCGGGACCTGGCCGACGTGTTCGGCTTCGACGTCGAACCCGTCGACCTGCGGGTGCACCGCTGGCTGGACGCGATGCCGCAGTACGGCCCCGGCCACGCTCAGCTGGTGGCCGAACTGCGGGCCGGGCTGCCGCCGGGGCTGGCGGTGGCGGGCAGCTACCTCGACGGTATCGGGGTGCCCGCCTGCATCGCCGCCGCGGGCCGGGCGGTCGACGTGGTAACCGCAAAGCGCTGACTGGCTCTGGGCGGGCCCGTGGCACGATAGTTCCATGGCCCGCTTGGACTTCGATGCTCTCAACGCCACCGTCCGCTACCTGATGTTCTCGGTCTTCGCCGTCAACCCCGGGAGCTTCCCGAAGACCGCGCCGAGGTGATCGACGAGACCGCGACCTTCCTCAAGCAGCAGGAGGACCGGGGTGTGGTGGTCCGCGGTATCTACGACGTGGCGGGCATGCGCGCCGACGCCGACTTCATGTTCTGGACGCACGCCGAGCGGGTCGAGGATCTGCAGGCCACCTACGCCGACTTCCGGCGCACCACCGCACTGGGGCAGGTGAGCACGCCGGTGTGGAGCAACGTCGCGCTGCACCGCCCGGCCGAGTTCAACAAGAGCCACATCCCGGCGTTCCTGGCCGGCGAGGAGCCGGGCAACTACGTGTGCGTCTACCCGTTCGTGCGGTCGCTGGACTGGTACCTGCTGCCCGACGAGGATCGCCGCAAGATGCTCGCCGATCACGGCATGGCCGCCCGCGGATACAAGGATGTCCGGGCCAACACCGTGCCGGCGTTCGCGCTGGGTGACTACGAATGGATCCTGGCGTTCGAGGCGGCCGAGTTGCACCGGATCGTCGACCTGATGCGCGACCTGCGGGCCACCGAGGCGCGCCGGCATGTCCGCGAGGAGACGCCGTTCTTCACCGGCCCGCGGGTGTCCGTCGAGCAGCTGATCACCGCCCTGCCGTAGACGGGCCTAGGTGGGCGCCAGCTTCAGCGAGATGGAGTTGATGCAGTACCGCTGATCGGTGGGCGTCGGATAGCCCTCGCCGGTGAACACGTGCCCGAGGTGGCTGTGGCAGTTGGCGCACAGCACCTCGACGCGCCGCATGCCGTGCGACTCGTCGGGCCGCAGGATCACGGCGTCGGAATGGGTCGGGTCGAAGAACGACGGCCAGCC
Organism: uncultured Actinomycetota bacterium; assembly: GCA_963779655.1. Lineage (GTDB taxonomy): Bacteria > Actinomycetota > Actinomycetes > Mycobacteriales > Mycobacteriaceae > Mycobacterium. The sequence continues at coordinate 15,168 of CAVZZD010000002.1, read as the reverse complement.
GCAATGCGAATCGAATTTCTCTGCTGCTGCGGAACAATTCGGCACCGCAGGCCCGGCACTGGTACACGCCCTCGGTGTGGGTGTCGGTGTATTCGCCGACTCCCGCCGGCTCGGTTCCGGCCTGCCGCAGCACCGCGAATTCCTCCGGGGTGAGCTTCTCGCGCCACTGGTCGTCGGTCAGTTGCACCTTCGCCGGCGGCAGATCGGAGGAGCGGGGAGTCATGCGTCCACGCTAGCGCGCCGCGGGCGTGCGATCCATGGCGGATCGATGCCGTCGTCGAGGCGGCCGTCGGACCTGGCGTCGAGGTAGCGGAAGTACAGCACGCAGAACACCACGATCAGCAGCAGCGACCACCCGTAGGTGATCTTCATGTACTCCAGGAACCGGCCGGTGGTGGGCCAGCGCCACATCAGCCAGCGGTCCATCGTCAGGAAGCCGTACGTCGCCAGCCACGCCGGCCAGTTGCGCAGCACCGAGTTCGGCAGCACGACGGTCATCAGGAACGGGAACAGCATCATCGAGTAGTAGCCCTGCGCCAGGGAGAGCACCAGCCACGACGTGGTCAGCAGCACACCGGCGGACGTCAGCATCCAGAACAGCGGGTCGCGGGTCCGGTAGTACTTGTGGAGCAGCCACAGGCTCGCGGCCGCCAGCACCACGAACAACACCCGCAGCGCGATGATCAACCACATCGGCAACCCGTAGTAGGTGCCGTTGCCCAGAATCGAGGAGTTGAAGTAGTCGCGGGTGCCCAGGATGTAGGGCAACGTGTTCTTGACGAAGCTCGCCGAGTCGGACACCAGCGGCCACGCCAGCGGCGTTGAACACCAACGGCACGGCGAACGCCGTGACCAGCGCCCGCCACTGCCGGTTGAGGAGCGGGATCAACAGCAGTACCGCCAGCACGGGTTTGACCACCAGCGAGAGCCCGATGGCGACACCGGCCCACCACTGGTCGTTGACCTTGCCCGACAGCAGCCAGCGGAAGAACAGCACCTCGGCCAGCAGGATGCAGCCGTTGATGTTGGTGAAAACCAGTGTGTTGGTGACGGATTCGGTGAGGAACATCGCCGTCAGCAGGGCGGGCAGCGCCACTGAGGTCAACGAGAAACCGAACAACCGTACCAGTAGGCAGGCCGCCGCGATGATCGCGACGGTGTTGGCGGCCACGAACCAGTTGTGCGCCGCGAAGATCGTGTCGATGTAGCCGAACGGGGCCATCAGCAGCGTGCCGCCCGGCGGATACAGGTAGTGCGGGTCGACGTAGTCGAGGTGTTCGTTGTACATGTCCACGCCGGCGCGGAAGTTGCGGACCGCGCGGTACACCGGGGCCCAGTCGTCGGTGACGGAGCCGTTACTGGTCAGCACCCAACTGCGGTGGATGATCGACATGATGGCGATCGGCCACAGTGCGGTGCGCACCACCTCGGCGGTGCTCATCGGCGCGCTGCGGGGCCGAAATGCCCTCAGAACAGCGCCGCGCAGGCCGGTCGGGATCGAGTCAGCAGCCGTCACGCCCGCACCGTACACCGAGGAACACTCCGGAGCGGCTCAGGCGGGGCAGTACGTGTCCGTCGACGGGGCCTTACCGCTGTCGATGTAGCCGACGAGCGGCGGCAGCGCGCACGCCGAGTAGATCGATGCCCCGTGTCCGATGCCCTGCCAGATCACCCGCTTGCTGGCGGCGCCGGCGTTGATGATTGTCGCGGCCGTGGCGGCGACTCCTTCGTTGCCGGCGATCGGATCGTTCTGCACACCCATCAGCAGAACGTCGATCTTGAGGTTCTTCGGATCCTGCGGCGGCGAACCGCTGGGCCAGTTCAGGCATTTGACGAGGTTGAGCGCCGCGACCCCGCCGAACTGCGGATAGAGCTTGGGCCACTGCACGACCAGTTCCCGGACCCGATCGGGGGTGGGACGGTTCAGCGCGTCGCCGCAACGGTTGATGAACTGCCCGTCGGTCTCCCGGACGGCCTCGGCCTGGTTGATCGAGATTCATCACGGGGTTGTCGTCGCCGGACCGCGCCGCAGCCAGTGTCTGGGCCAGCCGGTTGGTCGAACTCACACGGTCGCCGTCGGGGAAGCCCAACGCCGTGACCAGGCCACTGGACAGGGCCGACACCGATGTACCGCCGGGGCCCTGGCCACTGCGCGCGGCCGTCAGCAGCGCGTCGACGGCACCTTTGGGATCGGTGCCCAGCGGGCAGTTCGCGGCGGCGCACTGTGCGGCGAACGCTTCCAGCGCGGCCTGCTGACCCTTCACCTGCTGTGCGGCGGCACCCTCGGCGCTGATGCCGTAGGGGATCGGGGAGTCGAGGATCAGTCGGGCCACCTTGTCGGGATGCGATCCGGCATAGGCCAGCGCCACCTGCGCGCCGTTGCCGATGCCGAGCAGGGCCAGCGACGGCACGTCCCACGTGCTGCGAAGCCGTTCGAGGTCCTCGGCGGCGTGGGCGTTGTCGTACGCCGAGTCACCGGGTGCGATGGTGTCGGTGCAGCTGGTGGTGGCGGTCATGGTGATGGCGGCGAGGTTGGACACCGGGTCGTCGCCCGACTCGAACTGGGCCTGGTCGCGCATCTCCTGGCGGTCGAACAGGTCGCGGCAGTCCACGGCGCTGGACATGCCCATCCCGCGGCGGTCCACCGCGACGATCGGCCGGGTCTTGAGGACGTCGGCACCCGCCCGCGACAGCCACACCGGAAGCTGCAGCGACGTCGGCAGATCGGAGCCGGTGGTGAGCACCAGTGGGCCGGCGTCGGCGGGCGTCGCGACCGAGCGAGCACGAACCACGCCGATCGACAGCGTCCCGGTGGCGCCGCTGATCGGGTCGAGGTCGGCGTCATAGCTGGCGCAGTCCAGCGTGATCCCGGGCGGGGCGGGCAGTGCGGCGTCGCCGAAGACCTGCGACGTGCATTCCTTCCAGGCCAGGTCGTTCTTCGGTGCGGCGATCTCCGGCGCGCCCGCGGGTGCGGCCGTGGTGGTGGCGGGGCCGTTGCCGCCGCTGTGACCGGAATCCGTCGCGTAACGCGGGTTGGCGGCCAGAATCGGGACGCAACCGGACAGCAACGTGGACGCCGCGACGAGCACCGAGGCGAACTGGACGGACCGACTCACGCAGACCACAGTAGCGACCGAGGAACGCGATCGCGGGATCACTGGCGCACGTAGCGGGTGTAGAGGTAGCCGGCGTCGTCGGCGAGCAGGTGCGCGCGGCGCATGGTCGTCAGAACCTGTCCCGGGCCGGTGGCGATCCGGCGCGCCTGGCCGCCGACCAGCACCGGTGCCAGCGACAGGCACAGCTCGTCGAGCAGGCCCGCGTCGATGAAGGTGCTGTGCAGGCTGGGGCCGCCCTTCGGTGAGCACCCGCGGCAACCCTCGCGACGCCAGGGTCGTCAGCACCGCGGCGACGTCGACAGCGGCGGGGTCGGCTCCCGAACAGTCCAGGACGTCGGCCACCGAGCCGAGCCGGTCGCGGGTGTCCGATGCCGCCGCCGTACACGTCAGGATCAGCGGTGGCACCTCGGTCTTGGTGAACACCTTCATGTCGTGGTCGAGGCGGCCGGACTGCGTGACGATCGCGATCGGCGGCACCTCGGACTGGCCGCGTGAGCGGCGGCCCTGGCGCGCGGCCGCCGACAGTTGGGCGCCGCCGTAGTTCTCGACGCGGACCGTTCCCGCGCCGACGACGATGACGTCGGCCAGTTCGCGCATCAGAGAGAACAGCGCCTTGTCGCCCGGACCGGCCAGGGCGCCGGACTTGCCGTCGGCAGTGGCGCCGCCGTCCAGGCTGCTGATGAAGTTGGACCGCACCCAGCTGCGTTGCGGGTTCTCGGGGTAGGCGTACAGGTCGAGCAGCCGTGATTCGCCGACCTTCTCGGCCGTGTCCAGCAGTGTGAGTTGTGTCCCAGCGTCGGGTTCGGCCATGAGCACGATTGCAGCACGTCGCTACAGTTCCTGCATGCACGCCCCCACACATCTGGTGGACCGGCATCCGACGGTGTCGCCGGAGCGGCTGATCGCCCAGCTGATTCCGCCGCCCACCTTCACCGATGTCAGCTTCGACAACTACCGGCCCGACCCCGCCGAACCCACGCAGGCCGCCGCGGTCGAATCGTGCCGCAGCTTCTGCGCGCAGGCGGTGGCGCGGCGCGCGGGCAAGAAGAAGCTGTTCGGCAAGCGTGAGGTGCTGCCCGGGGTCGGGCTGTATCTCGACGGCGGGTTCGGCGTGGGCAAGACGCACCTGCTGGCGTCGGCCTACTACACGCTGGCCGGTGCGGACGCCGGACCGGCGCGCGTTCGCGACGTTCGGGGAGCTGACCCAGTTGGCCGGGGTGTTCGGCTTCGTCGAGTGCATCGAACTGCTGGCCGACTATGTCGTGGTGTGCATCGACGAGTTCGAACTCGACGATCCGGGCAACACCACGCTGGTGTCGCGGTTGCTCTCCCAGCTGGTGGAGCGCGGGGTGTCGGTGGCGGCGACGTCCAACACGCTGCCCGAGCAGCTCGGCGAGGGCCGGTTCGCCGCCCAGGATTTCCTGCGCGAGATCCACACGCTGGCACAGATTTTCACGACCGTGCGGATCGAGGGGCCGGACTACCGGCACCGCGGGCTGCCACCCGCCCCGGATCCGCTGACCGACGAGCAGGTGGCCGCGGCGGCCGCGCAGGTGCCGGGCGCCACGCTCGACGACTTCGATGCGCTGTGTGCGCATCTGGCGACCATGCACCCGTCGCGATATCTGACCCTGATCGAAGGGTGTACGGGAAGTTTTTCTGACCGGCGTGCACGCGCTCGACGATCAGAATGTCGCGCTGCGGCTGGTGTCACTGACCGACCGGCTGTACGACGCCGGCATCCCGGTGGTGGCCTCGGGCGACAAGCTCGACACCATCTTCAGCGAGGAGATGCTGGACGGCGGTTACCGCAAGAAGTACCTGCGCGCGACGTCGCGGCTGCTGGCGCTGACGGCGGCGGGTATCGGCGGGGCATAGCGGAACGTCAGAGAGTGCGCACCATCACGTAGTCGTGTTCGACGCCGGCGCCGAGCCGGAAGGTCTTGGTGCCGCTGACGGTGAATCCGTGCTTGGTGTAAAAGCGTTGGGCGCGTTGGTTTTCCTGGTTGACGCCAAGCCACACGCAGTTGGCCCGGTGATCGCGGGCGTAGCCGACCGCGGCGTCGATCAGCTGCGCGGAGGCCGTCCCGCCGTGCGCGTCGGGCAGCACGTAGATCTTGGACAGTTCGACCGCCGGCCGCGGGGCGACGGCGCGCTGCACGTCGGGGTCGTCGGGCACGCCGCGAATCAGCATGGCGTAACCGAGGATTCGCCCGTCGTGGTGGGCGACGAACACCGCGCGGTCCGGGTCGTCCAGGTAGGCGGCGAACCGCTCGGCGGACAGGTTGGCCGCGACGAACGCCGCGATGTTGTCCGCGGTCACGGTCGGCGGGCAGGCCAGCGGGAAGGTCTGTGCGGCGACGTCGGCGAGTTCGGCGAGCTCAGCCGCTGTGGCAGTGGTGACGTCGACAGCCATGAAGCGTCAGGGTAGCGGCGCCCCGGGGGGAACAGGTTCCACTGGGCCAAGTGCCGACCCGAAATCCGGTCGAGCAGAATCACATTCGTGACACCGGCCCGGTAGACCTGCCAGTACACGGCCCCGTCGACGGTCGCACCCTGGGGCACGTTCAGCAGCGCGGTCTCCAGCGCGTCGGGTGCGTCGGTGTGCTTGGACGCGTAGGCGTCGGCGTACGGAGTGACGCCGTCGAAGGTGAACGCGACGGCCATCGCGTGGGGATTGGGCGCCTGCACCGCGTGGACGGTCACTCCGGCCCGCCAGGGACCACCTTCGTTGCGCCAGCGCGGCGAGCCGTTCGGCGTATAGCCGGGCGGGGGATCGGTCGGCAGGACGTCACGCACGGTCACATCGGCGACGATGCCCTCGGACTCCACCCGCAGCGTGTCGCCGAGATTTCCGATCGGTGCGTCTCCGGCCGCTGATGCCGGGGTGGTGGCCGGGCCGAGTCCGACGGTCACGACGGTGAGGACCCCGACCAGAAGCGCGAACCAGCGATGCATGTTTCGCATGATGGCACACCGGGTCGTGATGGTCGATCAGTCCTTGCTCGCTGAGTGAGGCCAGCACCGTGTGCAGGTGCGCTTCCGCGCGGTCCTTGTCGACGCCGGCCCGGTGCAGTGGGCCGGTGGCGTCCTCGGACTCCAGCAGGGCCAGCAGCACGTGCTCGGTGCCGATGTAGTTGTGGCCGAGGCGAAGTGCCTCCCGGAAGGTCAGCTCGAGCGCCTTCTTGGCCGGGCCGTTGAACGGGATCAGCTCGAGCGGTTCGCCGTCGGCCGGCGGCAGGGTCACTGCCGCGCGGAGGTCCTCGGGGGTCACGCTCTGCTCGGCCAGCAGGAGCACCGCCAGTGATTCGGGGTCGTCGAGCAGACCCAGCACCAGGTGATCGGGCGTGATCTCGCGGTTCCGGGCGTCGCGGGCCGCGGTCTGCGCCGCGACCACCGCGTTGCGCGCACGCGGGGTGAACCGCGCGAAGCCCTCGTTCGGGTCCATCGCTTCGGTGTCGGCTCTGGGGACGAACCGTTTCTGTGCGGCCTGTTTGGTGACCCCCATGGCCTTGCCGATGTCGGTCCACGACGCGCCGGAGCGCCGCGCCTGATCGACGAAGTGCCCGATCAGGTGGTCGGCCACCTCACCGAGGTGTTCGGCAGCGAGCATCGCGTCGGTCAGCTGCTCCAGCGCGTCGCTGTGGACCGTCGTGATGGCGCTGGATCAGGGTGTCGAGGCTGATATCGACCTCAGGCGTTCGGGGAGAATCCGTCATGCGTCAACTGTAGGTTGACGATATCGAATCGTCAACCTCTGGTTGACGACGGTGCGCCTCCGGGATGGACGGCGGTGCCGGCGGTACGCTGCCGCCATATTCGAACATCCGCGCTGATCGGAGGCCCGAAATCGACACGTCAGAGCGCCGCATGATGCGGTGGTGGGCTGCGGCCGCCGGTGTTGCGTTGGTATTGGGCGGGGTCGCGCTGGCCAGCCGGTTGTCCCGACGACGAACGCCTCGTGTCCCACGGGTCAGGTGGCCGACGACGAGGACTCCGACTTCAACTGCCAGCCGGACTGCCCCGACGGAATGCTGATCGACGCCGTCACGGGCACGTGCGTGGCGGCGCCGGGAGTTCCACCGCCCCCGCTCGGAGGTGGCGAGAGCCGGGCTGCCGTCGGCTGACACGGGCCATCATGACGGTTCGGCTCTAGCCGCGCGGGTACCCGCGGTGCACGGTGCGGTCCAGAATGCCCAGCGTCGCGCGCAGTGCAGGCTCGGACAGAATCGGGAAGATGCCGGCGTCTCGCCAGGTCTGATGGATGTCCGACCAATCGTAGAAGGAGGTCACGAGCGTGCCGCCGGAGTCCGGGTCGGGCGCCAGGCGATAGCCGTAGACATGGCCGATCTGCGGTTCGAGCTGCCCGATGACCGTCCAGGCGATCAGTGCGTCGGGCTCGAACTCGGTGATCTTCACCGTCACGTCGTAGCGGCCGAGCTGCGGGAAGTCGTTGAGCGCCTCGCGATCCATGTGAACGACGAACGAGTCTCCGACGGCGGCGACGATCTCGCCGTCGGCGGATTGCAGCATTCCAGAGGAGTCGACCGCGACGTGACCCTGCGGGTCGCACAGCACGGCGAAGACGTCAGAGGCGGGCGCGGAGATTGCGCGTTGGACTTCAATACGATCGGTCATGGCACGATCTTGACAGGAGCGAGTCCGACCCTGTCACGTATGCGCGCGTTGACTACCGGTCTACGAGGCGGAGGTCGTTTTCGATCGCGCTGCTCTGCACTCGTTTGGTGAAGGCCATCACCGAGCCGAGCTCGATGAGTCCCAGCACCAGGATCGGCCACAACGAAGCGCCGATGATCGCGTAGGTGCTGCGACGCGGGATCGATTGTCCGGGAGCGAAGTGCGGTGCGGCCTCGAGGATGCAGGCGCTGGCCACCAAGGCACCAGCTATGTACAAAGCGACCACCGTAAATGACAACATTGTCACCACTTTCTCAGGCTCTTGCAGACACCACCCTGCACCATTACCCGCTTCGTCGTCTGCATAAACACGCGAGTTTTCCCGAATTGTTGCTTTTGCTGACCCCTCCGTCAAATCGTGAGTTGGCGCACAATTAGAACACGTTTTAGTTTGCGTTCAAGGCATGCGGCAGTGTGCGTTTCGTGCAACCCCACAACGGGAGATGGGGGGTAGATACGCAGGTAAAATGTAGATCTATCAGTCCAGGAGTAAACTTGTCATGCGTCAATTTATTCACTGCCACGCGTTCTGGACGACACGGCGCCTACGTCATTTGTGCCATCCATTGTCGCTTTGCTCGAGGTAAGGTCGCGGTGTGACAATCCTGTGCCTTTGTTAAGGCATCGGGTGCAATGCGAGTGAGAGCTCCGAGATTTGTGGACGACGACAGCTCAGAACTCCGAACATACATTCGACATCAGCCTGGCCCCTCTGACAGAAATCGCGTTGCCGTTTGGTCGGCCCCGCCACCCGGTCGGGGGTTTGGGCGGCGGGGCCGAACCCCTCATCAGGGTCACTTGATCCACTCAAAGGGCTTAACGAGGAGTCGCCCTGCTGGGTTCAAACCGCGACAAAACTCGTCCAGGCACCCGGGACCTGGCGGCGTGGTGGCACTGATCCGCTGTGATCCGAATCTGCACGGGAGGGCTTGGGCCGCAACGATGTCGGTCGGGCGGACTGAGCACATAGCCCGCAGGCGTTGATCAGGTCAGGGCTTGCCTGCCCGACTTTCGGGCTACGGCTTGCGCCCACGCCAGCCCACGAACGCGATCCCGACACCGATCAACGCGATAACAGGACCGAGGACGGACCAGGTGGTGGTGTTGGTCATCGGACTGCCCGTGACCGCCCCGAAACCCTGCAGCGCGAACAGTAGGCCGGCCAGTGCTACCAGGACTCCGAGCGCAACAATCACTAGACGCATGACTCCGACGGTAGCCCGACGTCGTCGACCCGCTGCGGATTCGACCCACGCTGGCTGGGTCGTCAGGCTGACATGTGAGAGCGGACCTGTGCCTTGATCACCACCCTGACTGTTCGGCAGCCAGCAGGTCGCTCAGCGCGAAGGCGGGTATACCGAGAACCGCGGACAATTGCATCGCATATAGGCGGGCGATCATGCGACCTTCGGTCGGTTCGTCGAAGCTGCCGATCACGTCAACGACGGTTCGGCAGCCCGACAGGTCTGCTCCCGCGAATACATCAACCCGGGATACTCCTGCCGGCATCGCCAGCGCCTCGGCGGCGACCCGCACATCACCTTCGGCGGCCGCCCAGTCGACGTAGACCGACACTCGAGCATCGCGAGCGCTGGCACGTCCGCGAAACGCGTCCAACGCCTCACCAAGGGTTTCGTAGAGGGCAACCACGCTGTCGATGCCGATCAGCTTCATCACCCGACTGGTGGCCGGGCCATCAGCGACGACGCCGAATCGGGCTTTGGGGGTGATCTCTCGGTGCGCGGCGGCCAGCAGGTTCATGCCAACCGAAGCGAGAAAGTCCACTCCGGTCAGATCAACGATCACGGCGGTCGGCTCGGTGCGCATGGCCGAGCGGATTGCGTGATCGAGTTGAGGTGTGGTGAGGATGTCCAGGTCTCCGGTGACCGTGACAACGACCATCCGGCCCGTCCAGAACTCTTCGATGGTGAGTTCGTCGTGTCCCGGGGAATTGGCGGCTTCGCCGCCCAACAATTCAGTCATGGCGTACCCGTGTCTACTCGTCCGTGGACGGTGGGGCGCCTCGGTTTCGCAGGGGCACCACCGCGTCTGACAGTGGCTGTTTGCCCAACCCGCTGAATGGCACGATCCTAGTCCTGTGCGGCGCCGCTGGTCACGCTCGATCTCCATCCCCCTGCGCTGGCAGCTACCTTTTGGAATGGATCCAGTGCCCACATTCCGCCGCCTGGACGGGCCTGAGTACGGCACGCTGCAAATTGAGGAGGCGACAAAGAATCGGCCCGCCCCCCTTGCGGGGTGACGGGCCGATTCGGGCTTGTACTGGGTTCAGGTATCAGCTGCCGCGCCTGCTCGGCGGTGATCTGATCTCCCGTTTGAGACGGGCGTCGATGCGCCAGCACAGTAGCGGCCATCCTCGGGGTGGGTCGCCCCAGTCGAAGACGCCCTACAGGCATCCCGCTAATGCGCGCTTATTTCGTGGCGACGGCGAAGGCCCTAAAGGGTGTCACCTGCATCAATACTGGTGCGCGGTACTAATCGCGACCTGGTTATAGCTGCCCCACAGGGGTTTTGGCCCGATTTCCCAGTTCGTGCTGTCGCCACTGGGCAGCCATGCCTCACCGAAGGCTTGCTAAGCGTCCGGACTTCGAACCGGCCAGATCTCGCCGTGTCCGGACTTGCCGAAACTTGCCAGGCCCGGGGCGGAAATGCCCCGGCAGATTTCCGCCGTAGTCGTCCCACTCGGGCAGGCCCGGTTCGTCGTAGAGGTCGGAGACGGCCTCTCGCTGGCGGCGTTGGTGTCGTCACGGTCTCTCGCGACGCTGAGGTGCTTCCGCTGGGCATCGGCATGGGGATCCCCGCGTTGTTCGGTCATCGTCTCAGCCGCCGACGCCTGAGTTTCAGGGAAGCCAGATTGCAGTTCTGGAACCCGATGACGCGAAGGTCATCGTAATGATCACCGTCGTCTTGATTGTCGACTTCCTGATGCTGCTGCCGTTCGCTCGCATGCTCGCGAGGGGGCACTCGAAAACGATGGGTTGATGCCAGGGCTGCTACCCGTGAGCGGGCCAGTCGCCGTGCGGATCAAGGCCGCCGTCCCCGTCGTCCCAGGGGTCGTGGCGTCTGCTGCGGGGGGCGATGATGCGACGCCGTAGCTCCAGCAGCAGATCTTCGGTGGACGCCTGCGACAGGGCGTTGAGGCTGGTCGGGCGCAGCGCATACCCCTGAGGCGCGGTGGCGGGGCTGGCGGGCCGTTGCAGTGTGGGCGCGAGTTCTTTGGGTTCCCCGCCCGCCAGGATGGTGTCGATGCTTCCCGGCGCCCAGGCCAGCTTGTTCTCCAGCATGGCGTAGGTGCCGGGGCTGGCCTTACGCACACCGTGTTCGATGTCGGACAGAGTGCGCACGGTGAATTGCAGGCTGCTGGCCAGGTCGATGCGGGTGCGGAAGCCCAGCGCGACGCGTCGACTCACGACGTGGTGGCCGAGTCGTTCCAGAGCGCGTGAATCCATGAAGGCATCATGACGCACCGGGGCGGCAATGTCGAGTCGCCATGCCTATTTCTTTCCGTCTTCCGCCCGAAGTGGCGGAATCTATTTCCTGGGTACGCCCGCCAACTCGGCCCTGACCTGGGTCACCGTCTCCCAGAACAGTTCCTCCACCTTCTCCTTGGAGGACCCCACCACTTCGATCTTCGGCGCCCCGGCCAATTCCCGGCGCACCACCGTGGCCTCGGGCAGCGCATCCCCGGTCCACCACTCCTGGCGGATGGCGAAGTCGTCGAACCGTTCGCCCTCGTCGGTGTGCCGCAACGCTCCGCGTCGCTTGGCGACCGGCATCCGCGCCCACCACTCCGCCCGCCAGTACGGACCGTCGTAGAGAGCGGGCGGGGCACCGACCTGCCATTCCTCCACCTGAACAGGCTCAACAGGGGCAATACCGTTGTAGTCCTGGGCGAATCCGTACGCCAGTTCAGCGTCGAGGAAGACCCGTTCAATGTGGTAGCTCTCGCCGCTCCCCACTGTCACCACGTACACCGTCGCCATCGCACGTCCCCCGTCCCCCGTCTCCGCTGGTGGACTCCAGTCTGACAGCACCCCGATGAATACGCCCGACAAACCGGGGACCGCTGCCGGCACCTGACATGGCCGCCTGCCGGCCCGCCATCCGTGGTAGCCATGTGAGCGGAATCATATGGAATCAATTTCCATTATGTTGTTACAGTTGCCGTCAGATTCCCATTGTTGCAGTAATCATTCAAACGCCACACCGCCGGAGAACCGCTTGGACGCCGGCCTCGGGGGAAGGACCCTAGATGAAGAAGACGGTTTTGGGTGCAGTCGCCCTCGGTGCCGGTGCTCCGCTGCTGGCATTGGCGATCGGCAGTGCCGCCGCATCGGCGGCGCCGCCAGCAGCCGAGACCTGCGATGTTCCTTCCGCCGGATGTTTGGGTAGCCCATCCGCCCTGTTTGGGTCCAGCGTCTCCGCGCCCACCCCGAATGCGCTCGCCGCCGCGCTCCCCGGCGGGGCCGGCAGTCAGCCGCTCATCGGCCCAGGTGGCTCGCTGCTAGGCGACGGCCTTGACGCCCCCGCTGACTGCACCGGCGACGCCTGCAACGGCGGCAACGGGGGACTGCTCGGCGGCAACGGCGGAAACGGCGCCGACGGTGGCAGCGGCGGTAATGCGGGACTGTTGTACGGCAACGGCGGAAACGGCGGCAACGGCCTCTACGCCGGCCAAGGCGGCGGAAACGGCGGAAACGGCGGCCTATTCTTCGGCAAAGGCGGAAACGGCGGCAACGCCGCCAGCGCCGCACGAGGCGCTGACGGCGTCAACCCCCCCACCCTTCAACCGTGCGACTGCCTCTACCTCGACCCCGTCGGCGCCGTTTCCGGCACCGGCGACCAGACCGGCCTCCACGGCAACCCCGGCGAAGGCTCGGGCTACCTTCTCGGCAATCAGGACTGGCTCACCGCTGCCCACAACGGCAGCATTGGCGGCTTCGCGACCAGTACTGACGCCAATGCCAGCGGTGGAGTTGGCGGCACCGGCGGCACCGGGCTTGATGGTGCCATCGGAGGCACCGGCGGTCCCGGCGGCGACGCGAGCGCCCCGTCCGGAGTCGCTACCGGCGGCACCGGCGGCACGGGCGGTGTCGGCGGCACCGGAGCAGCCGGGGGCAGGGGCGGCACCGGCGGCGGGGCCAGCGGCAGCGTGAGCCTCAACGGCGACGGCGGCACCGGCGGTGCTGGCGGTGCCGGCGCAGCGGGCAAAAACGGCGGTATCGGTGGGACCGGCGGCCAGGGCGGAAACGGCGGCCTGTTCTTCGGCAGCGGCGGTGATGGTGGTGCAGGCGGTGACGGAGGCGACGGTGGCGATGGCGCCACCGGCGGGACCGGCGGTGCAGGCGGCAAGCGCGGTCCCTTCCTCGGCAACAGAGTGGGCGTCGGCGGGACCGGCGGGACCGGCGGCGTCGGCGGGGCTGGCGGTCAGGGCGGTTCGGGCGGCCAGGGCGGTTCGGGCGGCCAGGGCGGAAACGCCGGATTGTTCGGCACCCAGGGCAAGAGGGGCGCCATGGGCAAAGACGGGCAAGGCGGAACCGGCGGCCAGGGCGGGCCCGGCGGTGCCGGCGGCGCTGGCGCCGCCGAGGGTAGCTCGGGTCAATCCGGGCAAGCCGGCCACGGCCCGACGGGCAGCCAAGGCGGGTCCGGCGGGTCCGGCGGGGCTGGCGGTACTGGAGGCAAGTCGTAGGCCCTCGTTAGACAGGAGAACGCTTATGACTGAGCCCCATGCTGGTTACAGCGGAACCAAACAAGCGTGACACGCACGACGTTCATCGTCATCAGCGAGGGCGCGGACGGCGGGCACATCGCGGGGACGCTTTACGCCGCCGACCTCTACGACGCCCGTCAAACACACCACGACAGCTATGCCAACGAGCCCCTCGTGGCGTTTCACCAACAACGCCATCGCGGAACGCCACCATTCGCGGCGATGGCGTCACACGAACCGTCCGGCATCTGGGCAGGCGAGGGTCCTGACAGGCATCTGGCGAGGATCGCTGTCGAGTGCGCCAGGCCGACCGAGGGCCAACCGGACACTCGGCAAACAAAGCAACGAAAAGAGCTTTCGAGTGCTCAGGAGGCAACCGGGAATGAGGATTGAGATGGGAAGCAAATCAACACTGGTGACCGCCGCCGTCGGAGTGGCCACTGTGGCCCTGCTGGGCGCTGCCCCGGCGCACGCCGACGAATATGGCCTCACACCCGACTACAGGTGCACCGTCACCCGGCACGGCAGCACAGACGCCACGATCTCAAAGCAGAGTTGTATCGACGCGTTTCTGTACGCGGCGCACGTGGACAATCTGATCAGTCGCCCAAAATTCTCGTCCAGTGACACCCAGCTAGTGTCCGACGGCGTCATCGCCTGCCTTAACGGCAGCGCCAACATCGATGTCGTCGCAGCGGCTGTGCGCCGCTTCGACGGCACGCTCGCCGGTGGGAAGCCGGTGATGGGCGGCAACGAGGACGTGCCCGCGGCCAACCTCGCCTGGGTGGCCGTCGGCACCCTGTGCGCCGGCGGCGTTACCTAAGTCGAGGCTGAACCCCCCGCTGCGGCGCAGCATTCCCGAGGACTCGTGGACCCTCGTTCGGACCTGTCCAGCGGTTGCGGGGCAAGTGGTAAGCCCAGCGGGTAGCACCTCGGCTGGACCAACTAGCCCACAGCCAAGAGCCTGGCTACCAGCAGGAGAACCAATGAAGAAATTGATCGCCACCGGTCTGATGACCGCAGCCGCCCTGTTCATGATCCCGATGGGCACCGCGGCGACGGCGAATGCCGTCCCGTCGTGCCCGGTCAATTACGTGTATAACTCGTACGACGGGCTGTGCCACTACGACCTCGCCCCCACCAGCTATCCGGACCCCAGTGGTGCGGGCCCGGACACCGGATCGTTGCCGCATTCGAGCAAGGCCGAGATCGACCTGCCGCGGGGGTCTCGGTTGCTTCCCTCCAATACCGTATCGGTGCGGACTCACAGCGAGCATTGGAGCTATCGCGCCTCGCAGTCCGACATGGTCGCCTGGCTCAGGCAGAGGCTGCCGGTGGGGCAACCGTTTCGGGGGATCGCGTGGTGTGGTGCTCCGCAGATAGACGGGCAGACGGCCTGGGAGTGGATCAGCAACGGTCAGAGGTTCTATGTCCAAGTGACGGACTACGGCCTGGTTGAGTTCCAGCGGGGCTCTGCCTCATTACCGTGCTTTCACTGACGCCTGTCCGACGAGGGGGAGTTGTCTGCGACTGCTGAGAGTGTCGTGGATCAACGCTGACTTGCCCGATTCGCGGATGAACGCGGGACGCCTGGCAATGTCAACTTGAATTGGCCCCGGTGTGACG
>CAVZZD010000001.1:0-430779 GCA_963779655.1 uncultured Actinomycetota bacterium | reverse complement strand
GCGGGCACCTGGGCGGCGTAGGCGCGGTAGGCCGCGCCGAAGCGTGCGATGAGGTCGCGCTCCTCCAGGAACGTGCCCAGCAGGATGTAGCCGGTCAGTCCACCCGCCCACAACAGGTGCCCCGCGGTCAATGTGCTTGCGCACCAGAAGCAGAGCAGCAGGCCGGTCATCAGCGGATGGCGCACCAGGCGGTAGGGCCCGTGCACCTGAAGCCGATCGACGGTCGCGCCAGGCACCCGGGCCACATAGGCGCGGTAGGCCTGGCCGAGGCCGAGCAGGTAGAAGTGGTTCAGCAGCAGGGTGGCCGCGTAGACCAGCGCGAAGCCGAGCCAGAACCCGCCGTCGAGCACCGTCCCGACGACGCCGTCCGTCGACCAGATCCGGTACGGCAGCGGCTGCCAACCCAAGCAGAGCACCCATACGGCCAGGCTGGCCATGACGATGTAGAGGGTGCGCTCCAAGGCATCGGGCACCCAACGGGTGATGAACGCCTTGAAGGCGGGCCGGGCCATGCCCGAGTGCTGCAGGCCGAACAGTGCCAACAACAGGACGTCGATCACGACCGACGGGGCGGTCGACAGGTGCGGCCCGGGTCGACCGTCTTCGGCACCACCAGCCGCCGGCGAACAGCAGCAGCAGGGGCACGGTCACCCCGGCGAAGGCGTATCCGGCGAACGCCAGCAGGACCGGGACGAGTCGACGGCGGTCGGTCAGCACGCCCCGCACCTGGGGCGTGGTCAGATCCATGCGAACCAGGGCAGGTACCGCGAGCGCACGCTGCCCTCCTCAATCCGCTTCTCCAGCTTGGCCTTCCACCGCTCGCCGTAGGTCGCGTTGAGGAAGCCTCCGGGCACGACCACGCGCCAGGCCGAGGTGAGCGCCACCCAGTAAGGCACCACCACGTCGGGATCGACCTGCCGCATGAAGTCGAGCTTGTCGGGGATCTGGCTCCAGTGGATGCCCGGGTAGCGGTGGTGCACGCTGTGGTAGCCCTGGTTGAAGATCAAGAAGTTGAGCAAGTTGCCCACCGTGTTCATCGATTTGCTCGGGTCGTCGTCGAAGTCCCGTGCCGGGGCGTGGGTCAGCCAGGCGAAGTAGCCGGAGTTCACCTGGGTCACGAGGAACGGGATCAAGTAGAAGAGCGTGAACCGGGTGGTGTCGGCGACCACGCGGTGGCCGCGATCAGCGCCAAGACCAGCGTCAAATCGAACATGAATTGGTGACGCCGCTTGCGCCGGCCGGGCGCCGCATTGGCTGCGAAAATCGTTCGTACGGTGTGGTTCTTGACGATGCCGGCCGTACCTGAACCAGTACCAGACGGCGCGTAGCCCATGCTCGCGGCCCTCGGTGGATGTGACGTCGCCGGGGCCGTCGTTGAAGCGATGGTGGTTGAGGACGTGCACCTCGCGCATTTCGGCCGCCGTCAGCGTGCCGGGCAGGCAGCACAGCACGTCGACCACCCGGTTCAGCCGCCGCGACACGAACAGCGGTCGATGGGTGTGCATGTGCAGCACGCCGATGGTGATCGACAGGTTCAGCAGCGTCAGCGTGGCGATCAGCGGCACCGCCAGATACCAGTTCGTGGCGGCCGGCACGAGCAGACCGAAGGCCAGCACCCCGGCCCAGCACACGATATGCATCAGCGGGCCGACATTCGCCGGGTGCTCGAGCTTCAACACCCGCCGACTGAATGGCGTTCTTTCGGATCGAGCGCGTACCGATGAAGCGGCGGGCGTTCCGGTGTTGGTACCGGTCAATTCGATGGTCATGGGCGGGCTCCTGAGGTAGCGGTTTCGAGGGCGGTGAGCTGGAATTGCGTGGCGAGGGCCTGCATCGCATCGGCGTCGCAGGGTCGCAACCGCTCCAGGGCGCCGAAGGCCAGATGATCGGCGATCATCATGCGGCGTACCTGGGGGTCGGGCAGTTCGCCGGTCAGCGGTTCTTCCGGCAGGGCCCGCACGATGGCGAAGGTGGTGCCGACGATCAGCGGCCCCATCGAGGGCGACATCGAGTGAGGGTCACCCAGACCGAGCACCTCCGCAGCCGGGCTCGACCCGGCAGCGAGGCCGGCCTCGGCAGAGGGGTCGGGTGACGCATCGAGCAGCCGGTGGATCGCCCCGTCGGCGGAACGCCGCACCCGCTCCAGCATCCTGGTCCAGTGAACGGGTGAGCGGGCGGCCAGCACGGCCGCGCCGAGCCGCAGCCGCCGTCGGTAGGGCGCGGGCGCCCCGACGGCGGCGCACAGGAACGCGGTTGTCGTGATGGTCATGTAGGCCATGGCCGCCCGGGCCCCGCGACTGGGGGTGCGCGGGCCGAGCCGGGCCAACAGGGCGAAACCGCCCAGCGCCGGGGCCAGCAGCCGCAGCATCACCAGCCGGGTCAGTTCCTCGCGGTCGCCGGCGCCGTAGAGCGTCAGTTCACCGTCGCGCAGGTCGTTGGCCAGTTGGGCGGTGATGCCCAGGCATCCGGCCAACTCGCCCAGATCGGTCTCGGCGCAGGCGTCTTCGGCGACCAGTGAGCATGCGTAGAGCACTACCCGCCCGAGCACGCCCTCGCCGTAGGCGGCCCGCGGCAGGGGTGAATCGAGGTTCCGGGCCATCACGCGGCCGACGTCGACCAGCATCTGGCCGACCCGTTCCCGTCCCTCGAAGGGCAGCGCCGACAGTAGCGCCCGGACGTCGCGGATCCGCTCGGCCAGCAGCAGGTCGACGGCTTCGCTGTCCCGGACGGCGACCGAGTGCAGCGGCGGGGGCGGCGTGTCGGTGGCGCCGTTCAGGTAGCCCACGGCCGTCAGGACGGCGGCGCCGGCCATTGGACGGTCGCTGAGGTCCTCGTAGGCATCGAGCACCCGGCAGGCCAGCAGGGCGGCGGTGGCCTCGGCCCGCAGATCCGCGGGCAGAAAGCCGATCGCGATGCACAGGTTCCGGGCCGCCGGGACCAGCGCCAGCCGGGCCAGCTCATCCGGTGACTGGGCCGCCCGCAGCGCGGCCAGGTCCGGTGCGCGGCGCAGGTGCCGCAGCCCGTGGGCCAGGGCGCCCAGCTGCCCCCCGCTCATCGGGACACCACCCGTACCAAGAGTTCGCGCAGATGCTCACGCGCGGGAGAGGGCGGGAACACGTCCGTTGCCCGGCAGGCCGTCTCAGCGGCTTCGACGGCGACGGCGCGGGCGGCCCGGGTGGCCCCGCTGTGCACCAGGTCGGCCTGCAGCTCGGCACTGGAAGTCAGCTCGGAGAGCCACATCTCACGAGAGCCGGGCCGCATGGCCAGCCATTCGATCACCGGCCAGGTCGGCACCCGGCGGTCGAGGTCGCCACCGGCCTCCTTGCCCAGCGAGGGGCCGCCCTCGACGTCGCGCACGTCGTCCATGATCTGGAAGGCGAGGGCGAGCTGGTCCGCGTACTGCATCAGGGCGCGCAGCCGATCGTGGTCGACGCCGCCCGCCGTGCCGCCGTACGAGCAGGCCAGCCGGAACAGGGTGCCGGTTTTCGCGCCGGCTACGAGTTCGTAGTGCCGGCGCAGGGCGGCGGCGTCGACGGCGGGTGGCAGGGTCTCGACGAGCTGGCCGAAAGAAAGGTCCGACAGCTGGTCGAGGTAGGTGACGCCGGGTGCCTCACCGAGCCGCGCGAACACCGCCGGGTTGTCGGCCAGCACCCGCGCGAGCACCTGTAAAGCGTTGCCCGCCAGGTGGAATCCAGCCCGGGCGGCGGTGCGGACGCCGAACGCGGCCGCTACCGACGGGGCATCGCGCCGCAAGAGCGAACCGTCGCAGATGTCGTCGTGCACGAGCGACGCCTCGTGGAACATCTCTATCGCGCAGGCCAGGTCGACGGCGTCGAGCATGCGGCACGGCGGCCGAGGGCAGCAGGCGGGCGCAGGCCAGCACCAGGCCGGCCCGGACCCGTTTGCCGGGGGCGGCGAGGATATGGCGGTAGATGGCGTCGAAAGTGCCACCAGTGATGAGGATTTCGTGCAGCCGATCGGAGACCAGGGTCAATTGATCGGGTGCAGCCATCGACGAAGGTCGGTCAGCGATTACGGTCATAGCGGCAATTCTGCTCGTCGGCCACGGCGGTGTCGCTGAGTAATCGACTACTCAACTTCGCGCCGTCGAGTACCCCGCACTACGCTCTGGTCCCCGCGCCCTGACTGGTCGGTCTCACGATTCTCCCGCCGGTCCGGCCCGCCCGGCGCTCAGCCGCGCAGCAGTGGGACGGACGTATCGTCCGCCATGCTCATGTTCAAGGACGGATGAGAGAGCCATTGCGTGCTCATGCTCGCCGCGCTCATCCGGCCTCGGGGCGCTGTCTTCCTAAATGAGGGCTGCGGACAACTAAGGACCGCTTACGCGAATGCCGTACGCCCGCTGACCAGCGGGTGTCACACTGTTGACGTGGACGTTGGGGAGGTCCGCTATGCGCGAAACGGAGAGATCCGCCTCGCCTACCGGGTGCACGGAGATGCCGAAACCACACTGGTCTCGGCTTTTTCGGCGCGGTACGGTGCTCGTCGCGAAAAGCACACGGGCGATTGCGTTTTCGCGTTGTTCGACAACCCCACCAAAGGTGCGCAGGGCGGTCTCGCGCTTGTGCCTGCATTCGCCACCCAGGGCATCCGTATTCGCGCAGGTCTCCATATCGGCGAATGCGAAGGGCGAGGCGAAAGAGTGGACCGGCTTGGCACTTCATGTCGGCACGCACATCGCCGCGATGGCCGGCACCTACGAGGTACTCACCAGCCGCACGGTGCGCAACCTGTCAGTGGGATCAGGTCTGCTCTTTGAAAGCCTTGGGGCACAACAGTTCAAGGATCTGCCTGAGGAGAATGAAGTTTTCCGAATCGGGGGTGATCAAGTGTGACCAAACTCTTCCGAGGCAACCCACGCCTCCTCCTTCAGGCTCTACCGGTGGCCTTCGCGATGATCGTGCTGAAGTGGCTCTACGACGAGAGTTCGGCCAAGCACCTCGACCTCAGCCCGCTGCTCACCGGAGTCATCGCGGCCGAGGTGTTCATCGTGGGGTTCATGCTCGCTGGGACGGCGGGCGACTTCAAGGAGGCCGAACGCCTTCCCGGTGAGCTGGCTGCCAGCCTCGAGACGGTCGCAGACGAGTGCTTGATCATCGACGCCGAGCTCAACCTGCCTGAGGCGCGGCAGTGTGTGATGCAGCTGGTCGAGATCGGGCACTCGGTGCGGACGTGGCTGCTGCACGACAAGGGCTTCGACGAGGTGATGGCCGGAGTGCGGGCGCTGAACCCGCTGTTCATGGTGTTCGCCCCGAGGATCCAGGCCGGTTTCACGACTCGGTTGAAGTCCGAGCAGGCGAGCATGCGCAAGCTGGTGATCCGGATGGACACGATGCGCCGTACGTCGTACGTGTCGGCGGGCTACCTCATCGCGGAGGTCACGGCCTTGGTGATCCTCGTGCTGTTGCTGATCACCGAGTTCGGCCAGCTGGCCCCGACGGTGTTGGTGGTCGGGGTGATCAGCTACCTGCTGGTCTACGTGCTGGCGTTGATCCGGGACCTCGACAACCCGTTCGAGTATCGCGGGGGCAAGCCAGGTGCAGCGGACGTTGATCTCGACGTGCTCGAACACAGCCAGGATCGGCTACGTGGCTTGCTCATGACCATGGGTGCTCCGGTCTAGCAGCGTCAATGTTGGGCGGGCAGCACGTGGTCGGCCACCTTGTCGGTGCTCAAGCACAACGAGCAGACGAACGCATCGTGCGTGGCGCACTTCATCATGTCCGGACGTTCGTAGTCGTGATGGCACACATGGCACTTCAGGTGCTCGGCGGACGGGTTGCCGTACTCGTCGTACATCGGCAGGTCGATGCCGTCGTCGGTGCGGCGCAGGTAGTACTTGCCCTTCGTCGCGATCGCCAAGATCGGCGGCAGCACCAAGCCCAGGCCGATGGCCACCAGCGGCGAGTACGGCCGGATCGCCTCGCCGAGCAGGCCGAAGAACGCTGCAATGGAAACGCCGGCGGCGATCAGCATCGAACCGAAGCCCACCGGGTTGATGGCGTAGAGCATGCCGCGGCGGAACTCGGGCTGCATCGGCGAGATCTTCAGCAGATACTTGTTGAACACGATGTCGGATGCCACCACCACCACCCACGCCATGCCGCAGTTGGCGTAGAAGCCGAGGATGGTGTTCAGGAAGTCGAACATGTTGGCTTCCATCAACGCCAGCGCGATGAGCAGGTTCACCCCGAGGAAGACCAGCCGGCCCGGGTAACGCTTGGTGACGCGGGTGAACGAGTTCGTCCACGCCAGTGAACCCGAATAGGCGTTGGTGACGTTGATTTTGATCTGGCTGATCACCACCAGGACCACGGCCAGCGTCATCGCGAGCCAGCCCGGCATGAAGTTCTGGTAGATCTCCAGGAACTGGTGCACCGGCTGGTTCGCAATCGCCGCTCCGTCAACCACATTGGCGATCAGGTACACCGCCAGGAACAGGCCGACGATCTGTTTGATGGCACCGAAGATCACCCAGCCCGGGCCGGCCAGGATCATCCACGTCCACCAACTGCGCGCGTTCTCCGGAGTGCGCGGCGGCATGAACCGCAGATAGTCGATCTGCTCGGCGATCTGGGCGATCAATGACAGACACACGCCGGCGGCCAGCAGGATGGAGCCGAGGTTTGTCGCGCCATTGCCTTGCTCGCCCTGATAGGCGAAGAACGCGCTGATCGAGTCGGGGTGGCTGATGACCAGGTAGATGAACGGTGCCACCATCAGGATCAGCCACAGCGGAGTAGTCCAAACCTGCAGTGTGGAAAGGACTTTCATGCCATAGATGACGAGCGGAAAGATGATCAACGTCGAGGCCGCATAGCCGATGGGCAGCGGAATGCCCAAGCCCGAGCTTGAAGGCCCTGGGCCATGATCGAGCCCTCGAGGGCGAAGAAGATGAAGGTGAAGGTCGCGAAGATGACGTTGGTGACGACGGAGCCGTAGTAGCCGAAGCCGCTGCCGCGGGTGATCAGGTCGAGGTCGATGTTGTAGCGCGCCGCGTAGTAGGCCAGCGGGAAGCCGGTGACGAAGATGACCACCGCGAATATTGCTATGCCCCACAACGCATTTGTGGTGCCGTACGCGATGCCGATGTTCGCACCGATGGCGAAGTCGGCGAGGTAGGCGATGCCGCCGAGCGCGGAGATGCCCACCACCCGTGTCGACCACTTGCGGTAGCTGCGGGGCGCGAACCGCAGGGTGTAGTCCTCCAAGGTTTCCTTGGTGGCTGTCAGCTGATCAAGCTCAGCGTCGAGTTCGACCTCGACCGCGGCGTCCTTATCGACGTTCTGCGTCATTGCGCGAAATTAGCCGCGCGGTGTTGCCCCGACGTGACACCTCTGTTTCAGGCGCGGGGCAAACCTTTGCCGCACCGTCAATTAGCTGCCGGTGGACCGGCCTAGCGGCTCAATTGCAGCCGCTGGCGCCGACCCATCTGCCGTTGTAGCTCACGCAGCCGGTGACGTTCGGGGGCGGCGGTGGGTCGTACGGCATCGGGGCGTAGTACGCGGGAGGCGGCACGTACGGGGCCACGGCGTCGGCGATGTTGGCGCAGCCGCTCACCGACACCCGTCGCCCGACGCTGGCGCAGACGTCGGCGTTGGCGACGCCCGGTAGGGCAAGTGTGACCAACGCGCCGGGAACGGCAGCGATAGCCAGGGCACTCGCCGCCGCGACGGTCCATGACCGTGTCCAATGAGTCATGATGCACGCCTCCTAGGAGCCCAGTTGGGGTTGGGCGAGGTCGCAGCGGCTTCTCAGTTCGGTGAGGGGCTGGCGGATCCCCGTGATTTCGCTTTCGACCTGAGGGTTGGCGTCCATATAGGTCTGGACGCGGTCATGGATCTCCTCGTTGGGCTGGCCACGCAGGCTGGTGAAGAAGTCGTTGACCCACGGGTGCGTGAACAAATAATCCCCCATTGCCGTACCGACGGTGCCCGATGCCACCGCCAAGTCGGCGGCGGTGCAACCGGGTGCAGGTGGCGCGGGCGCGGGGGCGCGGCGGTGCGGGTGTCGGTTCGGCGGATGCCGTCGCGACACCACCGAACAGGATCGCCCCCGCACCGATCAGTCCCACCACTGCGCCGCGAACGGTACGTCCAGACACCAACATGCGAGCTCCCTCATTCGCCCTCAGGCCGAGAATCGATATCCATACCTAAACACAACGACGGTCGCTCCCGGGCCGACTAGCGATTCGCTGTTCGTCAGACGTACTTTTCGCGGAGCACCCGCTTGAGAATCTTGCCCGACGGGTTGCGTGGAATTGCCTCGGCGAAGATCACCTTTTTCGGCAACTTGTAGCGCGCCAGTCGTGTGCCGCAGAACTCGACGATTTGTTGCTCGCTGACCTCGCTCTGGTCGGCGACGACGATGGCGCACGCGATCTCGCCCCACTTCTCGTCGGACAAGCCGATGACCGCCACCTCGCTGACGCCGGGGATGCCGATCATGACGCTCTCGATCTCCGCCGGGTAGATGTTCTCACCGCCGGAGATGATCATGTCCTTCATGCGATCCTTGATGTAGAGATAACCTTCATCATCGATCTCGCCGATGTCGCCGGTACGGAACCAGCCGTTATCGAAAGCGGCGCGCGTGGCATCCGGGCGATTCCAATATTCCTTGAGCAGGAAGTCGGACTTGATCACGACTTCGCCTTCCCCGCGTTCGCTGATCACGCCATCGTCACTGCGCACACGAACGTCTGCGAACATGCTGGCGCGTCCGGCCGAGCCGACCTTGCGCAACGCGTCTTCGCCGAGCAGCAAGGTGCCGCCACCGCACGATTCGGTGAGCGCATAGCCCTGCACGACCTGCATGTTCTTGGCGGCATACATCTTGATCAGGGCCTCGGGCATGGGCGCACCGCCGGTGATGAAGTAGCGGAAGTCAGGCGCGTTGAGTTCGGCGAACTCGGGCACCTGGCGCATGAAGTTCAGGATCGCCGGCACGGCACCACCGATGGAAACCCGTTCATCGACGATCAGCGACCACACCTTCGCCGGATCAAACTGCGGCATCGAGATCAGGCTGACGCCGCGCATGGCGCAGAAGATGACCGTCGTCAGTGCCGCCACGTGGAACATCGGCAGGGGTAGCAGTACGCGGTCCTGGTAGCGCACATCGATCGTCAGTGACCATGAAGTCGCCGCCGAGTGCACCGAGTCGTGGGTATGCACCACTCCTTTTGGATGTCCGGTGGTGCCCGACGTGTACATGATGAACAGGTTGTCCGATCCACCGTATTCGCCGGCCGGTTCGTCGGTGTCGGCGGCCTTGAGGCGTTCGGCAAGAGAACCACTGCTACCCGCTGCCGGCACCCAGTCGGTGACGGTGCAGGAGTAGTTGGTACCCGCCTTGATTGCCTCAGCTACCGCCGCAAACGCCTCACCGTAGATCAATACCTTGCTGCCGCTGTCGGACAGGATGAATTCCAGTTCAGGCGCCGCAAGGCGGGTGTTGAGGGGCACCGCCACGGCCCCGATCTTGGCTGCGCCATAGAACAGGCAGCAGAACTCGACACAATTGGGCATCAACAACGCCACGCGGTCACCCTTGCCGACCCCGAGCGAGGTCAGCACGCTGGCGCATTGGTTGGCCAGCGCGTTCATCTCTGTGTAGTTCATGCGCACGTTGGCGGATGGCTCGACGTAGGCCTCGAGCTGCGGAGAAACGACTGCACGTTGTTTGAGCATGGCGCCGATGTTCTTCATGGGTTCTCCGTGCCTCGGTGTTCTTTGCTTGACGTCCCGATCACGCTGGCTGGTGCGGGCGGCGTGCGGCCTTGGATGCCGGTCCGCCGACGTCGGCTATGCCGATCAGATCTCCCGGCAGCTCGGTCAGCCCCTTGACCATTTCTCGCATTCGCTCCATTTGCGAAACGCGGGGTCGTGCCGGCCGCGGCTTGTCGGCGTTCTCAAAAGCCATCCAGGGACCGGCCAGCGTCTTGTTGCGTGGCGAATCGCTCAGGAAGTTGCGCATCGCGCGCAGTCCGCCTTCACCGTCGATCAGCGAATGGTGCACTTTGATCATGACAGCGATCCGGCCATTCTCGATACCGTCGATGATGTAGCACTCCCAGAGCGGGTGTCCCCGGTCGAGCAGACTCGGTGTTGAGGAAGGAAATCGTCTCTTGGAACTGCTGCATGGAACCCGGTGCCGGTAAAGCAATGTGCCGGATGTGATAGCCGCATGTCCGGCTCGACGGTTTCCCACGCCGCGACATCTTTGCCCAGCCATTTCAGCTTGTAATTAAACGGCTTCACCGCCTGGCTGTGCCGATAGGCGTCGAACAGGCGCGGCCCGAACGAAGACTGCTGGCCCTTCGGTTTTTGGAAGATCGTGAAGGCGGCCATGTGAAATGGTCGGTTGGCTTTCTCCAGCAGCAAGAATGACAGGTCCATCGGGCTTGATCCGGGTCATCGAGCAGTCTCCGTTACTTTTCGGCAAGCGCGAGCAAGCGCATTCAGTTCATCGACGAAGTAATCGAATAGCCCCCAGCCGTCTTTGAGCACCTCGCGGTCAATCAGCATGCTGATGTTTGCTTGCCCGCAATAGCTCCACATCGTGATGTTCAGTGCGGTGCCATCGATGATCTGGCCGGTGGAATACCAGTTGGCGACCCTCCAATGGTCGAGGTACAGCGCCTGCTTCGGCCCGGGCACATTCGATAGGATCAGGTTGCCGGAGAAACCGACGCGTCCGCCCGCGCGGTGGATTGACCTTGCGCAGGATCTTGATCGCCACAGGGCGGGAGAATCTGCATTACGGCATTGATGTCGGCGCCGGCCTCCTTGGCCTCCTTGAGGTGCTCCTTCATCTCCACGTTCGCCTCGTGGCTGGCCCGAAGTCGCTTGAGCGGGTCGGCGATGTCGCTACGCAACCAGCAGAAGTCCTGGGTCACGAAGTTGCCCAGACCTTCCATACCTTCAGGCCTTTCGCCGCCGAATGGGGTTCCGCCGATCAGCGGGTGGGTGTCCGGGTCGTAGTTCAGGTCGGAAAGCAGGCGTCGTACCGCGCCCGCCACGCAGCAGGCGAATACATCGTTGATGGTGACACCGAGCGTCTTGCTGACGCTGACAAAGCGCTCCAGTGGGACGCTGTCACAGACAAAGGTGCGGCCAGCGCTGAGGGTCGACGTTGATCGGCGTTTGCCGCATCTGTCCGGCCGAGGGGTGCGGCGGCACGCCGGCCGCCTTGCGCTTCCGGTCCAGCATGAATTTGCGCGACAGCCCCACGGCCACCTTGGGCAGATTGCCGATCATGACTTCGGGCCAGTCGCGCACGGCCCAGCCCAGTCGGGTCAGCCACGAGGGCAGAGGTGCCGGGTTGTAGGCCGGGGCACTGCCTGCCTTGACGCCGACCTGCGGCTGATAGAACTGCTGCATCAGCCACGAAGCACCAACGCCATCGACGTAGGCATGGTGCACCAGCAGGACGATCGCGACTTTGCCGTCTGCGAGTCCCTCGACAACCCACTCATCCACAACGGCCGATTGCGGTCGAGTTGATAGGAATAGACCGCCGCGATGAACTCGCACAAGCTTTTGTGGTCTGCGGGCGGCGGGCAGGCAACGCGGCGAATGTGGTAGTGCAGATCGAAGTCGGGATCATCCACCCAGTAGGGGTGATTCAGGCCAAGCGGCGAAGTGAGGTACTTCCACCGCAGCATCGGCAGCAGATGTATCCGGCGTGCCGACTCGTCGTAATACTTATCGAAAGACCAGCCGTTCGGATCAGTGGACGGATCGATGATCGCCACCTTGAACGTGTGCATGTAGGACTTCGACGTCTCCATGCCCAGCATGAATGCGTCGGCACCGTTTAGTCGTTTCATAACACCCCTGGGGTTACGTCCCTAGCGATGTAAGTCGCCACGGCGATTTCCGTGAGCTCCACGTGGATTCCACTATGGTCTCCACGGGGAAGAACCCGCATGGTGTTGGCCGGCTTGGTCCGTCAGAGCGCCGCGCAGCGTGGGCGACTTCGACGCTGAGCGAGTAGTCGTTGTCCGAGCACCGGGCTTGGGCGGAATCGCCGCCATGGCCCGCTCGACCATGGCAGCGACAACGGCGCCGAGATCTTCAGCTGGCCCGACGGCGGCAACCAGCCGTTCCGGGGCGAGAAGGGCAGCACTTACGCGGGCGGTTTCCGGGTGCCGATGGTGGCCAAATGGCCTGGTGTCGTCGAGCCCGGCACCATCGTCAACGAGATCATGGCTCACGAGGACTGGATGCCGACGCTCCTGGCCGCAGCGGGCGAGCCAGAGGTGAAAGAGAAGCTGTTAGCGGGCCATAAGGAGCGGCGACAAGACCTTCAAGGTCCACCTCGACGGCTACAACTTCAAGCCCTACTTCACCGGTGACGGCGCCGAAGGACCGCGCCGCGAGATCTTCTACTTCAGCGACAACGCCGACCTCATGGCGGTGCGGTACAACGCCTGGAAGCTCAACTTCAAGACCATCGTCGGGAACCTCTTCACCGGCAAAGAGGACTCCACCAACGTTCCGGTGGTGACCAACCTGCGACAGGACCCGTGGGAGCGCTACCAGACCGAAGGCATGCTCTACGGCCGCTGGTGGGGCGAGAAACTGTGGACGATGGTGCCCGCCATCACCATCGTCGGAGAATTCCTCGCGACGTTCAAGGAGTACCCGCCCAGCCAGGCCTCGGGAACCTTCAGCGTCGAGAAGGCCCTCACGATTCTGCAAGAGGGAACCCTCAAGAACTGACCCGTATCGGAGCCGTCCTAGAAGACCCGGACCCAGTCGATGAGCATCTCCGCCGGGTAGGAACCCTCGGCAGGCTCCCGGCCACCCGAACCGCCGACCGCGAGATTGAACACCGGCACCAGCGTGTAGCCGGGATCGTTGAACGGCCAATCCTCGATGGAGTTCGCCGCAACCTCGAAGAACGGCTCCATGCCGGGCTGGTAGTCCTTCCAGAAGTACATCCCGGTCGGCTGCCACGTCATCCGCCACGTGTGCCAGCCGCCGTCGACGGGATGCGGGTCGGTGGCAAACGAGGTGCCGTCGAGCCGCGCGTGCACGGTGGTACCCGACGGCCAGTCCCGGTTGCCGTACCACTCCACCAGGTCGACCTCGCCGCCGCGGACGGGATCGTCGTTCAACAGCCAGACACCGGGCCAGGCGCCGTCGGTGAGGCAGTTGAGCTTGACGCGGGCTTCCCAGGTGGTTCCGATGCCGCCACGCCACAGTCCGACGACCTTGCCGCTGGCGTACTTCTCTTGGATGTTCTCGCCGGGGCCTCGCGTGGCGCGGATGACCAGGTTGCCGTTGCCGTCCTGGAACACGTGCTCCTGGTCGGTGACGTAACGCCCCATGTTGTAGGGCTTGTCCCATTCGACGGGGTTCCTGATCGTCTCGCGCTCGGGCACGATGAACCACCACGCCGGATCGGGCGGTGCGCCTGCCGGGCCGTTGAACTCCTCCTGGAACAGGAAGACGGGCCCCGGGACGGCAGCTGCGGGCACCGGTTCACCGGGCGCGCCCGGCACACCGGGTGCCTCCGGCCCGGGCCCCGGGCCAGGCGGAAAATCGCCTGGCAGCGGGTCGGCATGGGCCTTCTGGAGCGGCAGCGCGGCAGCCGCCACACCGAACCCCATCATCAACATCAGGCTGCGACGATCCATCTCAGACACAGCAGAACCATAAACGATGCACGCCCGTGTGGCAGCAGCCCGCACTTTTTAGTTGCTGGGCGTGGTCACCGTCGCCTGGGTGCCGCGTCCGGCCGCCGAGACGATGTCGACAGTCCCGCCCATCGCCTCCACCCGCGCCACCAGGGACGCCAGCCCGATGTGACCGTCGGCGATGCGACCGTCCAGTGCAGACGGATCGAAGCCGACGCCGTCGTCGCGCACCGTCAGGGTGATCCTGTCGCCGGCCTGCCGCAGCGTCACCCACACCGTCGACGCGCGGGCATGCCAGACGACGTTCCCCAACAACTCCCGCGCCGCGCGGTAGAGCAGATCCTGCGCGGGTGGCTTACCGACGTCGTCGAGTTCGGCCTCGACCGCGAGGCCGCGATCGCGGAACTGGCGCGACAGCTCTGACAGCGCCGGCGTCAGTCCGAGTTCCGAGAGCACCGCCGAATGCAGTGTTCTCAGGGTGGACCGAAGCTGGGTGGCGGTATCGGCCAGCGTGGAGCGCACCGCGTCCAGCGCCGGGTCGTCCACCCGCCCGGACAGCTCGTCGAGTTCCAGGCGGGCGGCCAGCAGTTCCTGCAGCGGCCCGTCGTGCAGGCTCTCGGCGAGTTCACGGCTGTGGCGTTCGTCGGCGCGCATCGACTCCGAGACCAGCTGTTTGCGCACGTCGAGCAGCGCCGTCACCCGCGCCGCGCGCCGGGACAACACCAGGCACAGCCCGGTGGTCGCGGCGGCGAACCAGAGCAGGAACGCGAAATGCATGTAGACGATGTCGGGCAGACCGACGGTGTCGTCACGCTTGGAGTAGACGATCCACACCCCGAGGTAGGCGAACGCGGTCACCGCGCCCAGCACCGCCGTCAGCCACGGCCGGTCCTGGAACGCCACCGAGATCGGCAGCACCAAGAACACCGGCAGCAGCCACGCGGTCGCGCCGCCCGACGTCAGGCACAGCGTCACCACCGCCAGGACGTCGATCAGCGTCGACACCCAGCCCGCCCAGGCGGGCACATTGCCGCGCATCACCACCAGCAGCCAGACGAGGGACGCCACGAAGTACCCGACGATCGCGCTGTGGTAGACCGCCGGTAGCCAGTGGTCGACATCCCCGACGTCGACGATCATCACAATCAGGCCGATCATGGGCGGGCGCAGCAATGCCGCGACCCGCACCGGCTCGGCCGTCAGAAAATCGACCAGCCGAGACAGCCACCTCATTCCAGTAGCCCGCGCCGCATCGCCTCGGCGACCACGGCCCCGCGGTCACTGACCCCGAGCTTCTCGTACAGCCGCTGCACATGTGTTTTGACCGTCGACGGTGCCAGAAACAGCTGCGCGGCCATCGCCGGGATGCTGCGGCCGGCCGCGATCAGGTCGAGGACTTCACGTTCGCGCGGACTCAGCACCGGCCCGGAAGGTTCTGCGCGACGCCGGATTTCGCCGGCCAGACCCGCCGCAAGTCCCGGCGAGATCACATCGCGGCCCCGCGCACAGCTGAGCACCGCGGCGACGATCTCGGCCCGCGTCGACTCCTTGGGCAGAAATCCCGCCGCACCTTCCTGGATCGCGTGGTAGACGATCGCGGAATCGTCGTGCGCCGACACCAGCAGCACGCGGGTGGGCAGTTTGTCGCGGACCACCGCGGCGGCCACCTGCGCACCGTCCAACCCGGGCATCCGGTAGTCGAGGAGCGCGACGGCGGGTTGGTGTTCCTTGATGGCCGCCAACGCCGACGTGCCGTCGTCGGCTTCTGCCACCACGTCGATCTCGCCGCTGGACACCAGTGCGCGCACCACGCCGTCACGGAACAGCGGATGGTCGTCCCCCACGACGACCCGCACTTTCTCGCCCACGTCGACACTTTCCCACAGCGCACCGCCGTAAGCTGCATCAATGAGCGAGAACCTGCCGCCGGGTCCGCCACTGCCGAGCCTGGTCCAGGCCGCGCTCATGGCCGGCGTACTGGCCGCGTTTCGTGGCGGCCTGCCGCCGGCGTTACGGCAAGGTGTTCACCGTGCGCATCGCGTCGGTGGGAACCGTCGTGTACATCGACGACCCCGACGACATCAAGACGGTGTTCGCCGGGGATCCGGCGGTCTACCACGCCGGTGAGGCGAATTCGATGCTCGCCGGGTTGCTGGGCAAGAGTTCGGTACTCGTCATCGACGAGGATCTTCATCGCGATCGCCGCAAGCTCATGCTGGCACCGTTCCAGCAGAAGGCCGTCGCCGCGCACACGGGTCTGATGGCCGACATCGCCGCCAGAGACATCGCGAGATGGCCTGTGGGCCAGGAATTTCCGGTTGCACCACGGATGTCGGAGATCACTCTCGAGGTGATCCTGCGCATCGTCGTCGGCGCCAACGACCCATCCCGGCTGGCGGCCCTGCAGGAGATCCTGCCGAAGCTGCTGACGGTGAACAACTGGGACATGCTGGCGTTCGCGAAACCGGAACTGCAGCAACGCCGTCCGTGGCGCGCCGTGCGTCGTCACATGGAGGCGGCCGACCGTCTGCTCTACGCCGAGATCGCCGACCGGCGTTCCGATCCCGATCTGGCGGTGCGCGGCGACGCATTGGCGATGCTGGTCCGCGCTGCCGACGAACACGGCCGATCCATGACCGACCGCGAGCTCCGCGATCAGTTGATGACCCTGCTCGTCGCCGGGCACGACACCACCGCGACGGGCCTGTCGTGGGCACTGGAACGACTTACCCGGCACCCCACCGCGCTGGCGAAAGCCGTTGCCGCCGCGGATGCTTCGGCGGCCGGCGACCCGTCCGGCGACGAATACCTCGACGCCGTCTGCAAGGAGACCCTGCGGGTCCGCCCGGTCGTGTTCGACATCGGTCGCGTCCTGACCCGGCCCGTCGACCTGGCCGGCTACCGCCTGCCCGCGGGCGTCATGGTGGCTCCCGGTGCGGGCCTTGTGCATGCGAACCCCAGCCTGTACCCCAACCCGGAGAGGTTCGAGCCGGACCGCATGCTCGGGGCACATCTCTCGCCCACCACATGGCTACCGTTCGGGGGCGGCAACCGACGCTGTCTGGGCGCAACCTTCGCGCTCACCGAGATGCGGGTGGTGTTGCGCGAGATCCTGCTGCGGGTGGACCTCGACACCACCACTGCGGCGGGCGAACGCCAGCGAACCAGGCACGTGATTCTGGTGCCCAACCGCGGCGCCCGGATCCGTATCCGGGCGCGGCGCGATTACTTGGCGCAGGCGTCCGGCGCGTCGCCACGGACGGCGACGTCGGCCGGCAGCGTGTAGGTCACCACCACGCTGGCGTCCTGCGGGCTGGTGTTGGCGACCCGGTGCGGCACACCGCCGGGGATGAACACCGCCTGACCGTCGGTGAAACTGGTCAGGGTGCAGTCGGTCGCCGTCTGCACGGCGATGGTCCCGTCGGTGACCACCGAGTACTCCGGGCCGGGGTGGGTATGCCAGCCGCTGCCGGCACCGGGGTGAAGCGTCGCGCTTTGGACGTACAGCGTGGTGGGCTGACCGTCGGTGACGATGGATACCGGGGCGTCGGTGGTGCCCTTGGCCAACTCGGTGCGAACGGAGTCGCCCTCCGCCGGGGTGGCATGTGCGCCCCCGGCCATGATCCCCGCTCCGCAGAAGGCAGCGGTTGCAGCGATGAGAATGCGTCGAATGGTCACGCGTTCACTGTGCGTGACCGGCGGCATTCCCGCTACGCGATCACTCCGATTCGTCGAGCGACTCGTCGTCCGATTCGTCGAGTGCGGTGACGGCGATGCCGTACGGGAGGAACCGGACCTTCCGCTTGGTATCGGTGTTGTACTTGTTGGCGCGCAACGCGTCGAGTTCGGTCGCGTACACCTGTTCGACGGTCGCGACGCCCTCGTCGCCGACGAGGAAGATCGCCCAGACACCCTCGCCGATCTCGCCGGTGGTTTCGGGTTCCGGGCGTGCGCGCCGGCCCGCCTGATCAAATAACGTCGACCAACCGGGACGTTGTCCGGACTGCTGGAACACATTGCCCAGGGCGTCGCGAAGGCTGTCGCCCGCTTCCCGGACCATCCGGTCGAAGTCGTCCGGGTCGAATCCGAACGGCCCGTTGTTGCTCATCGCTGCCCTCCTGCTGGCACCCACCCGCACCACCTGCGGTACAGCTAGTGTGCGCGCAGTTCCAGATGTTCGCCAGAACCAGTGGTCAGGGCACCTGCGGCTGCGGCTGGTACGGGTACTGCGGCTGCTGCTGGTAGGGGTTCTGCGGCTGCTGCTGATACGGGTTCTGCGGGACTTGAATCG
Organism: uncultured Actinomycetota bacterium; assembly: GCA_963779655.1. GTDB lineage: Bacteria > Actinomycetota > Actinomycetes > Mycobacteriales > Mycobacteriaceae > Mycobacterium. The sequence goes on along the minus strand of CAVZZD010000001.1, from coordinate 412,816 downwards.
GAATGGGCACCGGAACGAACGGCACGGTGATGTACGTCGTCGTCATGAGCGGCGCGGTGGTGGTGGTCGTGGTCGGCGGCGTCGTGGTCGTTGTGGTCGGTGGGGTGGTTGTGGTCGTCGTGGTTGTCGTGGTGGCGTCGTTGTCGTGGTCGGCGGGGTGGTGGTCGGCGTGACCGTCTCGGTGACCGTCTTCGGCGGGGGCGGCGGCGCGTGCGTCGTAGTTCGCGGCGGCGGCGGCGGGGGCGGCGCCTCCGTCGTGGGTGGTGGTGGCGGCGGCGGGGCGGCGCCTCCGTCGTGGGGGGTGGCGGCGGTGCGACCGGCGCCTCGGTGGTGGTGGCCACCGGCGCGGTCGTCACGGTCGGCGTCGTGGTGGTCGAACTGCTGGCCGACGTCAGCGAGTACGCCACCCCGCCGGCCGCGATCACCGCGATGAGCGCCGCCGCCCCGATCGCGTACTGCGGGAACCGGCTACCGGGGCGTGCGGGGGTGCTGATCGGCCCGGTCGGCGGGATGTACGCGACACGCGGCCGCGCGCCGGTCCGCTCGATGGCGTACGGATTCTCCTCGGTGTAGGGCACCGGCTCCGATGTGCGGTCGTCGTCCTGCGACCACGCCAGTGCCGGACCGACGTTCCCGACTCCGCCGAACCCGGTGGTCGCGGCGTCGCCAACCACCGTGCCGATACCCGTCGGCGCTTCCGCGTCGGAGCGCGCGGCCAGCAGCGCCGCGCCGATGGCGGTGTCCTCCCCAGGCCGGGCCGTGGTGACCACACGGGCCCGGCTTCGTTCTGAGAGACGTTGCGTGACGAGAGGAATACTGGCGCCGCCGCCCACGGTGGCGACCGTCGACACGTCGGACCACGTTCGGCCGTTGCGCTGCAACAGATCCTCGACGGCTTGCGATCGCACCGTCCAGCAGCGGGTCGATCAGGCTCTCGAGTTCGGTTCGGGTGAAACGGATCTCGGACGCGGAAACGGGCAGATCGACGGCGAGGCCGGTTACCGTCTCCGCCGACAGCCGCTCTTTGGCCTGCCGACACTCGTCGCGCAGCCTGGTCAGGGATCCGACCGCGGCAGTGGCCGCCGGATCGGTGTCGTCGGCTCCGGTGACCTGCGCGACCACGGCCGAAAGCACCGCCTGGTCGATCTGGTCACCGGAGAACTCCGGATAGCGCACGGTTTCGCCGATCGGCTGGAAGCCACCGGTGGCGTCCACCAGCGTGATGCTGGTGCCGCTGCCGCCGAAGTCGAGCAGCACGACGGCACCGTCGTCGGTCAGGCCCGGCTCGGTCTGCAGGGCGATGAGTGCGGCGACGGCATCGGACACCAGGCGCGGCGGCGCACCGGTGGGAGCCAGCTTGGGATCGCGTGCCAGCGCGTCGGACAGTGCGCGCACGGTGGCCGATCCCCAGTACGCGGGTACGGCGATCGCCAGGTCTGACGACGCGCCCACGGTGTCGGCCATGGCGCCCAGGGCGTCGACGAGCAGGCGCTCGGCCAGATGGGAGGAACCGTCCGACGCCACCAATGGCACCGGGTCGCCGACACGTTCGACGAACCCACGCATCACCAGCCCGGGCTCGGTCAGGTTCGGGTTCTCCGCCGACAGACCCACTTCCGGCGGGCGCTGGTCGTAGAGGGTCAGCACGGAGCGGCGCGTCACCGGTTGAGTGCCGGCGCGCACCGCAACCAGATTGGTCGTCCCGATCGACAACCCCACAGGGTCGGCCACGGAGCACACTGTATCCCCGCGCCCCGCCATCGCCGTTGAGCGACACTCCCCGTCACAGGCTTCCGCGGGCGGTCGAACAGGCTTCTGCCAGCGGGTATTTCGATTCTATGAACCGACTATGTGTTTGTTCCAGACAAGCGGCACGTCGGCCATCGTCACGAATCCGGTGGGAGCCGCGCACACCGCGGGCACCGCGTTGACGGCCTGCATCGCCGTGGCGACGCTGGCGGACTGCACGTGTTCGGACATCGGCACATCGCGCACGAAGCTGGCCAGGGTGACCAGATGCGCCTGCAGCGAGGGCGTGCCCTCGATGGTGACCGTCCAGCCGTGTTGCGGGGTGGGCCAGTGCGCGGGTTGCCTTTCGCCGACCACCCACAGGGTTTCGACCTCGATGACGGTCCGCCCGGCGCTGCGGCCCGACCACCGCCAGCGTTGACCCGCAGCGGTTCCGGCCGCCAGTGTCCGGCCGAAGATGTCGCGATCGGACGTTGCCGGGATGACCTCGAGGTCGGTGGTCACCTCGTCGAGGTCGGCGCCCAGTGCGTCTCCGAGCAACCAAACTTGTTGCCGGAAAAGGTCACTCGTGTGCTGCAGACTCGGCGCGTCAGCGGTGACGGTGTCCAGGGGCGATCCGAAGAGCATCTGGTCGAACGTGATGCCGACACTGTCGTACAGCGACCAGTCCGCACGCTCCTGCACTCTGACCTGGGCGATCTCGCGGCACATGCCGGCCATGGCCAGCGGGATGATCGCACCGAGGTTGCCGGGGTTCAGCCCGGTGCCGTGCAGTGAGCTGTCACCGGCCCGGCAGGCCGCCAGCAGCCGGTCGCGGTCGGCGGCGTCGGTGCGCGCGGGGTGGAACGCGAAGGCCGTGGTCACCACGTTTGCGCCCGAGGACAGGATTCGGCACACCTCGTCGACCGACGGCGTGCGCGGTGTGTACAGGACGCAGTCGACGGGCCCGGACAGCAGCGCGCCGGCGTCCGTGGTGGCCGGCACACCCACCGGGCCACGGCCCACCAGTTCGCCGGCGTCCACGCCGTTCTTGTCGTCGGAGTAGGCCTTGACGCCGACCAGTTCGAGGTCGGGGTGGTCGAGGATGCCGCGCAACGATTCACGGCCGACCGCGCCGGTGGTCCACTGCACGACGCGGTACGCCACGGTCAGACCACGGTCAGGGGCAGCGACTGCCGCGGTTCGAACACGAAGGTCGACCCGCCGCTGAACTTGACGACCTCCACCTCGGACGCCACCTTGGCGGCGGTGTCGGAGATGGACAGTTCGAGGGTCCAGTCGGTGTCGGTGCCTTCCACGTGGACCGCGACATGCGGGTCGACTGCGGTGGCGATCGCCTGCAGCGGCGCGGTGGATCCGGGCGTGCACAGCGAGATCCAGGCGCCGTCGTCGTGGGCAGCGCAGCGGTGCACATGCATGCGCCCGCCTTCGAACTCGGCGTCGACGTACCCGGCGGGGTTCAGCAGCGGGTGCAGTTCGAGCATCCGCAGAACACCGTCGAGGCCATCGGGCAGCGCCAACGCGTTCTTGATCCGCTCGGCGGCGATCCCGGCCAGGCCGGTGAGCTGTTTGGTGCAGATGACGCGGGCCTGCTGTTCGTCGGAGGCCCGGGCGCTCACGGCGAGCACGAACGACAGGTTCAGCAGGTGCATCTGCAGGCACACCTCGTCGGCCATCCGAACCAGTGCCGAATGCGAGTACGACGCGAAGTCGAAGTCACTCACCAGTGGCCCCGAGTAGTCGGACTGCCCGTCGTCCGAAGGATCTATCGGAGCCAATTCCCAACTGGCAGCACGTGTTTTCTCGATCACGGCCAACGGCGGCAGGCCCTGGGCGTCGGGATGAGACTCGTCGATGATCACCGTCCACGCGCAGTGCGGATGCTGGTCGGCGGGTGCCCGCGGCGGGCGGTGGACGGGCCGCATCTGCGCCTTGGGGTTGGTGGCGATCGCGGTCGCGTCGAAGGTCGGATCCTCGATGTCGTGGCACATGCCGCGGACGTATTCCTCGCCCATCGGTTCGACGTCGAGCAATGCGCCGCAGTGGTCGAGGTAGAACTCGCCGTGCCAGCGGTCGTGCACGATGTAGCGGAAATCCATGAACTGCGGAGGCGCGCCGATGTCGAGTTGCAGGCCTTTGAAGATCGTCGGGATGTCGTTGCCCTCGTACTTCAGCGCACGCTGCATCCGCTTGGTGTAGATGGGGCTGGCGCCCGACCACTCCTCGATGGCGATCTGCAGCATCTCTTCACGGCCGAAATTGCTGATGCACCAGGCCATTCCGGACCGATCGATCATCTGACCGATGAGCAGTAGTTCAGGGACCAGAATGGCGAGCTGCTCGCGGGACAACGACGCGAAGCGACTGTGGGCTGAAGTCACACTTCCAACATAGAGTCAACAATGTTATAAAGTCAACAATGACAACTGCCGCTTCGTCTGCGCCCACCCGCAGCACAAACGCGCCCCGCAGGCGCGGTGACGAGACGCGCGCGAAGATCATCGACGAGACCGTGCGCTGCATCGTCGAGGAGGGCTTCCCGGCCGCCACCGCCAAGCACGTCGCCGAACGCGCCGGCGTCACCTGGGGCGTGATCCAGTACCACTTCGGTGACCGCAACGGACTGCTGATGGCCGTCGTCGACGACGGAGTGAGCCGACTCGTGGAAAGCCTGTCCGGCGCCGAGGTCAGCGGGCTGCCGCTGTCGGAGCGGGTGGAGACCGTCGTCGACGTCGCGTGGAACTGCTACAGCAGCCCCACCTCGTTGGCGGCGTTCGAGATCCTGCGCGCCACCCGCGGCGGCCTGGGCGACAGTTCACGGCAACACCTGCTGGAGATGAACGACGCCATCAGCGGCCTGGGCCGGCTGATCTCCGACGATCCCGCCGACCGTGACGTCGCCGAGGTGATCTGGGCGGCGCTGCGCGGCATGGTGCTGGCGCAGATGATCATCAACGAACCCATCGACTGGCAGCGCGAGCGTCGCGCGTTGGTCGAGATGGCTACGCAGCGCCTGGAGAAGGGCCGGTCAACCGGTCGGTGACCGAAACCACCCGTCGCGCAAGGTGGTCCAGCGCCGCCAGCGTTGCGTCACTGAGCTCGTTCTTGTTCTCCGGACCGGTGACATGGCTGACGCCGTACGGGTTGCCGTCGACAAACTTCACCCCGTCGGTGTAGCCGGGCGGCACGATGATGCCGCCGAAATGCATCAGCGAGATGTACAGCGCCAGAAGTGTGCTCTCCTGCCCACCGTGCTCGGTCTGCGAAGAGGTGAACGCCGCATACGCCTTGTCCGCGAGCTGCCCTTTGGCCCACAAACCGCCGAGGCCGTCGAGGAACGCGCGGAATTGTGAGGCGGGAGAACCGAATCGGGTGGGGGTACCGAAGATGACCGCATCGGCCCACACGATGTCGTCCCCGGTGGCGGGCGGCTGGTCTCTGGTGGCCTCGTAGTTCGCCGTCCAGGCCGGGTTGTTCGCGAAGGACGCAGGATCGCGCGTCTCGGCGATATGACGCACCCGCACCTCGGCACCGGCCCCCTCGGCGGTGTCGGCCACGCGGCGGGCCATCGTGGTGCCGTGCCCGGTGGCCGAGTAGTAGATAACCGACAGTCTCGTCATCATGGCGACTGTAGGCGCGTTGACCTCAGAAGTCAGCGAGGTCGGGGAAGAAGAGCACCTGCCCGACCGGCGGAGCCTCGTCGTCGGACCGTCGGTTCGCCGCGGCGATCAGGTGGTCCAGCGTCGGGTCGCCGTACCACCACTGGGCCAGTTGCGGCCAGGTCTCGCCGTCCTCGACGACATGCCTGCGGTTCAGTGCGGGCCGGATCAGTTGTTGTCCGACCTCGACATCCTGCTGTCCGGCAAGGTGATTGACATGCTCGATGACCGTGCTGCACTGTTCGTCGTTGTACCAGCGCACCGCGAACTCCGCGAGGCTGTCGCCCGGGAAGACCATGTGCAGGCTGACATTCTCCAGGTCGGGCACCAGGAGGCGGTCGCCCGGCCGGATTTCGGCGACGTGGTTGGCCGCCGCGAGCACCGGCGACATGGCAGTGTCGCCGTAGAACCGCTCGGCAAGGCCGTGCAGGGTGTCACCGGATGACACGGTGTGGCGCTGGGTGATGTACGGGACGACCAGTTCCTGTCCGACGATGAGTTCGGCAGTGACGGGTTGGTGGTTCGCCGCGGCCAAGGCCGCCGCCATGTCTGCGTCGCGATAGAACTGGCGGGCCAGTGAGGGGTAGGTGTCGCCCATGGCGACCTGATATTTGGGGGCCATCCAACCACCGTCAGCCGCGTGGCCCGCGCGAGCACGAGTAGTTGACTACCTGTCCCGGTGGGGGCGGTGTGCGATGTGCTGCAATGTTGGCCATGGGTGATCTCGAAGACATCAAGCGCGTCAAATACCGCTATCTGCGTGCGTTGGACACCAAGCATTGGGCCGACTACGCCGACACCATGACCGATGACGTCGTCGGCGACTACGGATCGTCTCTGGGCGAGGAGCACCACTTCACCGACCGGAACTCGCTGGTGGAATACATGCGCACGTCGCTGCCGGACAGCGTCGTCACCGAGCACCGGGTCACCCATCCGGAGATCACCGTCGACGGCGACGAGGCGTCGGGCATCTGGTACCTGCAGGACAGGGTCATCGTGGCGGAGTTCGACTTCATGCTGATCGGTGCGGCGTTCTACCACGACGAATACCGCAAGACGCCGGACGGTTGGAAGATCAGCGTGACCGGCTACAAGCGCACCTACGACGCGACGCTGTCGCTCAAGGCGCTCGACTTCAAGCTGATGGTCGGCGACGCGCTGGCCTGACCGGGATTCAGTCCACCCCTGCGCCGTTCACAACGGGAACGACGAACCGGCCGGCCGTCAGCGACCGCTCCATGAACCGCGTCGCCGTCGGCACGGGCCGGTCCCTGGGCACCGCGACGAGGATGGATCGCGGAGTCAGCGGCGGCGCCAGCGGGACGACGCGGATGGTGGGATCCTGGGTGTTGATCGCCAACAGAGGCATGATGGCGACGCCCAGCCCCGCGCGGACCATCGCCTGAACCGCGGCGTTGTCGTTGCTCCGGAAAACATAGGACGCGGTGACGCCTGCGGAGCGCAGGCCTTCTTCGACCATCTCGTGGCAGACACACGCCTCATGACCAATCAGCGGGGTGCCCGCGAGATCGGCCAGCCGCACCGACCGCGGGAGGTCCGGCGCGGCAGCCGCCAGCATGACGACGAAAGGATCCGCGCAAACCTCGTGGATGGTCAGCCGGTCGTCGGCAACGGGCCCGACGAGAAACGACACATCGAGCCGGCCCGACATCAGCCCAGCGATCAGCTCAGCGTTGTCCCTGCTCTCGAACACGCTGACGGTCACGCCCGGCTCCTGCACGCGGGTGTCGGTCAGAACCCCGGGAAGCAGCGTCGCGGACACCGACTGGAAGGTCCCGATCGCCAGCCGACCTGAGCGCCCGTCGCGGACTTCCGCAATTCGGGCATCGAGAAGATCGGCGCGGGCAACCAGATCCTCGACGGCGTCGAGCACCTCGCGGCCGACGGCGCTGAGTGTGACGGGACGCGGTCCGGGGTGCCGGTCGAACACCGGGGCGCCCAGGGCTCGCTCCAGAACCGCGATCTGCTGGGTTATCGCAGCCTGCGAGTAGCCGAGCGCGTCAGCGGCACGTCGGTACGAGCCGTGTTCGTGGACCGCGCGCAGCGCCAGCAGATGCCGGAAGGACAGGTCGCGGGCACTCATGACTTGTGATCATAAAAGTCACTCACTCTGGGCAGTATTCACTACTTTTCTCACTCGCATCTCCTGTTTAGCGTTGTCGGCATGTTCGACACCTTGGACACCATCGATTCGCCTGTCATCGAGGACTTCCGCACTCACGGCGTCACCATCGTGCGGGGCCTTTTCACCGCCGACGAGGTCGCACTCGTCGAGCGCGGGATCGAACGAAATCTGGCCGATCCAAGTCCGATGTTCAAGGTCGCCAGCCAGGCCGGTGACCCCGGCAGCTTCGTGGAGGACTTCTGTAACTGGCAGCGCATCGACGAGTTTCGCAGGGTCGCGTTCGAGTCACGCGCCGCCGACGTCGCCGGCGCGCTGATGGGCAGCCGGGTGGTTCGCCTCTACCACGACCACATGCTCGTCAAGGAGCCCGGAACACGCCAAGACACGCCATGGCACCAGGATCAGCCGTACTACGACGTCGACGGATTCGACAACTGCTCGATGTGGATGCCGGTCGATCCGGTGGCGCCCGAATCGACCCTGGAGTTCATTGCGGGATCCCACCGCAAGGGCTGGCTGATGCCCCGATCGTTCATGGACTCCCAGGCGAAGTGGTTTCCCGAGGGGGCCCTCGATGAGATTCCCGATATCGAATCGCACCGCGATGACCACGACATCCGCGGCTGGGCCATGGCCCCCGGCGACGCGGTGTTCTTCCACATGCTGACGCTGCACCACTCCTACGGCGTACCGGGAACGCGGCGCCGACGCGCCTTCTCGCTGCGCTTCCTCGGCGACGACATGGTCCACGCCCCGCGCCAGTGGCGATGCTCGCCGGACTTCACCGGTCACGACTTGGACATCGCACCCGGCGCTCCGCTCGATGACCCGTTGTTCCCCGTCTTGCGGACATACGGGTAACCCGTCGGGCATGCTGATCTGCACCCATGAACGCAACCTCGAACCGCTTCGATGTCGTCGAGGCAGACATTGCACAGCTGCGCAGCGCGCTGGACGAAGGGCAGGTGACGAGCCAGCAGCTCGTCGATGCCTATCTCGCGCGCATTGATGCCTACGACAGGAACGGCCCGCTGTTGAACGCGATGGTGGTGATGAACCCTCATGCGCGCGACGAGGCCCGGGCCTCCGATGACCGACGGGCACGAGGATCCACCCTCGGTCCGCTCGACGGGATCCCGTACACGGCAAAGGACAGCTATCTCGCCAAAGGCCTGACCGCCGCCGCGGGCTCGCACGCGTTCGAGCACCTTGTCGCGCAGCGCGATGCGTTCACCATCGAACGGCTGCGCGCGGGCGGCGCGATCCTGATCGGCCTGACGAACATGCCTCCGATGGCCAACGGCGGAATGCAGCGTGGCCTCTACGGGCGGGCCGAAAGTCCTTATAACGCAGACTATCTGACCTCAGCGTTCGGTTCGGGGTCCTCGAACGGCTCGGGAACGGCCACCGCCGCGAGCTTCGCCGCGTTCGGGCTCGGGGAGGAAACGTGGTCGAGCGGACGTGCACCGGCCACCAACAATGCGCTCTGTGCGTACACCCCGTCGCGTGGGGTCATCTCGGTGCGGGGCAACTGGCCGCTTGTCCCCACCATGGACGTGGTGGTTCCACATACCCGCACGATGGCCGACATGCTCGAGGTGCTCGACGTGATCGTCGCCGACGATCCGGACACCCGCGGGGACTTCTGGCGCGTGCAGCCCTGGATAGCGATCCCCGAGGCGTCGGCGCTGCGGCCGGAGTCCTACTTGTCGCTGGCTCCCGCAGATCTCCCCGCGGCCCGGAAGGCGTTGGCGGGAAAGAAATTTGGCGTCCCGCGAATGTACGTGAACGCCGACCCGGAGGCCGGGACCAGCGAGCACCCGGGCATCGGGGGCGCGACCGGGCAGCGCATCGAGACCCGTGAGTCCATCATCGACCTGTTCCGCGCCGCCACCGCGGATCTCGAGGCAGCCGGAGCCGAGGTGGTGCTGGTCGACTTCCCGGTGGTTTCCAACTACGAAGGCGACCGCCCGGGCGCGCCGACGATCCGCACCCGCGGTCTGGTCAGTGCGGAGTTTCTGGACCGCGAGATCCTCGACCTGTCGGCGTGGTCGTGGGACGACTTCCTGAGCGCCAACGGCGATCCCCAGCTGAACCGGCTCGCCGACGTCGACGGCAGTTTGATCTGGGTCCATCCCGATGGGGCACTGCCGGATCGCGCGGAAGGATTCGGCGACGACATCACTACCTACCCCGCCTTCATTCGGGAGCATCCCATCGACTCCGTCCTCGAGATCCCGCATCTCGAGGACGGTCTGCGCGGGCTGGAGGAGTCCCGCCGTATCGACCTCGAAGAATGGATGGACTCGCTGGGACTCGATGCGGTCATCTTCCCCACCGTCGCCGACGTCGGCCCTGCCGATATGGACGTCGATGAAGCATCCGCAGATCTGGGCTGGCGCAATGGGGTGTGGGTGGCCAACGGCAACCTCGTGCCCAGGCATCTGGGAATCCCGACGGTGACCGTGCCGATGGGCCTCATGGCCGACATCGCCATGCCGGTCGGAATCACCTTCGCCGGCCGTGCGTACGACGACACGGCCCTGCTCACCGTTGCAGCGGCATTCGAGGCGACGGCGGCGCGGCGAGTCGCACCACCCCGAACCCCGCCCCTGCCCGCGAAAGAAGGCGTCAATTGAGCGGCTATCGGATGCCGGCTGAGGGAGCGCCGCAGGACCGGGTCTGGATGGCGTTTCCATCGGAGGGCTACTCGCTCGGAGACACCGAACAGGCCCGGCACGAAGCCCGCTCGGCGTGGGCCGCGGTCGCGCACGCCGTCGCGGAGTTCGAACCGGTGACCATGGTCGTCGACCCGGGCGAACACGCGTCCGCCCAGCGTTACCTGTCCGCGGATATCGCCGTGGTCGAGGCTCCGCTGAACGACGCCTGGATGCGCGATATGGGTCCGACGTTCGTGCACGCCGACGACGGCTCGGTGGCCGCCGTGGACTGGGTCTTCAACGGTTGGGGCGCGCAGGACTGGGCGCAATGGGACCGCGACGAGAAGATCGGCGCCTTCGTCGCCGGGCTGGCGGGCGCACCGGTTGTCGCGTCGGCGTTGGTGAACGAGGGCGGCGGCATCCAGGTCGACGGCGAGGGCACCGTCCTGGTGACCGAGACCGTACAACTGGACCCCGGGCGCAACCCGGGCCTCGCTCGGGCCGACGTCGAGGCCGAGCTGGCCCGCACGATCGGGGCCACCCACGTGGTGTGGCTGCCGCGCGGCCTGAGCCGCGACTCCGAGCAGTACGGCACCCGCGGGCACGTCGACATCGTCGCCGCGATCACGGCGCCGGGCCGACTACTTCTGCACAGCCAGCAAGCTGACTCACATCCGGATTACCTGATATGCAAGGAGATTCGCGCAGCATTGGAGGAGAGTCACGATGCCGCCGGCCGCGCATGGGAAATCGTCGAGATGCCCGCTCCCGCAACGCTCACCGATGCCGACGGGTTCGTCGACTACAGCTACATCAACCACCTGGTGGTCAACGGCGGTGTCATCGCGTGCGGCTTCGACGACACGTGCGACGCGGATGCGGTGGCAATCCTGGCCGAGCAGTACCCCGGCCGGAAGGTGGTGAGCGTGGACGCGCGACCGCTGTTCGAACGCGGCGGCGGAATTCACTGCATCACGCAGAACCAGCCGTCCCCTCGTCCCGTCGGCTGACGGACTACTTCGCGATCGCGATCAGCGCGCCCGGCTGCAGCCACTTCATGATCTTGACCAGGGTGGCGTCGTCGATGGCGACGCAGCCGGCCGTCGCTCCCCCGTCGGTGGTGTGCAGGAAGAACGCGCCGCCGTTGCCGGGTACGCGCTGAGTGTTGACGCCCATCACCACGGCGTGGGCGTACTGCGGGATCTCGAGGTTCTCGGTGCCGCTGGCGGGGTCGGTGTTGAACGGACACTGCGACTTCTCGCACACCTGCATCGTGTTGTAGGTCGGGCTCTTCATGTCCCCGTCCCACCAGTGGTCGGAGGTGACCTGGACGTACTGCAGTCCGCCGCCGGGGTTGGGCTTGGTGCCGAACGCGAACGGCAGGGTGAAGATGCCCATCGGCGTGGCCATGTTGCCGTCGTGGGTCTGCGGCAGCATGCCGTTGGCGCCGATCTTGGCCGGGATGCCGGTGCCGACGGGTTCCCATCCCGATGTGGTGCGCTGCCAGACGTCCATCTTCGCGTCGGAGCCACCCGTGCCGACGACCGAGATCACCTGGCTGGCGTTGCCGACCTGGCCGGCGAACCACGGCGCGGGCGCCGCATTGCCGATCGGAGCGCTGATCAGGAGCAGCGTCACGACGACAGCCGCCATCAACACACTCAGTAGTCGGCGCACGGGTCCCATCATGTCGGACCGACGTCGCGGTTGAGACACGATCGGGTGTCCCACGGGTACCGGCGGGCGTTCGAACGCAGCGTGACGTGTGGGGACGGTCTTCCGTCCGGGACGGGGCATCCCTCTCGCGGCCGTCATCAATTGATGACGGCCCCGGGAAGGGGGCCGCCCGGGACCGCTGCCGCCGTCCAGCAAACTCGCCTATCGGTGTGACGACATCGCGGCAGACCTCTTCGAATGTCGCCTTAGCGCAGGCGGACAGCCTCAAACCCGCAGGTCAATCGATGCTTTCGGAGCCGGGTGATTAGCAGTCAGGCAAATCCGCGATACCATCGATCCATGTCTGATTCGCCGTACGGGGGCATGCCGGCTGGACCGACTCCCCGGATACCGCAAGGCCAACTTCCGTCGAATGGCCCCTCGCGCGTACCCCTGATCATCGCGATTGTGGTGGCGCTTCTCGCGCTCGCACTGGCCGCCGCAGCGTGGTTCCGGCCCGCACCTGACCCGACTCCGGCAGCGCCTCAATACAGCGACCAGCAGGTTGCCGATGCGAAGAAGAATTTGTGCGATGCGTACAGCACCATGTACGCGCGCATTAAAACGCGCGGGATCTACCAGCCAGCGAGGATCCGAACCAGAAATTCGTTCTTGCCATTAATACGCGCGCTAGCATTCAATACCGCAGCCGATTACCTGCAAAGCGCAGCAACGCTCAAATCCAGCTGCTCCTTCAAATTTATTGGACCAAGCCCGAGCGTCTGGCAGCTTCCTACCAAAACATGGTCCTCGCCCAGATCGCGCAGGCGCCCAAGGACGAGCTTGATCGCGCTCTATTCAGCAATAGACTCCCCATGAAGCGGCGATAAAGAGGTGTGCAGATGACAGACCTACCACCCGGTAAATGGTCACTGCACTCATGATCGGCCCGTACTGGCCGAGTGCGAGTTCCGTCATATCCACTGTGAATGCCGCACGAAATCGCGGCACCGTCAATCGTTCTTCGATGACTACGCCAGTCAGCTCGCTATCGACCAGGACAGGCCCGTTAGCGCCGATGGAAGGCGTGACCGCCGAATTCTATCGCTGACCTGTTCAAAATTGGTGAGCACAGGCAACCTCCGTTTCCGACAAGAACGGCGTCAAACAGAAGGCATTCACGATGCCGCGCAAGCACTGAACGACCTACGCTCCGCTCTCACCCAAATCGCCGCCGAGGGCAACGCCAAGATCGACGAGATTCAAACAGTCAAAGAAGAATCCTCTTCAGAAGCTGAGCGAGATCGTCGACGTTATTTCCGAAAAGCAAGGCGAAGCCGCCCATAAGTCTACCCAATACGGTTCGAAGGTAACGGAGGCGATCCAGCAGGTCCTCACTGCAGAGGGAGATTCCCGGTCGCCTGAGCAGTTCGCTGCCGATAATGGCATCGATCTCACTAGTCCACCCTCACCGCCCAACAAAGACACACTTCGCGGACTTGTCGAACCGATGCTCAAGAATCCGGCCGCGGAACACGACGGAAGCTCGCTCTGCGGGCGAGGCGGCCTTCCCGTCCGCCGCTTCAACTCAGCAGCAGTCGGTGCCTGCAAGATACAGCGCAAGGAAACCGTGCAAGGAGGCGCCTCTCAACTCCCTCCGGCGAGCGGTCACGCACACCAACCATCACCAGCAGACGAGTCGTTACAAGACAGCGCGTCAGAATGGCGCGCGGGTTTCCAAGCGAGTACCCGGAATCAACCCCTGTCAGGCGGTAGTCCAGGTCCGTTCCCGCCGGCACGACCTCCGGCCCAGGCGGCGCATCCCAGCTCCATCGCCAACCCAAGCGACCTCGGGCATCTCAGGCATCGCCACGTCCACTTCCGGCGCCAGCCTCCCCTCGATGCCCACCACAGGCCTTGGCGCCGGCATGCCGGACGTCGGGCACGCCCTCGGCCCGGAAAGCCTCGCCCAGAACTTCAACAACGGCATGCAGGCCGGCGCACCGATGTCGGCGGGCGCCGAGTCGCTGTCGCAGGCGATCAGCCAGAACGCGATGCACACGGAGGTCCCTCACCCGCCCGAGTTCTCCACCCCTACGGGCACGCTGTCCGCGGCGGTGGCCCCGACGTCTGGCGGACTCTTCGCCGTCGAGGGCGCCCATGCGGGCACCGCGATGGAATCGGCCACGGCCATACCACCGGCCGCCGCCACGTCGCCGACCATGTTCGCCGCCCCGATGGCGCCCGCTGCACCGATGGCCGCCACTCCCCCGCCGATGGCACCCGTCGGTCCGCTGCCCGCCTACGGTGCCGACCTGCGACCGGCCACACCGACCATCACCGCGTCACCCGCCCCGACGGCCAGCTCGCCGACATCGGCACCGGTCAACCCGTCCAGCGGCGCCGGCGGCATCACGCAGCCCGCCGTCGTCAACAAGGCCGCGGCGGCGCCCACATCGGCCTCCGCCCCGACGGGTCTCACCGAAAGTGCGCTTGCCGCAACCGCTTCCGGTGCAGCGGCGGGCGCGATATCGGCCCAGAGTGCCAGCAAGAACCGGCTGCGGCGCCTCGTCGAGGCCGTCGCACGTCAGCAACCCCACCTGCGCTGGGCCATCGGCGAACGGGACGACGGCAGCACCGTCCTGGTCACCGACGTGGCGTCCGGCTGGATCCCTCCGAACGTGGAGATCCCCACCGGCGTGCATCTGCTCACCCCGGCACAACGCCGCGGCGGACTCGAGGCCCTGCTGGGCGACGCGGCGATCATCGAAACCTGGACCCCGGGCCAGTACCTGCCGCCCGACAAGGACACCGACCCTGTCCCGATCTCACTGCGCGCCCGTGATCTGCCCGCCGTCGACGACCTCAACTGGGAGCTCACCCAGGCGACCAACTGGCGCGACGGCCTGCCACGGCTCGCGCACACCCTGACCAAGGCCGGCATCGCCGGCACGGGCGTCCTGGACGCCGAGACTGACTTGCTGCAGGAGCACCTGCGCGCTATCTCTGACACGGTGTTCAAGGCATATCCCGAGTCCGTCGACGCCGCGACGATCGGCAACTGGCAGCTGCTGGCCGCCATCGACGCCCTCGTGACCGGTCAGAAGACCGCCCTGAACTACCACTTCGCCTGGTTCCAGGCACTGCATATGGCGAGCAAAGGCACAGCATGACCGGCACTTTTCATTCCGAACAGGACGGCTACATCCAGGCAGGCTCCGTCCCACCGCCACCTCCCATCACGTCGGACATCCCGCCGGCGGCCGCCTCGTGGATCGAGATGGCTACGGTCGCGCTCTTCGGAGCCGCGAACATGGGCGACCCCGAAGACAACGCCAAAGCCCAGAAGGGCCACGGCGAACGCGAGGCGATGGCCGGCGACGCCGCGACCAAGTTCCCCGCCGGCGACGAGCAGCAGGCCCAGGGCATGGACCAGCTGGCCCAGCAGTTACCGCAGATGATGAGCGGCGCCATGGGAGCCGTCACCGGCGCGCTCGGCGGCGCACTGCAGCCGCTGATGCAGATACCCCAGCAGCTCGCCCAGACCGGCCAACAACTCCTGCAATCCGGCATGGGGGGCCTCCAGAGCGGCGGGGAGATCTCGCCGGAGGATTTGGCCGCCGGAGGATTCGGTGACGAGTTCGGCGACCTCGGCGGCGGCGCTGGCGGCGGTGCAGGAGCGGGTGACCTCGGCGGCGGCGGAGGCTCCGCAGGTGGTGGCGGTGGCGGCGGTATCGGCGGCGGCACCTCACCGATGGCCATGCTCGGTCCGCCGGCCACTCCGTCGGCGTCCACAGCACCCACCGCGGGCCGGATTGCGGCCGGGCCGCCGGCCGCCGCCGCAGCTGCCGCGCATCCCGCGACACCGATGGGTGGCATGGGCGGTATGCCGATGATGCCGCACGGCATGGGCGGCGCGGGCGCCGGCGGGAAGGACGACAAGGCCGACACCAAGCGGATCTCCGTCCCCGCGGTCAAGAACGGCGCCCCGGTACAGGGCCGCATCACCACGCCCCCACCGGCGCCGGTGGTCACCAAGAGCACCGACGACAGGAAGGTCGCCACGCGGCGCGTCGTCATCCCCACCGACAAGGCCGAGAAGGCCGACGACGCCGCGGAGAAGCGCCCCGACAACTGACACCCGCCGCTGCGGCTACGTTGGAGGCATGACTCGCTTCCCGTGGCAGCGCGCTCGAGGCCTCAGTCAGATCACCCAGGGACTGGGCACACTCGATCGGGAAGTGTTCGAGGCGATCGCCGAATCCCCGACCCCGCTGCTGGACACCGTCATGCCGCCGCTCACGCGCGCGGCGGATCACTCCAAACTGTGGCTGGTCATCGCCGCGGCGTTGGCCGCCTCGGGCAAGCCGCGCGCCAGCCGTGGTGCCATCCGCGGAGTCGCCAGCCTCGGGGTGACCAGTCTGCTCACCAACCAGTTCGCCAAACGGCTGTGGACGCGGCCCCGGCCGAGCCGTACCTCGGTGCCGCTGGCCCGCCGGATCCGGCACTTCCCGACGTCCAACTCATTGCCGTCCGGGCATTCCGCGAGCGCCGCGGCGTTCGCGGTCGGCGTCGGGCTGGAGAGCCCGCCGGTGGGACTCGCCCTGGCGCTGCTGGCAGGCCTGGTGGGACTCTCCCGTGTCGCGACGGGAGCGCACTACCCGGGCGACGTCCTTGCCGGGTTCGGCATCGGGGCCGGGATCGCGGTGCTCGGCGCGCGACTGGTGCCACCGGTCGTGGAGACGAAACTGCCTGCGACAGAGCCACTCCGGATCGATACCCCACCGCGGCCGGATGGTAAAGGCGTGGTGCTGGTGGTCAATCCGTCATCGGGAAGCGGCACCGGTGCCCGCGTCATCGACGAGGTCCGCGAAGCGCTGCCACAGGCCGAAATCGTCGAACTCGGTCCCGACGACGATCCCGAAGCGGTGTTGCGCTCGGCCGCCGAGCGGGCCGAGGTGCTCGGGATCGGCGGCGGCGACGGCACCGTGTCCACCGCCGCGGCGGTTGCCGTCGAGGCCAAGCTTCCGCTGGCGGTATTCCCCGCCGGCACGTTCAACCACTTCGCCAAGGACATCGGCTGCGACACCGTCGCGAAAACCGTTGAGGCCATTCGCGACGGCACGGTGTCGTGTGTCGACCTGGTTCGGCTCAATGAGGACCGCGTGGTGGTCAACACCGCAAGCATCGGTGCGTACCCGCTGTTTGTCGAGACGCGCGAGAAGCTCGAACACAAAATCGGCAAGCCGCTTGCCGGCATCTACGCGATGCTGCACACGCTGCGCAACGACCAACCGGTGCGCATCCGGTACGACAACAAGACCCTGCTCACGTCACTGTTCTTCCTGGGCAACTCGGTATATCTGCCAACGGGTTTCGCGCCGTCTAGGCGAACCCGGATGGACGACGGCCTGATCGACGTTCGCATTCTCGACACGGGTAGGCGTCTGTCCCGGACGCGGATACTCGGTGCGCTCGCCCTCGGGCGGTTAGAACGCAGCCCGCTGTACCACGAAATCCAGGCTCCGGAGTTCAGTTTCACCGCGGTGGACGGCCCGACGTCGGTGGCTCGCGACGGCGAGGTCGGCGACGAATACGAAACCGCCAGTTTCACTTCGCTGTACCGGATTCTGCCCGTCTTTCGGCCCGTGACGTGATCTGGGCCAGCGGCAATGGCCGCAAAATCGCCACACACAGCAGGTAGTACAGGTATCCGAGCGCCCAGCCGGCAACCACGTCGGACGGATGGTGCACGTTGAGTGCGACCCGCCCGATCCCGACCGCGACGACGACGGCGCCGCCCAGGACCGCCAGCGGTATCCGCCACCGGTCGGCGAGCAGCGGCCACGCCACCGTCAGCAGCGCGAGCACACCGACCATCACGCCCATGGCGTGGCCGGATGGGAACGACGTGCCGTACGCGTATGCCATCTGGGTGTCCGGCCGTGGCCGGTCCGCGAGCTGTTTGGCCACCTCGGTGACCAGCCCGCCGATCTCGACGCTGATCACCAGGAACAGCGCGGCCCGCAGATAGCGGCGCGCAAGCATCCAGATGATCAGGGCAACACCGGCAATCCGGAACGTCGTCGGCCCCAGGACCGTGCAGAACACGTCCCACGCAGGCACCCACGCAGGATGCCGAAGGGCGACACGGTGATAGCCCTCGAGGAACCAGTTGTCCACCGCGGCCAGCCATGCCCAGTCCTGGACCCAGCCGATCCACATCGCCGCATAGATCAACACCGCGACGACGGCCGACCACGCTGTCCATCGCTTCACATTTCACACGTACCACAGGCAGCTGGAAAGGCGGCGGATCCGCGTGGTCGAGCGGGCCTGACGTTCTTCGGCCCGCGCACACGCGTGAGTCGGCACCATCAACCCGAGTCCAGGGTGAGGGACGAGCCCGGCGCGGCTGGATCGGTTTGACGAGTCTCTCGACGATGACGACACCTCGGCATACACTGCCGCAATGCTCTAGGAGCGCTACGCGCTGAACGACGGCGCGCGTGTCGCCCATCGCATGACGGGCGCGGGTGCTCGGGAGGTCGTGTTCGTTGACAGGCGACCGCATGGAGGTCGAACGATGACACACTTGTGGAACCAGCTGTGGAAGCTGCATGCCCGCATGTTGCGGCGAGTGGGTCACTACCGTTGGTTCGGCGTGCTCGCGGTTCATGTCGTCACACCAATAGATCGGGTCGTCATCAAGGCAAGCCGAGGCCGACTGTCGATGACAGGTCCAGAGTTCACGACCATGCTGCTCACGACCACCGGCAGGAAAAGCGGCAAGCAGCGCACGATTCCGGTCGCCTACGTGCGAGATGGCGAGAAGGTGGTCGCCGTCTCCTCGAACGTTGGTCGCAAGACTGCGGCCAACTGGCCCAAGAACCTGCTCGCCGACCCACGCGCAAGCATCGAGATCTCGGGTATCGCTGCCGACTATCGATCGCGACTCGCTACAGACGAAGAGGTGGCCCGGTACATGCCGAGGCTTACCGAGATGTGGCCAACGATGGACACCTATTACGCGCGAACCGGCGTCCGCTACGTGTTCGTCTTTGAACCGGATGTCGACTCGGGCGGGTAGCGCGTCACTTCACCTGCGCCACCACGAACACCCGCCGGAACGGGAACCACGTACGGCCGTCGGCCCGCACCGGGTAGGACTCGGCAAGTATCGGGATGATCTGGCGCCGGTACTCCTGCCAGGCGTCCTCGGACAACCGGGACTTCACCTCCGTCAGGGCGGTCCCCGAGATCCAGTCCAACACCGGCGTCTCGCCGGTCAGTTCGTGAATGTAGGTCGTCTCCCAGGCGTCGACGACGCACCCGGCCTCCGACAGGATCTCGGCGTACCGGACCGGCGTCTCCACCACATGGCCCTCACGAAACCTCATGCCCTGCAAGGCATCTGCGAACTCCGGTCGACCAGCCACCTCGCGCACCGCCTGATGCGACGGAGCGTCGAAGTTGCCCGGGACCTGCATCGCGATCCACGCGCCGGAGCCCAGTTCGGCCGCCCAGCGCGTCAGCAACGCGGTGTGTTCGGGCACCCACTGCAGAGCGGCGTTGGTCACGACGACATCGGTGTCGGATTGCGGTGCCCACTGCGTGACGTCGCCGACGGCGGCGTCGAGACCACGTTCACGGGCAGCGGCAACCATCTCCGGCGAACTGTCCAGCGCCTCTATCGCTGCGTCCGGCCAGCGCTGCTTCAGCGTGACCGTCAGATTGCCGGGGCCGCAACCCAAGTCGACGACCCGGCGCGGGGTCGTCGGCACCGATACGGGACAGCAGGTCGAAGAACGGCCGGCCGCGGTGGTCGGCGAAGGCCAGATAGACATCGGGATTCCACGTCACGGATCCATTTAACGCCGTGCCATCATCGAGCACGATGGACGACACACAACAGGTCCGGCAGATCTGGGCGTCGCTTGGACTTCCCGGCATCATCGACGTGCACACCCACTTCATGCCCAAGCAGGTGATGGACAAGGTATGGCAGTACTTCGACGCCAATGGCCCGCTGATCGGCCGGGATTGGCCCATCGCCTACCGCACCGACGAAGCGCAGCGGGTGAACACCCTGCGCCGATTCGGCGTGCGGTGGTTCACGTCGTTGGTGTATCCACACAAGCCGCAGATGGCGGAGTGGCTCAACCGGTGGGCGGCGCAGTTCGCGTTGACAACGCCGGACTGCCTGTCCACCGCGACGTTCTACCCGGAGCCCGGTGCCGCCGACTACGTCGCCGACGCGATCGACTGGCGGGGCCAGAGTCTTCAAGGCGCACATCCAGGTCGGCGACTACGACCCGAACGATCCGCTGCTCGACGGGGTGTGGGGCGTGCTCGAGGACGCGGGCGCACCCGTGGTCATTCACTGCGGATCCGGACCGGCGCCGGGCACCCACACCGGTCCCGCGGCCGATCCGCGCGCTGCTTCGCCGACACCCGCGACTCGCCCTGGTGATCGCTCACATGGGCATGCCCGAATACGGCGATTTCACAGACATCTGCGCGCGCCACGACAACGTCAGGCTCGACACCACCATGGTGTTCACGCCGTTCGCCGAGGAGACGATGCCGGTGCCCACGAACGTCCGGCGCATGCTTCCTGAGCTGGGCGAACGCATCCTGTTCGGCAGCGATTTCCCGAACATTCCCTACGATTATGCCGCCGCGATGACCGCCATCACGACGCTCGACGGCATCGATGACGACTGGCTGCGCGGCGTCTTCCACGACAACGCCGCGCGCCTGTTCGGGCTGGCTTCCAGCTAGCTACCAGCGTCCGGTCAGGCTCGTCAGCGACTCTGGGCCGGTGACAACCACCGCCGACCGTGCCGCCGCTGCGCCACCCGAGGAATTCGCGGCTGAATCTGCTGCCCCACGTTGGCCGCGACCCGCGCTGGCCGCCCTGCTGGCGGTAACCGCGGCGCTCTATCTGTGGAAGCTCTCGGCCAGCGGCTATGGCAATGCGTTCTACGCGGCCGCCGCCCAGGCCGGCGCGCAGAGTTGGAAGGCGTGGTTCTTCGGTTCCCTGGACGCCGGGAACTTCGTCACGGTCGACAAGCCGCCCGCGGCGACGTGGGTGACCGGGCTGTCGGTGCGGCTGTTCGGCATGAACCCGTGGGCCGTGCTGGCACCGCAGGCGCTGATCGGCGTCGGCACGGTGGCCGCGCTGTACGCCACAGTGCGGCGCGCGGTGTCCGACCCGCGACTCGGCGCCGCGGCCGGACTGCTGGCCGGTGCGACGCTGGCCGTCACGCCGGCGGCGGTGCTGATCTTCCGGTACAACAATCCCGACGCGCTGATGGTGCTGCTGATGGTCCTCGGCGCGTACTGCGTGACGCGGGCGACGCGGACGGCATCGTGGCGATGGCTGGCGCTGGCAGGCGTCGCGCTGGGGTTCGCCTTCCTGACGAAGATGTTCGCGGGCGTGATGGTGCTGCCCGGCTTCGTGTTGTCCTACCTGTTGTTCGCGCCGACGTCGGTGCGGAAACGGTTGAGCCACTTGCTGCTCGCGGGCGCCGGGCTGTTGGTGTCGGCCGGCTGGTGGGTGCTCATCGTGGAGCTGTGGCCCGACGACGCCCGCCCCTACATCAGCAACTCCACCGACAACAGCGTCCTCAATCTGGCTCTCGGATACAACGGGGTGAGCCGGATCCTCGGCCGCAACAACACACCGCACGTCACCGAGGACGCCCGGAACCCATTGCACTACGGCACATTCAGCAGCAGCCCCGGGTTACACCGACTGTTCACCGGTGAGATGGGCTACGAGATATCGTGGTTCCTTCCGGTCGCCTTGTTCGTGATCGCCTTCGCGGTGTACCTGTGGCGGCGGGCGGCGTTGAGCCGCGACGAGAAGGCCGCGGCGGTGATGTGGACCAGTTGGATCATGTTGTGCGGCACGATGTTCACCTACATGGACGGCATGGTTCATCCCTACTACACCGTTGCGATGGCGCCGGCGGTCGGCGCGGTGGTGGGACTGGGGGGCGTGTGGGCGTGGCGGTATCGGTCCCGCCGGTCCGGTGTGGCCGCATCGGCGGCCATGATCGCGCTCGCGGCGGGGTGGTCGGGGTGGCTGCTGCATCGCGCCGGTCTCGGTCCGACATGGCCACGCTGGGCGATCGGGCTCTTGGCCGTGGCGGCCGTCGTCATGATCGGGTCGCGCTGGGCCAGGCCCGCCCTGGCCGCGGGCCTGATCGCGGGCATCGCCGGTGTCACCGCATTCGGTATCGCCACCGCGAACACGCCCCACGACGGGGCCATCCCCAACGCGGTGCACACCGCAGGCGGATGGCCGACTGCCGGTAACCGCTTCGGCAGGCCGGCCTTCCAGATGGGCAATCTGCAGACCAACAAAGCACTGGCAGCGGCGTTACGTGCCACCCACACCCGCTGGTCGGCGGCCACCGCGGGCTCGCAGGCCGCAGCCGCGCTCGAAATCAGCTCCGGCACATCGGTGATGGCCATCGGCGGCTGGAGCAAGGACCCCGTACCCACCGTCGGCGACTTCATCGACGACGTCCGGGCGGGGCGGATCACCTACTACATCGACAGCGGACGCGGCAGTCGGTCGCCCTACGGTCACGAGATCGCCGCATGGGTGGCGCGCAACTACCACTCCACCGACGTCGGTGGCACGAAGGTATTTCGCCTCGCCTGAGCGTCCGAGCGGTACCATCGGCCCTGATGAGCACCGTCGACCCGGATACCCCGATCCCGGTACCGGACATCCCCGGCGCGGACGTCGGCGCACGCGGCCTACCCGACCGCTCCGAACTGACGCTGTCGCAGCGGGCCATCGTCGATGCCTCCGCGGTGGCCGATATCGGGCTGCGTACGGCCATTGCCTCGTTGGTGGGTGCGGCGATGCTACCGCCGGTGCTGACCGGACTGGTTCGACGTTCCGATCTGGAACGGGAGCGCAAGAACCTGGCTTTCTATGCCGAGCTTGCCGCCGAGCGCGATCCGACGGTGTCCTTCCCGGCCCCCGCCGTGGCGCCGCGGGTGTCGTCGCGGCCGGCCAATGCCGTCGCCAATCACATTGCTCACGGCAACGTCGAGCACATCTCGTTCGCCAGCAGCTTCGAACCGGTCAATCCGGCGATGCGCAAGCTGTGGCGTGCGCCTCGACCGCAATAACGTTGTGCACGCGCAGCATTGGCGCCACGATGACGGGCCGCACCCGACGCTGTGTGTGATCCATGGATTCCTGGGCTCGGCGTACCTGTTCAACGGGCTGTTCTTCTCGCTGCCGTGGTTCTACCGCTCCGGATACGACGTGGTGTTGTACACGTTGCCGTTCCACGGCCGGCGCGCCCAGAAGGGTTCTCCGTTCAGCGGTTACGGCTTCTTCCAGTTCGGCCTGGCCGGCTTCGCCGAGGCGATGGCGCAGGCCGTTCACGACTTCCGTTCCGTCATGGACCATCTGGAATCCACCGGGGTCGACCGGATCGCCCTGACCGGAATGTCGTTGGGCGGCTACACCTCGTCGCTCATCGCGTCCGCCGATGACCGCCTGCAGGCGGTCATCCCGAATGTGCCGATGGTGAACCCTGAATTGCTGTTCGACACGTGGTTCCCGGCCAACATGTTGCTGACGCTGGCCCGTCGGGCCGGTGGGCTCAGCGCGGAAGAGTCGTTCTCGGCGTCGGCGTTCCACTCACCTCTGAATTACCCGCCGCTGGTGCCCAAGGATCGGCGGCTGATCATCACCGGTCTCGGCGATCGGCTCGCCCCGCCCGCGCAGGCCGAAGCGCTGTGGGAGCACTGGGATCGCTGTGCGCTGCACTGGTTCCCGGGTAACCACATCCTGCACGTCAGTCAGCCGGAGTACCTGCGCCGGATGACCAGGTTCCTGCGGCCCTTCATGTTCTGACGGCGAGCTGCTCCAGGCTACCGCTTTATCGCGCTGACCAGTGTGTTTGATCTGACCATGCGGCCAGCTTCCGATTCGACATCCGGGCAGTGGCCTACCACCTGGTCGAGATATTCCGGCCAATGGCGTGCCCACGGCGTCCCAGCCATGACCGCCGAACCAGTCTTCGGCCCGGGCGAACTGTTCGTTGTAGATCAACTGGAAGAACGTCATGTCGGCCGCCCTCGGCCTTCTCGGCGGCCCGCATGGCCTGGAAGACCTCGTCGGGCATGGGCACGCCCTCCTCGATCCCGACGAAGCTGCCGGGTGCGGCCAGTGCGTCGATACCGCGGAACAGTTCCCCCTGGGCGGTGGCGGGCAGGTAGATCAGCAGCCCTTCGGCGATGAACGCCGCAGGCTTGGTCTCGTCAAAGCCGTTGTCCCGCAGTGCCTGCAGCCAATCTTCGCGGAGATCGACGGCAATCTCGACGCGCTTCGGCTCGCGGTTTGTCGCCACGCTCGGCCAACACGCCGCGCTTGAACTCGAGCACCTGCGGCTGGTCCAGTTCGAAGATCACGGTGCCGTCCGGCCAGTCCAGGCGGTACGCCCGCGAGTCCAAACCCGCCGCGAAGATGACGACCTGTCGCACCCCCGCGGCGACGGCGCGCGCGAAATAATCGTCGAAGTAGCGCGTGCGCGCCCCCTGGAAGTTGACGAAATGGTTGCCGAACTCGGTCATCAGCTTGTTGTCGGGCGTCCTTGCCGTCCAGGACGTCGGCCCACGCTCCGCCGACTGCGCGGCAGAACACCTCGGCATAGGGATCGACGGCGAGCGGGTCGGGCTTCTGGGCCTCCAGGGCCCGGGCCGCGGCGACGAACAGTGCCGTGGAGCCGACGCTCGTGGTGATATCCCAGGTGTCGTTGTCGGTACGCATAGGCGCGAGGTTACGCCCGCGATCTGGCGGGTGACTGGCGACGTGATCACACTCCCAGCAGGCGCAGCAGTTCCCGGTGATCGCCTATCCGGAAGTCCGGCTCGCAGTCCTTGAAGTGCTTGTCCCCCTGGCTCGACTCGAACATCACCGTCCGCATCCCCGCGGCCTGCGCGCCATGGACGTCGCGGAACATGTCGTTGCCCACGTAGACGCACTGTGCCGCCGTCGCGTTCAGCCCGGCCAGCGCGTACTCGAACAACCGGACGTCGGGTTTGCGGAACCCGTGGTCGCCGGAAACGATGATCGGGTCGAAGTAGTCGAGGATCCGGACCTTGTGGAGTTCGGCTCGGGCGTAGGCGCTTTGGGCATCACTCACGATCGCCAACGGATAGCGCTCACGAAGCCGGTTGAGCACGTGGCGCACGTGCGGGTACAGCTTGAGTTTCTTGCGGGAGACGCCGCGAAAGATCTCGG
Source organism: uncultured Actinomycetota bacterium (assembly GCA_963779655.1). Lineage (GTDB taxonomy): Bacteria > Actinomycetota > Actinomycetes > Mycobacteriales > Mycobacteriaceae > Mycobacterium. The sequence continues at coordinate 387,661 of CAVZZD010000001.1, read as the reverse complement.
CGACCGCAAACGGAAGTTGCGCACGGCGCTGCACGGGCAACGCGCGGGTGTAGTCACTGGCGAAGTCATCGATGATCGATCGCCAGATCTGCACCGCGTCGAATTCCGGGTGTGGTTCGGGGCTTTCGCGCTTCTGGCGCTTGAGCCGGCTGAAATACTCGTCGCGCACCTGATCCCGGCGCAGATCGACACCCTGGTAGGTGAGGAAGTGCCCGACGGAGCGGTATATCTCCTCGAGGTGCTCGTCGGTACGGATGTGCACAAGCGTGCCGTTGACGTCGAAGATCACGGCCGTCACACCGTCGAGTCTTCGGGTCATCCGTTCAGCATGCCTGTAGGAGGCGCTTGGACTGTGCCACCAACGCGCCGGCGTACTCGGGCCCGACGTAGTCGTTGCGGGCGACGCGGAGCAGATTCATCGCCATGTAGTACGGCAGGCGCGCGGTGATCGACCGGAACGCCGACTCCCGGTCGGGAAAGTGGCAGCAGTACTCCCAGAGGAAATGACCCAGGAAGGGCTCCGCACGGCCGGCGTCACCGGTAGCCGCCATGAAGGCGTGCTGCAATTCACCGGCCACCCGGCCGACGTCGAACAGTCGATCGCCCCGTCTCATCCGCTCGAGGTCGATCGCGGCGACGTCGAGGCCGTGCCCGAACAGGAAGTTCGCGGGCGTCGCATCGCCGTGCAGCCAGACCTGCCGGTCGTTCCACATCGCGGGGCGGTCGCGCCACCGGTCCTGTAGCCACAGCAGTTCGTCGGCGTCCCACCACTCGATGAGATGGCGGCGACACAGCCGGTTCACCACTTTGGTGAAGTAGCGGCAATCGACGCCGAAATCGACCGTCTCCCCGTTGGCCGTCCGATTATGTTGGGTGGCAAGGAAATACGCGAGCGCCTTCAACCGCCAGTAGAGGTGGGCATCGTCCTCGAGGTAGATCGAGCGTTTGATGGCCTGGCTGAACTGCTCACCGGCGTAGAACTCCATTGCCAGCACACAGTTCAGTTCGGTTTCGACCGCCAGGGGCCGCACCACGTGATGGGGCGAACCGACCAGGTCGTATCCGCGAAGTCGCTGCATACTGTCGTACTCCCGGTGGGCCAGCGTGGCCGAGCGGTCACGGTCGCCTGCGTAGCGATGACCGTAGAACTTGCCGATCACCCGCACCAGGGTGTGCTTCTCCTCGTAGGCGTAGACCTCGTTACTGGCGCGCAGGCGGAAGGCGCGGAAGGCCGGTTTCGGCTCATGTACGCCGAGTTGATCGCGGACGATCCTGGACAGGAATCCGAACATCCCGTCATCGTCCGAGACATACCCGACGTATTGTCCGAAAACATTCCCTCCCGCAGAGCGCACCGACTGTTCACACGATAGGTTCCGCGCGTTCAGTCCGCACGCCGAGCAGGTCAGACCAGCGGACGCCCCGTCTTGATCCGCCAATCAAGGTCGTGCAGCAGAACGTTGAACGGGAACTGCCGCACCGGGCCGGGCAGCAGGTGGTTCACCGTCCGCAGCACCGCGATGATCCGGTCGAATCGCTTCTGCCGTTGCGGATCCCACGACAACCGCATCTCGTCGCGGAACCGTTGCGGCAGAAAGCCTGTCGTGATCAGTAGGTTGAAACTCTCGTGTGCCTTCACCAACCGTCGCGGCAGCCGTACGCCGTTGATCCGGTTGACGGCAAACGGATAGAGGTACTCGCGCACCGCGTCGTCGATGTGCACCTTGTCCAGGGATTCCTGCCAATACTGCTCGAACGCTGCGCGGTCGGCGGGCCACATCTCCGGCGGCACCTGCAAGGTGGTGCCCAGGCTCATGCCTTCGCGGTAGTGACGGTCGGCGGTCTCGTCGTCCATCTCGCCGACGAACATGCGTTGGATGTCGACGCCGCCCTTGTAGAGGCATGCCGCCACCCACAGCTGGAGATCCTTGTCGAAGGCGTTGTACTTCACCGGGCTCTCGTCGGTCGAGTAGACCTGGGCGTGCGAACGATTCACCGCCCGGCGATACGCCGCCTTCTGCGCGTCGGTGCCCTTCCCCGCCACGGCGAGATAGGTGAGCGTCGTGCGGGCGCGCTTGATCGGGTGGCGGTCGGCCCGTCCACTTTCGACCCGGCTCTCCATCACGCCGTAGCCGACCCCCGGCCGCGCCAGCTCCATGATCACGTTGGCCGAGGCCGCCAGCAGCGCGACACCCATCAGACCGTCGTCGAAATGGGCACCCCGACCTAGCCGGCCGCGCCGCGCGGGCGCCGGGCGGACATCGCTGATCGTCATACAACCACCTGTCGGCCGAAAGTGATAACGCTTGTTTCCTGATATTGCCCTGCGGCGCGGACAGGTGTCAAGATGGTCGTCATGGACCGCCCGTACCGCGGCGTCGAGGCGCCGGAACGCCTCGCCGTGCGGCGACGACGCTTCCTCGAAGCGGGCCTTGAGCTGCTCGGCGGCGCCACCGATCCCGGCGAGCTGACCGTCCGCGCGATCTGCGCCGACGCAGGCCTGACCGCGCGGTATTTCTACGAGAGCTTCACCGACAAAGACCAGTTCGTCGGCGCGGTGTTCGACGGCGTCGTCGCCGACGTCGCGGCCACCACGCAGGCCGCCATCGCCGCCGCGCCGGTCAGCGAGCAGATGCGTGCGGCCATGGGCAACATCGTCCGGATCATCACCGTCGACCCGCGTATCGGGCGGCTGATGTTCAACACCCGGTTGGCCGATCCCGCCGTGGCCCGCAAACGCCTCGAATCGGGTGCATCTGTTCGCGATGCTCTCCGGCGAGCACGTCGGCGCACTACTGGGTCGACATCAGAACGACCGCATCAAAGCCATCGGGCACTTCGTCGTCGGTGGAGTCGCCCAGACGATCAGCGCATGGCTGGCCGGCGAGATCCACCTGTCGCCCGAAGCACTCGTCGACCAGTTGGCCACCGCGCTGGATCAACTCAACGAACCCAGGCTGTTCGGCGACTGAGTCGTGGCACTCGCCCTCGCGCTGGACCAACCACATCAAGATTGGCGGTCGCATCTTCGCGATGCCAATCCGGATGGGCCGCGGATCGTCCACCGGCGTTGGCCGAGCATGACGACTCCGAATAGCTCTGGGAGCCCAAGGTTACTGCGCTCAGGCGAGGCCTTGCTCCCGCGCGCGTCAACAAAGCGGGACGGCCGACAAAGCAACACATCCTCCGCGGGGTCGGCGCAGCACCGCTGACGACACTGTCAGGAAACGGGCACCCGCCGGTCAGCCGCCGTCCGCGGCACCGTCGCGGTATCCGCAGCCCCGAATTCCTTGGTCCAACAGGCGAACTCGAGCGTGATGCCGTCGGGGTCATTGAAATAGAACGACCGCACGTAGACGCCGGGGTGTAGTTCGCGGGACACCTGCATCGGGCTCTCGTCGTGGTTGAGCACCGGCCCGACCCGCACACCCTTGTCCTTGAGCTTCTGCCGGTAGGAGTCGAACTTCTCCTCCGGCACGTGGAAGGCCAGGTGATTCATGGTCGACACCGCGCTGACGATCTCACCCAGGCCCGGCAACGCGTTCGGTGACGACACACCCGGCACCCGGTCGGGCGCCTCGGCGAACCAGAAGAACGCCACGCACGACCCGCCGCCGGCATCGAAGAAGAAGTGCTGGCCCATGCCGCCGGGCAGATCCACCGATTTGATCAGCGGCATGCCCAGCACGCCGGAGTAGAAGTCGACCGTGCGCTGCATGTCGGCGCAGACCAGTGCCACGTGGTTGATGCCACCGAATTCGAACTCGGCGTTGGTGTTCTGCGGCTTGATCATAAACTGAATGTAACATCAGGTTCAGTTTCAGGGAAGGACGCCACCGTGACGCAACCGACCCAGCGGGGCCGGATGACGCAGGCCGCCATCGACGCCGCCGCCCGCACCGTGATCGCCCGCAAGGGCATCTTGGCGGCCACGGTGGCCGACATCGCCACCGAAGCCGGGAAGTCGACCGCGTCCTTCTACAACTACTACGACTCCAAGGAGGCGATGGTCCGCGAATGGGCGCTGCGCTTCCAGGACGAGGCCACCGAGCGCGCCAAAACCGTCACCCGCCACGGCATTTCGGACCGGGAGCGGGTCAACGAAGCGGCCGCCGCGCACTGGTACACCTACCGGGACCGCCTCGCCGAGATGATCAGCGTCTCCCAACTCGCGATGATCAACGCCGACTTCGCCCAGTATTGGTCCGAATTGTGCTCCATTCCAATCAGTTTCATCACCGACATGGTCAAGCGGGCACAGGCCGGCGGGCACTGCGTCGATGACGACCCGCACCTGCTCGCACAGGCGATCGTGGCGATGCTCAACCAGTTCTGCTACCTGCAGTTGGCAGAAGACTCCGCCGAGCCTGATGACCATGCGTGCATCGCCACCCTGTCGAACATCTTCTATCGTGCGATTTTCAGCAAGGAGCCTGCCTGATGGGAACACCTGACGTGGTGCGCGAGTTCGTCGGACTCGACTCTCCGACGGCGGGGCGGGCCGGTGCGGGCGGGCACCCGTGCCAGGGTCTGTACCACCACGCCGCCGGCCAGCGACCCAAGGTGGCCATGATCGCCACGCACTATCAGATCGACTTCTCCGAGCACTACCTCGCCGACTACATGGCCATCCGGGGCGTCGGATTCCTGGGCTGGAACACCCGTTTCCGCGGCTTCGAGAGCAATTTTCTGCTCGACCACGCGCTGGTGGACATCGGCGTCGGGGTGCGCTGGCTGCACGAGGTGGTCGGTGTGGAAACGGTTGTGCTACTGGGGAATTCCGGCGGCGGTTCGTTGATGGCCGCCTACCAGTCGCAGGCTGTCGACCCGAACATCACACCGCTGGAGGGGATGCGGCCCGCGGCCGGCCTGGACGACCTCCCCCGGGCCGACGGCTACGTCGCCAGCGCCGCGCACCCGGGCCGGCCCGAGGTGCTGACCGCGTGGATGGACGGCGCCGTCGTCGACGAGAACGACCCGGTGGCCACCGATCCCGACCTCGACCTGTTCGACGAACGCAACGGCCCGCCCTTCAGCTCCGAATTCGTCGAGAAGTACCGCGCCGCACAGGAAGCGCGCAACCACGCGATCACCGACTGGGCCGAAGCCGAACTGATCCGGGTCCGCAAGGCGGGTTTCTCCGACCGGCCGTTCAGCGTCATGCGCACCTGGGCCGACCCGCGCATGGTCGACCCGACGCTGGAGCCCACCAATCGCCAACCCAACACGTGCTACGCCGGGGTGCCGGTGAAGGCCAACAGGTCCGCGCGGGGCATCGCGGCGTCCTGCACGCTGCGCAACTGGCTGGGCATGTGGAGCCTGAAGCACGCACAGACCCGTGCCGAACCGCACCTGGCGCGCATCGACTGCCCCGCGCTGGTGATCAACGCCGAGGCCGACACCGGCGTGTTCCCCTCCGACGCCCGGCGCATCCACAACGCGCTCGCCGCCACCGACAAGACGCTGATGCAGATCGATTCCGACCACTACTTCACAACTCCGGGAGCCCGGTCCGAGCAGGCCGATACGATCGCCAGGTGGATAGCGAAAAGGTGGCGCTGAGGGTCCTGGCGCACTTCACGCCCGGCGACAAGGTCCGAGAACAGATCGCTTCCGAGTCCGAATGGCTCGACGTGCACTGGGTGCCCGAAGACGACGACGACGCGTTGCACCGCGAACTGCCCGAGGCCGACGTCATCTGGCACGTGCTACGACCGCTGAGCGGCGCCGACCTGGAGAAAGCACCGAAACTCAGACTGGTGCAGAAGCTGGGCGCCGGCGTCAACACCATCGACGTCGACACCGCCACACAGCGCGGTATCGCGGTTTCCAACATGCCCGGCGCCAACGCGCCGTCGGTGGCCGAGGCGACCGTGATGGCGATGCTGGCCGCGATGCGTCGGCTACCCGAGCTGGATCGCGCCACCCGCGACGGCCGAGGCTGGCCGGCCGACGCCACCCTGGGCGAGAAGGTCCGCGACCTGGGCAGCTGCACCGTCGGGCTGGTCGGCTACGGCAACGTCGCCAAACGCGTCGAGCAGATCGTTCGCGCGATGGGAGCCCAAGTGCTGCACACCAGCGCGACGCGCGACGACTTCAACCCGAACTGGGTCAGCCTCAACGAACTGCTGACCAAGAGCGACATCGTCTCGCTGCACGTGCCCCTCACCTCGGCCACCGAAGGCATGATCGACGAGGCCGCGCTGGCCAAGATGAAGCCGGGCACCATCCTCGTCAACACCGCACGCGGCGGGATCATCGACGAGGCGGCACTCGTCGCGGCACTCGACAGCGGGCACCTGGCCGCCGCCGCACTCGACGTGTTCGCCCAGGAACCGGTTTCGCCGGACAACCCGCTGCTGGCCCTGGACAACGTCATCCTCAGCCCGCATGTCACGTGGTACACCGCTGACACCATGGAGCGCTATCTGACCGCGGCGATCCGGAATTGCCGACGCCTCGCCGACGGTAAAGCGCCGTACTCCGTGGTCAACGAGGCTGCCGAGGATGCGCCCGCCCGCTCGACCTAGTCGCGAGTAGGCTCGTTCCCAACCCACCGGTTAATAGACCAGAGGAAGGGTACGAATGCCGATCGCGATCAATCCCGAGCACGTAGACCTGGCCGATTCGGTGCGCGCCCTGGTGGCGCGGGTCGCGCCGGCGGAAGTGCTGCACGGAGCGCTGGAGACGCCGATCCAGAACCCACCCCCGTTCTGGAAGGCTGCGGCGGATCAGGGCCTGCAGGGCATGCACCTCGCAGAGTCGCTGGGCGGACAGGGTTTTGGAATTCTCGAACTCGCCATCGTGCTGGCCGAATTCGGCTACGGCGCGGTGCCGGGTCCGTTCGTCCCGTCTGCGATCGCCAGCGCCCTCATTTCGGCGCATGACCCCGACGCAAAACTGCTGGCCGATCTGGCGTCGGGCGCCACGATCGCGGCCTACGCAATCGACTCCGGCCTGACCGCCACCCGCTCACGCGATGCGCTGGTGATCCGCGGTGAGGTGCGAGCTGTCCCGGCCGCCGCGCAGGCATCGGTATTGGTGCTGCCGGTCGCCATCGAGTCGGGCGAACTGTGGGTGGTCGTCGACGCCGCCGACCTCGAGATCGAACCGGTTCAGAGTGTCGACCCCCTGCGGCCTGTCGCCCACGTGCGGGCCAACGCCGTCGAAGTCACCGACGACCGCGTGCTGTCCAACCTGAGCCGGGCCGACGCGCGTGCGCTCATGTCGACCCTGCTGTCGGCGGAGGCCGTCGGCGTCGCACGGTGGGCCACCGACACCGCGACGGAGTACGCCAAGATCCGCGAGCAGTTCGGCCGGCCGATCGGCCAGTTCCAGGCCGTCAAGCACAAGTGCGCACACATGATCGCGACCACCGAACGCGCCACGGCCGCGGTGTGGGATGCCGCGCGCGCCATCGACGAGGCGAGCCAGGGCCCCGCCAACGCTGCCGACGCTGCCGGCGCGCACGTCGAGTTCGCCGCCGCAGTGGCCGCCACGCTCGCGCCCGTCGCCGCTCAGCAGTGCACACAGGACTGCATCCAGGTGCACGGTGGCATCGGCTTCACCTGGGAGCACGACACCAACGTCTACTACCGTCGCGCGCTTGCCCTGGCGGCGTGCTTCGGCCGTGCCGCCGACTATGCGCAGCGCGTCGTCGACACCGCGACGACGACGGGCATGCGTGGCATCGATATCGACCTGGACCCCGACACCGCGAAGCTGCGCGACGAGATCCGTGCGGAAGTTGCCGCGCTGAAAGCGATTCCGAGTGCAGAGCGCACCCCCGCCATCGCCGAGGGTGGCTGGGTGCAACCGCATCTGCCCAAGCCGTGGGGCCGGGCCGCGAAGCCGATCGAGCAGATCATCATCGCCCAGGAGTTTCCCGCCGGCCGGGTCAAGCGGCCCAACGTCGGGATCGCCGCGTGGATCATCCCGTCGATCGTCGCGTTCGGCACCGACGAACAGAAGCAGCGGTTCCTGCCGCCCACCTTCCGCGGCGAAATGATCTGGTGCCAACTGTTCTCCGAGCCGGGCGCGGGTTCCGACCTGGCCGGCCTGACCACCAAGGCCACCAAGGTCGACGGTGGCTGGCGCATCACCGGTCAGAAGATCTGGACCACCGCCGCGCAGTACTCGCAATGGGGCGCGTTGCTGGCCAGGACCGACCCGACCGCTCCGAAGCACAACGGCATCAGCTATTTCCTGCTCGACATGAAGAGCGAGGGCGTGGAGGTCAAGCCGCTGCGTGAGCTGACCGGCAACGCGATGTTCAACACCGTCTTCATCGACGACGTGTTCGTCCCCGACGACTTGGTGCTCGGCGAGGTCGACCGCGGCTGGGAGGTCAGCCGCAACACGCTGACCGCCGAGCGGGTGTCGATCGGCAGCAGTGAGACGCCGTTCCTGCCCAGCCTCGACAAGTTCGTCGATTTCATCGCGGACGGGCACTTCGACCAGATCAGCCAGAATCATGCCGGGCACCTCATCGCCGAGGGGCACGCGGCCAAGCTGCTCAACATGCGCTCGACGCTGCTGACGCTGGCCGGCGGCGACCCGATGCCGGCGGCCGCGATCTCGAAGCTGCTGTCGATGAAGACCGGCCAGGGGTATGCCGAGTTCGCGGTGTCGTCGTTCGGCACCGACGCCATCGTCGGCGACCCGGAGACACCGTCGGGCAGTTGGGATCAGTTCCTGCTGGCAAGCCGCGCGACGACCATCTACGGCGGCACCACCGAGGTGCAACTCAACATCATCGCCGAGCGCCTGCTGGGCCTGCCCCGCGACCCGTAACTAGGGCACGATCGAGTCGACGTAGCCGCCGTCGGCGCGAAGGGCGCCGCCTGTCGTCGCCGACGCCTGCGGGGAAGCGAGATAGACCACCATGTTGGCGATTTCGTCGGGCTCGATCAGCCGCTGTAGCAGTGACTGCGGGCGGTGCAGACGCATGAATTCGCGCTGCGCCTCATCCCACGGCAGCGTTTTGTCGACCAACTGGTAGACGAAGTCCTCGACGCCGGCCGTGTGCGTGGGACCGGCGATCACGGAGTTCACCGTCACGCCGGTGCCTGCCGCATCCTTGGCGAAGCCGCGGGTGACAGCCAGCAGGGCGGTCTTCGACACGCCGTAGTGGATCATCTCCGCGGGTATCACCAGCGCCGAGTCGCTGGCGATCTGAATCGCTCTGCCCCAACCCTTTTCGACCATACCGGGCAGATAACTGCGGATCAGCCGTACCGCTGTGAGTACGTTGACGTCGAAGTATCGTCGCCACTGGTCGTCGGTGATCTCCCGGGCCGGCACGGCCTCGAAGATGCCGAGGTTGTTGACCAGGATGTCCACTGACGGCAGCTGGCCCAGCAGCGCGGCGACTCCGTCGTCCACGGTCACGTCGGCCGTCACGCCGATGACGTCGCCCTGGATTTGCGCCGCCGCGTCGTCAACGCGTGACCTGGTGCGGCCGTTCACGGCAACCCTGGCCCCGGCCTGCGCGAGCCCCTGAGCGATCGCCAGCCCGATGCCCTGGGTCGAACCCGTCACGAGTGCGGTCTTTCCGGAGAGGTCGATGTTCATGCCGGAGTATTACCACCCCGGGACGCAGACTATTCCCCGCCAATAAGCTGGCGGCCATGCCAGTGTTCTCGGTGACAGCCCTGCTGTTCGACTGCGATGGTGTGCTGGTCGACTCCCTCGACGCCGCGGCGGTCGCATGGAATGAGTGGGGCACGCGGTGGAAGCCCGGATTCGACTTCCATCGCGACGTCGAACATGGTCGTCGGCTCGCGGACTTCGTCACCGAACTCGTGGGGCCGGAAAACGCGCCGGAGGCCATCGCCGAACTCGCTGCCCTGGAACGTGAGCACGCCGTCGACGTCCGCGAGATTCCCGGCGCCGCCACCCTGTTGGCAGGCCTGCCCGCCGGTCGCTGGGCGGTGGTCACCTCCGGAACCCGCGATATCGCGACCGCCCGATTGGCCGCGGCGGGCATTCCCACCCCCGCGGTACTGGTCACCGCCGACGACGTCACCATCGGGAAACCCGCCCCCGACCCCTACCTGCTCGCGGCCGCGCGACTTGACCAACCGCCCAGTGACTGTGCAGTTTTCGAGGACGCAGCGGCCGGCATCACCGCCGCGCAGCGCGCCGGAGTGCGCACCGTGATCGGTGTCGGCGCCGACCTCACGATGCCTGGCGTCAGCGCCGCCGTGACCGATCTGCGCGACATCAGCTTCGACGGCACCCGGCTCTTCGTCGGCCAATCCGACACAAGTCCACAACACCAGACGTAAAGCCAACGCAAACAACATATCTCGGCATACTCGGGCGTAAACCCAATCGCCCGAAATCGCGCATATCCCTGCAGTCGAACCACCGCGAGTTCTACGTTGGCCAAATGAAAGCGCTCGTGATTCGCAGTGCCGTCGTCGCGGCGCTCGGCGGTTTGATTTTCGGGTTCGACACCGCGGTCATCTCCGGTGCCGAGGAACAGATCCAACAGGTGTTCGGGCTCAGTGACGCCAAGCTGGGCTTCACGGTGACCACGGCACTCATCGGGACCATCGTCGGCGCACTTACCGCCGGCCGGCCCGCTGACCGCTACGGCCGCAAGAAGGTCCTATACGCGATCGGCATCCTCTATGTGGTCGGCGCTTTGGGCTCCGCACTCGCCCATAACGTGGAGATCCTGATGCTGTTCCGGTTCCTCGGCGGCCTGGGTGTCGGCGCGGCCAGCGTGTGCGCACCGATCTACACCGCGGAGGTGGCTCCCGCCGCCCACCGCGGCCGCCTGGTCGGCCTGGTGCAGTTCAACATCGTGCTCGGCATCCTGCTGGCCTACGCATCCAACGCGATCGTCCGCGCACTCGCCGACGGGGACCACGCCTGGCGCTGGATGCTGGGTGTGATGGTGGTGCCCGCAGTCGTCTTCCTGCTGCTGTTACCGACGGTCCCCGAGACGCCACGGTGGCTGGCGACCGCCGGTCGGTGGGACGAGGCCAACGCCGTCAGCAACCGCCTCTGCGCCACTCCGGAGGAATCCGAGTTCCAGATGGGTGAGATCCGGGAGTCGCTGGCGGCAGCCGAGAACGCGCCATCAGTGCCGTTCTTCACCCCCGGGCACCGCAAGGTGATCATGCTCGCCATCGCCATCGCGTTCTTCAACCAGATGTCCGGTATCAACGCGATCCTCTACTACGCACCCCGCGTCATGCAGGAGGCGGGCGCCAGCACCAACGCCGCCTACTGGATGAGCGTCGCGGTGGGGGCGGTAAACCTGGTCGCCACCATGGCCGCGCTCACGGTCATCGACAAGATCGGCCGCCGCAAGCTGATGATCGTCGGTTCGATCGGTTACCTGATCTCGCTGGGCTTCCTGGCCGGGTTGATGTTCTTCTACCAGTTCGCTCGCGACGGCAAGTACAACAGCACGTCTGCGGTGCTCGTGCTGATCGGGCTGATGTTGTTCATCGCCGCGCACGCGTTCGGTCAGGGGTCGGTGATCTGGGTGTTCATCTCCGAGATCTTCCCGAACCGGATCCGGGGCCGTGGCCAGTCGCTCGGCAGCCTGACCCACTGGGTGTTCGCCGCGATCACGTCGTTCGCGTTCCCGCCGATCATCGGTGCGTTCGGTGCGGGCGCGGCGTTCAGCATCTTCTTCGTCGCGATGATCGGCCAGCTGGCCTGGGTGCTGAAGGTGATGCCCGAAACCAAGGGTGTGCCGCTCGAGGAGATGGAAGTCAAACTCGGGCTGACGCACGACCTGGGCCCGGGTGATCCGCTGGCCGCGCGGGGCCACTGATGTCCATCCGCGTGCTCAGCCTCGGCGAAGCGCTGATCGATGTCGTCATCCGCCCCGAATCCACCCAGGAGCACGTCGGCGGCAGCCTGCTGAACGTCGCGGTGGGCATCGCGACGCTCGGCCAGCCGGCCGGCATCTGTGCCTTCTGGGGCAAGGACGACCACGGCGCTCTGCTCAGGGACTGGGCGGAGTCCGCCGGCGTGGAGATCGTTCCCGGCACCGACTCCGCGGAGAAGACACCGGTCGCGTTCGCCCATATCGACGACGAGGGTCACGCCACCTACGACTTCGATCTGACCTGGGAGGTGCCGCAAGTACCCGACCTGGCGTCGTTCGGACACCTGCACACCGGCAGCATCGGCGCGACCCTCGAACCCGGCGGCTCAGAGGTGCTTGCGATCGCCGGCCGCATGAGGGAACACGGCACGGTCTCCTACGACCCGAATATCCGTCCCGCACTGATGAAGTCACCCGACGCCGTGATGGACCGCGTCGAGCACCTGGTGGCGCTCTCCGACGTGGTGAAGGCCAGCGACGAGGATGTCGGTTGGCTGTATCCGGGCACCCCCGTCGAGGACGTCATGCGGCGCTGGGTCAAGGCCGGTCCGGCGATGGTGGTGGTCACCCGCGGGCCGTGGGGTGCCTACGCCCTGTTGAAGCACAACCGCGACATGCTGCACCTCGACCAGATGAGAGTCGAGGTCGGTGACACCGTCGGTGCCGGGGATTCGTTCATGGCCGGATTGATATCCGGTCTGCTCGACGCGGGGTGCCTCGGCTCACCCGAAGCGCGGCAACGACTTTCGGCGCTCGACTGGTCAGCGGTGCAGCCCGCGCTGCACCGCGCGGTGGTCACGAGCGCGCTGACGGTCAGCCATTCCGGGGCGTACGCCCCCACCATGGCCGAAGTCGAGGCGGTCCAGGAGGCCGACCCGACGCTGAAGTGAGCGCAGAAGGGGTCAGATGTCCATCTCACGCAGTTCGCGCTTGAGGATCTTGCCCGTGGGGTTGCGCGGCAACTCGTCGAGGAAGATCACCTCGCGGGGCACCTTGTAGCGGGCCAGGTGGTCACGCACGTAGTGCTTGATGTCGTCCTCACCGATGCCGGAGCCCTCGACCTTGACCACGAAGCAGCGCAGTCGCGCGCCCCACTCCTTGTCGTCGACGCCCAGTGCGGTGGCCTCCACCACCTCGGGGTGGCCGCTGACCAGATCCTCCACTTCGGCGGGGAAGACATTCTCGCCGCCGGACACGATCATCTCGTCGTCGCGGCCGCTGACGTAGAGCAGGTCGTTGTGGTCGAAGTAGCCGACGTCGCCGGAGGACATCAGCCCGTCGATGATCTGCTTGCCGCCGCCCCCCGTGTAACCCTCGAACGGGAAGGTGTTGCCGACGAAGATCCGGCCGACCTCACCCTTGGGCACCTCTTTGCCGTTCTCGTCGAAGAGCTTGATCTTCACGCCCTTGACGATGGGCCCGACGGTGGCCGGGTTCTTCTTGAGATCCTGCGGACGGGCGATGGTGGCGAACGCGATCTCGGTCGAGCCGTACAGGTTGTAGATCACCGGTCCCAACGACTTCATCGCCCGGGTGGCCAGTTCGGCACCCAATTGCGATCCGGACACGAACACGATGCGCAGGCTCGACAGGTTGGGCTTGGGGTCCGTCTTGTCCAACTGGTCGAGGATGCGCGACAACATCACCGGGACCACGACGACGGCCGTCACCTTGTGCTTCTCGATGTCCTCGAGCACCGTCGCCGGTTTGAAGCGGCGGCGCAGCACCAGCGTGCTGCCCAGCATCATCGCGATGGTGCCGTGCAGGAAGCCCAGCGCATGGAACAGCGGCGCGGGCAGCGAGGTGACCTCGCCAGCCTTGAACGGCACGTGCGAGAGCACCCCGCCGATGGGGGCCAGTGACGGCGGCGCGGCGCGGTTGGCGCCCTTGGGCGTTCCAGTGGTGCCACTGGTGAGGATGATGATCCGGGAGTGCCCGGTCGCCTTCGGGGCGGGCGCCTTGCTGCTGCGCGCGATCAGGTCGGCCAGGGTCTCGTCGGTGCTGCCCGACGGCTCGTCCTTGTCCGGGTTCTTGTCCAGTGCGCGCAGCTTTCCCAACGCCGGCTCGGACTGGGCCACCGCCTTGGTGTACTCGTCGTCGTAGATGATGACCGTGGCGCCCTCGCGCTCGGACACCTCTTTGATCTGCGGGCCGGAGAACTCGCTGTTGAGCAGGATCAGCCGGGCACCCGTACGAGCCGCCCCGTAGAGCGCAATCAGGAACCAGCGGTGGTTGCGGATCAACATCGCGACCCCGTCGCCGCCCTTCACACCCATGGCGAGCAGACCGTTGGCCACGGCGTGGGCGGCGTCGTCGAGTTCCTTGAACGTCATCTCACCGTCGTCGTCGATGACGGCCACCCGGTTGGGCGTGCGACGCGCGTTGAGGGAGGGAATCATGCCGATCTCGCCCCATCGCCGGATATCGGCGACCATGCCGATGAAATTCTGCGGTGGCTCGATCTTCAATGCGCCGGCTTCGAACATCTTGCGCGCGTAGTGCAGTTCAGCCGACCCGCGGTCGACATACTGCTGCAGCTTCGCGACGGCCTGAACCGGCAGTTCCATCAGGTTGGGCATGACCCACACCTTAGTGACCGGCGCCACTGGCGGGTCGGGAAATACCATGACAACCATGGCAGCTCCGCTGGTGTTGGAGGTGGGCGGCCGCGAGGTATCGGTGACCCATCCGGACAAGGTGATTTTTCCGGAACCCAACGTCACCAAGCTGGATCTGATCAACTACTACCTCGCGGTCGCCGATGGCGCGCTGCGCGGCGTCGCGGGGCGCCCGATGATCCTGAAGCGGTTCGTCAAGGGCATCGACACCGAGGCCATCTTCCAGAAGCGTGCACCCGAGAAGCGGCCGGACTGGATCGACGTGGCCGAACTCAAGTACCGGTCCGGAACTTCCGCCAAGGAGGCCGTGCTGCGCGACGCGGCCGGCCTGGTGTGGGCGGTGAACCTCGGCTGCATCGACCTCAACCCGCACCCGGTGCGGGCCGACGACCTCGACCACCCCGATGAGCTGCGGGTGGATCTGGACCCGATGCCGGGGGTGGACTGGCCGCAGATCGTCGACGTCGCGCTGGTCGCCCGCCAGGTGCTCGAGGACTACGGACTGACCGCGTGGCCGAAGACGTCGGGTTCACGCGGAATCCACGTCTACGCGCGGATCGCCCCGCATTGGCCGTACCCGAAGGTGCGGCTGGCCGCCGAGACGGTCGCCCGGGAGGTCGAGCGACGGGCACCCGAGCTGGCGACCAGCCGATGGTGGAAAGAGGAACGCGAGGGGGTGTTCGTCGACTTCAACCAGAACGCCAAGGACCGCACGGTCGCCTCGGCGTACTCGGTTCGGGCGCTGCCCGACGCCCGGGTGTCGACGCCGCTGCGGTGGGACGAGGTGACCGGCTGCCGGCCCGAGCAGTTCACCGTGGCGACGGTGCCCGACCGGTTCACCGCCATCGGCGACCCTTGGGAGGGTATGGATTTCGCGGTCGGCGGGCTCGACGGGTTGCTGCAGCTCGCCGAGGAGCTCGGCCCGCCGGAGAAGGCGCCGAAAGCCGACAAGCCGCCGTTGATCGAAGTGGCGCGTACCAAGACCAAGGACGAAGCGCTCGCTGCGCTCGACACCTGGAAATCGCGCCACTCAGCCGTTGCAGACCTGTTGGCGCCCAACGATGTTCTGGTCGACGGGATGCGCGGGCCGAGTTCGATCTGGTACCGCATCCGGATCAATCTGCAGCACGTACCGGAGGACCAGCGGCCGGCCCAGGAGGATCTGATCGCCGACTACTCGCCGTGGGAGGGCTACACCGGCCGGCAATGGCGCGGCGGCTGAGGCGAATTCACGCCCGCCTCCGCAGGCTGCCCGCCGCCGCACGAACCACCTCGGTGACGCGTCCGACGGTCGCACTGTCGAGCTTCCAGCACTGCCAGTACAGCGGCACGTCCAGATGTGCGTCGCATACCCGCACGAAGTCGTCGGCGACGATCTGCTCCGGGTACATACCCCAGCCCAGCCCGGCGCGCACCGCCGCGCCGAATCCCTCGGCGGTCGGCACGAAATGGCTCGGCCGGCTGATCGATCGGCGAAAGACCTTGCGCACCAGCATGTCCTGCAGGGCGTCATCGCGATTCCAGGCCAGCGACGGGGCGCTCGCAACGGCGTCGGCGGTGAACCCGTCGGGCAGATGACGCGCGACGTAGGCCGGCGCGGCCACCGGTACGTAGCGCATCACGCCCAGCGTCTGTACCCGACACCCCGGTACCGGTGTCCGCTCGGTGGTGACGGCGCCCATCACCACGCCTTCCCGTAGCAGTCGCGCCGAGTGGTCCTGGTCGTCGATCCGGATGTCGAACAACACCTCGGGCAGCCGGTCGAACACGGCGGTGAACCAGGTGCTCATCGAATCGGCGTTGACCGCGATCGCGATCCGGGTCAGGTCCGGCGGTCCGGCACCGCCCATCTCCGCGAGCGCGTCGGACTCCAGCATGGCGGTCTGGGCGGCCAGTCGCAGCAGTGGAACGCCGGCAGGTGTTGCGATACAAGGCTTTTCCCGGATCACGAGCACCTGACCCACGCGCTGTTCCAGTGCCTTGATGCGCTGGCTGATAGCCGACGGGGTGACGTGCAGACGCTCGGCGGCGGCGTCGAAGCTGCCCAGCTCGATCACCGCCGCGAACGCGGCGAGTTGCGGGGCATCGAGGCGCACCTCAGTGCTCGATCGCCTGCATCTGTGCTTCGTTGTGGTGCTCGCCGGCCGCCGGGGTGAGGTTGTCGAGCCGGTCCAGCTGATCGGCGGAGAGTTCGACGGCGTCGGCCCCGGCGTTCTCCTCCAGCCGGGCCACCCGTTTGGTGCCAGGGATGGGCACCACATCGTCACCCCGGGACAGCAACCAGGCCAGCGCGACCTGCGCCGGGGTGGCACCGACCTCGGCGGCGATCGCCTCGACGTCACCGGCGACGCGCAGGTTGTGCTCGAAATTGGTTCCGGTGAAACGTGGATTGGTCTTGCGGAAGTCGTTGTCGGCGATGTCCTCGGCCGATTTGATGGTGCCGGTGAGGAAGCCGCGTCCCAGCGGCGAGTACGCCACGAATCCGATCCCCAGTTCACGCAGCAGCGGCAGCACGGCCGCCTCGGGGTCGCGGGTCCACAGCGAGTACTCCGACTGCAACGCGGTGACGGGATGGACCGCGTGCGCGCGACGGATGGTGTCGACCCCGGCTTCGGAAAGACCGATGTGGCCGATCTTGCCCTGCGCGACCAGGTCTGCCAGCACGCCGATGGTCTCCTCGATCGGCGTGCTCTTGTCGACGCGGTGCTGGTAATAGAGGTCGATGTGATCGGTGTCGAGCCGACGCAGTGAGCCCTCGACGGCGATGCGGATGCTCTCCGGACTGCTGTCGAGAGTTCCGGGCTCCCGGCCGGTGTGCGAGATCATCCCGAACTTGGTTGCCAGAACGGCCTTCTCGCGGCGTCCCTGCAGCGCCCTGCCGACCAGTTCCTCGTTGACATAGGGGCCGTACACCTCGGCGGTGTCGATCAGCGTGACACCCAGGTCGAGAGCGCGGTGGATGGCACGGATGGACTCGGCGTCATCGGTCCCGGCGCCGGCATAGGCGAACGACATGCCCATGGTGCCCAGGCCGATGCGGCCGACCTGCAGATCGGAAAGGTGTGCGGGTTTCATGGTGACCAGTCTGCTCCTAGCAGGCCACCGTCCGGCTTGCGGGCAAGGAGGTCTCACACCGCGACGGCGAGGCCCGCCTCCTTGGTCGACGGGGAGACCGCGGGCGGCGTGCCGATCACGGTGCCCGTCGCCGGGCCGTTCGGGGTGGGGATGGTGATCGTCGATCCGGGGACCAGATCGTCGTCGACCTCGGGATGGCCCTCAAACCAGTCGTCGAGCCAGTCGACCATCAGTTCCTGCACGGCCGGGGGGTTCTGCTTCTGCGGGAATCCCGCCGCGATGTATGCCGCGAACTGGATCAGCAGGTTGTGCCCCTGCATCGAATCCATGTGCACGCCACCGGCCAGGATCACCCCGTTGAAATGGTCCGGACGGGCCTGCGTCAACGACTCGTTGACGTTGCTCAGCGAGTTCCAGGAGGTTCAGGGGCGCCCCGATCTCGCGGACCGGGATGTAGCGACCCGTCTTCTTCTCGTATGCCGCGAGTTTGGTGAGCGCGTTCGGCAGTTGATCGCCGGTCGGCACACCGTCGAGCAGGATGACACCCACCAGGTCGTCGGCCGCACCGTTGTCGACCAGATGCCCGGCCACCCCCGACACCAGCGCGCCCCCGAGCGAATGACCGGCGAGCGCGAACTTCTCCGGCAGCACGGCGTCGGCCGGGTCCAGGTTGTACTGCTCGGCGTACCCGGCCGCGAGTGCACTCGCGGTGAGCGCGGCGCGGTTTCCGACGAACAGGTCGGCGACGGCCGTGTGCATTCCGTCCCCGCCAAGCCAAAGTCCGCCGTCGGCAAACGGGTTCGAGGTCAACGTCGGTGTGACGACGATGCTGTTGGTCGACTCGGCCAACCGCGCCGCGGTGTAGCTGTACATCGGCCCGATGGCCAGGAAGCCGTGCGACAGCAGGATCAGCCGATCCGGCGGGTTGTCCCCTTCGGGGTAGTACCAGTTGGCGGGCACGGTGATCGTGTCGGTGATCTGCAACGAGGAGTTGCGCACCGTCACCGTGCTGCCGCCGGGTACCACCGGCGGTCCGGTGACAAGGCGCTCCAGGCCGGACAGCAGGCTGAAGACGACGGTGGTGAGCAATCCGAGGATCGACGGCTTCGGCGCCGCCGCCGTCGCGGTCACCTCAGCGGCGGACCCGGATTCGAGCGCGGTGGTCGATTCCATGGCCGCGCGCAACGAGGATCGAGCGGCCCGGGTCTGTGTGGTGGTGTCCCCGGAGTTCTCCGCCGTCCCGGCGATCACGACCTCCGGTTCACTGCCGGTCTCGACAGCGGCCGGTGCGGCTTCGGCGTCCCGGCGGGCGGTCGTCTCACGGGACGACACCCGGGACACCGCGCTCCCGTCGGTGCCGGCCGGGGTCGGCGCGACGCGGTCGGTTCCATCGGACTTGTGGGTCCCATCGGACTTGCCGGCCTCCGGCGCCGTCACGGTCTCAGGCGCCGGTTCGGCGGCGGGATCGGTGGAGTCGGGCAGGGTAGGCGCCTCTTCCTGACCGGCGTCGGGCTTGGAGGGCTCAGGCTTGGACGGCTCGGGCTTGGACGGTTCCGGGGACGACGCCTCCGACGGCGAATTGTCGTCCGCGCTCGTGGCGTCGGCGTCCTTCGGCGTGCCCGTCTGGGCTTTCCCGGGCTCGGAGGTCGCGTCCTTCTGCTTCTTCTGCCACTTCTTCGGCTTGGCGGGTTTATCCGGTTTCGTCGCGTCGTGGCTCGCCGCTTCCGACGATGACGTGGCACCGGATTCCGACGTCGATCCGGGGTCCGCCCCCGCCACGCCGGCCCCCGCGATCATCGCCGCAGACACACCGACAGTGACCAGACCGGCCCCCATCCACACCGTTAGCCGTTCCACGCGCACTCCTCACCGATGACTACTGGATTCGGACTGGACAATAGCCATGCGGCTACCCCCGCGTGCCCGGAACGGGCCCCATTCGACAACGACCGTTTTCAGACGGCCGGATCTCGACTGGGCCCAATCAGTTCTTAGCAAAGCATTACCCGTGGCTCCCAACCGCCTTAGATTGCCCCGCTAACTTGGGTTTCAGTGCGGGCCATGGCTCGCGACAAGTGTCAGTAGACAAAGGTGATCACAGTGTTGATAGACGTTCGTTGGCTGGGGTTCCGCCTGTTCCACCGGCACAGAGTCACTCGCTTGGCTCTCCGGTAGCCCCACATCAGTTCCCCCGCCGGGTATTACGCCCTCGGCGGGAATCGATTGTCCATTTCGGACATTGCGCCACGAATAATTGTCCAACTCGGACATCTATCGAATGAGTGTTTTCTTCCTACGCTGGCACCATGACATTGGCAGACACGCTGGTAGGCGGCCCCGAACTGCAACAGGTGCGCCGGTTGGTCACCGAGATCCCGGGGCCTCGTTCCCGTGAACTGGCCGACCGCCGAAAGGCCGCGCTACCGGCCGGATTGACCAGCAGCGCCGGGATCTACGTATCCGCCGCCGGCGGCGGCGTCGTCCTCGACGTCGACGGCAATTCCTTCATCGACCTCGGCAGCGGCATCGCGGTCACCACGGTCGGCAATGCCGCGCCCGCGGTGGTCTCGCGCGCGGCCGCCCAACTCGCGCAGTACACCCACACCTGTTTCCTGGCCACGCCGTACGAGCCCTACATCGCGGTGGCCGAGGCGCTGAACCGGATCGCCCCCGGCGACCACGAGAAGCGCACCGCGCTGTTCAACACCGGTAGCGAGGCCCTGGAGAACGCGGTCAAGTACGCCCGGGCGGCCACCGGACGGCCGGCGGTCGTCGTGTTCGACCACGCGTTCCACGGACGCTCACTGCTGACCATGACGATGACCGCCAAGAACCAGCCGTACAAGCACGGCTTCGGCCCGTTCGCCCCCGAGGTGTACCGGGCACCGATGGCGTACCCCTACCGCTGGCCGTCAGGCCCCGAACACTGCGCCGACGAGGCGTTCGGCCAGTTCGCCGAACTCGTCGACACCCAGCTCGGGGCCGACGCGGTGGCGTGCGTCGTCGTCGAACCCATCCAGGGTGAGGGCGGCTTCATCGTGCCCGCCGACGGCTTCCTGCGCAGGATCGCCGACTTCTGTCGCGACCGCGGCATCGTGCTCGTCGCCGACGAGGTCCAGACCGGGATCGCGCGCACCGGCGCGTGGTTCGCATCCGAGCACGAAGGCATCGTGCCCGACCTCATCACCACCGCCAAGGGCCTGGCCGGCGGACTGCCGCTGGCCGCGGTCACCGGCCGCGCCGACATCATGGATGCCGCCCACCCGGGCGGTATCGGCGGCACCTACAGCGGCAACCCCGCCGCATGCGCCGCCGCGCTCGGGGTGTTCGACGAGATCGAGAACGGTCAGCTGCTCGCCCGCGCGGCGGCCATCGGCGACCTGATGGTGCGCGAACTGCGCGACATCGCCGCGAGCACGGACGTGATCGGTGAGATCCGCGGGCGCGGCGCGATGATCGCCGCCGAACTGGTGACTGCCGGGTACCCGCGAACCAAACCGTGACGCCGTTGCAGCGGTGACCCGGCACTGCCACGACAACGGCGTATTGACCCTGACCGCAGGAACATTCGGCAATGTGCTGAGGTTCCTGCCGCCGCTGACCATCTCCGACGAACTGCTTCTCGAAGCGTTCGACGTCCTGCGCGCCGGCTTCGCCGGCCTGTGACCACCACCCGAACACCCAAGGAGCCCACCATGACCCTTACCGCCGCCGCCCCCGCCGCTGCCGACAGAGGCCACAAAAGCTATGCGCCGCTGGAGTTGTTCGACACCGACCGACTGCTGGACGCCGATGAACGCGACATCGCCGCAACCGTCCGCAAGTTCGTCGACACCCGGCTGAAGCCCAATGTCGAGGACTGGTTCGAATCGGCCACCCTGCCAAGAGAACTGGCCAAGGAGTTCGGCGACCTCGGCGTGCTGGGCATGCACCTCGACGGCTACGGCTGCGCCGGCACCAACGCCGTCAGCTACGGCCTGGCCTGCATGGAACTGGAGGCCGGCGACAGCGGGTTCCGCAGCTTCGTCTCGGTACAGGGCTCGCTGTCGATGTTCTCGATCTACCGCTACGGCTCCGAGGAGCAGAAGAACGAGTGGCTGCCGCGACTGGCGGCGGGCGACGCCATCGGCTGTTTCGGCCTGACCGAACCCGACTTCGGCTCCAATCCCGCCGGTATGCGCACCCGCGCAAGGCGCTCGGCGACGGCGAACGCGACTGGGTGCTCAACGGCACCAAGATGTGGATCACCAACGGCAACCTCGCCGACGTCGCCACCGTGTGGGCGCAGACCGACGACGGGATCCGCGGCTTCCTGGTACCCACCGACACACCGGGCTTCACCGCCAACGCGATTCACCGCAAGTTGTCGCTGCGCGCCTCGGTCACCTCCGAGCTGGTCCTGGACAATGTGCGGCTGCCCGCGTCGGCGCAACTGCCGCACGCCGCCGGTCTGAGCGCCCCGCTGTCGTGCCTCAACGAGGCCCGGTTCGGCATCGTGTTCGGCGCGCTGGGCGCCGCGCGCGACAGCCTGGAAACGGCGATCGCCTACACGCAGTCCCGGGACGTGTTCGACAAGCCCCTGTCGGGTTACCAGCTGACCCAGGAGAAGCTGGCCAACATGACCGTCGAACTCGGCAAGGGCATGCTGCTGGCGATCCACCTCGGCCGCATCAAGGACGCCGAGGGCGTGCGGCCCGAGCAGGTCAGCCTGGGCAAGCTCAACAACGTGCGGGAGGCCCTCGCCGATCGCCCGGGAATGCCGAACCCTGTTGGGCGCCAGCGGAGTCACCCTGGAGTATTCGCCGCTGCGCCACGCCAACAACCTGGAGTCGGTGCTCACCTACGAGGGCACCTCGGAGATGCACCTGCTGGCCATCGGCAAGGCCCTGACCGGGCAGGCGGCGTTCCGCTGATGACCACCGTCACGACCGCGACCACTCCGTCCCGATCCGACACCTCGTCGCCGGCCATTGGCTGTCCGGCAGCGGCGACGAACTGCGCAGCGTCAATCCCGCCCGGCCGAGCGCGGTCGTGGCCGAAGGCGCCACCGCCGGCGCAGCCGATGTCGACGCCGCCGTCGCCGCGGCCGCCGCAGCGCAGTCGTCGTGGGCGCGCACACCGATCCACCAGCGCGGCGCGGTACTGCTGGCCGCCGCGGACGTGGTGGAGCGCAACGCCGAAGCCTGGGGGCTGGAGCTGGCCGCCGAGGAAGGCAAGACGAAGGCCGAGGGTATCGGCGAGGTCCGCCGCGCCGCGCAGATCCTGCGCTACTACGGCAACGAGGGCGACCGACAGGCCGGCGAGATCTTCGCCTCGCCCCGCTCCGGCGAGCAGATTCTGGTGACCCGCAAGCCGGTCGGGGTAGTCGGTGTGATCACTCCGTTCAACTTCCCGATCGCGATCCCGGCCTGGAAGATCGCGCCCGCGCTGGTCTACGGCAACACCGTGGTGTGGAAGCCCGCAAGCACGGTGCCGCTGCTCGCCATCCGGCTCGCGCAAGCGCTGACCGACGCGGGCCTGCCGGCCGGGGTGCTCAACCTGCTCATCGGCGGTTCGCACATCGGCGATGCGATCGTGGGCCACAGTGACATCGACGCCATCACGTTCACCGGATCCACCGGCATCGGACGGCAGATCGCCGCGGCCGCAGCGGCGCGAGGGGTGCCGGTGCAGGCGGAGATGGGCGGCAAGAACGCCGCAGTGGTTCTCGATGACGCCGACATCGACCTGGCCGTCGAACAGGTGCTGCTCGGCGCGTTCCGATCCACCGGTCAAAAGTGCACCGCCACTTCCCGATTGATCGTCACCGACGGTATCGCCGACCGCTTCCTCGGCGCGCTGACCGAACGGGCCGGCGCGCTGACGGTGGGCGATCCGACCGACGACTCGATCCAGATGGGCCCGGTGGTCAGCGATTCAGCGCATCGGACCATCTCGACGGGTATCGACACCGCGACCGCGCAGGGCGCATCCGTGCTGACCGGTGGCCGGTCCTACACCGACGGCCGACTGGCCGACGGCTACTTCATCGCACCGACCATCGTGGAACTGGGCGGCGAGCCCGCCGACATCTGGACCGAGGAACTGTTCGGGCCCGTCCTCGCCGTGAAGCGGGCCGCGGACCCCGACGAGGCCTTCGACCTGGCCAACGACAGCGAGTTCGGTTTGTCGGCAGCGGTATTCACCCAGGATCTGACCCGCGTACTGCAGGCCGTCGAGCACATCGACGTCGGTGTGCTGCACGTCAACTCCGAATCGGCCGGCGCCGACCCACACGTTCCGTTCGGGGGCGCCAAGAAGAGCGGGCTGGGCCCCAAGGAACAGGGTGGTGCCGCGCGGGAGTTCTTCACGCACACCACCACCGTGTACCTGCGCGGCGGAAAGCCGGGCGCATGACCACCGGGGCACGCTCGGCGCTGGAAGGCGTCGTCGTCGTCGACTTCAGCCGGGTACTGGCGGGGCCGTACGCCACGATGATGCTCGGCGACTTCGGCGCCGAGGTCATCAAGATCGAACGCCCCGGCGTGGGCGACGACACCCGCGAATGGGGTCCGCCCTACGATTCCGCCGGAGTGGCAACGTATTTCAACTCGGTCAACCGCAACAAGCGCTCCGTCGTGCTGGATCTCACCGACCCCGGTGACGTACAGCGCGCCCGCGATCTGGTGGCCACCGCCGACATCGTGGTGGAGAACTTCCGGCCCGGGACCATGGAGAAGCTCGGTCTCGGTTACGACGACCTTCGCGCCATCCGGCCGGACGTGATCTACTGCTCGATCACCGGATTCGGCACGGGCGGTGGAGCCGCCCTGCCCGGCTATGACCTGCTGGTGCAGGCCGTCGGTGGCCTGATGAGCGTCACCGGAACCGAACCGGGGGACCCCACCAAGGTCGGCGTCGCACTGGTCGACGTGCTCGCCGGCCTGCACGCGCTGAGCGGGATCCTCGTTGCGCTGGCCCACCGGGACCGCACCGGCGAGGGACAGCGCGTCGACACCAACCTGTTCTCAGTGCTGTTGTCGTCCATGGTGAATCAGGCCTCCGGGTATCTGGGCGCCGGCGCGGTGCCGGCCATGATGGGCAACCGCCACCCGAGCATCGCCCCCTACCAGACCTTCGACACCGCCGACCGCCCCATCGCGGTGGCCGTCGGCAACGACAAGCAGTTCACGGCACTGACCACGGCGATCGGCCTGCCCGGACTCGGCGAAGATCCCAGATTCGTGTCGAACCCCTTGCGCGTCGCGAACCGGGATGCGTTGTGCGCCTTGCTCGAACCGGCGTTGCAGGCCCACGGCGCCGACCATTGGTACGCGGCGCTGGCGGCCGTCGGCGTGCCGGCCGGGCCGATCAACGACCTGTCGGAGGCCTTCGCCTTCGCCCGCCAACTCGGGATCGTCACCACCGTGCCCGTGCCGGGCAGCCCGACGCCTCAGGTCGCGAACCCGGTGTCGTTGTCGGCCACACCGGTGACCTACCGCAGCGCTCCGCCCGCCCTCGGCGCTGCCGCTCCCGTCATGACCGCCCTTGACGGAGTTGTTCGAACGGTGTCATAAAGGGCCGTGGCGATCACCGCGCGCCGACTCGCGCAGCACCCCAAGTTGGGTCTCGCGTTGGTGGCGGGGCGGGAGAACGCCGACCGGGCCGTCACCTGGGCGCACGCCATCGAACTGACCGACCCCACGCCGTATCTTTTCGGCGGCGAGCTGGTGATGACCACCGGCCTGACCGTCGGGGCCACCGACAGCGAACAGTTCGACTACGTCGCGCGGTTGTCCGCGGCCAACGTCGCCGCGCTCGCCTTCGACACCGGAACCACCTTCCGTCAGGTGCCGGACGGGATCGTGCGAGCGGGCGACGCGTTCGGCCTGCCCGTCCTCAAGGTCCCCGCGTCCACCCCGTTCATCGCGATCACCCGGGCGGTGATCGACGAGGTCAACGCCGACGAAGTGCGCTCCGTGCAGCGCATCGTCGACCAGCAGGAGACGATGGCCCGCGAAACCCTGCGCGGCGGAATTCCGGGCCTGGTGACAGCGCTGAGCCATGCGCTGTCGGCGACCGCGGTGGTGCTGGGCCCCGATGGCCGCGTGCTGGCCGCGGGCGGTCCGGACCAGGACCGGGTAGCGCAGCTGGGTGCGGACCTGGTGCGCACGGCCCAACCGCGGACCCGAGAACAGTCCAGCCGGGTCGTCGCCGACGGCGACGGTTACTGCACGCTGCAGACCCTGCGGGCCACCCAGACGGGCCGGGGTTATCTCGCCGTCCGGTCGGGCGACGCACTGACCACCTCCGACCGCGTACTCGTCGCGAACGCGGTCTCCCTCATCTGCATCGAATTGGAAAAGCCGGCAAGGGTTCTCGATGCCGAGCACCGGCTGCGCACCTCGGTCACCCGGGCGCTGATATCGGCGCCGCAGGCCCTCGATCCCGCGGTGCTGCGATACTTCGGGTTCGACCCCGATGCCGATGTCGTGGCGTTGGTGCTCACCGATGCCGGCCCGGCGCTGCCCGCTGAGGGCCAGGCGCAGCGCCTCCTCGACGAGGCCGGCATCCCCTATCTGCTGTGCACGTACGAGGACGACATCGTCATCGCGCTGCCGGCCACCGAGTCCGGACGATCGGGGCGGATCCACCGGACGCTCGGGGCCCAACTGGAGCGCGGGCTGGGCGGCGGCGCCAGCCTTCCGCGCCGCTTCACGGAATTCGACACGTGCCTCACGCAGGCGCGATCGGCCGCACTGGCGGGTGCGCCGGGCGAGCTGTGCGAGTTCGGGGATCTGGGCGCGTTCGGCGTCATCCTCGCCGGGCGCAGCGCCGGGGAGCTCGAAATCCTTTGTCAGCCACTTTCTCCGCTGGACTCCGGGCTCGTCGCGACGCTGCGCGCGTACCTGGGTCACAACGGCCATGTCGAGAATGCCGCGGTGGAACTCGACGTCCATCGCCACACCATGCGCAACCGGCTGGCCCGGATCGGCGCGCTGATTGGCGCCGACCTGCATTCCGCCGACACCCGGGCCGAGCTGTGGCTGGCCATCAAAGCGCGAGAACTGCTGGCGCTCAGGGATCGTTGATCGCCGTTCTGGCGAGTTCATGAGGTTGCGGCCGAACCGCCATGCCGACCAGACCAGGCGTCGTAAGGTCGGGTGCGAACCCGCTGAACAGGAGCGTAAACCCATGGCTATCAGCGAAGCCGATACCAACCGCACCCCGTTCGAAGAAGAGATCGCCGCCACGCAGCGGTACTTCGACAGTCCTCGCTTCGACGGCATCACCCGCCTGTACTCGGCCCGTCAGGTCGTCGAGCAGCGCGGCACCATCCCGTCCGACTACATCGTGGCGCGCGAGGCCGCGACGGCGTTCCATCGGCGACTGCGCGAACTGTTCGCCGAGAAGAAGAGCATCACGACGTTCGGCCCCTACTCCCCCGGCCAGGCCGTGGTGATGAAGCGGATGGGAATCGAGGGCATCTACCTCGGCGGCTGGGCGACGTCGGCGAAGGGCTCCATCAGCGAGGACCCGGGGCCCGATCTGGCCAGCTATCCGCTCAGCCAGGTGCCCGACGAGGCCGCCGCCCTGGTGCGCGCTCTGCTCACCGCCGACCGCAATCAGCAGTACCTGCGGCTGCAGATGACCGACGAGCAGCGCGCCGCGACCCCGGCATACGACTACCGGCCGTTCATCATCGCCGACGCCGACACCGGCCACGGTGGTGATCCGCATGTGCGCAACCTGATCCGCCGCTTCGTCGAAGCCGGCGTGCCCGGATATCACATCGAGGACCAGCGCCCCGGCACCAAGAAGTGCGGCCATCAGGGCGGCAAGGTGCTGGTGCCGTCCGACGAGCAGCTCAAACGGCTCAACACCGCACGCTTCCAGCTCGACATGATGGGCGTGCCCGGCATCATCGTCGCGCGTACCGACGCCGAGGCGGCCAACCTGATCGACAGCCGCGCCGATGAACGCGACCAGGCGTTCCTGCTGGGCGCCACCAACCTGAAGACCCCGTCCTACAAGTCCTGCTTCCTGGCGTTGGTGCGGCAGTTCCACAACCAGGGCGTGACGGACCTGAAAGGCCATCTGCTCTACGCCCTGCCCGACGGGGAGTACGCCGCCGCCGACTCCTGGCTGGAGCGCCAGGGCGTCGCGGCCCTGGTCACCCAGGCGGCCGCCAGCTGGCAGGACAACCCGGGGCAATCGCTCGACAGCCTCTTCGACAAGGTCGAATCGAAGTTCATCGAAGCCTGGCAGACGGACTCCGGGCTTGCAGACCTACGGCGACGGCCGTCGCCGAACTGCTCGAATTCCGCGAACGCGAAGGCGAGTCCCCTGCCATGAAGGCCGCGGACTGGCGGGAGTTCGCCAAGCGGGCACCGCTCTACATCGCCCGGGAGAAAGCCAAGGAACTCGGGGCCGACGTCGCCTGGGACTGCGAGCGGGCGAAGACGCCCGAGGGCTACTTCCAGGTCCGCGGCGGCATCCCGTACGCGATCGCCAAGTCGCTGGCCGCCGCGCCGTTCGCCGACATCCTCTGGATGGAGACCAAGACCGCGGACCTCGCCGAGGCACGGGAATTCGCCGAGGCGATCCACGCCGAGTTCCCCGACCAGATGATGGCCTACAACCTGTCCCCCTCGTTCAACTGGGACACCACCGGGATGACCGACGAGGAGATGCGGGTTTTCCCCGAGGAACTCGGCAAGATGGGCTTCGTCTTCAACTTCATCACCTACGGCGGACACCAGGTTGACGGTGTGGCCTCCGAGGAGTTCGCGACCGCACTGCGCCAGGACGGCATGCTCGCGCTGGCGCGCCTGCAACGCAAGATGCGCCTGGTCGAATCTCCTTACCGCACACCGCAAACCCTGGTCGGCGGACCGCGCAGCGATGCCGCGCTGGCTGCCTCGTCGGGCCGCACCGCGACCACCAAAGCGATGGGCGCGGGCTCCACGCAGCATCAGCATCTGGTCCAGACCGAGGTGCCCAAGAAGCTGCTGGAGGAATGGCTGGCGATGTGGGGCGAGCACTATCAGATCGGTGAGAAGCTGCGGGTGCAGCTGCGGCCGCGTCGCGCCGGCTCGGACGTGCTCGACCTCGGTATCTACGGCGACGGTGACGAGCCGCTGGCCAACGTCGTCGTCGATCCCATCAAGGACCGGCACGGTCGCAGCATCCTCACGGTCCGTGACCAGAACACCTTCGCCGAGAAGCTCCGCAAGAAGCGCCTGATGGATCTGATCCATGTCTGGCTGATTCATCGCTTCAAGGCCGAGATCGTGTACTACGTGACGCCGACGGAGGACAACATCTATCAGACCGAGAAGATGAAGTCCCACGGCATCTTCCGCGATGTGTACCAGGAAGTCGGCGAGATCATCGTCGCGGATGTGAACCAGCCGCGGATCGACGAGCTGCTGGCGCCGGATCACGAGGCGCTGTTGAAGTTGATCCGCAAGGAGGACTGACCCTGAACCGGTCGGGCACCGCACGGCCGGTTCGCGATCTGGCGGTTGACTACTACCGCACGTCCGGGGTCGTGCTCATCGTGCTGGGCCACTGGCTCGCCGCGGGCGTCACGTACCACGACGGCTCCTTCGGCCGGCAGAACCCGCTGGTCGACATTCCGTGGACGCAGTGGCTGACCTGGCCACTGCAGGCGGTCCCGGTGTTCTTTCTGGTCGCCGGGTACGCGAGCGCGATTTCCTGGGCGCACTGGCGCGACGGCGAGGGGATGCCGCCGCAAACCTGGCTTCGGCAGCGGCTGGCCAGGGTGCTCGGACCGACCGCGGTGTATGTCGCACTGGTCTCGGCCGTCGTGGTGGCGCTCGACGTCGTCGGCGTCGCGGGTTCGGTGCTCGAGTATGCGGGCTGGGCCGTGGCCATGCACCTGTGGTTCCTCGCGGTGTACGTGATCGTGGTGTTGTTGACGCCGATTGCGATGGCCGCACAACGGCGTTGGGGACTGGCGGCCCCGGCTGCGCTGGGGCTCGGCGTCGTGCTGGTCGACGTGGCTTCCCTGGGTTTCGGAGTGCCCTACCTGGGCTGGCTGAACTACCTGCTGTGCTGGGGTGCGCTCTACCAGCTCGGAATCGCCTGGCACGGCGGATTGTTGAGTGGGCGCAGAGCGGCGCTGCTGGCGGTGGCCGCGGCGGTCGCGCTCGGGCTGCTGATCCGGTTCGGGCACTATCCCGTCAGCATGATCGGTGTCCCCGGCCAGGCCGTGGACAACACCTCGCCGCCCTCGGTCGCGCTGCTGGCGTTCGGATGTGCGCAGGCCGGTCTGGCGGTGGCGCTGGCGCCCGCCCTCAACCGCCTGCTGCGCGGCGACCGCCTACGGCGAGTGCTCGCCGATCGCCAACGACAATGTGATGGCGCTGTACCTGTGGCACATGGTGCCCGTCGTGATCGTGGCGATCGTCGGCTATCCGGCCGGTCTGCTGCCGCAGCCGGAAATGGGCACGGCGTCCTGGTGGCTGGCGCGGTTGCTGTGGTTGGCCGTGCTGTGCCTCGTGACGGCGGTGGAGATGACGGTGCTGTGGTGGCTGCGGGCGTTCTTCGCCGCGCCGCTGCCGACGTTGGTCGTGCCGGCCAACCGGACCTCGACGGGCCTGGCGCTGCTCACCGGCGTGGTGATGACGTCCTACGGCCTCGGCTATCTCGCCGCCTGGGGCTTCGCTCCCGATGGGCAATTCCCTTGGCTGACAGGGCTGATCTTCGCTGTCGGCGCTGTGTTGGCGGCGGTCAGACCGCGGCTCGCAGCCCGGGCTGAATCGCCTCCGCCGACACATCTCTCCCGCGCCCGTCATCAATGATTGACGATCGCGGAACGAAAGCCCCCGAGGTCCGGTCAGCCCCCGACGATCGCCGACAGGGCAGCGCGAATGGGTTCCGGGATCGGAACGGCCTTCCGGGTGACCCGGTCGACGAAGACGTGGACGAAGTGTCCGTGCGCGGCGGCGTGTCGTCGATGCCGTTGAAGATGGCGATCCCGTAGGTCACCGACCGGGTGGACAACCGGTCCACCCGCAGGCCGGCGCGCAGTTGGTCGGGGTACGCCAACGGCGCGTGATACGAACACGTCGACTCGACAACGAGGGCGATCACCGGTGCGGCGTGGATGTCCAGCCCACCCTCGGTGATGAGGTAGTGATTGGCCACCGTGTCGAAGTAGCTGTAATAGGTGACGTTGTTGATGTGTCCGTAGACGTCGTTGTCCATCCAGCGGGTGCCGATGGGCAGGAAATAGCGGTAGTTCCCGGCGGTTTCGGTTTCGGCCATACCGACTACCAGTAACCCAGCGCGCCACGGAACAGTTCCACCAGATCGGATTCGGTTGTCTCCGTTGGTGCGTTCTGCAACAGACGCTGCTGCGGCCACGCCCCCTCGGCCAGGGTGGGGCAATCGGATTCGGTATACCCGACACCGCCCAGTCCGTTGGGCATGCCGACGGCCCGCATGACGCGGATCAGTTCATCGGCGACGACCACACCCGCGTCGTCGGGTTCGGCGTCGGCGGTGTCACCGCCGACGCAGGCGGGCGGCCTCCAGATGGCGGTCCGGGCTTGTCGAGGCGATCGCACGGAATACCGAGGGCGCGTTGACAATGACGGCCATGCCATGCGGCACCAGCGACTCCGGGCCCGGGTAGCCCGCCGGGTGGAAATCTCCTACCTGGCCGGCGACCGCATACGCCATCGCGTGTGGGATGTGTACGCCGGCATTGCCGAACGCGATACCGGCAAGGGTGGCCGCCCACATCGTCTGCTCACGCGCCTCGCGGTCTGACGGATCGTTGACCGCACGCTCGAGATGGCCGCCGAGCAGTCGGAGCGCTTCGCGGCAGCCGAGGTCGCTCCACGGATTCGCACCCTGGCTCATGGGCCGCAGGTTCGGTGGATCCGACACGGCGCGGCGCGTGTGGGGGCGCGCCGTGTACGACTCCAGGGCGTGGGACAACACATCGAGCCCGCTGCACGCGACCACCTCGCCGGGCAAGCTGTCGGTGCAGTCGGGATCGATGAGCGCTTCGGTCGGGCGCAGTGCGGGGGACGCGATGCCGGTCTTCGCTTCCATCGCAAGGAGATCGAAGATCGCCATCCCGGTTACCTCACTACCGGTGCCCGAGGTGGTGGGGCATGCGATGTGCGGCGTCAGCGGTCCCGGAACGGGCTCGCCCTCGCCGACCGGCTTGTTGACGTAGGCCAGGAAGTCAGCGGGGTGGGTTGCGTACAGGTTGGCGGCCTTGGCCGTGTCGATGACCGAACCGCCGCCCACCGAGACATACCCGTCCGGCTTCGCCTCGGCCGCGAATCGCGCCGCATCCTGGAACGACACGTCGGTGGGCTCCACCCGGACATCGGTGTAGGTGACCACGTCGAGGCCGGCCGATGCCAGTGAGCGTCGTGCGGTGTCGAAGAACGGCAGCCGCGCCACTCCGGCGTCGGAGAACAGCGCCACCCGCGTCATACCCAGTCTCCGCGCGCGGTGCCCGAGTTCGTCGATGCAGCCGCGACCGAACGTGATCCGGGACGCGTCCACCGAGAAGGCGGCGTCGCAGCCGTCACTGACGTGGTAATGGCAGCAGTTCATCACTGCCAACGTATTACGCGCCGGTGAAGTTCGGGGCGCGCTTCTCCAGGAACGCGCGCGGCCCTTCCTTGGCGTCCTGGGAACCCATGACCTCCATACCGAGTTCCTGCTCCCGGCCGAACGCATCGGCTTCGGCCTTGGTCAGGTTCTCGATCACCGACGCCTTGATGTTGCGCACGGCGAGCGGGCCGTTGGCGGCGAGCCGGCCGGCGAGTTCACGGGCGCGCGCCAGCGCCCCGCCGCGAGGCGTCACGTGGCCGACCAGACCGATGTCGTAGGCCCGACGACCGGTGATCGGGTCGCCGACGATCAGCATGTCCATCGCCACGGTGTACGGGATCTGGCGCGGGAGCCGGATGGTCGACGCACTCATCGGGAACAGTCCCCGCTGCACCTCGCTGACCGCGAGTTGCGCGTCCTCGGCGGCCACCCGGATGTCGAACGCCTGCAGGATCTCCATGCCGCCCGCGTAGCAGTAGCCCTCGACGGCGGCGACGATCGGCTTCTTCACGTAGTGGTCTTTGAGGAAGCCTTTGTAGATCAGCGAGAAGTCCTCACGGACCCGCTCCTCGAATTCATTCTCAGCCGGCTTGCCGGCGATGAGCGCTCCGACGAGACGATCGAGGTCGGCGCCGGCCGAGAAGTTCCCGCCCGCGCCGGTCATGATGGCGACGCGCAATTCGGGATCACCGTCGAGCAGATCCCACGCGTCGGCCAGCCGGCACAGCACTTCCGCGTTGAACGCGTTGCGTTTCTCGGGTCGGTTGAGCGTGAGCGTCAGGACATGGCCGTCGCGTTCGACGAGGACTGCGGGATCAGGCATGGTGCTGATCCTAAGCAGCGGCCACCCGGTGATTTCGGCGCGCATTCGTGCTGTGTGGGCGACGGAACCACCGGCGATGACGTCGGCAGTCGCCGCCCGATGCGAATGCGAAGAATTTCTGCGCATGCTGCCCCATACTCCCCAGGTAAGTAAGTGGCTCGCAGACCGGCCACAATCGCGCCCGGGGGAGCACGACACGGATGGAAAGCTGGTTCCGACTGCCGTTGGTGGTACGCGTCGCCCTCATCATCACGGCGTGGTTCAGCTACGCGATCGCGATTCTGGCCCTCAACGCCCCGGACAGTTCTTCTCGGGTCGCGATGCCGGTAGGGGTTGGGTGCCTGTTGGGTGCCTGGGTCACGGTCGGCGTGGACCTCGGCGTGCACCGCAAATTCGGCTCCCGCGAGCACACCATCGCCTACCAGCGAGCGCTGCGGACCGGCGACCTGCCTGCGGACGCCGAGCCCGACAAGTGGCGACGCTGGCTGCGTGGCAGCCGTTGGTCGACCGCATTCGCGGTGATGTGGATCGTCCCCGCGCTGTGGTTCGGCTGGATGTCGAGCATCACCAGTCCGTCGGTATACCGGTGGATGCCCGCTTCGGTGATCGCACTCCTGGCGGCGTGGGGCTTGGTCAGCGTGTGTCGGCGAGGCGCTCGGATCCGCCGACTGACGGACGAAGTCAAGCGGCGCCGCGCTTCGCTCGATCAGGCCGCGGCCTCGCCGGCGAGCGCCACCCCCGCACTCTCATTGCAGGAGTCCGCGTTCGAAGCCTCAGCGGCGGGGCGGCTGGTGCCAATCGCCTTGGGAGGCTTCGTATTTGCTTTCCTGATCTTGCTGGTTGCCGACCTCGAGTACCTCGTCTACGGCGGCCCCCGGATCTTGGGGCTCCGGTGGGCGGCCGGTTGTGCCGCCGCCTTCGGTTTTACGTTGGCGGCGTTGGTGATCGAACGAAATCTGCGCCGCGACTTCGCCTCTTATGAGGAGTACACCGAATACAACCAGACGTTGCGGACCGGCCGGTTGCCTGCGGCCATCGAGCCGGATGCGTGGCGCCGCCGACTGCGAAGCAGCCGCCGGGAGAACCTGATCAGACCGATGTTGGCGGGTTTCCTTGTGGCGGTGGGCATAGCGTCGATCGCGACCCGTCAATCGGTCTACCACTGGGTGACCGCGTCGTTGTTCCAGTTGCTCGCGATGTGGCTGCTGGTCAAATGGTGGGAATGGCGTGACCGGCTTGTCTCGTTGACGGCGGAAGTCGAGCGCCACGATGCCCGGCAGTCGTGGGGATGACCTGCCGCCGGCACCGCTAGCTGCTGCCGCTGCCGCCCACTTCGGCAGGCAACGGTCGTAGCGGCGGCGCGGGCGATGCAGGCGGCGCCTTCGGCGCAGTCGACGTCGGCGCAGTCGACGTCGGTGACGCCGGCGCACTGGATACCCCGGACCCGTGGAAGTCCAGCCATGACTCCTCACGGATCACCGTGCTGCCGGCGCTCACGACCAAGGACTTCGCGCTGAGCATGTACTCGATGCCGTTGTTGTCGGCAACGAACGCGCCGTCGTCGGACGAGGACGCGGGGGCGATCAGCCTCGCACCGTCGCGCACCCGCACGCCGCGGTACTCGTATTTACCGCCCGAAGATTTACAGATCGCCACCCGCGAGGTCTGCGTGCTGCCGAACATGACCGCCGTGGCGGGAGCGGAACACCGCGCGGTGGAATCCACATAACCCTGATCGTCGAAGGTCAGCGCGGCGGTGGCAGTTGGTGTCACGACGGCAAGCGCTAACGCGCACGCCGCGGCGGCGGACAGTCGGAGGGCAGCACGCTTTGACGGAGGCATCTCTTCAACCAGACCACGGCTGATGCGCTTGCGCGAGCGTCGCAGCCGAAACTCAATGCATTCGTTAGGTGTTCGACACACGCGAGCCCGACACACCCACGCGACGCGGGGATCATGGCGTTATGGCCGACGAGCTCGACGAGCTGTACCAGGCGCCGCTGGCCGAGTTCACCGCGCTGCGCACCCGGTTGGCGGCGGCCGCCAAGAAGAGGGGCGACAGCGTCACCGCCAAACAACTCTCCGCGGCGCGCAAACCCACGACTTCCGCGTGGATCGTCAACCGCCTCGTGCACACCGACCCCACGGTTCGCGAACGGCTCAGCGACCTCGGGGACAGACTGCGCGCCGCACACGCCGCCATGGAGGGCCACCGGATCCGGGAGTTGACCGCCGAGCAGCGCAGGCTCGTCGACGGGCTCAGCCGGGCCGCACTGCAGGGCGCCGGCATCACCGATCCTTCGGCCGCCCAGCGCGACGACATCACCGCCACTCTGCAGGCCGCGATCGCCGATCCGGATGTCACCGCGCGGATCGGCCGGCTGACCAAAGCCGAACGCTGGTCGGGGTTCGGGGAGTTCGGCGACAGCGCAGCTGTCGTCGGCACCCCGCGGACGTCCGACAGAGTCGAGCCCCCGGACCGTGGAGCGCCCGGCCGCGCCGCGAAGGCGCCACCGCAGCGCGACGCCACCGCCGAGCGCGCGCAGCGCGAAGAACGCGCGCGCGCTCACGCGGTGCTGACCGCCGCGGAGGACGCCAAGGCCGAAGCCGACGAAGCGCTCGCCAATCGGCAGAGTGATCTGGCGACGGTTCGGCAGCGGCTCGACGATGCGCGTCAGCGACTGGCCGAGGCCGAGGCCTCCGTTGCGGCGGCCGAGAATGCCTGCCACGACGCCACAAAGGCCAGCCGCGACGCCGCGGAAGTGGTGAGGGCGGCCAAGGCGCAGCTTGCCGAGCCACCGGCGCCGCGAGGCGGCTGATCATCTACTCGGACAAGGAGTTTGGGTCCGTTCAGAATCAGTTCTCCACCGACCCTTGCCGACTTGGACGAAATACCCCCGAGGCACTCGTCTGCCGATCTATCGTGCCTTGGGGATATTGGGGGTGCGATGGTGAGCCGTTTCCTGGTGTGGGTCGGCGCGGGCGTCACGACCGCGGGTCTGTCATTGGCGATGCTGGCCGGCGCGGGTCACGCGATCGCCGACACCGGAACACGGAGGCGACGACGGGTCGTCACCGATGACCACGGTCCTCACAGAATCGAGTAGTCGGCTACTCGCGCGCGGCGCCGGGCGTCACACCATGCTGAAAAACTGCCGGATTTCCGCCCACACGACAGGACACCGTCATGGCTAAGAATGTCCGACTCGGCATCATTCGGGCACGACACGACACCAGCAAGGCCTACATCCCCGATGCCGCCTGCCTGGCCATGCTCATGACCGGTGATCACTCGATATTCAGGTACTGGCAGAACACCAGCCGCGGATATCTCGACTTCCTCGATTCGTCGATGTTCCCGTGGGTCGACATCGTGCTAGGCGCCGACACCAGCCGGGCGACGCAGGCCACGGCGGCGGTCAACGCGCTGCGCGCCGCCTTCCCCCATCCCGATCCACTCGCCGGCCTCGAGGGCCTGGTCGTCATCACCTACCCGGCGAACAGCGGATTCGACAGTGGCTCAACGGGTGTCGCCGGACTGCCCGTCGCCGTCCTACCTGTGATGAGCAGTGACCATACGTTCATGTGCCATGAGGTCGGTCACGTGCTGGGTTTCGACCACACCTTCGGGTTGGACAACAACGGCACGGACTGGGACCCGAATGATGCCACCATCATCGTCGGACCGGAGTACGGATCGCCGTACGACCTGATGTCCTCGGCGTCGTTCGGCAGCCGCTGGCTGGGTGCCGGGCCGACGTACTCAGCCAACCCGACATTCATCGGGCCGAGCATCGCCGACTGGCCGAATGCCGCGGCGTTCTCGATGGGTCCGCACGTGTCCCGGGCAAATCTTCACCTGCGGATGCCCGGCGCGCTAGCCGGCCGCGTCATCGAGCGTCCGTTTCCGCATCCCGGCGCGACCGTCACCGCGAATATCGTGCCCGCCTCCGCGTCCTCCGGAACCTGTGCGCTGATTCTGCATCCGCCGGGCGAGCCCCCCAACGGCGCCGGCCGGGTGTACGTGGAATATCGAATCCGGAAGGGGTGGGACGCCGGGCTGGATCCGCTGGGCCCGGACCTGGCGCGTGAAGGCGTGGTGGTTCACTCCCTGGTTGACCAGCCAAACGTCGGCGTGTGCGCCTGGTATCGCGGCTGCATTCCAGCCGTGTCGATGGACCGGGACCTGGCGGTGGCTACGACGCCTCTGGTGGTGCGCGTCGACGCGGTGGGCCCGAACGGAGATTGGGTGGATCTAGCTGTCACGGTAGGGGCCGGCCGCGCCGTCGAGATCGTCCCCGGATACCACTCCGACGACATGGTCGGCGTGGTTGGCGAGCTGCGGCCCAGCACCACCCCGTGCGGCGACGCCATCCGCGAGGGCAGCTTCGCGACGGCCACGACCAGCCAATTCAGCGTGCGAGCCGCCGGCTTCGGCGGCGGCGGCGAGCCCGGCGCCACACCGCCCACCGCGGCCTGGACCGTCGGCGGTGTGCCGGTGAGCGGCACCGGCGGAAAGATCGACGTTCCCGTCGGGGACGTCACCTTCGAAGTGGAGTACACAGTCGACCCGGTGGTGTTCGAACTCGGGCTGACATCGCGGGGCGGGGAACGCTACGAGACTCCGGTCACCGTGATTGTTACCGGTGGCGGCTCCACGGCCACCGCAAGTACGACGTTCAGCGCACTTGGGTGGTTCGACGGGATCCATCCGGACGACATCGGCATATTCAGCAACTGTCTGCGCCGAATCATCGGCAAGTACCGGGTAGTGGTGGCGCCCCCCCTTCCGTAAACCGAGCCCGGACCCGCCGTGGGCGACGCCGCTGGTCCGGCGCCAGCGCGACGTGGTGTGGTTCGACAAAGCAATGAGGCTCATCCCTCGATTGCCGGGTCTGGTAATGGAAGGCCGCACGGCATTAATGCAGCTCGTCGAGGCTCAGGTTCAGCCCGTCCCCACCATGCTGGAGCGGTTGGACGTGATCGGCGTCGACTACAGCGTGCCGGAGGCCGACATCACCGACTGGCTCAACAACCCAGAGTTCACCCCCTATCCGGCGCTGGCCAACTCGCTGCTGAATTTGTTGGACGGCAAGCGTCTTCGACGTCCGGTATACCTCGACGTAATCGCGTTCAACTACGAGAACTCGCCCGGCAGCCCCTCGCCGCGAGGATTGGACGACGTCGACCTCGGCGTGCTCGAAGCCGCCGTCGTCGAAGGCTCGAACAACCGCTACGGCGAGGCGGTGCCGAACTTCGAGGAGTTGCTGGCACCCTGACCCGAACTCCCGAAATCTCAGATCGGTACGCCGGAGAACATCCCCGATTGGCGTCCAAAGTCATAGGGAGAATGGCAACCGACATCTCGTGGGTGTGAATGAATAATTGCAACGCGTCGTCACTGCGTCGTCGTTTCGCCTTCTCGCGATAGTTGACCATTACGTGCGGCGCCACCGCCCAATTAGCCCGGGCCAGGCGGAAAACGCGGTGCCGCTGTGCGAACCCACCGGGAATCGTCGACCTCTTAGCGGACTTGGTATGTCGATCCGCACCGACACGGGTCGTGGATAACCTCGGATCCGTGACGGTCACCGGCGAACTGCTCCAGCAGTTGGAACGGGAGTTCGCGCTGCGGCTGCAGCGGGAGATCCCGCACGTCAGGTCGAGCACGGCGATGGCGTCTCCACCTCGCGATTTCGTCAGACGATTCTCATCGAAATGGCGTATCCGCCATCGTCCGCCATCTCAAAAGAGAATCCGCCACGCGGATTGAGAACTGACAACTCCCGACGACCGCCGCCGTTGCAGGCGACGGTGACACATTAGCGGTTCTAATCTAGACAAAGAATCATTAGCTGTACTGATGTGGCCGAACTTCCTATCGTCATATCCATGGGTTCACCGCTGTTTGTGGTCTTCGCGACCGGATTTCTGACCTCGTTCACGCTCATCGCCGCGATCGGCGCGCAGAACGCGTTCGTGCTTACGTCAGGGCATCCGCCGCGAGCATGTGCTGCCCGTCGTCGCGCTGTGCACCGTGTCAGACCTGGTCCTCATCATCGCGGGCATCGCGGGTTTCGGCGCGCTGATCGCCGCCCATCCCGATGTCGTGACCGTCGCCCGACTCGGCGGGGCGACGTTCCTGGTGGGCTACGGACTGCTGGCCGCACGCCGCGCGCTCAGGCCCGGCACGCTCACCCCGTCGGAAACCGCTCCGGCGCGGCTGGCCAGTGTGCTGCTGACCTGCCTGGCCCTCACCTTCCTCAACCCGCACGTCTATCTCGACACCGTCGTACTGCTGGGCGCGCTGGCCAACGAACACAAGGATGCCCGCTGGACCTTCGGTGTCGGTGCGGTCACCGCGAGCGTGGTGTGGTTCACCAGCCTGGGCTTCGGCGCGACCAGGCTCAGCGGTGCTGTTCGCCAAGCCGACGACATGGCGGATTCTCGACGGTGTGATCGCCGTCATGATGATCGGGCTGGCGCTCGCGATCCTGTGGTGATGACACAATGGGCGCATGGCGTCTGACAGTCAGGCCCCCGGCCTGCGGGAGCGCAAGAAGATGAAGACGCGTGAAGCAATCCGCCGCGAGGCGCTCCGGCTGTTCGAGGCGAACGGCTACGCAGGCACCACCGTCGAGCAGATCGCGCAGGCCGCCGACGTCTCACCCAGCACGTTCTTCCGGTACTTCTCGAACAAGGCCGCACTGCTCATCCCCGACCAGCTCATGGAGCCGATCATCGAGGCCTTCCTCAAGGCGCCGCCGGAGTTGTCGCCGGTGGCCGCCTACCGTCAGCGCCGTCGAGCAGACGTTCAACAACATGGCGAGTGTCGAATGGGCGCCCGAGATGGCCCGCCAGCGGCTGCTGTACACCCTGCCCGAAGCCCAGGGCGCGCTGTACAGCGAATACATCCACACCATCGAGCTGATCACCGAAGCCCTGGCACTGCGTTTGAACCGCCCCGCCGACGACATCGAACTGCGCACCACCGCCGGCGCCATCACCGGAGTCCTGATGACCGCCCTGCACGGCACGCCGATGGAGCCCGACGCGATCTATCACGCGTTGGATTTCCTGGACGCGGGACTGCCGCTCACCTAAGGGGACAGATGGCCAAGAGCGTGTTCATCACCGGCGCCGCCGCCGGCATCGGCCGCGAGACAGCGCTGGCGTTCGCCGCCAAGGGCTACACCGTCGGCGCTTACGACATCGACGACGCCGGCCTGGCGACGCTGGCCGACCAGATCCGCAACGCGGGCGGCACGGTGCTCACCGGCCACCTCGACGTCACCGACAACGACGAAATGCACCAGCGGGTAACCGAATTCGCGCAAGCCAACGGAAACCGGCTCGACGTGATGATCAACAACGCCGGCATCCTGGTCGCCGGTCGCTTCGAGGAGATCGACCCGGCGGCCGCCCACAAGGAGATCGACGTCAACTGCAAGGGCGTCATCAACGGGCTCTACGCCGCCTTCCCCTACCTGCGTTCCACCCCGTCGTCGGTGGTGGTCAACCTCGCCTCGGCGTCAGCCATCTACGGCCAGCCCGAACTCGCCGTCTACAGCGCCACCAAGTTCTTCATCCGCGCCATCACCGAAGCACTCGACCTCGAATGGGAGCGCTACGGCATCCGGGTCATCTGACATGTGGCCGCTGTTCGTGCAGACCGCGATGACCGACGACATGCATACCGGCACCACCGACACACTGGGCATTCACCTGACCGCCGGTGACGTCGCCGAGGCGATCGTCGCCGCGGTCGACAAGTCCGGAGTGCGAAAGGCACTGCGCCAGGTGCATTTCCCGGTCGGCATGGCGACGAAGGCCGCCACCTTGACACGCCTCCTGCCCGGCTGGGCCAATCGACAGTTCCACAAGCGGCTATCGCAGTTGTGACGGGCCGGTTCGGTTCGCGCTGAGCACAACCGTTCCCGACCCTCTGGACCGGAACTAAGTTCGGCGCGCATGAACGAAGACTGGCTCGCCGTGATCGTCGGCCTGGCCCTCCTTGCGCTCGTCCTCGCCGGTGCGATCCCGGGCAGCGTGATCCCGTGACCGACCAGGACATCCACGAGACCCGCGGCCACGGAACCGACGCAGCAGCGTCTCTCGGTCGGCGCCGTCGCCGCCGGTGTTCTGGTCGTCATCGCACTCGGTGCGGTCACCCGGTATCTGGAGAACCAGGTGCCACACTGGGCGGCCGGAACCCCGTTCGCGCGGGTCGCGAAGTCAATCGAATTCCCTGTGTACGCCATC
Organism: uncultured Actinomycetota bacterium; assembly: GCA_963779655.1. Lineage (GTDB taxonomy): Bacteria > Actinomycetota > Actinomycetes > Mycobacteriales > Mycobacteriaceae > Mycobacterium. The sequence goes on along the minus strand of CAVZZD010000001.1, from coordinate 346,443 downwards.
GCTTTGGGGTTGATCGGCAATCTGATCCTGACGAAGCTGGCGCTCCGCGACACGCTGTCGGCGGGTTTTCGCACGGAGTTCTTCATCAAGACGGGCCTGGTGCTGCTCGGCGCGTCGATCAATCTCAAGCTACTGGTGACGGCCGCGGGGCCGGCGATCATTCAGGCTCTGCTGCTCATCTCGACCGTGTTCGGCTTCACCTGGTGGCTCGGCGGACGACTCGGGTTGGACGACAAACTGCGCGCACTGCTGGCCTCCGCGGTGTCCATCTGCGGGGTGAGCGCAGCCATCGCGGCCGCGGGCGCCGTGCAAGCCAAACGGGAACAGCTTGCCTACGCCGCGTCACTGGTCATCGTGTTCGCGCTGCCGTCGATCTTCCTGCTGCCCTGGCTGGCTCACCTGCTGGGTCTGTCGGACGTCGTCGCCGGCGCGTGGATCGGCGGCAACATCGACACCACCGCGGCCGTCGCGGCCTCCGGTGCGATCGCGGGTGAGGACGCACTGCAGATCGCCACGATCGTCAAGACCACCCAGAACGCGTTGATCGGTGTGGTGGCCATCGGGCTCACCGCCTATTTCGCGCTGAAAGTCGAGCGCACCGACGAACGGGCACGGCCGACGCTGGGCCAGTTCTGGGAACGATTCCCCAAGTTCGTGTTGGGTTTCCTGGCGGCGTCGGTGATCGGCACGCTGTATCTGCAGTTCGCCGGTTCCGGCGGCAAGTCGACCATCGCCACCGTCAACGATCTGCGCACCTGGTTCCTCATCTTCGCGTTCGTCGCCATCGGCCTCGAGTTCTCGCTGAGCGGTCTCAAGGAGGCCGGCTGGCGTCCGATCGCATTGTTCGCCTCCGCGACGGTGGTCAACATCGTGGTGGCACTGGGTCTCGCGGTCGTGTTGTTCGGCAATTTCTCGATCAGCTAGGCCCAGATGCCGATACTCTCGCGCCGTGCGGGCACAGTGGAGCAGACGGGGATTCCTCGGGATGGCAGGCGCGGCCGGCCTGCTTCTGGCGGCGTGCTCGTCAGACAAGTCCGCCTCGGGTAACCCCGGCGGCGGCGCTGTCACCGTCAAACACGCCTTCGGTGAGACGACGGTCCCGGCCGCACCCACCCGGGTGGTCAGCGCCGGCTTCACCGAACAGGACAGCCTGCTGGCGGTCGGCATCGTGCCGATCGCCACCACCGAGTGGTTCGGCGCCCAACCGTTCGCGGTGTGGCCGTGGGCCCAGCCCAAGCTCGGGCCCGCACAGCCGGTAGTGCTCAACCTCGACAACGGAATTCAGGTCGACCAGATCGCCGCGCTCAAACCCGACCTCATCGTCGCCACCAACGCCGGCGTCGACGCCGACACCTACCAGAAGCTGTCCGCGATCGCGCCGACCATTCCGCAGTCCGGCGGCGACGCGTTCTTCGAGCCGTGGAAGGACCAGGCGGCCACCATCGGCCTGGCGGTGTTCCAGGACGACGCGATGAAGGCGCTCATCAAGGCCGTCGACGACAAGTTCACCTCCGTCGGCGCCGCCAACCAGCAGTTCAAGGACAAGAAGGTGGTCCTGCTGCAGGGAACGCTGTGGGAGAACAGTGTTGTCGCGACCATGCCGGGTTGGCGCACCGATTTCCTGACGCAGATGGGTTTCACCGTTCGCCGACAGCATCAAGTCCTACGAGCGCGACCACCGCGCCTTCATCCCCCTCGACAAGGCAGCCTCGGCACTCGACGACGCCGACGTGCTGATCTGGTCCACCGAGAGCGATGCCGACCAGGCCGGCCTGCTGGCCAACCCGGCCGTCGCGGCGCTGCGCGCCACCAAGCAGAACCGGAATGTGTTCACCGGCAACGACCTTGCCGGTGCGATCGCGTTCTCGTCGGTGCTGTCCTACCCGGTGGTCGCCGACCAGCTGCCGCCGCTGCTCGCCAAGGCGCTGGGCTAGCTTCTACTCCTCGATATCGAGTACCGGCGTGGGCCGCTGGAACCCTCGGGTGACGACGACAAGCCAGATGAACCCGACTGCCAGCCAGGCCAATCCGATTTTCAGTGCCAATCCGGACAGGCTGGTCCACAGCCACGCCGTGAGGAGGAAACCGATCAGCGGCAGGATCAGGTACCGCACCGTCGCGGCGCCGGAACGCTCGCGCTGGTCGATGAAGTAGTGCTTGATCACCGACAGGTTGACCACCGAGAATGCCACCAGCGCACCGAAACTGATCAGGGACGCCAAGCATCCCCAGGTCGATGACGAGGGCGAGCAGCGACACCACGCTGACCACCAGGATGGCCCAGACGGGCGTGCTGAATCGCAGTGAAACATGGCCGAAGACCCGCTTCGGCAGGACGCCGTCGCGACCCATGGCGAACAGGATGCGGGCCACCGAGGCCTGCGAGGTGAGCGCGGAACCGAGCGCCCCGGCGACGTAGGCCGACGGTGAAGAACGTGTTGAGGAACTGCCCGCCCGCCGCCACCATCACATCGAGCGAGCCCGAGTCGACATCGGCGAACTGATTGGACGGGAACACCAACTGCGACAGGTAGGACAGGGCGATGAAGATCAGGCCCGAACCGACGGTGGCGATCATGATCGCCCGCGGCACGTTGCGCTTGGGATCCTTGGCCTCCTCGGACAGCGTTGAGACAGCATCGAATCCGAGGAAGGACAGACACAGCACCGCGGCGCCCGCCGCGATGACGCTGAATCCGCTGGCCGTTCCGTCGCCGGTGAACGGAGCCATCAGGTCAACGCTGCCCCTGCCGGACAGCTTGACCAGCGACAGCACGATGAAGGTCACGATGAAGATCGACTGCACGGCGATGATGACGAAGTTGGCCCGTGCCACCGACACGATGCCGACGATGTTGAGGATCGTCACGATGACGATGGCCACCAGGACGAACACCCACGCCGGAATCGCCGGGAAGGCGGCCTCCAGGTAGATGCCGATGACGAGGTAGTTGATCATCGGCAGGAACAGGTAGTCCAGCAACAGTGACCAACCGGACAGGAATCCGATCGGTGCGCCGAAACTCTTCTGCGAGTAGGTGTATGCCGATCCCGCCACCGGGTAGGCAATCGCCATCCAGGCGTAGGACAGCGCGGTGAAGAACATCGCGATCAGCGTCACGACGTAGGCCACCGGCAACCGGCCGCCGGTGGTCTCCGTGACGATGCCGTAAGTGGTGAACACGGTGAGCGGCACCATGTACACCAACCCGAAGAACACCAGCGCCGGCAGGCCGAGCGCGCGCTTCAGGTGGCCCTCGTGTTCCTCGAACAATGGGTTGCCGGCTGAAGCGTTGGTAGGCACAGTCATGGCGCTGCCTTTCAGTTGGTGGCCGTATATGCCGGTTGGCCGTGCAGGTAGGTGGCGCGCACCCCGAGAGCGGGAAGTTCGAGTGCGGGGGTAGTACGCGGGTCGCGGTCCAGCCAGAGCAGGTCGGCGCTGGCACCCGGTGTGATCCGGCCCCAATTGTCCTCCGCGAAGGCCTGATACGCGACTCCTGCGGAATACGCCGACAGCGCGCGCTCGATCGGTAGGGCCTCGTGCGGCGTCCAGCCGCCCTCCGGCTCGCCGTCGGCGGTCCGCCGCGACACCCCGACCGCGATGCCCTCCAGTGGCGCTCCCGAGGACACCGGCCAGTCCGAACCGAGCGCCAGCGGTGCACCCGAATCGACCAGGGTCTGCATCTGGTACTGCCGGTCGGAGCGCTCGACGCCGAGGCGCGGGATGGTCAGCACCGTCATCAGCGCATCCATCTGCGCCCACAGCGGCTGCATGTTGGGGATGACGCCCAGCTCGTGGAACCGGCCGAGGTCGGCGTCGTCGACCAGTTGGCAATGAGCGATCACCGGTCTGCGATCACGTTTCCCGTTGCGCGCAACCACATACTCGATGGCGTCCAGCGCCTGACGCACCGCCGCGTCGCCGATGGCGTGGATGTGGATCTGCAGTCCCAACTCGTCGACGCGGCGCGCCGCCTCGGCCAGCGAGTCGCCTTCCCAGTTGCGCATTCCGTGACTGTGCAGACCCGAACAGTAGGGCTGCAGTAGCGCACCGGTCTCGTTCTCGACCACGCCGTCGGCGAAGAACTTCACCGTCTGCGCGGTCAGCAGCGGAGAGCCGACGTCGTCGACCAGCCGCCGGGACTCCCCGTAATCGCCAACCTGCGAATCGAAGTGGCGCGGATCGGCGTACAGCGCGAGATTGAACCGCATCCGGAGCAGACCGCGGCGGGCCGCCTCGACGTAGGTGAGCGACATCGGCGGGTTCGGACCAGGCATCCTGCACCCAGGTGACCCCGCGCGCCAGGTAATAGTCGGCGGCTGTGCCCAGCGCTGCGATGCGCACCTCCTCGTCGCGCGCGGGCATCACGTTCGCGACGAGATCGACTGCGCCCCACTCGCGTAACGTGCCGAGCACAGATCCGTCGTCGCGGTGCGGGATCTCACCGAGGACCGGGTCGGGGGTGTCCGGCGTGATGCCGGCCCGTTCGATGGCGGCGGTGTTGCACCACACCGTGTGGTAATCCCAGGCCCGCAGCACCACCGGGCGGTCCGGGACGGCGGCGTCGAGCCAGCGGGCGTCGAACAGTCCACCGGGCGCCAGGCTGCCGTCGTAGGAGGCACCCATGATCCACTCTTCGCTCGGGGTGATCCTCCGCGTATTTCTTTACCGCCGAGACGATTTCGTCGACGGACTGGCAGGGCCGGACGGCCGGGCCGACGGCCTCCAACCCGCCGTAGAGCGGATGCGCGTGACCGTCGCCGAAGGACGGCATGAGAAATCCACCGTCCAGATCGACCTCGTCGACGCCCGCCGCCGAGGCCAGCTCGCGTGCCTGGTCGCCCACCGCGCGCACCACGCCGTCGTCGACGAACAGCGCGTCGCTGTTCTGCTCGCCGGTCCAGATCACGCCACCGGTGAACAGCGTGGGCCGCCCGCTCACTTGACCACCGCCGTCGCAGAATGGCCGCCACCGTACGGCTGCGCCGCGTCGACGGCGGCGGTGAACCTGCGGTGGGTATCCGGCCGCCGCGTCGACAGGAACCGGAACAGTGCGAGCCGCGTCACGGCGCTGCGACGGGGTGGTGCGCGGCAGCGGTGCGGGCGCGGTCATGGTGATCATCGGCCTCCTCACGGATTCGACGCCCCCAGTGTTGCCTGATATTGCCGCCGAGAAGCCCTTTCTGTACACGAAATGCGAGTGGTGATGTCAGAAGGTGGCTTCTGGGCGGACAATTGCGGATCCGGACCGCCCGCTGGGCCGGTGCCGCTGCGATCTGCTTGGATAACCGCGTGACCAGCCGGGAACTCGAAGACGCCGACCACCCGAGCGGCTTCGCCTCGGTCGGGTCCGTCTACTACCCCGTTTTCGTCGCGGTCTTCACCGCGCTGGTGATCATCTCCAACGTCACCGCCACCAAGGGCGTCGCGTTCGGCCCGATCATCACCGACGGCGGCTTCATCGTCTTCCCTCTCACCTACGTCATCGGCGACGTGCTGTCCGAGGTGTACGGGTTCAAGGCGGCGCGGCGGGCGATCTTCCTGGGCTTCTCGATGAACATCCTGGCGGCGCTCGCCTTCTGGATCACGATCTACCTGCCGGCCGCCGACTTCTATCAGAACCAGGCGGCATTCGAGAATGTCGTGCACGCCTACACCCAGCTGATCGTCGCGGGACTGGCCGGCTTCATCGTCGGGCAGACGCTCAACGCGTGGGCGGTGGTGGCGATCAAGGAACGCACCAAGGAGAAGCACCTGTGGGCCCGGCTGGTGGGCTCGACGTTCGTCGGCCAGCTCGGTGACACGCTGGTGTTCTGCGCGATCGCGGCAAGTGCCATCGGTATCAACACTTTTCACGACTTCGCCGTGTACACCGCGCTCGGCTGGTTCTACAAGACGGCGGTCGAGGTGGTCATGCTGCCGATCACCTACCGGGTGATCGCGTACGTCAAGCGACACGAACCCACCTATGAACCGATGATGTGAATTATGGGAGCTCTGAGTGATTGCTAAGGCTCCTCTGGCGTACTGATAAAGCACTGGCGGCGCCTACTTACCCGGCGGTAACGTCGGTTCATGAGCACCACATTGGATGTGAGAATCGTCGACATGGTGCGCGATTACGGGGATTGCGCACTACTGCTGGAATGCGGCGGCACCGCCGAGGTACTCGCGTGGACGAGCGCGCTGCAGCAGGCCGAACTGCCCGGCGTCCTCGACATCGTTCCCGCCTCACGCACGGTCCTGCTGAAGCTCGCCGCCCCCCGCTACCAGGCGCCCACCCGGCACCGGCTGAGCCGGCTACGGCTCCGCCAGGAGGACATCGTCGAGCACCCCGTCGACGGACGCGCCGACGTCGTGATCGACGTGGTGTACGACGGCGCCGACCTCGTCGAGGTGGGACGGCTGACCGGGCTGGACCCCGTCGGGGTGATCGCGGCCCACACCGGCACCCTGTGGCGGGTCGGATTCGGCGGATTCGCGCCGGGTTCGCCTACCTCGTCGGTGGCGATCCCCGGCTGCACGTACCGCGCCGCGACGAACCCCGAACCCGGGTGCCCGCCGGGGCCGTCGGCCTGGCCGGCGAGTTCAGCGGCGTCTACCCCCGCGAATCACCCGGCGGGTGGCAATTGATCGGGCACACCGACGCCGCGTTGTGGGACATCGACCGCCCCGAGCCCGCGCTGCTGACGCCGGGCAAATGGGTCCAGTTCAGGGCTGTGTAGGGAGGCGTGTCATGACCACACTGGAGATTCTGCGCACCGGGCCGCTGGCCCTGGTGGAGGACCTGGGCCGCACCGGGATGGCGCACCTGGGAGTCACCCGCTCGGGTGCGGCGGATCGGCGCTCACACACCCTGGCCAATCGGCTGGTGGCCAACCCCGACGACCGCGCCACCGTCGAGGTGATGTTCGGCGGTTTCTCCGCACGCGTGCGGGGCGGTGACATCGACGTCGCGGTGACCGGCGCCGACACCGATCCCACCGTGAACGGAAAACCGTTCGGCACCAACAGCATCCACCACGTCCGCGACGGCGAGGTGATCTCGCTGGGCTCGCCGCACGCGGGCCTACGCAGCTACCTGGCGGTCCGTGGTGGCGTCGACGTCGAACGGGTGCTGGGGTCGCGCAGCTACGACGTGATGTCGGCGATCGGGCCGCGGCCACTGCAGGCCGGCGACGTGCTGCCGGTCGGGACGCACACCGACGAATACCCCGAACTGGATCAGGCACCGGTTGCCGCGATCGAGGGCCGGCTGCTGGAACTGCGGGTGATGCCGGGACCGCGGGACGACTGGTTCGCCGACCCCGACGCCCTGGTGCACAACGTGTGGGTGGCCTCGGACCGCAGCGACCGGGTCGGCATGCGGCTGACCGGGACGCCGATGCGCTACCGCGATCCGGACCGCCAGCTGCCGTCGGAGGGCGCCACCCGCGGGGCGATCCAGGTGCCGCCCAACGGGCTGCCGGTCATTCTCGGCCCCGACCATCCGGTGACCGGCGGCTATCCGGTGGCAGGCGTGGTGATCGACGCCGATATCGACAAGGCGGCGCAGATCCGGCCGGGCCAGACGGTGCGCCTGCACTGGGCGCGGCCCAGGGGCTAGGCAGCAGAACTGCCACCGCTCCCACCACACGCGTTGCCCGTCGCGTCCCCACATGTCCGTTCCATGCGATAGAACGAACATGTGCACACCCAGGTCCACACCGCCCGCCTGGTTCACACCGCCGATGTGGACAACGAGGCACGCGATGACGCGCGCCGGATGTTGGCCGACGCGTTCGCCGGCGATTTCAGCGACGCCGACTGGGAGCACTGCCTGGGCGGTATGCATGCGGTGATCTGCCACCACGGCGCGCTGATCGCCCACGCGTCGGTGGTGCAGCGGCGACTGTTCCATCGCGGTGCCGCACTGCGCTGCGGCTACATCGAAGCGGTGGCGGTGCGCGAGGACTGGCGCGAGAAAGGTCTGGGAAGCGCCGTCATGGACGCCGTCGAACAGGTGATCCGTGGCGCCTACCAACTGGGCGCGTTGAGGGCCGCCGAGGACGCCCATGGTTTTTACGCCGCCCGCGGGTGGCAGCGCTGGGAGGGCGAGACGTCGGTGCTCGCGCCCACGGGTCTGACGCGCACACCCGATGACGACGGAAACGTCTTCGTGTTGCCGATCGGCCTGGAACTGGACAGCTCGGCCGACCTGGTGTGTGACTGGCGGGACGCCGACGTCTGGTGACCCCGGCGTACGTTGGGTGAAGTGACACAGAGTCCACCAGAATCGTTCCGCCCCAACAGGGAATCATTCGACAACCTCTATCGCGGAGAGCCGGCGTTCCCCGGCGGACCGCCGCCGGGCGCCATCCCGTGGGACGTCGGGCAGGCCCAGCCCCGTCTGATGGAACTCGAGGCGCTCGGCGCGATCAACGGCGAAGTGCTCGACATCGGCTGCGGCCTGGGTGACAACGCGATCTTCCTGGCGTCGCGTGGGCACTCGGTGACCGGGCTGGACGGCTCACCGGCGGCCATCGACCGGGCCCGTGCCCGGGCCGCCGATGCGGGCCAGCAGGTGCGCTTCGATGTGGCCGACGCCACCGAACTCGCCGGCTACGACGGGGCGTTCGACACGGTGATCGACAGCGCGTTGCTGCACTGCCTCGACGACGACGGCCGGCGGGCCTACGCCGCGGCGCTGCACCGCGCGACCCGGCCCGGGGCCCGGTGGTTCATCTCATGCTTCTCCGACGGGAACGTCAACGGCGTGATCGCGCCGATGGGCGCGGTCCCGGAGGACGTCATCCGCGACACCCTGGCCCGCACCGGCTGGCGCATCGACTTCCTGGGCTCCACCACCTATCTCGGCAACACCGCGGGATTCACCGGGGGCCTGGACGGACTGCCGCCCGAGGTGCTCGCGGCGATGCCGCCCGAGCGGCTCGAAGCGGTCCGGCAGATGGGCGAGCGGATGGCGACCATCCTGCCGCTGATCGACGGCGACCGGGTGTTTCTGCCGTTCACCGTGGTGCACGCCACCCGGATCGGCTGACCTCACAGCCGTCCCCCGCTCCGGTGAGGGCAAGTTCACGGCGCCGGCCGGGCCGAGACGCCGCGGCAACGGCTGGGTAATGCCCGCGAAACATGCGCTGCATACACAGGACGCATGAGTGAGCCTGACTGGGCACCGCTCACCGGTTACCGGGTGGCGGTGACCTCCGCGCGCCGTTCGGACGAACTGTGCGCGCTGCTGCGCCGCCGCGGGGCGACCGTGTGCGCGGCGCCGGCGATCGAGATGGTCGCACTGCCCGACGACGAGGAACTGCAGCGGCACACCGAGGCGTTGATCGCCGCACCGCCCGACATCGTGGTGTCCACCACCGGGATCGGCTTTCGCGGCTGGATGGCCGCGGCCGACGGCTGGGGCCTGGCCGCCGAACTGACCGCCGCGCTGTCGCGGGGCAGGGTGGTTTCGCGGGGACCGAAGGCGACCGGGGCGTTGCGTGCCGCCGATCTGCCCGAGGAATGGTCACCGGACTCCGAGTCGTCGCGGGAGGTGCTGCACTACCTGCTGGAGTCCGGTGTGGCGGGCCGGCGCATCGCGGTGCAATTGCACGGCGCCACCGACGAGTGGGACCCGTTCCCCGAGTTCCTCGACGAACTGCGCGCCGCCGGGGCGCAGGTGGTGCCGATCCGGGTGTACCGGTGGCGGCCGACACGTCGCGGCGGCGCGTTCGACGCGTTGGTGACGGGCATCGCCGAGCAGCAGTTCGACGCCGTCAGCTTCACGTCGGCGCCCGCCGTCGCCGCGACGCTGATGCGGGCCCGCGAACTCGGCATCGAGGACGCCGTGCTGGCCGCGCTGCGCGCCGGTGTGCACGCCATGTGTGTCGGGCCGGTGACCGCACGCCCGCTGGTGCGCCTCGGTGTGCCGACCTCGGCGCCGGAGCGGATGCGGCTCGGTGCCCTGGCCCGGCACATCACTGACGAACTGCCGCTGCTGCGTTCCCGCATGGTGTTGGCCGCCGGGCACCGGGTGGAGATCCGCGGCAACTGTGTCCTCGTCGACGGATCGGTGAGGTCGCTCTCGCCGGCCGGGATGGCGACCATGCGCGCACTGGCGAACCGGCCTGGCACCGTGGTGTCGCGGCGCGATCTGCTGGCCGCCCTGCCCGGGGCCGGCTCCGATACCCACGCGGTGGAAACCGCGGTGCTGCGACTGCGGACCGCGTTGGGCGACAAGAACATTGTCGCGACGGTGGTCAAGCGGGGCTACCGGCTGGCCCTTGACGAGGGTGACGAGGGTGCGGCATGAACCTACTGCTGGTCGCGCACGGCACCCGCAAACCCGTCGGTGTGTCGATGATCGGTGAACTGGCCGAACGGGTCGGCGACACCCTGCAACGCCGGGTGCGGTTGGCGTTCGTCGACGTGCTGGGACCCACGCCCGGTGAGGTGCTCAGTCACCTGCCGGGTCCGGTGGTCCTCGTCCCGGCGTTCCTGTCCAGCGGCTACCACGTCCGCCACGACATCCCCACCCACATCGCGGCCAGCGGGCACCCCGACGTCACGGTGACCCGCGCGCTGGGACCGTGCCCGGAGATGGTCCGGGTGCTCACCTACCGCTTGCTGGAATCCGGTTGGCGTCCTGGCGATTCCGTGGTGCTGGCCGCGGCCGGCACGTCGGACCCCCGGGCCCGGTCCGACCTGCGCGTCACCGCCACACTGCTGTCGGCGGCCATCGGCGCCCGGGTGGAACTCGCCTACGCAGCCACCGGCGAACCCCGCGTCGCCGATGCGGTGTCCGCGGCGCGCCGGTCAGGGGCCCGCCGCGTCGTCGTGGCGTCCTACCTGCTGGCCGACGGATTGTTCCAGGATCGGTTGCGCGCGTCGGGCGCCGACCTCGTCACCGAACCGCTCGGCCTGCATCCGAGCACGGTGAAACTGATCGCCAACCGGTTCCGTCGGGCCCGCCTGCCACTGCCCGCCTGACCGAACCGGCTGTCGGATCCTGGGGTCCCCGGCGTCAGGCCGGCAAGTTGTTGAGCACTTCTGTCATTTGCTTCTTGGTATCCCCGGCAATCTTCTCGAAAAGCAACTTCATCGCCGGGGCCGTGACCACGGCCAGCCCGTGCATCGTGAGGTCCGCCCGGTAGCTGATCTTGGCCCCGTCGGGGGCGGTCGTGACGACGATCGTGTCGGTCGAGGTCGCCGAGTCGTTGCGCCCTTCGAACACCAGCTTGGTATCGGTGGCCTCTTTGAGCACGTATTCGAGTTCGGTCGACACGCCAAGGATTTTGGAGACATTGCGCCACCGACTTCCGACGCGCAGTGGGCCGCTGTCGATCCTGGTGCAACTCTGGGTGCCGGGATCCCACTCCTCGGCGTTGGCGAAATCTTTGAGGTAGGACAGCACACGCTGAGGCGGAGAGGTGACGGTGAAGGTGCGTTCAACAGTGGGCATGACGGACGGATACCCCGCAGCACGCGAATTCAGTCCGAGCGGCCCACTTCGACGTGGCCGTCGGCGGTGACCCGCGCGGCGTAGACGGGCACGCCCACCGCCGGATCGTCGAGGCAAACACCGTCCTGCAAGGCGAATGCCTGCTTCTTGATGGGCGACTGCACGACCGCCCGGCCACCACGGTCGCCGACCAGCCCGCGCGACAGCACCGCCGCACCCGAGAACGGATCGATGTTGCCCACGGCGTGCACGCTGCCGTCGTCGAGCCGGAACAGTGCGGCCTGGGCACCGTCGTCGAGCAGGACGCCGACTCCGCGCCCGGCGATCAGCCGGTCGTAGCGGCAGGCGACCGTCCAGACGTGGACGTCATCGACCAGGGTCACTTCGACTCCTTCCGGAGGCTGGGCATTCCGATGGGCACCTTGCGGCCCGACCGCTGGGTGAATTGCACAGTGGGATCGGCTGTTTCGGGAGCATTGACGAACGTGACGAACCGGGACAGCTTGTCGGGGTCGTCCAGCACGCCCTTCCATTCGCAGGCGTACCCCTCGACGTGGCGGGCCATGGCCGCCTCGAACTCCTCGGCCAGACCCAGTGAGTCGTCGCAGATCACCTCGCGCAGATGGTCGAGCCCGCCGTCGAGGCTCTCCACCCAGGGTGCGGTGCGCTGCAGGCGTTCGGCGGTACGGATGTAGAACATCAGGAAGCGGTCGATGTAGCGCACCAGCGTCTCGGTGTCGAGGTCACCGGCCAGCAGCTGGGCGTGCCGGGGCGTCATGCCGCCGTTGCCGCCGACGTAGAGGTTCCAGCCGGTTTCGGTGGCGATGACACCGACGTCCTTGCCGCGCGCCTCGGCGCATTCCCGTGCGCAGCCGGACACACCCATCTTGATCTTGTGCGGAGCCCGCAGCCCCCGGTAGCGCAGCTCCAGATCGATGGCCAGTTGCACCGAATCCTGCTGGCCGTAGCGGCACCAGTCGCTTCCCACACAGCTTTTCACGGTCCGCAGCGACTTACCGTAGGCATGCCCGGACTCCATGCCACCGTCCACGAGCCGCTTCCAGATCAACGGCAACTCCTCGACCCGGGCGCCGAACATGTCGATTCGCTGGCCGCCGGTGATCTTGGTGTAGAGCCCGAATTCCTTGGCGATCTCCCCGATCAGGATGAGTTGGTCCGGCGTGATGTCGCCGCCGGGCACCCGCGGCACCACCGAGTAGCTGCCGTTCTTCTGAATGTTCGCCAGGAAGTGGTCGTTGGAGTCCTGCAGCGCGGCCTGCTCACCGTCGAGGATGTGGTCGCTGCCGGTCGATGCGAGTATTGATGCGACGACGGGTTTGCAGATGTCGCAACCGGTTCCGATGCCGAACCGCTCGATCAGGCCACTGAAGGTCCGGATCCCGGTGGCCGTCGACGATCTCGTACAACTCGGCCCGCGACCGGCCGAAGTGCTCGCACAGCGCCTTGGACTGCTGCACACCTTCGGCCTCGAGCAACTGCTTGAGCAATGGCACGCAGGATCCGCACGAGGTGCCCGCGGAGGTGCAGGCCTTCAGGGCCGGCACATCGGTGCAACCACCGCAGATGGCGTCCTTGAGATCACGCTTGGCAACGTTGTTGCAGGAGCAGATCTGCGCGTCGTCGGGCAGCGACCCAACACCCAATACCGCTGCACCGGAGTCTGATTGGGGAACGATCAGCGCCATCGGGTCACCGGGGAGCTGACCGCCGACCATCGGCCGAAGCACACCGTAGGCCGACGCGTCACCGACCAGAACGCCGCCCAGCAGCGTCCGGGCGTCGTCGGAGAGCACCAGTTTGGCGTACGTCTGGTTGACCGCGTCGTTGACGACGACTTCGAGGCAGTCCGGGGTGGCGCCCATCGCGTCGCCGAAGCTGGCCACGTCGACCCCGAGCAGCTTCAATTTGGTCGACAGGTCCGCGCCCGGGAACTCCGCCGCGCCGCCCACCAGACGGTCGGCGACCACCTCGGCGGTGGTGTATCCAGGGGCCACCAGACCGTAACAGCGGCCCTCGATCGCGGCCACCTCCCCGACCGCATATACGTTGGGATCGGCTGTGGCACAAGATGAATCGGTCAGCACGCCGCCACGTTCGGCGATCGCCAGGCCGGCGGCCCTGGCCAGTTCGTCGCGAGGTCGCACACCCGCGGCGAAGACCACCACGCCGGCGTCGACGACGGTGCCGTCCGACAGCGTGACCACCAGCGTTCCGTCCGCGGTCGCGCTCGATCGACTGCGTGCCGACCAAGACGTGGACGTCGATACCCAGGCCGCCGATCATCCGGCCCAGCAGCGCACCGCCGGCCTCGTCGAGTTGGACCGCCATCAACCGGGGCGCCATCTCGACGACATGCGGCGTCATCCCGAACGTGCGCAGCGCGTTGGCCGCTTCCAGGCCCAGCAGACCGCCCCCGATGACGACGGCGTCGCGGGTGCGGCCCACCGCGAGCGCCGCGCCCACATCGGCGCGGATCGCATCGAGGTCGTCCAGCGTGCGGTAGACGTGGCAACCGGGCAGGTCGTGGCCCGGCACGGGCGGCACGAACGCGGAGGAACCGGTGGCCAACACCAGTGCGTCATAGTCGAACCGTTCGCCGGACGCGGTGACCACGGCCTTGGCGTCGCGGTCGACGGTGGCGACGGGGCTGTCCAGGATCAGCCGGACGCGGTCGTCGTCGCGGTAGCGGTTACCTGGGAGCGCGAGACGGTCGCGGTCCCAGTGCTCGGTGTAGGAGGTCAGCGCAACGCGGTCATAGGCGGCGTCGGCCTCCTCGGCCAGGACCGTGACCCGCCAGGCCGAGTCGGTGTCGCGGGCCCGCAGCGCCTCGACGAAGCGGTGCCCGACCATGCCGTGTCCGACGACGATCGACGTCTTTGTACTGCCTGCATCGGCCGAGGTTATGAACCCGATATTGCCGCGATGTCGTCTGAGCGTGACACCGCAGTCACGGTGTTCTCACGGTCGGGATGGGCCGACTGTGAACCGTTCGCTGTCGGTGAACGCCCAGGTGGAACTTGAGCGCCATTGGCTCACGTTCTATCTCAGACAGACCGGTGAGGTGCCGGTCGGACACCGCAGCCAAGGAGTGAACATGAGCAACCATCCGAATATGACCCTGTGGGCGCGACCTGCGTGGAGCGCTGACCGGTTTGTCCGCGATTTCTTCGGCCCGGCCTCGGCCACCGACTGGTTCAAGCCGCTACCCGCGGCCTTCAACCCGGCCGCCGAGATCGCCAAGGACGGCGACGACGCCGTGGTCCGACTCGAACTGCCGGGCATCGACATCAGCCGGGACGTCAACGTCGACGTCGAGGACGGCCGCCTGGTCGTCCACGGCGAGCGCCGTGACGAGCACGCCCCCGAGGATCCCGCCAAGGACGCCCGCGTCCTGCGCGAGGTCCGCTACGGGGCTTACCGCCGGTCGTTCGCCCTGCCCGAACACATCACGGGCGACGACGTCACCGCGTCCTACCACGCCGGTGTGCTGACCGTGCGGGTGGCCGGTGCGCACAAGGCGCCGGAAGCCCCTGGCGCGCAGCGCATCCAGATCGAAAGCAACTAACTGACTCCAGAAGCCACTTTGTGACACGAATCCGCCCCTGCGGGAGCCGTCACAAAGTGGCTTCTCGGCGTCACTTCCAGCGGGCCAGGATCTCGTTGGCCCGCGCCGCCAGCGCGAACTGGAAGAACGGGCCGAAGCTGATCCGGCCCACCCCGAGCGGCCCGAACGACGACGGGTCGTCCTGATCCGGCAGTGCGATCGCGTTGATCGGCAGCGGCAACTCAGATGCCAACCGGCGCAACGTATCCGGATCATGCCGGCCCACCGGGTACAGGCAGTCCGCGCCGGCGTCGGCGCACAGTTTCAGCCGCGCGATCGCCCGGTCGACCCGGTCGCTCTCGTCGCCGTCCTGGCGCAGGAACAGATCCGTGCGGGCGTTGATCACCACATGCACGCCCGCGGCTTCGGCGGCTTTGCGCAACCCGCCGACCAGCGCCGCGTGCTCCTCGGCCGTGCGCAGTCGCTTGCCCTCGGAATGCACGGTGTCCTCGATGTTGAGCCCGACCGCGCCGACCGCGAGCAGCCCGTCGATCAGTCGCTGCGGGTCTTCGCCGTAGCCGGATTCGATGTCCACCGAGATCGGGACGTCCACCTTGGCGGTGATCTGCGCGACCCGGGTCACCAGGTCGTCGAACGTCATGCCCTCGCCGTCGGGCTTGCCCACCGAATCG
The DNA here is from genome assembly GCA_963779655.1 of uncultured Actinomycetota bacterium. Taxonomy (GTDB): domain Bacteria; phylum Actinomycetota; class Actinomycetes; order Mycobacteriales; family Mycobacteriaceae; genus Mycobacterium. Next base: position 330,733 of record CAVZZD010000001.1, on the reverse strand, counting down.
GCCACCGGGTGACTGCCGACGGTGAGCGCGGCGAATCCGGCGTCGACGGCCAGTGCCGCCGACCACGCGTCCCACACCGTCGGCAACACCACCGGGTCACCCGGCTTGTGCAGGGCCAGCAGTGCATTTGCCCGCTTGCCGAGTTCCGCAGTGTCAATGTCGCTCATCGAATCTCCTACTAGGTCGTATCCACTGGGCACGCTGGACGTGACCGGAGTCACGTCCTGATGGTGAAATCGATAGCATCAGGTGTCGTAACGTGATCCCTGACACCCTTCAGCCCAAGGAGGTCGCTTGTCCAGCACCACCGAACTAGACGAACTGCACGCACTGATCGGCGGACTCCGCAGGTGCGTGAATTCGCTGCGGTCGCGCTACGGGGACAACCCCGCGACGCGCCGCATCGTCCTGGACGCCGAACGCATCATCAGCGACGTCGACTTGCTCGACCACGATGCGAACGACCTGGACCTGGGTCGTCACACCGCCACGCATTCCGGTGAGAAGATCGGTGTCCCCGACACGCAGTACGACTCCGAGTTCTGGCGGGACGTCGACGACGAAGGTGTGGGCGGCCATCACAAGTGAGCAGCCGCTCGCGCCTGACCGCTCCCGCTTCAGCACGCCCACAGCCCCAGCCGCCGAAAGGGAAACCGATTAGATGAGCGCGCCCGCAACAAACCGGCCCGGTAACGGGACCGGTGTCTTCTCGCCGACCAGGGCGGCGATCCTGCAGCGGACCCTGCGCACCGACAGCTGGCTGAAGTCACCCATCCTCACGGACCTGGGTTTCGCGGCGTTCGTCATCTACGCGACGGTCCGGGCGTTCATGCAGAAGTGGTACTACGTCGCCGACTACCACTACCTGACGCCGTTCTACTCGCCCTGCATCAGCAAGGGGTGCACACCGGAGGCCAGCCACTTCTGGCCGCAGATTCTGCCCGACGTGTGGTGGCTGCCCTTCGCGGCGTTGTCGCTGCCGTTCCTGCTGCTGTTCCGGCTGACCTGCTACTACTACCGCGGGGCCTACTACCGATCGGTGTGGCAGTCGCCGACCGCCTGCGCGGTGGCCGAGCCGCACGCGAAGTACACCGGTGAGACCCGGCTTCCGCTGATCATCCAGAACACGCACCGGTACTTCTTCTACATCGCCGGGATCATCTCGGTGATCAACACCTACGACGCGATCATCGCCTTCCACTCACCGTCCGGGTTCGGGTTCGGCCTGGGCAACGTGATCCTCGTCGTGAACGTGGTCATGTTGTGGGTGTACACGCTGTCCTGCCACTCCTGCAGGCACATCGCCGGTGGCCGGCTCAAGCACTTCTCCAAACACCCTGTGCGGTACTGGCTCTGGACGCAGATCAGCAGGCTCAACACCAGGCACAAGCTGTACGCCTGGATCACCCTGGGCACCCTGATGCTGACCGACTTCTACGTCATGCTGGTGTCGAGCGGCGCCATCTCAGACCTGAGATTCATTGGCTGACAATTCAATTGACGAACGATTACGCTGAAAAGGCAAGTGAGGTTTCATGGTTGAGCTCGAACGGCACCAGTACGACGTAGTCGTGATCGGTGCCGGCGGCGCGGGACTCCGAGCGGTGATCGAGGCGCGCGAGCGGGGCCTGCGGGTCGCAGTGGTGACCAAGTCACTGTTCGGCAAGGCCCACACCGTGATGGCCGAGGGCGGCTGCGCCGCCGCGATGCGCAACGTCAACACCAAGGACTCCTGGCAGGTGCACTTCGGTGACACCATGCGCGGCGGCAAGTTCCTGAACAACTGGCGGATGGCCGAACTGCACGCGCAGGAAGCCCCGGACCGGGTCTGGGAACTGGAGACCTACGGCGCGCTGTTCGACCGCACCAAGGACGGCAAGATCAGCCAGCGCAACTTCGGCGGTCACACCTACCCGCGACTGGCACACGTCGGCGACCGCACGGGCCTGGAGATCATCCGCACCCTGCAGCAGAAGATCGTGTCGCTGCAGCAGGAGGACAAGAAGGAACTCGGCGACTACGAGGCCCGCATCAAGGTCTTCCACGAGTGCAGCATCACCGAGTTGGTGAAGGACGGCGACAGCGATCGCCGGCGCGTTCGGCTACTGGCGCGAGACCGGCAACTTCATCCTGTTCGAGGCGCCCGCGGTGGTGCTCGCCACCGGCGGTATCGGCAAGTCGTTCAAGGTGTCGTCGAACTCGTGGGAGTACACCGGCGACGGCCACGCCCTGGCGCTGCGGGCGGGGTCCGCGCTGATCAACATGGAGTTCATCCAGTTCCACCCGACGGGCATGGTCTGGCCGCTGTCGGTGAAGGGCATCCTGGTCACCGAGGGCGTCCGCGGCGACGGCGGAGTGCTGAAGAACTCCGAGGGCAAGCGCTTCATGTTCGACTACATCCCGGCGGTGTTCAAGGGCCAGTACGCCGAGACCGAAGAAGAAGCCGACCAGTGGCTCAAGGACAACGACTCGGCTCGCCGCACCCCTGACCTGCTGCCGCGCGACGAGGTGGCCCGCGCCATCAACTCCGAGGTCAAGGCCGGCCGCGGCTCGCCACACGGCGGCGTCTACCTCGACATCGCCTCGCGGATGCCGACCGAGGAGATCAAGCGCCGGCTGCCGTCGATGTACCACCAGTTCATCGAGTTGGCCGAGGTCGACATCACCAAGGACGAGATGGAGGTCGGTCCGACCTGTCACTACGTGATGGGTGGGATCGAGGTCGACCCGGACACCGGCGGCGCCAGCACACCGGGGCTGTTCGCGGCGGGCGAGTGTTCCGGCGGCATGCACGGCTCCAACCGGCTCGGCGGCAACTCGCTGTCGGACCTGTTGGTGTTCGGCCGGCGGGCGGGCCTGGGCGCCGCCGATTACGTGCGGGCGCTGTCGAGTCGGCCGGCGATCTCCGACGAGGCACTCGAGTCGGCCACCGCGATGGCGCTGTCGCCGTTCGACGACCACCCGAACCCGGAGAACCCGTACACGCTGCATGCCGAGCTGCAGCAGTCGATGAACGACCTGGTCGGCATCATCCGCAAGGAAGATGAGATCGAAGAGGCGCTGGCCAAGCTCGAGGAACTCAAGGCGCGCGTGCACAACGTGACCGTCGAGGGTGGCCGCGTCTTCAACCCGGGCTGGCACCTGGCGATCGACATGCGCAACATGCTGTTGGTCAGCGAGTGCGTGGCCAAGGCGGCGCTGCAGCGCACCGAGAGCCGCGGCGGGCACACCCGCGACGACCATCCGGACATGGATGCCAATTGGCGCAACACCTTGCTGGTGTGCCGTTCTGGTGGTGGCGATCCGATCGTGCCCGACGTGACCGTCGTCGCCGAAGAGCAGACGCCGATGCGGACCGACCTGCTGGAGTGCTTCGAGCTCTCGGAACTCGAGAAGTACTACACCGATGCCGAACTGACCGAGCACCCGGAACGGAAGGGCTGACATGGCTGCCTATGACGCGAGTTTGCGGGTCTGGCGGGGCGACGCCACCGGCGGCGAGCTGAAGGACTACACCGTCGAGGTCAATGACGGTGAGGTGGTGCTCGACATCATCCACCGCCTGCAGGCCACCCAGGCAGGCGATCTCGCCGTGCGATGGAACTGCAAGGCCGGTAAGTGCGGGTCGTGCTCGGCAGAGATCAACGGCAAGCCGCGGCTGCTGTGCATGACACGGATGTCGACCTTCGACCCGACCGAGACCGTGACCGTGACGCCGCTGCGTACCTTCCCGGTGATGCGCGACCTGGTCACCGACGTCTCGTTCAACTACGAGAAGGCGCGCCAGATCCCGTCGTTCACACCCCCGAAGGATCTCCAGCCGGGCGAGTACCGCATGCAGCAGGAGGACGTCGAGCGCAGCCAGGAGTTCCGCAAGTGCATTGAGTGCTTCCTGTGCCAGAACGTCTGCCACGTCGTTCGCGACCACGAGGAGAACAAGGAGGCGTTCGCCGGGCCGCGGTTCCATATGCGCATCGCCGAGCTGGATATGCACCCGCTGGACACCGTCGACCGCAAGGACATGGCGCAGGAGGAGTTCGGCCTGGGCCTGTGCAACATCACCAAGTGCTGCACCGAGGTCTGCCCCGAGCACATCAAGATCACCGACAACGCGCTGATCCCGATGAAGGAGCGCGTGGCCGACCGCAAGTACGACCCGATCGTCTGGCTGGGCAACAAGCTCTTCCGGCGCTAGGCCTCGGCGTTTGTGACGTCACTGCGGAAATCTCGTCGAGATTTCGCAGCGGCCTTACGTTGTGCGCAGCAATTCGAGCGTGAACGGGCGTACTCTCGGGACAGCGGCCATTCATCGACGAGAGGCGACTGCTATGGCAGAAACGAAGAGCGTCAACGACATTCGCACCGCAATCCGGGAGCTCACGGCCCGCGCCGACCTCGCCCGCAAAGAGGGCAGGCCCGAGGACGCGGCCGAGTTGGATCAGCGGATCAAGGGCTACCGCGAGGAACTCGCCCAACGTCCCTAAGCGCCCAGTCGGCGGAACGTGCTGCGGTGAAACACGATAGGCGCAACATCGTCATGCACGGTGATGTCGTGCACGCGTAGGACCACGATGCTGTGATCGCCGGCCGGGACCACCTGTTCGATCGCACTCTCCAGCCACACGCTGGTGCCATGGATGAACACCGCGCCGCGCTCGGTCGAACTGGTCTCCAACCCGGCGAAGCGGTCGCCCGTCTTCGCGGCGAGAGCCTTGGCTACGGCGTCATGTGACTCACCGAGCACGCTGATCCCGAGAAACGGCAGGTCCTTGAGTTTCGGCCACGTGGTCGACGTGTTCTGCACGCAGAAGGACACCAGCGGGGGTTCCAAGGAAACCGGGACGAACGTGCTGGCGGCGAGGCCGACGAGCACACCATCGGCCTGCGCCGCGATCGCGATGACGCCCGACGGGAAGTGCCCAAACGCCTCGCGCAGGGATGCTGGGCTGAGGTGGATGCTACTCATGGCGCTTCCATCTTCACACGTAACCGCGTGCGGCGGCCACGTCAGGTGGGCCCGCGGCATGCTCGTTGAGCTCCCATGCGTTTCGGCACACCTGCAGTCCGCTGCCGACGGGTTCCGACGGTAGCCTGACGCTCATGCAGTTCACTCGGCAAGACGCCTGAGCAGACCTCGACAACCGCCGCCTCGTCATGTGGATAACGCTCTTGGCGATGGCCGTTGCGGTCAGCCTGGAGCCGTTCCGGATCGGTATGACGATCCTGATGATCAACCGACCCCGGCCGCTGCTCCAACTACTCGCCTTCCTCGCCGGCGGTTTCGCGATGGGCATCACGGTGGGCGTGATCGTGCTGTTCGTGCTGCGACCGGCCTTGGGGTCAGCCCATTTCACCCTGCCCAGAATGCAGATCGTGGTCGGCGCGGTGCTGCTGGTCAACGCTGCGGTGGTGGCCGCGGGCATGGTGGGCGGCGAGCGCGGCGAGGGATCTGCGGGCCGGGCCGACCGAATATCCGGAGCACTCGCGACGCGCACCCGGCAACTGCTCAGCGGCCGTTCGCTGTGGATGGCGGGCGTCGCGGGCCTCGGTATCGCGCTCCCGTCCGTCGATTATCTCGCCGTGCTGGCGCTCATCGTCGCCTCGGGCGCCGCGGCCGCCACCCAGTTCGGCGCGTTGTTGATGTTCAACGTGGTGGCGTTCGCGTTCGTGGAGATCCCGCTGGTCTCCTACCTGGTGGCCCCGGACCGCACCCGCGCAACGCTGTCGGCACTCCACGACTGGCTGCGGTCGCGGCGCCGTCGCAACATCGCCGCCCTGCTGGCCGCGGTCGGCTGCGTGCTGCTCGGTGTGGGGGTTGCCGGACTGTAGGCCCGGGTACCCGGGGCCTGTTCAGCGGCTCAGGCGTCCAACCGGGTGAATTGGTCCTGCCGGTACTGCTCGACGCAGGCGGTACGCCGGATCTTGCCGCTCGTCGTGGTGGGAATCGACCCGGGCGATACCAGGACGAGGTCCCCGACATGCAGGCCGTGCGCATTGGATACCGCGGAGGTGACGTCGCTCCTGACCCCGCTGAGCCAGTGCGTCGCATCCACGTTGGAATCTCCACGCTTCTTCAGTTCGATGACGGTGACCAGCTTCTCGGTACTGTTCACCGGAATCGATATCGCCGCGACCCGGCCACCTGTGATCTCTTGGACCGTCGCCTCGATGTCCTCGGGATAGTGATTGCGCCCGCGGATGATCAGCAGGTCCTTGATGCGGCCGACGATGAACAGCTCACCCTCGTAGATGAAACCCAGGTCGCCGGTTCTCAGCCAGGACCCGGCAGGCGTACCCGGCGCAGGGTCGACGAGCATTGCTCCGAAGCAGCGCTGCTCCTCCGGCGGTTTGGCCCAGTAGCCCTCGGCGATATTGTCGCCATGTACCCAGATCTCGCCGACAATGTCCTGCGGGCACTCGCGATTCGTGTCGTAGTCGACGATCCTCACCGCGGGTGTCTGTGGCACTTTGTATCTGACCAGCGCTGCGCCGGCCCCGGCCGCACACCGCTGAGCGCGGCCCGCACCCAGCTCCCCGACATCGAAGTGAACCGCATTCGATGAGTCACTCCAGGTGCCGGCCGCCACGAAGACGGTTGCCTCCGCCAGGCCGTATGACTGACGCACCATTCGGTCTCGAAAGTTGAAGTGCGCGAACCGATCAACGAAGCGTTGCACAGTCGCCGGCTCGACACGTTCGGCACCGCTGATGATGCCCAGCACTCCCCCGAGGTCGAGTCCGGCGAGGTCACTGTCGGTTGTCTTGCGGGCGGCCAGGTCAAAGGCGAAGTTGGGCGCCGCGGACCACGCATGAGAATTCGCGGCCAGCGATCGCACCCACCTGGCCGGCCTCTCCAAGAACGAGACCGGACTCGTCAGCTCGCCGCGCCAGCCGCCCAGGATCGGTGCGCAGACTCCCAGCACCAAACCCATGTCATGGTAGAAGGGCAACCACGAAACGATCGTGAGATCTGGTGGGACTTTGATGTGGGAGTCCGCGAAGAAGCTGCGCATCAGCTGCTCGAAATTCACCTGAAGGTTGCGGTGCGAGATCATGACCCCGGTCGGCAGTCGGGTCGAACCCGAGCTGTACTGCAGATACGCCGTGCTGGGAAAGCCGGCTGCCAGAAAGTCGGGTCCGTCGCCGACCGCGGGACCGTCCGGATTCAGCGAGTCGATCTCGACGATCTTCGGCGCAGTTTCCAGGCGTGCCTGATCGACGTAATCGCCGACGTCACCCGCGACCGCGGAGGTGGTGAGCACGACCGCGGGTGACGTGTCGGCAAAGACCGCGCCCACACGCTCGTGACTCGAGCCGCGATGCGGCAACGGGAGCGGCACCGCGATCAGCCCAGCCTGCATGGAACCCAGAAAAGCCAAGATGTAGTCGAGGCTCTGCGGGGCCAGGATCACCGCCCGGTCCCCGACCGACGCACGAAGGCTGAGGTCGCGTGCGACGTTCATTGTTCGGCGGGACAGTTGCGACCACGTGAGGCTCTCCGGGACGCCGGCCGGGTCGTGGGCGTAGTCGGTGAAGGTGAACGCCACGTCGTCGGGGCGCAGGCTGGCACGGCCGTGCAGCATCGAGAGAACAGATGACTGAGGGGTAGGCGTCACAGGCGTGGCTATCCGCCGTTGTTGAACAGGGACAGGGCACCGTTGACGAGCTGCGACATGGGGTCCTGGCCCCCGCCGAACGTCGCCTCGTTGGCGCCTTCGGTGACCTGCAGCGGGTCGAAACCGCGCACCGGATCCACCTGGACCGGGGCGGTGGCCGGATCGTCGTTTCGCGAATAGCCCGCATTCACGCGTGGCATCAGGATCGCGTCCAGTTGGTTCAGCGTGTCCTCGTCGTACCCGAGGTACTTGAAGCCCAGCACGATGGGCAGGTGCTGTTCAGGAACCAGGTACGTCGTCGTCGTCCCACCCCTCGAGTTGACCGTCGTCCTGATGTTCTGCGGCGGCACATTGCTCGGGTTCGTGAACGCAATCGCGGTGTGGCCGGTGGCCAGGCCGGCGATCGAGTTGGCGAGGGCAAACAGGTTGTCCGGCCGGTCGGGAAAGTCGGCGATGCTGTCGTAGGCGGAGACGAACTGATCGGTGTGGTACTGGCTCTCCACCGGAGCGGGCATCCGGTAGTCCATCGCGGGCACGACGCTGCCGACGGGAAACATCTGAGTCAGGAAACTCTCCCCGAACGGGGTTTTGGCGATCGGGTCGCCAAATGTCGCGAAGGTCAGTTGATCTGATGGCGGGGCGGTCGGATCATTGGTCAGGCTCGCCTTTACGGCGTTGAGCACCAGCGCTCCCTCGGACAATCCCATCGCGGTCCCGTGGCCGCCATTGCGGATGGCCGTGATGAGGTTTGGCTCTCCGATGTCGACCGACTCGCCGATACTGGGTCCGTCCAAGCCAATGCCGGGATAGATCTGCTCGCCCACCCGGCCGATGCCGGGCAACAGGCGCTCCAAGACGTGGCCCTGTACCTGTCCTGCGGGATAGTCGACCTTCTCCCGCTTCATGCCTGGGAACCATTCCGCACCCGTGCGGCGGATGTACTCGTCGTAGGGAATGCCCAGCACATGAGCGCCGCCCAGGGCGTACGCGGTCCCGGGGTCCGACCCGGGCGGCGGTCCGGGCACTGCCGGCCCGGGGGGCGGCGAGTCATCGGCCGACGCGCTCCCGACGCCGAAAAACCCTGTGGCACCGGCAGTTACCAGCACCGCAAATCCTGCGAGGAGTTTTTTCATTCTCACTCCTGACCGGTCGGCTCCGTGTCGTAGTCTCACATACATCGCGTACCCGTGCTAACCCCGCAACTCGGCGGTTTCGGCCGGTGGCGGGGCCTCCGACGGCTTGTCCCGTTTGATGGACCGCCCTGCGTCCAGCCGTGACGGCCACCAGTTCGCCCGCCCGACCAGCGCCGCCATTGCCGGCACCGTGATGGTGCGCACCACGAAGGTGTCCAGCAGAATTCCCACCCCGATCACGAAACCGCCCTGGATCACGATGCCGATACTGGAGAACAGCAGGCCGCCCATCGAGGCGGCGAAGATCAGACCCGCCGCGGTGATCACACCGCCCGTCGAACTCAGCGTGCGGATGATGCCGTAGCGCAGGCTGTGCGGAGACTCGTCGCGCATTCGGGACACGAAGAGCATGTTGTAGTCGGCGCCCACCGCGACCAGTACTACGAAGGCCAGCGGGGGCACACTCCAATGCAACTGCTGGCCGAGGATGAATTGGAAGGTCAAGACGCCGACGCCGATAGCCGCGAAGAACGAAATCACCACGGAACCGACCAGATACAAGGGTGCGACGACCGAACGCAGCAGCACCATCAGGGTCAGCAGGACGACGATGAGGGTCGCAATGATGATGAATCGGATGTCGTGCTGGTAATAGTCACGGGTGTCCCGCAGCGCGGCGGGGAACCCGCCCATCGATATCGTCGCATCGGCCAGTGTGGTGTTCGGCTGCGCACCCTTTGCGGTGTCACTGATCTCGTTGACCTGGTCCATCGCCTCGGCGCTGAACGGGTTGAGTTTGGTTTGCACCAGGTACCGCGCCGAGTGGCCGTCCGGGGAGATGAAGGCCTTGGCGGCCTTCTGGAAGTCCGGCAGACCCAGCACCTCTTCGGGAATGTTGAACCCCGCCATCGACGGGTCCGCGGCGTTGTCTCTCATCGTCAACAGGAATGTCGACGCCTCGGTGAGTCCGGAAGCAATCACTTTGATCTGCCCCACGAGTTGGTCGACTCCGCCGGCCACCTCCTTGCTTCCGCCGGCCAGACGGTCGGCGCCTTGCCGCAGCTGGGTCAGGCCGGCCTGCGGTCCACCCGGTTTGTTCAGACCCATCGCGTTGACTGCGTTGGCGGCGTTCGCAAGTGCGCGGTTCAGCTTGGTCACCGTCGCGTTGAGGGTTTGTCGGTCACCGAAACCCTGCAGCTGATGGGTGAGATCGTTGATCTGTTCCAGGCCGCCGTTGTTGCGCGCGGCGACGAGCTGTTCGAACTGGCCACGGGTGGCGCTGCAGGAGGGATCGGCGTCGCAGACCGCGTTGCCTTGCAGCGCCGTCAGCACCGGGCCTATCCAGGCGAACAGGTCCCTGACAGCGGAGAAATTCACGCCCATTGCATTGCCGAGCGCGTTGATGCTGTCGACGAGCTTGGCGGCGTTGTCTACGTCGCGCACCAGCTTGTCGCCGCCATATTGGGTTCGCACCGAGGAGAACTCACTGACCAGACTCTGGATGGTCGGCACGATCTTGTTGATCTGCCCGCGCACGTCACTGAGGTTGTTGGCCAGCGTGTTGGCCCCGGTCGCCAACCGGTTGAGGTCGCCGGAGCGCTGGCCGATCTGAGCGGAGCCGTCCGCCAGCCGGTCACCGACCAGGCCCGCCTGATAGGTGGCCCTGAACTCCGGCGGCACTTCGCCGAGGGGCCGGGTGATGCCGCTGACCAGGCCGACGTTCGGCAACTGTGCCACGCGTGAAGCCAACTGCTCCAAGTCCGCGAGGGCCTGCGGGGTGCGCAGGTCGCGCGGCGACTGGATCAGGATGTATTCGGGGATGGACTGACTGATGGGGAAGTGTTTTTCCAGCGCGGTGTACCCGATCGAACTCGGCGCTGACGCTTGCACGACTTTACGATCGTCGTAATTGAATTTCGCGAAGATCGCGCAGCCGGCCAGCAGGGCCAACACGATCAGACTGGTCACCAGATGTGCCACCGGCCGGCGCACGATGCGGATGCCGGAACGCCGCCAGAACCGAGCAGTGAGTTCACGGCGGGGCTTGACCCAGCCGCGCGGCCCGGCGAGCACCAGGATCGCCGGCAGCAGAGTCAGCCCCGCGAGGTATGCGACGCCGATACCGATCGCCGACGACACTCCGACCGTTTTGAAGACGCCCATTTTGGCGAAGCTGAGCAGCAGAAAAGTGAGCCCCACCGTGGCGGCGGACGCGGTGATCACCTTTCCGATCGAGATCATGGCCGCCTTGACCGCCTCATCGAAATCCGCACCCGCCCGCAGATAGTCGTGGTAGCGGCTGATGAGGAAGACAGCGTAATCCGTTCCGGCGCCGGCCAGGATCGCGCTCAGGAAGATGATGGACTGGTTCGACACGCCCGCGCCGGTCAGCTGGGAGTAGCCAGCTACCGCTGCCTGCGCGATCACCACCGACGCCCCGATCGTCACCAATGGCAGCAGCATCGTGACCAAGCTGCGGTAGACCAGCAACAGCACGGCGAGGACCAGGACGGCGATCGCGATCTCGATCGGCATGCGATCGCGTTGACCTGCGACGGTGAGGTCGGCAACGGTGGCCGCAGGACCGGTGATGTGGACAGTCGTGGGGCTGCCCGCGATGCTCTGTTCGACGATGTCGGTCACTCGGTTGAATGAGTCGAAGGCCCGCGGCGTGCCCAATTCGCCTGTCAGGCCGACTGGCAACACCCAGGTCTTCTTGTCGTCACTGGTGAGGAACTGGCGCAGTTGTGGCGTGCCGATGAAGTCCTGCACCATCACCACGTCAGCGTGGTTGGCGTGCAGGGCGTCCACCAGCTTGCGGTAGGTCGCTTCGTCGCGGGGTCCCAGCCCGTCCTCGTTGATCAACGCGATGATCATGAGGTCGTCGTTGCCCGGTTCGTGAAAGGCCTCGACCATTTTTTGAGCGGTGATGCTCGACGGTGCATCGCTGGGCAGGATGGCGAGCGGATTTTTTTCGGCCATCTCGCCGAGGGACGGGACAGCCAGCGGTAGGGCGATCGCCATCGCGACCCAGACCCCGATCACCGCCCAGGGCCACCGCGCCACGAGATCGGCGAGCCTCCCCATCACCCGCATATCGCCCTCACCCTCGCCCGATGTAGCCCAAGCTACGCGACGCGTCCCCAGTGCCCGCTGTCAGCGACCCGTGCGGAGACCGACCTCATCGCCTCCATGTAACGCGTAACTGATTTCTTGGCGACCGGATTGTCGGGATGCATGATCGCCATGACCGTGCCCTCGCCGTACCGGAATATGTACATCGTCAATTGATGAGAGAACCGGCCGTCGGGGTAGATTCCGATATTGTTCGCGAGGCCCATGTCGGCTGCGGCGAGGATGGCGTTGAGCGGAGCCGCGCCACCGTGCAAGAAGTTCGACACCGGAAAGTTCGGCCGTGGCCAGTTCAACCACGGCGCCAACTCCAAAACGCGGTAATACGGCACTCTCGCCATGTCCAGGCTCGAATCGAAAGAGGCCTGCGCCGCGTATGCGGCATCGTTGAAAGAGGTCGCCGCTATCGGGACGGTGATCGGGATCAGACCGGTGAACCAGCCCTGCGTCATGAAATTGTCGCCGGCTGTGCGGGAATCCCTCGGAGTTAGTCCGCAATATGTGAGAGCACCGGTGAACTCGTGCTCCACCAGGCCCAGACAAGCGAACAAACCGCCCACGAAGCGCGCGCCGGCCGCCGCACAGGCTGATTCGAATCGTTCCGTCTGTGCGGGGTTCATCAGGACCTCGGAGGTCATGTCACTGGCGGTCGACTCCTGCGGGTTGCCCAGCGGAAGCGGGAACTCGGGAAAGCCCCCGCCGTTTTCCTCGGCGAAGTCGAGCCACGACCGCACCCCGGGCGAATCCACCGTCAACGTGTCCGTGTACTCGCGCTCACGGACACAGAAAGCGTCGAAGCTGCCGGCATCCGGCAGCGTGAGGGCCGGACCGCCGCCGCTCAGCGCCGCATACATTCCGTTGGCTTCGAGCATCGTCGTGCCGATCAACGTCGCGTCCCCGTGGACATGATCCATCGCGGCAAAGAAAGAGAAGTGGTTCTCGTTCTGGATTATCCCGAAGGTGAAGCACGCCCACTCCAGCGGACTCGGTATCGCCACAACGTGAGCCCGTATTTCGTCAACCGTCATGATGCCCTGATCGATCGGCACGAATTCAATATCAGCCGGATCGTCGATGGCATGCCGAATGAACTCTCCGTCGCCGTTCTGTTCGAACCAACTGCGGAACGTGTCGTGCCGACGCAGGTATGCGTTGACGGCGTGATCCATGGCTGAAATATCGCACTGGCCGGCTATGTCACAGCTCGCGATGATTTGCCGGGAGAAGTTCAGTCCCGCTGCCGCCCGTTCGCTGTAGTTACGAAGATGTTGGTGTTGCATGTAGCTGATCGGCACCGAACTGACCGGCGCTCGTCGCACCTTTTCGACAGCCGCGGCAGTGGGATGCCAAGAGACAACCGAGCCCGGATTCAACGACCATTCATCAAGTGCGCCAATCGTGATTTTCCCGATGCGCAAAACTCAGTCCTTTCCGTACTACCCCGCTCAGCCGGCTCCGAATCCAGCGCCCTTCTTTGCTGGATCAACATACCCCCGGTTCGACCGGAGGCGCCTGGCCCCGGCCCAACCCCGGGACAGCGGCGCCTCGCATGCCAGAGGTGCGCATGCAATAGTGGTCCGTCGGGGGAAGTGGATCTCGAGGCGCTACGGGCGTCCCGCAGAGTCAGATTCTGACCGCCGATGCAAGGAGGACAACGGCATGGGATCCACCGAACATCCGATCGGACCGCCCCCCGGTTTGCCATCGTCGGCTATGCAGCGCGTTTCCCGGGCGCACCGGATGCCGATGCGTATTGGGACGTGCTGCGCGAGGGTCGCGACGCGGTATCGGAGGTGCCCAAGGACCGCTGGGACGTCGACGAATTCTTCGACCCGGAACCCGGTGCGCCCGGCAAGGTGGTGACCCGTCGCGCGGGTTTCGTCGATGACGTGGCGGGGTTCGACGCGCCGTTCTTCGGCATGTCCACGCGCGAGGTCAGGTTGATGGACCCGCAGCATCGACTTTTGCTGGAAACGGCGTGGCGCGCGGTGGAACACTCGGGCACCGCCCCAACGGCCTTGGCCAACACCAACACCGGTGTGTTCGTCGGATTGGCCACCCATGACTACCTGGGAATGGCATCGGACGAGCTGACGTACCCCGAGATCGAGGCCTACATGGCGATCGGGACGTCGAATGCGGCGGCGGCGGGCCGGATCAGCTATCGGCTGGGCCTGCAGGGTCCCGCGGTCGCCGTCGACACGGCGTGCAGCTCATCGCTGGTTGCTATCCATCAGGCGTGCCAAGCACTGCGCCTGGGAGAATGTGACCTCGCGCTGGCCGGCGGCGCGAACGTCCTGCTCACACCGGCGACCATGATCACGTTCTCCAGCGCGCACATGCTCGCGCCCGACGGCCGGTGCAAGACATTCGATGCGGCCGCCGACGGCTATGTGCGCGGCGAGGGTTGCGGCGTGATCGTCGTCAAGCGCTTCGAGGACGCCATTGCAGACGGTGACCGGATTCGCGCCGTGATCCGCGGCAGCGCAATCAACCAGGACGGCGCCTCGGGTGGCTTGACGGTGCCGAACGGCGTTGCCCAGCAACGGGTTATCGCCGAAGCGCTGAAGCGCGCCGACCTCGAACCCAGCGACGTCGGATACCTGGAGGCACACGGCACCGGGACATCGCTGGGCGACCCCATCGAAGCCCAGGCCGCAGGTGCGGCGTTCGGCGCCGGACGTGACCCCGATCAGCCGCTGTTGATGGGCTCGGCCAAGACGAACATCGGACACCTGGAAGCAGCCGCGGGTATCGCGGGTGTCATCAAGGTCATCTTGTCGCTCGAGAACGAATTACTGCCGCAACACCTCCACTTTCAGAACCCGTCGCCTCACATTCCCTGGGACCGGCTTGCGGTGCGGGTTGTCGAGGAGGCCACCGCCTGGGAACGCAACGGTAGGCCGCGCATTGCGGGAGTCAGCTCCTTCGGGTTCGCCGGGACGAACGCTCACGTCATCCTCGAAGAAGCTCCGGTGGAGGCCGCACAGCCCGCCGCAGCACCTGGTCCGGTCGACGCGCCCGGCGACCGCAGGTTCAGCATTCTTCCGCTCTCGGCGAAGACGCCCGCGGCATTGGTGGAAGTAGCCGATCGATACCGCGGCTGGTTGAGCGCGCACCCGGAGGCCGCCTTGGCAGACGTGTGCTTCGCCGCCGGGGCGGGCCGGGCACACTTGGAGCACCGCGCCGCATTGGTGGTCAATTCGAGAGAATCCGCCATCGAACTGCTCGGCGCGCTCGCGGACGACCGCCCGGCAACCGGTCTGGTTCGCGGAGAATCCCATGACGCACCGAAGACGGCGTGGCTTTTCACCGGTCAAGGCAGCCAATACCCGGGCATGGCCAGGGAGTTGTTCGACACCGAGCCGGTGTTCGCCGAGACGCTGAGGCGTTGCGCGGCTGCGGTCGCCGACGTTCTCGAAAAGCCTTTGCTGGACGTCATTTTCGACACCGAAGCGAGCCGAGCGACGGGAGAAGGCGGGGACAGCCCGGACGGCGAAGAGACGCTACGGCAGACCTCCTACGCGCAGCCCGCCTTGTTCGCGGTGGAGATGGGGTTGGCCCGGCTCTGGCAGTCGTGGGGCTTCGAACCCGACGTCGTGCTGGGCCACAGCGTCGGCCAGTACTCGGCGGCCTGCGTCGCGGACGTCTTCAGTCTCGAGGACGGCGCGTTACTGATGGCCGAACGCGGTCGCCTCTTCGGCAGCCTGCCCGAAGGTGGGCGGATGGTCGCGGTGTTCGCTGCCGCCGGGCGTGTCGAGAGCCTGACCGACGAGTTCCCGAGCCTTTCTGTCGCCGCCTACAACGGTGCCAACACCGTCCTGTCCGGACCCGAGCAGGAGCTGGAGAAGGCGTTGGCCGGACTGGCCGCCGACGGTGTCCGGTCTGACTGGCTGGACACCAGCCACGCGTTCCACTCGGCGCTGCTGGACCCCATCCTCGACGAATTCGAGTCGTATGCTGGGCAGCTCGATTTCAATACGCCGCAACGGATTCTGATCGACAACCGCACCGGCGCCGCGCTCGGCAGGAGCGTGCAGCTCGATGGCGCCTACTGGCGCCGTCACGCGCGCCAGCCGGTCGAATTCGCCAAGAGCGTACGCACGCTGGCTGAGCTGAATTGCAAACTGTTGCTCGAGATCGGTCCACGGCCGGTGCTCACCGCGGCAGCCCTCGGCGCCTGGCCTGACCCGGCGACCGCCCCGAGGGTGCTCACGTCCCTGCGCCGAACCACCGCGGACCACCGACAGCTCACCGAAGCACTTGCCGATGCCTATGTCTTGGGCCATCTGCCCGAATTCGCCGCCCTTCGCCGGACGCACACGCAAAAGCTCGATCTGCCCACGTACCCGTTCGAACATCGCCAGTACTCGTTCCGCGACAATCAAGATCAAGCCAAGCCGCAACAGGACTCCGCCGCGCGCACCCGGGCCGTCCGGCTTCTCGAGGACGACCGACTCGAGGAACTCGCGACCCTGCTCGACGGTGCGAGCGGAGACCAGCAGACCCTGAATGTGCTGACCAAGCTTGCCGCACAACACAACCAACAACGCACCACCCAGGCAAGAGCGACCGACCGTTACGAGTTCCGCTGGGAGAAATCCACTGGTTCGAGCTCCGGCGCGCAAGCCGGCGAAGGCGCCTCGTGGATCCTCGTCGGCGATGACACCGAGGCAGTCCAGCCTCTTGTCGACGTACTCACTGCACGTGGACACCAGCACCAGTTCTTCGGGTTGCCGGGGTCCGACGCGGACGAGGAACAGCTCACGGCCGCGTTGCGCACTGCGGCAGCAGACGATCCGACGGCTACGTATCGTGCATGTCGCGGCCCTCGACGCGGACGTGAACTCCAAGACGCCCTCGATGCGGTCGCTGTTGCGGATGCAGCACCGCATCCTGGGCGGAACACGTCGACTGCTCCGCGCCGCGGGTGCCGCGGAACTGCGCAGCCCGATCTGGGTGGTGACCCGTGGCGCACAGCGGGTCACCGACGAGGACACCGTGGCGCCGGATCAGAGTTGCCTATGGGGATTCGGTCGCGCCGCGGCGCTTGAGCTTCCACACATCTGGGGCGGACTGGCGGATCTATCAAGAGGTACCGCCGGGGCGAGCGAAGCGACGGCGAATGTCGCGGACGAATGGGCCCAGTTCATCGACTGGATCACGGCGCGGCGCGACTCGACCATCAGGGAAGACCAAGTCGCCCTGCGTGGTAAAGCAATCCATGTGCCCCGGCTGGTTCGGCGGGCGTCGGAGCCGAGCGGGACACCGCTGCAACTGCGCGATGACGCAACGTATTTGGTGACCGGCGGGCTGGGGTCCATCGGGCTGGAGATCGCCGGATACCTGGCCGCGCACGGCGCCAGGCATCTGGTGCTGACCAGCCGCCGCGCGCCCGCCGATGCCGTGCAACAGCGCATCGATGCACTGGGCGAACAGCACGGCTGCGAATTCCGGGTCGTCGCTGCCGATGTGGCCGATGCGCACGACGTCGCACGCCTGTTGGCAGACGTGCAGGCCGAGCTACCGCCGTTGGCCGGCATCGTCCATGCCGCGGGCGAGCTCGGCACGACTCCCCTGAACAACCTGGATGACGCCGAAATAGACCGCGTCTTTGCTGGGAAGGTCTGGGGTGCATGGCATTTGAGCGAAGCAGCGGCTGATCTGCAGCTCGACTTCTTCATCAGCACCTCATCGATCGCCTCGGTGTGGGGTGGATACGGTCAGGCCGCCTACGGTGCCGCGAACGCATTCCTCGACGGGCTGGCCTGGCGTTTGCGCGGGCAAGGCATCCCCGCGATCAGCGTCAATTTCGGACCCTGGTCGGCCGGCATGGCGGACGCCGAGTCCCGTGCGCGACTGGAACAGCGCGGGGTCGCGACGTTGTCACCTGCCGATGCCCTGGCCGGTCTGGCCGATGTCGTCGCGGCTGCTTCGGCGCAGGGCCCCGCACAGGGAATAGTCGCCCGGATCGACTGGGCCCGTTTCCTACCGCTCTACCAGCAGGCGGGAAGGCGGGCATTCCTCGCGGAGTTGGAGCGCGAGTTGCCCGCTCCACCGGCGGCCGTGGCGCCGGTTCTGACGCCGGCCGGGAAGCCCCAACTGGTGGAGCGCCTCACCAATGCTCCGGTGCAGCAACGCAAGAAGCTTCTGATCGATTACCTGCGCGATGCGGTCGCCGAGGTGACGCGCGTAGACGGCTCGGAGATCAGCGAGGAGGCGGGCTTCTTCGACCTCGGCATGGATTCGTTGATGGCCGTCGAGTTGCGGCGCCGCATCGAACAGGGAGTGGGCGAGGAGATTCCCATCACCCTGGTGATGGATCACCCCCGGCTGTCCGACGTGGCCGACTATCTGCTCGCCGACGTGCTCGGGCTCAACGAGCAGCCCGCTGCCAAATCGACGCCCACGGTGGTGACGACGCGCTCGGACGAACCGATCGCGATCGTCGCGGTGTCGTGCCGTTTCCCCGGCGCGCCCACCCCGGAAGCCTTCTGGGACGTGCTGTCCGGCGGTGTCGATGCGATCCGGGAAGTGCCGGAGGACCGCTTCGACATCGACGAGTTCTACGATCCGGATCCGGAGACTGCGGGCAAGACGTACACGCGCTTCGGCGGATTCCTGGACGGCATCGACGGATTCGATCCCGAGTTCTTCGGCATCTCCCCGCGTGAGGCCGTCTGGATCGAGCCACAGCAGCGGCTGATGCTCGAAACGGTCTGGGAGGGTTTGGAAAGGGCGGGCTACGCGCCATCCGCCTTGCGCGGGAGCCTGACCGGCGTCTTCGCTGGGGTGGCCGCCAACGAGTATGCGCATCTGCTGTCGTCGGAGTCGATCGACAAGATCGAACCGTACTTCATCACCGGCAATGCGCTCAATGCCATCTCCGGGCGGGTTGCCTTCGCCCTGGGCCTCGAAGGACCGGCAATGGCGGTCGACACCGCATGCAGCTCGGCGCTGGTGGCGGTCCATCAAGCCTGCCAGGCGTTGCATTCGGGTGACTGCGACCTGGCGGTGGCCGGCGGTGTCAACGTTCTGCTGAGTCCGGTGACAGTCGTCGCCGCGTCCCGCGCCAGGATGCTGTCCCCCGTCGGGCGATGCAAGACCTTCGACGCCTCCGCGGACGGCTACGTGCGCAGCGAAGGCTGCGGCATCCTCGTGCTCAAGAGACTGAGTGACGCGCAACGCGACGGCGACCGGATCTGCGCGGTCATTCCCAGTAGCGCGGTGAATCAGGACGGCGCGTCCAGTGGTTTGACGGTGCCCAATGGTGGGGCACAGCAACGGCTCATCGGGACGGCGTTGGCTCGGGCCGGTTGGACTGGCGGGGACGTCGACTATCTCGAGGCGCACGGGACGGGCACCCCGCTGGGCGATCCGATCGAGGTGCAGGCCGCCGCAGCCGCCTACGGTGGCTCGCGCGACACGGACCGGCCGTTGCTGATGGGCTCGGTGAAGACCAACATCGGTCACACCGAATCCGCATCAGGGGCAGCGGGTCTGATCAAGGTGGTGTTGTCGCTGCAGCACGAAATGCTGCCGCAGAGCCTGCACTTCGACCAGCCGTCTCCGCACATCCCGTGGGACTCGCTGCCGGTGCGGGTCGTGGACAAGGCGATCCCGTGGCAGGCCAACGGCAGGCCGCGGCGCGCAGGCGTCAGTTCCTTCGGGTTCACCGGCACGAACGCCCACGTGCTGATCGAGGAGGCACCTGCACAAGCGGCACGCGCCGCGCAAGATCCGGCGGAACCAGACAGTCACGAGCAGCCTGTCAACGTGCTGGCGCTGTCCGCGCGGTCACCGGAAGCGCTGTTGGCGGTGGCGCAGCGTTACGAGGCCTGGTTGAACGCCCACCCGGATGCCGACCTCGCCGACGTATGCCTCACCGCTGGGACGGGCCGTTCGCATTTCGAACATCGCGCCGCGCTGGTCGTGGATTCGATCGAGGGTGCGCGCGAGGGTCTGACCGAATTGGCCGAGAACCGGCTGCGACCCGGTGTCCTACGTGGCGAGCACACCAACCCGCCTACGACGGCGTGGTTGTTCACCGGACAGGGCAGCCAGCATCCTGGGATGGCGCGCGAATTGTTCGACGCTGAGCCGGTTTTCGCCGAAACCGTGAAACTGTGCGCGGACGCGGTGGATGACATCCTGCCGCGCCCGTTGCTGGAGGTGCTGTTCGCCACCGATCGCGAGACCGGAGAATTGCTGCGGCACACCTCGTTTGCACAGCCGGCGCTTTTCGCCGTTGAGATGGGGCTGGCCCGGTTGTGGCAGTCGTGGGGCATCGCGCCCGACGTGGTGCTGGGGCACAGCGTTGGCCAGTACGCAGCGGCATGCGTGGCCGGAGTCTTCAGCCTCGAGGACGGCGCACGGCTGATGGCTGAGCGCGGCCGACTGTTCGGCAGCCTGCCCGAAGGTGGGCGAATGGTGGCAGTGTTCGCCGACGCCAAGCACGTCGAGGAGGTCGCCGGCGAATTCCCGCAAGTGTCTGTCGGCGCCTACAACGGACCCAACACCGTGCTCTCGGGTCCGGGTGAGGATCTCGAACAGGTCGTCGCCAGATTCGGTGACGAAGCAATCCGCTGCACCTGGCTGCAGACCAGCCACGCCTTCCACTCGGAATTGCTGGATCCGGTGCTCGACGAATTCGAGTCGTACGCAGCGCAATTGCAGTTCGCTGTCCCGACGTTGCCGCTCGTCTGCAACCGCACCGGCGCCGTGCTCACGGCCCATACCCCCCTCGACGCCCCATACTGGCGCCGCCATTCCCGCCAGCCGGTGCAATTCGCCGAAAGTGTGCGCACCGTGGCGGCGCTGGGATGCTCGGTGTTGATGGAGATCGGTCCGCAACCGGTGCTGACCGGGGCTGCGGTGCAGGTCTGGCCGGAGCACCTGGCCGCGCCGCGGGCGATCGTCTCGCTGCGTAAAGGCGTTGGCGACCGGCGCCAGATCGCCGATGCGCTGGCCGCGGCCTACGTTGGCGGCCACCGACCCAATTTCGCTGCGCTGCATCGTCGGCCGCGTCGCAGGCTCGAACTGCCCACCTATCCGTTCCAGCGCCGTCGCTTCTGGCCGAAGATGTCCGGCATCTCTGGCTCCGATGGCTACGGTGCCGCGGTATCAGGAATTCTCGGCAGTGCAAAGGATCTCGCCTCCGGCGACTCCGTCTACACCAGCAGGCTGTCCGTCAAGTCGCAACCATGGCTGTCCGATCACGTCATCTACGGCACCGTTGTCGTTCCCGGGGCAACGTATGCGGCGATGGCCCTGGCCGCCGTCGGCACACCGGCCAGCGTGAAAGATGTCTTCTTCTACGAGCCGATCATCCTGCCCGAGAAGAGTTCTCGCGAAGTGCAGCTCTCGTTGCACCCGCTCGACGACGGCGGTGGCTCGAGCTTCAAGGTGCACAGTCGGCCCTACGGTGAACGCGGCGCCGACTGGTCGCTGAACGCCGAGGGCACCGTCGTCACCGGTATTGACGACGCGTCGGCACCCGAGCAGTCGGATCCCATCGACGCGGCAATCGAGCGGTTGAACCGCATGCGTCCGCAAGAGTTGTTCGAGACGTTCGCCGACATGGAGCTGGCATGGGGGCCGACCTGGTCCGGCTCCCTGAAGTCGCTGTGGCTCGGTGAGGGTGAGGCGATCGGCGACATCGTCGTCGGCGCAGAGCTCGCCGAACATCTCGGCACCGAGCCCATGCATCCGGTGCTGATGGATCTGTGCACCGGAGTCGCCTTCCCCGCGTTCCCCGCACTTCTCGCGGCCGAACAAGGTGTGAGCGATCTGTTCCTGCCCTTGCGGTACGGGCAGGTGACGCTGCGCGAGAAGATGCCTCGGCGGTTCTACTGCCACGCGAAGTGGCACAACAGCGCCCTCGACAGCGAGACCCAGGTCTTCGATCTCGATTTCGTCGATCGGGATGGCCGCCCGCTGGGGGGGATTCGCGAGTTCACGGTGAAGCGCGCACCCCGCGAGGCGTTGCTGCGCGGCCTCGGCGGCGACACGACCAGGCTTCTGTACACCCTTGGCTGGCCCGAAGTTCCGGCGCCACCGTCCAGTGCCGATATTGGCGGCACCTGGCTGATTGCCGGCTTCGACGAACTGGCCGCCGCCGTGCCGGGCTGCATCCCGTTCGACCGAAGCACCGATTCGGAGCCATTGGGACAGCTGCTGGCACAGGCTCACGAGCGTGGTCTGCCGTTCTCCGGCGTGGTCTGGCGCGCTTCGGGCCGGACACCAGAGAAGTCGAGCGCCGATATCGCCGCGCGGATCGAGACCGAGATCGCCAACCTGCTCAGCGTCGTGCACACCGTGCAGGGCGGCTCACCAAACGGCGGAGTGAAACTGCCCGGCGGACTGTGGATCGTCACCGAGAACGGCGTGGCCACCGAATCCGGCGAGCCGGTCGACCCGGTGCAGGCGGCGCTGTGGGGCTTCGGGCGCACCACGATCAACGAGGAACCGGCGCTGCACTGCAAACTGGTCGATTGCGACGGATCACCGGAGGCTGTGCACGCACTGACCAACCTGCTGGCCACGCCGATCGATGAGCCGGAAATCGCTCTGCGGCAAGGAAAGCTGCTGGCCTCACGGCTACTACCATGGGCGCGCAGCGGTAATCTCACGGTGCCGCGCTCAACCGACTACGTCCTGGCGCCCACCGAACGCGGTGCGATCGACAACCTGCGTCTCACCGAGGTGGACGTGCCGCCGCCTGCCGATGGCTACGTCCAGGTCCGGGTCGAGGCGGCCGGGCTCAACTTCCGGGATGTGCTCAACGTCCTTGGCCTCTACCCGGGTGATCCGGGACCGATCGGCGGCGACTTCGCCGGCGTCGTCACCCAATTGGGCAGTGGCGCTACCGGACTCGAAGTCGGTCAACGCGTCTACGGCTTCATGCAGGGCGCGTTCGCCAGCCGGTTCAACGTGCCGGCCCAGTTGCTGGCGCCGATTCCAGACGGAGTGAGCGCGGTAGCGGCGGCCACCATTCCCGCGGCGGCGCTCACGGTCCGGCTCGCGTTCGACTGGGCGCAGCTGAAGCCCGGCGATCGGGTGCTCATTCACGCCGCGAGTGGTGGGGTCGGGCTGGCCGCGATCCAAATGGCCCAGCAGTGCGGGGCGACAGTCTTCGCGACCGCCAGCACCTACAAGCGCGCGACGCTGCGCAAAATGGGTGTGAAGTACGTCTATGACTCGCGCACTACGGAATTCGCCGACCAAATCCTGAGCGACACCAATGGTGCCGGCGTCGACGTGGTGCTCAACAGCCTGACCAGCGAGGGGTTCCTCGAGGCGACCGTGCGGGCCACCGCCCAGAACGGCCGCTTCCTCGAGATCGCCAAGCGCGACATCTGGACGCCGGAGCAGATGGCGGCGGCCCGCCCCGATATCGCGTACGAGATCGTGGCGCTGGACACGGTGACACTCCAAGAGCCAGAACGCATTCGTGGCTTGCTGACCGAGGTGTCGCAGGGGTTGGCCAAGGGCGAGTGGACGCCACTACCCGCCGAGATCTACCCGATCACGGAGGCGAGGGCCGCGTTCCGCCGGATGCAGCAGGCGCGGCACATCGGAAAGATCGTGTGCCAGATACCGAACCCGCTGCAGCCGCGAGCCGATCGGAGCTATCTGATCACCGGCGGCCTCGGTGCGATCGGTCTGCACACGGCGTCGTATCTGGCTCAACTCGGGGCCGGTGACATCGTGTTGACGAGTCGGCGCGCGCCCGACGCGGACGCACAACGGTTGATCGAGGAGATCACCGAGCGCCACAAGACCCGCATCCACGTCTTCGCAGCCGATGTGGGCGACGAGTCCGAGGTTGGCAGACTGCTGGAGCGCATCCGCGCGGAGTTGCCGCCGCTCGCCGGAGTGGCTCATCTGGCCGGCGTGCTGGACGATGCGCTGCTGTCGCAGCAGAGCGTGGAGCGATTCCGGACGACGTTGGCAGCCAAGGCGTTCGGCGCCTGCCACTTGGACCGTCTGACGAAGGAGGACGAGCTGGACTTCTTCATCGTGTCCTCGTCGGTGTCCGCCTTGTTCGGCTCACCCGGTCAGGCCAATTACGCGACCGCCAATGCGTTGCTCGACGGCCTGGTCGCGCAACGAAGGGCGCAAGGCTTGCCTGCCACCGGTGTCAACTTCGGTCCGTGGGCGCAAGGCGGGATGGCCTCGTCGGAGGCCGCGACCGCGAATATCAGTGCGCAGGGCCTGATTCCGTTGGACCCCTCGGCCGCAATGAGCGCGCTCGCCGAGGTGATCGCCAACGGGACCGGCCAGGCCACCGTCATCAAGGCCAACTGGCAGCGGGCCGCGAAGGTGCTGGGCAGTTCGCGTCCACCGATTCTCGACCTCGTGTTGCCGAGTGCCGTCGGGGAGGTGACCGGTGACAGTGAGTTGCTTCGGCAGCTGCAGGAGATACCGGTGCCGCAGCGCGCCGGTTTCGTGACCGAATTCCTTCAGCGCGAGGTGCAGAACTTCCTGCGGCTCGCATCGCCACCCGCCGCAACCAGTCGATTCCTGGACCTCGGTACCGATTCACTGATGGCGATCGAACTCCGCAACCGGTTGCACAGTCAGTTCGGCGGCAAGTTCACGATCAACGCGACCGCGGTATTCGACTATCCGACCATCGGGGGGCTCGCCGAGTATCTCGTCGGTCAGCTGCCCGAGTCGGACTCACAGTCGCCCGAGCCGGCATCCGTCGCAGCGCCTGCGCCTGAAGGCTGACCGCCGGGGGAGCCCTGGTGGCCAATATCACATCCTGACAAAACCCCAGTTCACGCCCAGCGCCGGGGCCTCTCGCGGGTGTCTATCAACCACTGGGTCAGTCGGCTGGCAGAAATTTGCTCAAGACCGCTTTGCAGAGAAGTTACCGGCCGGTATAGTGGGCCGTGTTACTGGTGGGTAACTTAACCCAAGTACCCAACCGCAGAAGTGGCATTCTCACCGAGGAGGAACCACGTGAGCCACTACAAGTCCAACGTGCGTGACCAGGAATTCAACCTGTTCGAGGTGCTGGGCGTCGACAAGGCTCTGGGCGAAGGCAAGTACGGCGAAATCGACGCCGACACGGCCCGCGAGATGCTCAGCGAGATCGCCCGGCTGGCCGAGGGGCCCGTCGCCGATTCGTTTGCCGACGGCGACCGCAATCCTCCGGTCTTCGACCCCGAGACTCACTCGGTCGCCCTGCCGGAGTCGTTCAAGAAGTCGGTCCATGCCGTCATCGACGGCGGCTGGAACATGATCGGCATCGACGAGGAACTCGGCGGTATGCAGATGCCGCGTGCGCTGCAGTGGGCCCTCATGGAGCACCTCCTGGGCGCCAACCCCGCGGTCTACATGTACGCGATGGGTGCCGGCTTCGCCCAGATCTTCTACCGCCTCGGAACCGAGGAGCAGAAGAAGTGGGCAGTGCTGGCCGCTGAGCGCGGATGGACCTCGACCATGGTGCTCACCGAGCCGGACGCCGGTTCGGACGTCGGCGCCGGTCGCACCAAGGCCGTGCAGCAGGAGGACGGCTCCTGGCACATCGACGGCGTGAAGCGCTTCATCACCTCCGGTGACGCCGATGACATCGGCGAGAACATCCTGCACCTGGTGCTGGCCCGCCCCGAGGGCGCCGGACCGGGCACCAAGGGTCTGTCGCTGTTCTTCGTGCCGAAGTTCCTGTTCGATACCGAGACGGGCGAGCCCGGCGAACGCAACGGCGTCTTCGTCACCAACGTCGAGCACAAGATGGGCCTGAAGGTCTCGACCACCTGCGAGCTGTCACTCGGCCAGCACGGTGTTCCGGCCAAGGGCTGGCTGGTCGGCGAGGTGCACAACGGCATCGCGCAGATGTTCGAGGTCATCGAACAGGCCCGCATGATGGTGGGCACCAAGGCCATCGCGACACTGTCGACCGGCTACCTCAATGCGCTGGAGTACGCCAAGTCGCGCATCCAGGGTGCCGACCTGACCCAGATGACGGACAAGGCCGCACCGCGCGTCAGCATCACGCACCACCCCGATGTCCGCCGCAGCCTGATGACCCAGAAGGCCTACGCCGAGGGTCTGCGCGCGCTGTACCTGTACACCGCGACGTTCCAGGACGCCGAGGTGGCGCAGGCCGTGCACGGTGTGGACGCCGAGCTGGCCGCGAAGGTCAACGACCTCCTGCTGCCGATCGTCAAGGGCGTCGGCTCCGAGCAGGCCTACGCCAAGCTCACCGAGAGCCTGCAGACCTTCGGTGGCTCGGGCTTCCTGCAGGACTACCCGATCGAGCAGTACATCCGCGACGCCAAGATCGACTCGCTCTACGAGGGCACCACCGCGATCCAGGCCCAGGACTTCTTCTTCCGCAAGATCGTCCGCGACCAGGGCACGGCGCTGGGTACGTCGCCAACGAGATCGACACGTTCGTCAAGAACGAGTCGGGCAACGGCCGGCTCAAGGGCGAGCGCGAGCTGCTCGCCACGGCGCTGACCGACGTCCAGGCGCATGGCCGCGTCGCTGACCGGCTACCTGATGGCCGCGCAGGAGGATCAGGCCAGCATCTACAAGGTGGGCCTGGGCTCGGTGCGCTTCCTGATGAGCGTCGGCGACCTGGTGCTCGGCTGGCTGCTGCAGCGTCAGGCCGCGGTGGCCATCGAGAAGCTGGACGAGGGCGCCACCGGTACCGAGAAGTCGTTCTACGAGGGCAAGATCGCCGCGGCGTCGTTCTTCGCGAAGAACTTCCTGCCGCTGCTCACCAGCACGCGTTCGACGATCGAGAATCTCGACACCGACGTGATGGAACTCGACGAAGCGGCCTTCTAAAGAGGCTCCGCAAGACAGCAGGCCCCCGGGGATAACCCGGGGGCCTGCTGTCTTGATTCATGCAGTGGCTCACACGACAAAAAAGGGCGGGTTCGGGAGGACAATGAGGGCGTCTTCGTATTCTCGCGCGTCCGGCTTTCACCTCTTTGCCGGTACTTCGGATCAGTCACTCCCGAACCCGTCGTGAAATCGACCGTACGCCGACAAAACGGCTTGCACAAGAAGAATTTTCGGGGAAAATCCGAGTCATCCCTGGAACCGCCGCTGGAGTCCCCTCGCATCCAGCGACGGCCTTCGTCCGCGTCAATAAGTCACCGGACAAAGAGGACGCCCCGTGTTGCCGTCGGGTCGGGGGGTCAGACGGCAACACGGAGCTATCCGGTACATCGAATACCCACGCTCGGGGCGTTACAAACCTCGACGGCTTTTCAGGCTTCGAGAATGGCCGTCACGCCCTGGCCGCCGGCGGCGCACACCGAGATCAGGCCGCGCGCCGGCTTGCCCGTTTCGGCCTTCTTCTGCGCCAGCTGTTTGGCGAGCTGCGCGACGATGCGGCCGCCGGTCGCCGCGAACGGGTGACCGGCCGCCAGCGACGAACCGTTGACGTTGAGCTTGGATCGGTCGATGGGCCCCAGCGCGGCGTCCAGGCCCAGCCGCTCCTTGCAGTACTCCTCGGATTCCCAGGCCTGCAGGGTGGCCAGCACGACCGACGCGAACGCCTCGTGGATTTCGTAGAAGTCGAAGTCGCTCAACGTCAGTCCGTTGCGGGCCAGCAACCGCGGCACCGCGTAGGTCGGCGCCATCAGCAGTCCGTCGGCGCCGCTGACGTAGTCGACCGCGGCCGTCTCGGCGTCGACGAAGTAGGCCAGCACCGGGACGTCGTGCGCCGCCGCCCACTCCTCGGAGGCCAGCAGCGCCACCGAGGCGCCGTCGGTCAGCGGCGTGGAGTTGCCCGCCGTCATGGTGGCGTCACCGTTGCTGCACGCCGAACACCGGCTTGAGGGTGGCCAGCTTCTCCGGCGACGAGTCGGGCCGCAGGTTGTCGTCGCGGTACAGCCCGAGGAACGGGGTGACGAGATCGTCGAAGAATCCGCGGTCATAGGCGGCGGCCATGTTGCGGTGGCTGGCGGCGGCCAGCTCGTCCTGGTCGACGCGCTTGATGCGCATCTGCTTGGCGGTGATCGCGGCGTGCTCGCCCATCGACAGCCCGGTGCGGGGCTCGCCGTTGGTGGGGATCTGCACGCCCAGCGACGGCGGGCAGCTTGCCCACCAGCTTGAGCCGCTCGACGTTGGACTTCGACCGGCGCAGCCCGAGCAGGGTGCGGCGCAGGTCGTCGCCGAATGCGATGGGCGCGTCCGAGGTGGTGTCCACCCCGCCCGCGGCGGCCGACTCGTAGCGGCCCGCGGCGATACCGTCGGCGGCGGCGATGGCCGCCTGCAGACCGGTGCCGCACGCCTGCTGCAGATCGAACGCCGGCGTGTAGGGCGACAGCGCGCTGCCCAGCACGCACTCGCGCATCAGGTTGAAGTCACGGCTGTGCTTGAGCACGGCGCCGCCGATCACCATGTCCAGCCGCTCCCCGGCCAGGTTGAACCGGTCGACCAGGCCGTCGAGCGCGGCGGTGAACATGTCCTGGTTGGAGGCTTGGCGTAGGCGCCGTCGGAGCGCGCGAACGGGATGCGGTTGCCGCCGAGCACCGCCACGGGGCGGCGATTCCGGGTGGCTGTTCTTCGAGGTGGGGGTGGCCACGGCTGTCTCCGTATGGTCGGTTTGAGGATGGTTGCCTGTTGGGGCCATACTACTCACTGTTCTTACTCTGGAGTAAGTTCGTAGTCGACATCTCGACCGTGACACGAGAGGCAGCTCTGTGGCTCCCAAGCTTCCATCCGACCTGTACTCGCAGGTGGTCCACTCCGGCCCCGGCTCGTTTCTGGCCAAACAACTCGGCGTTCCGCAGCCCGAGACCCTGCGCCGCTACCGCGCGGGCGATCCGCCGCTGGCCGGGCCGCTGCTGATCGGCGGCGAGGGCCGCGTCGCCGAACCCATGCGCACCGCGCTGGCCGAGGACTACGACCTGGTCGGCGACAACCTCGGCGGACGCTGGGCCGACCGGTTCGGCGGGTCTGCTGTTCGACGCCACCGGGATCACCGCACCGGCCGGACTCAAGGCGCTGCACGAGTTCTTCACGCCACTGCTGCGCAATGTCGGCCCGTCGGGACGCGTCGTGGTGGTCGGCACCACGCCCGATCAGACCGGCTCCGTGGACGAGCGCATCGCCCAGCGCGCGCTGGAGGGCTTCACCCGCTCGCTGGGCAAGGAGATGCAGCACGGCGCGACGGTGTCGCTGGTGTACCTGGCGCCGGATGCCAAGCCGGCCGCCACGGGTCTGGAGTCCACGCTGCGGTTCCTCCTGTCGGCGAAGTCGGCCTACGTCGACGGCCAGGTGTTCTACGTCGGGGCCGCCGACTCCACCCCACCGGCGGACTGGGACAAGCCGCTCGACGGGAAGGTCGCGATCGTCACCGGCGCGGCCCGTGGCATCGGCGCCACCATCGCCGAGGTGTTCGCCCGCGACGGCGCCAAGGTCGTCTGTGTGGACGTCGACGGTGCGGCACGAGGCCCTGGAGGAGACCGCCGCCAAGGTGGGCGGCACCGCGCTGACGCTGGACGTCACCGCCGACGACGCCGTCGATCGGATCACCGCGCACCTGCGCGAGCACTACGGCGGCCACGCCGACGTCCTGGTCAACAACGCGGGCATCACCCGCGACAAGCTGCTGGCCAACATGGACGACGCCAAGTGGGACGCGGTGGTCGCCGTCAATCTGCTTGCTCCGCAACGGCTTACCGAGGGACTCGTCGGCAACGGCGCCATCGGCGAGGGCGGGCGCATCGTCGGGCTGTCGTCGATGGCCGGCATCGCGGGCAACCGCGGCCAGACCAACTATGCGGCCACCAAGGCCGGGATGATCGGGCTCACGCAGGCCCTGGCACCGGAACTGGCCGCGAAGAGCATCACCATCAACGCCGTCGCGCCCGGGTTCATCGAGACCAAGATGACCGAGGCGATCCCGTTCGCCACCCGCGAGGTGGCGCCGTCGGCTGAACTCGCTGTTCCAGGGCGGGCAGCCCGTGGACGTCGCCGAGACCATCGCATACTTCGCCAGCCCGGCGTCGAATGCCGTGACCGGCAACACCATTCGGGTGTGCGGCCAGGCGATGCTGGGGGCGTGACATGACCGTTACGAGGGACGATCAGCGCGGAGGGGCGAGCGAATGAGTAACGGACTGACGAACATGCTGCGGGCGGCGGCCGGGGCGCTGCCGTTCGTCCCGCGCGGCGACCATCTGCCCGGCCAGGACCCTGACGGTGTCGGATCTGGCCATCGACCGCGCCAACGTCGCGGCCTACGCCGGCGTGACCGGACTGCGCTACGGCGACACCGTGCCGCTGACCTACCCGTTCGCGCTGACCTTCCCCACCGTGATGGAGCTGATCACCGGGTTCGACTTCCCTTTCTCCGCAATGGGTTCGGTGCACGTCGAGAACCACATCACCCAGTACCGGCCGATCGCCGTCACCGACACGGTCGGCATCAAGACGCACGCCGAGAACCTGCGCGAGCACCGCAAGGGCCTGCTGGTCGACGTGGTGACCGACGTCAGCGTCGGCAACGACGTGGCCTGGCATCAGGTGACCACGTTCCTGCACCAGCAACGCACCAGCCTGTCGGACGAGCCCAAGCCGCCGCCGGCCAAGCAGCCCAAACTGCCGCCGCCCAACTCGATTCTGCGGATCACGCCCGGCCAGATCCGCCGGTACGCGTCGGTCGGCGGGGACCACAACCCGATCCACACCAGTTCGATCGGCGCCAAGCTGTTCGGCTTCCCCACCGCGATCGCGCACGGAATGTTCAGCGCGGCAGCGGTTCTGGCCAATATCGAGGGCCAGCTGCCGGACGCGGTGCGGTATTCGGTGAAGTTCGGCAAGCCGGTGATCCTGCCCGCCAGTGCGGGACTCTACGTCGACCGCGTCGAGGACGGCTGGGATCTGTTGCTACGCAACATGAGCAAGGGATACCCGCACCTGACGGGCGAGGTCCGGGCGCTGTAGCGCCTGGATGTTCGCAGTTCAACGCAGCGGAGTTACGCTCTCCGCGCTCGTCGACGGCGTCGCGCTCGCTGGGTTTGCCCTTCAGTCCGCGCCAGAACAGGTTGATCAACAGCTCGACGGCCTCGTCGACGTCGACGTCGCCCGCGCTGACCCGGGTGGCCACCGCCTCACCGGCACCCACGAGCGCGATCGCCATCATGTGAAAGTCGGTGTCGGGCTCCGGGATTTCGGGTGCCGGCGCTCAGCATCCGGGCCACCAGATCGATGATGCGCTCGCGTCCCTCGCGCACCGTGTGCGCGAACGCCTGCGAACTGGTGGCCTGGGTGTACAGCACGATCCACGACGCCCGGTTGGCGTCGATGTAATTCAGGAACGAGCCGATGGTGTTGCGCAGCATGTCGCGCGGCGGCAACGTGAAGTCGACGTCGGCGCGCACCGCTTCGATGAACCGGGCGCAGCTCGCGGTCCAGGCAGGCGCCGAACAGATCCTCCTTGGAGCCGTAGTACAGATACAGCATCGGCTTGGAGATCTCGGCCTTCGCGGCGATCGCGTCCATGGACGTCTCGTGATAGCCGTTGACGGAGAACACCTGGACGGCGGCGTCGAGCATCTGCTGCTCGCGCACAGCGCGGGGCAGCCGCTTGGTACCACCCGCCATCACGCCACCCTTCGCACGGAAACCCGACTCAACACCCGCACCCCGGTCAGCAGTGCGGGTTGAGGCCCTTGTAGCCCGCGACCGCGGCGACGGCGTCGTCGACCCGCTGCTGCGGCAGTTCCCCGGCGTTGACCGCCTGCTCCAGCCGGTCGAGCACCGCGGGCACCTCGGCGGTGGTCACCCACAGCGCGACGTCGGCGCCGGCCTGCAGCGCCCGCAGCACCGCCTCGGACACCCCGTAGCGCTCGTTGATCGCCGCCATCGACGACAGGTCGTCGGTGAACACCACGCCGCCGAACGGCGGCCCGCCGTAGCCGCCGCTGCGCAGCAGGTTGTACGCGGCGGGGCTCAGGCTGGCCGGATCGCTGCCGGTCAGTCCCGGCACCTGCAGGTGGCCGAGCATCACCGCGACGGGCCCCTCCGCGACCAGCGTGCGGTACGGGATCAGGTCGTTGTCCTGCAGATCCGCCAGCGGTGGGGTCACCACACCGCCGGTGTGGGAGTCGCCGGAGCCGTGGCCATGGCCCGGGAAGTGCTTGAGCACCGGCAGCAGGCCCGCGTCGCGCAGTCCGCGCGCGTAGGCGCCGGCGTACTGCGTGACCACGGCGGGATCCGAGCCGAACGACCGGTCGCCGATGACGGTGTCGTCGGGCGCGGCGGTGACGTCGACGACGGGCGCGAAGTCCACCGTGATGCCCAGCCCCCGCATGGCCTGGCCGCGCTGCAGCGCGATCTGGTACACCTCGTCGGGCGTCTTGGTCTGGGCCAGCACCCGCGGTGAGGGCTGGCTGCCGATCAGCGACGACAACCGCTGGACCCGGCCGCCTTCCTCGTCGACGCTGACCGCCAGCGCCAGCGGGCCCGCCGCGCCCGCGATATCGGCAATCGAACCGTCGGTGAGCATCGACAGGTCCGTCCAGCTGCCGATGAAGATGCCGCCGACGTGGTTGTCGGTGACCACGGCCCGGGCATCGCGCGGCGTTTTGCACACCGACCATCAGCAGCTGCGCCAGCTTGTCCCGCAGCGGCATCGATTGGACGTCACATGCCGCCGGAGCGGGTGCCGCCGGGACCGGATTCGCCAGCGGAGCAGCCGACGAGGCCGCGGAGGCAGGAGACCGCCGGAGACGTCGCCGCGGAGTGAGTCGTCGCAGGTGAACAGGCGACCAGAGCTGCGGGCAGCACCACCGCCGACGCCAGTGAGCGGATCAGAACACGGGCAAATGCCATGCGCACATGCTGTCATGTCGCCAACGGATCCGGCATCGGTGGGCAATATTGAGGCATGACGGTCGTGATGATCGCCTTCGACGGCACCCCCAATTCGCGCCGTGCCGTGCGCTACGCCGGCACCTTCCTGACCGCCGAACGGGCCGTCGTTCTCACGGTGTGGGCGCCGATGCGCCCCGGTCCGGATCCGGTGTCGATCGACCTCGACGGGCCACCCGATCCCCCGGACCCACGGATGCAGAAGACCCGGACATCGCGTTCACCGACGCCCAGCGCACCAACCTCGAGGGCACGGAACTCGCGCGCGCCGCCGGCCTGGCGGCCGAACCGCTGTGCATCGCGGTCGTGGGCACGGTGTGGCGGACGATCATCGACGCCGCCGACAACCTCGACGCCGACCTCATCGTCACCGGCACCCGCGGCACCACCGGATTGCGCTCGCTGATGCAGTCCAGCGTCGCCGACCGGGTCCTGCGGCACGGCGGGCGGCCGGTCCTGATCGTGCCGCCGGGACCGGCCTGACCCCGTCGGCGAACGACGTCGCCACCCGCGACCGTGCTACCTTGGCGTTCGGTCCAGACCCCTGCGCTGAGGAGCCCCACATGACCCGGTTCGTGGTGCCGGCTGCCGCCAGCATCGTGGTTGGTCTGCTGCTCGGCGCGGCCGCGGTATTCGGGGTGACGCTCATGGTGCAGCAGGACACCAAGCCACCCGTGAGTGCGGGCGACCCCGCGTCGTCGGTGCTCAACCGCGTCGAATACGGCGACCGCACGTAGCCTGAGCGCTCTCACCGCACCGGCCCTTCCGGGAGGGCAGGTCGTCTCGTCGCCGATCTCGCCGGCCACACCGCTGTCGCGGCGCTGGCTGTGGCTGGTCGGCTCGATCGCGCTGGTCCTCACGTTCGCGCAGTCCCCCGGCATGATCTCGCCGGACACCAAACTGGACCTGACCGCCAACCCGCTGCGGTTCCTGGCCCGGGCGGCCAATCTGTGGAACAGCGATCTGCCGTTCGGCCAGGCCCAGAACCAGGCCTACGGCTATCTCTTCCCGCACGGGGCGTTCTTCCTGGCCGGCGATCTGCTGGGGCTGCCGGGCTGGGTGACGCAGCGGCTGTGGTGGGCATTGCTGCTGACCGTCGGCTTCTGGGGCGTGTTGCGCGTCGCGGAGGCCCTGGGTATCGGTAACACGTCGTCGCGGGTCGTCGCCGCCATCGCGTTCGCGCTGTCACCGCGGGTCCTGACCACCCTCGGCTCGATCTCCTCGGAGACCCTGCCGATGATGCTGTCGCCGTGGGTGCTGCTGCCCGTCATCCTCGCGATGCGCGGCGGCAGTGGGCGGACGCCACGGATCCTGGCCGCGCAGGCGGGCGTCGCAATGGCGTTGATGGGCGCGGTCAACGCGGTGGCAACGCTGACCGGGTGCCTGCCCGCCATCATCTGGTGGGCCTGCCACCGGCCGAACCGGCAGTGGCTGCGGTTCAGCGGGTGGTGGCTGCTGGCCGCGGCGCTTGCCATCACGTGGTGGCTGATTCCGTTGCTGCTGCTCGGCCGCGTCAGTCCGCCCTTCCTGGACTTCATCGAATCCTCCGGCGTGACGACGCAGTGGACGTCGCTGACCGAAGTGCTGCGGGGCACGTCGGCGTGGACCCCGTTCGTGGCGCCGAATGCCACTGCCGGTGCATCGTTGGTCACCGGGTCGATGGCGATCCTGGCCACCACGCTGGTGGCCGCCGGCGGCCTGGCCGGACTGGCGTTGCGGTCCATGCCCGCGCGCGGGCGGCTGGTGAGCATGCTGCTGATCGGCGTCGTGGTGTTGGGGCTCGGCTATGCCGGGGGCCTGGGCTCGCCGGTGGCGCATCAGGTGCAGACGTTTCTGGACGCCGCGGGTGCCCCGTTGCGCAACGTGCACAAGCTGGAACCGGTCGTCCGGATACCGATCGTGCTCGGGCTGGCGCATCTGCTCAGCCGGGTGCCGTTGCCGGGCAGCGTGCCGCGCCCGGTGTGGATCCGGGCGTTCGCCCACCCCGAGGCCGACAAGCGGGTGGCGGTGGCGATCGTGGTGCTGGCCGCACTGGCCGCCTCCACGTCGCTGGCGTGGACGGGCCGGCTGACCCCGCCGGGCACCTTCACCGGCATCCCGAAGTACTGGCACGAGGCCGCCGACTGGCTGACCGAGCACAACACCGGCAGCCCGACGCCGGGCCGGGTCCTGGTGGCGCCGGGCGCGCCGTTCGCCACCCAGGTGTGGGGCAACAGCCACGACGAACCCCTGCAGGTGCTCGGCGACAGCCCCTGGGGTGTGCGCGACTCGATCCCGTTGACCCCGCCGCAGACGATCCGGGCGCTGGATTCGGTCCAGCGCCTGCTGGCGGCGGGACGGCCATCCGCCGGACTCGCGGATACGCTTGTCCGCCAAGGTATTTCCTACGTCGTCGTGCGCAACGATCTGGATCCGGAAACGTCACGTTCGGCGCGCCCGATCCTGGTGCACCGGGCCATCGACGGCTCCCCGGGCCTGACGAAGGTCGCACAGTTCGGTGATCCCGTCGGCCCCGGGACGCTGGACGGGTTCATCACCGACAGCGGGCTGCGGCCGCTGTATCCCGCGGTGGAGATCTACCGCGTCGACGGCGCAGGCAATCCCGGTGCGCCGTATCTGGCCGATGCCACCCGGATGGCGCGGGTCGACGGCGGGCCCGAGGTGCTGCTTCGCCTCGACGAGCGGCGGCGACTGCTGGGGCAACCGCCGCTGGGTCCCGTGCTGCTGACCCAGGACGCCCGCGCCGCCGGGGTTCCGCTGCCCCCGGGTGTTGGCGTCACCGTCACCGACACCCCGGTCGCGCGCGAAACCGATTACGGTCGCGTCGACGACCACTCGTCGGCGATCCGCGCCGAGGACGACGGACGGCACACCTTCAACCGGGTGCCCGACTATCCGGCCCCGGGCGCGCATCCGGTGTACGGCGGCTGGAACGGCGGCCGGCTGACCACGTCGAGTTCCTCCGCGGATGCGACGGCGCTGCCCAACGTCGCGCCGGCGTCCGGCGCCGCGGCGGCCATCGACGGCGACTCCGCCACCAGCTGGGTGTCCAATGCGCTGCAGGCGGCGGTGGGCCAGTGGCTGCAGGTGGACTTCGACCACCCGGTGACCAATGCGACGCTCACCCTGACCCCGGCGGTGTCGACGATCGGCGCGCAGGTCGACAGGCTCGAGGTCGCCACCGCCAACGGCACCACCACGCTGCTGGTCGATCAGCCGGGCAAGCCGGTGACCGCGGCGCTGCCCTACGGCGAGACGTCGTGGGTGCGCATCACGGCCGCGGCGACGGTGAACGGCTCCTCCGGTGTCCAGTTCGGCATCACCGATCTGGCGATCACCCAGTTCGACGCCAACGGCTATGCGCACCCGGTCAACCTTCGCCACACCGTGCAGGTGCCGGGCCCGCCGCAGGGCGCGCCGGTCGCGATGTGGGACCTGGGCTCGGACACGTTGGGCCGGCCGGGCTGCATCGAGTCCCCCGACGGCGTGCACTGCGCCTCGCCGCTGTCGCTGGCGCCCGAGGAGCTGGTCAATATGAGCCGGACGCTGACTGTGCCGGAACCGATTTCGGTGACCCCGACGGTGTGGGTCCGCCCGCGTCAGGGCCCGGCGCTGGCCGACCTGGTCCGACAACCGGGCACCGCGCACGCCGACGGCGACTCCGATTCGTTCGACGTGCTGGGCACCGCATTCGCCGCCACCGACGGCGACCCGCGCACCGCGTGGACCGCACCGCAGGGCGTCGTCCAGCACCGGGTCGCGCCGACGCTGACGCTGACCCTGCCCGAGCCCACCGAGGTCGCCGCGCTGGAGATCACCCCGAGCTCCTCCGCACTGCCCACCCATCCCACCCTGGTGGCCGTCGACCTCGGCGACGGGCCGCAGGTTCGCGCCACCGAAGCCGAAGGGACGCAAACACTTTCGCTACGTCCACGGGTGACCAGGACCATCAAGCTGAGCCTGCTGGACTGGAACGACGTCATCGACCGCACCGCGCTGGGCTTCGATCAGGTCAAGCCGCCGGGCCTGGCCGAGGTGGTGGCGCTGCGACCCGACGGCACTGCGATCGCACCGGCCGATGCCGCCCGCAACCGAACCCGCGCCATCACCGTCGGCTGCGACGCCGGACCGGTCATCGCGGTCGCGGGCCGGTTCGTGCACACCTCGGTGCACACCACGGTCGGCGCCCTGCTCGACGGGGGGCCGATCGCGGTGACGCCCTGCGAGCGCGAACCGCTCGCCCTGCCCGCGGGCCAACAGGAGCTTCTGATCAGCCCGGGTGCGGCGTTCATCGTCGACGGGGCCAGGCTGACCGGCCCCATGGGCAACGAATTGCCCAGCGCCGCAACCACTCCGGCTTCGGCGGGCGCGTGGGGGCCGGATCACCGGGAGCTGCGGGTGCCGCCGTCCCCGGTGGCGCGGGTGATCGTCGTCCCTGAGAGCATCAACCCGGGATGGACCGCGACGACGGACACCGGGATCACGCTGACGCCGGTGCCCGTCAACGGCTGGCAGCAGGGCTGGCTGGTGCCGGCGGGGACGTCGGGCACCGTCACGCTGAACTTTCCGTCGAATGCGCTGTACCGGGCCGGTCTTGCCGGTGGGCTCGCGCTGCTGCCGGTGCTGTTGCTGCTGGCGCTGCTGCCCGCCCGGCGCAGGGTGCCGGACGCACCGGTGCGGACGTGGGCGCCGGGCCGGTGGGCGTTCGGCGCGGTGGTGGTGGTCGGCGCGATGATCTCCGGCCTCGTCGGCGCCGTGGTGTTCGCCGTGGCCGCAGGTGTGCTGTATCTGCTCCGCGGGCGACCTCGCGTCGAGAAGGCCGTCACGCTGGGTGCCGTGTCGGCGGGGCTGATTCTGGCCGGGGCGGTGCTGTCGCGGTACCCCTGGCGGTCGGTCGACGGCTACGTCGGGCATTCGGCAGGTGTGCAGTTCCTGGCGTTGGTCAGCGTCGCTGCCCTGGCGGCCTCCGCAATTCGCGCCGAGAACCAGTTTCTCGACACGAAGCCGCAGGACGACGTGTAGAGAAAGTGGTTCTCGGCGTTCCCGCCGACTTAGCATCGGGGTGTGACCCAGGTAGAGACCGCCAAAGGCCCGATCGACGCCGGGGATCTCGGCGTCACGCTGATGCACGAGCACGTGTTCGTGCTGACGCCGGAGATGCTGCAGAACGACCCCGAGGTGTGGGGCGACGAAGACAAACGCGTCGCCGACGCGATCGCCCGCCTCAACGAACTGAAATCCCGCGGCGTGGACACCATCGTCGACCTCACGGTGATCGGGTTGGGCCGCTACGTCCCCCGCATCGCCCAGATCGCCGCGGCCACCGACCTCAACATCGTCGTCGCGACCGGCCTGTACACCTACAACGACATCCCGATGTACTACCACTTCAAGGGACCGGGCACGGTGCTGGCCGGCCCGGAACCCATGACGGAGTTGTTCGTCCGCGACATCGAAGAGGGTATCGCCGGGACCGGCATCAAGGCCGCGATCCTCAAATGCGCCACCGACGAACCCGGAGTGACGCCGGGCGTCGAGCGAGTGCTGCGCGCCGTGGCGCAGGCCCACCGCCAGACCGGCGTGCCCATCTCCACGCACACCCACGCGGCCACCCGACGTGGACTCGAGCAGCAGCGCATCTTCGCCGAGGAGGGTGTCGACCTGTCCCGCGTGGTGATCGGCCACTCCGGCGACTCCACCGATCTCGACTACCTCGAGGAGTTGATCGCCAACGGCTCCTACATCGGGATGGACCGCTTCGGCGCGGACGTCTACCTGCCGACCCCCGAACGGGTCGACACCGTGGTCCGGATGTGCGAGCGGGGCCACGCCGACAAGATGGTGCTGTCCCACGACGCGTCCTGTTTCATCGACTGGCTGCCGGAGGAGGCGGTGCCGGTGGTACTGCCCAACTGGCACTACCTGCACATCCACAACGACGTCCTGCCGGCGCTGCGCGCGCGGGGCGTCACCGAGGAGCAGATCACCACGATGCTGGTGGACAACCCGCGCAGGATATTCGCGACCGCGGGTGGGTATTGATGCCGGCGGCCATCCCGCCGATCAGTACCCAACTGCAACGCATCGCCGCGCAGATCCCCGACCGCCCCGCCGTCACCTGTGCGGGCCGGCACACTTACCTGGTCGCAACTCGACGCGTCCACCAACCGGCTGGCCCGCGCCTTCGCCGAACGCGGTGTCGGGCTGGGCGATTACGTGACAATCGCTGTCCCCAACTCCATCGAGTTCCTCGAAGCGACCATTGCATGCTGGAAACTCGGCGCAGTCCCGCAACCGCTGCCCGCGCGACTGCCCGACCCCGAGTTCGAGGGCATCCTCGCATTGCGTCCGCGCGCGCTGCTGGTCGGCCGCGCTGACCCTCGTGGCGAAATTCCCAGCTTCCCTGCCGATTTCACCGCCGATGGCAGATATTCCGACGAACCCCTGCCCGAAGCCGTTTCGCCGGCGTGGAAGTCGATGGCCTCCGGCGGCAGCACCGGTCGCCCCAAGCTCATCGAAGTCGGTGGCGACAGCCGCTATCCCGGTGCGCTTTTCGGGCAGGCGCTGGGCGCACAGGAGGGCGATGTCAGCCTGATGTCGGTGCCGATGTCGCACAACACCGGGATGGTCAACGCCACCCTCGCGTTGTTGATGGGTCATCACCTGGTCGTCATGCCGCGCTTCGAGCCTGCCGAGTTCCTCCGCCTGATCACCGAGCATCGTGTCGGCTTTCTGGCCACCGCGCCGACGATCATGCACCGCGTGTTGCCCGTCTACCACGCCGACCCGCAGGCCTACGATCTGTCGTCGATCCGCCGGATGTGGCATGTAGGTGGACCGTGTCCGCCCTCGGTCAAGGAGGCGTGGATCGAGCTGGTGGGGCCCGATGCCCTGTGGGAGATGTACGGCGGCACCGAACTTCAGGCCATCGCCGTGCTCAGTGGCGCCGAGTGGCTGGCGCACCGCGGTTCGGTCGGCAGGGTGGTCGTGGGCGAGATGACAGTGCTCGACGACGACGGCGCGGAGTGCCCACCTGGCGAGGTGGGCGAGATCTACATGCGCCCCTCGCCGGGGACCACCCCCACCTACCGCTACATCGGGGCGACTGCGAAGACGCACGACGGCTGGGATTCACTCGGCGACCTCGGCTACTTCGATGAAGACGGCTACCTGTATCTGTCCGACCGGCGCGTCGACATGTTCACCGTGGGCGGCAAGAACACCTACCCCGCCGAAATCGAGGGCGCGCTGTGCGGGCATCCGGAAGTGTTGTCCTGCTTGGTGGTCGGGGTGCCGCACGAGGACCTCGGTCAGGTGCCGCACGCCCTGGTGCAAGCCGACGGCGACCTCGACGAGGCGGGTGTGCAGGCATTCCTGCGGGAGCGACTCGAAGCCCACAAGGTCCCGCGCACAGTCGAATTCGTCGACCATCCGCTGCGCGACGACGCCGGCAAGGCCCGCCGGTCGGCGGTGCGCGACGAGGTCATTGCGCGGCGGTCTGCCAGGCCCGCGCCGCGATGAGTTCCGGCACCAGCACCTCCGTCAGCAGCCGGACGTCATCGTCGCCATCGCCCGGATAGCGCAGGTTGCGCTCCGCCCCGGGGACGTCACCGCCGACACCGACGACGGTGCTGCCCCGTAGCGCGGTCCACTCGGCGAGTTGCGGCTCCCATTCCGAACCGGCGAAAACGAGCAGCCGGTAGTCGGTGGTCTTGGTCAGATAGACGTCGACGTGGCTCCAGTCCCCCGTCTCGCAGCCGACCGCGGGCAGCCGTGGTCCCTCGCGAAGCATCAGGGCCCCCTGCTGGGCGGAGCAGAACCGGTGCGCGGGTGCGGCGAGATGGGTTCCGGCAGGCCCCACAACGAGTTCCGCGATCTCCGGTCGCCAGTCCGCCTCGGTG
Organism: uncultured Actinomycetota bacterium; assembly: GCA_963779655.1. GTDB lineage: Bacteria > Actinomycetota > Actinomycetes > Mycobacteriales > Mycobacteriaceae > Mycobacterium. Next base: position 290,101 of record CAVZZD010000001.1, on the reverse strand, counting down.
TCCAGCAGGTGCGCACTCGCCGTCGCCGCCGCGGCGACGGACGCGGAGAGCGCCGCGGTACCCGTTCCGGCTGAGGTGGCACTCGAGCGCCAGCAGCAGCGCCAGGGTGTGCTGATAGCTGCGGCAGGCCACCCCGCCGTCCTCCGGATCGGCGTGGAGGTCGACGACGGTGTCGCACCGCTGCGTGATCGCCGATCCCGGCGTGTTCGTCAGAGCCACCGTGGATACGCCGTCGGGCAGTCGGCCCAGGGCGTCGAGCGTCTCCACCGAACCGCCGCCGGCCGAGGTCGCCACGACGAGCGTTCCCGGGCCCCAGTCGGGAAGCAGCCGGGTGGACGCCAGTTCGGACACCGCGACGAGGCCACGTGCCCGTATCCGCGCGGCGGCGACACCGCCCGCGTAGGCCGAGGAACCCATGCCCAGCAGCACAACCCGCTCGATTCCGGGTGGCACCACCCCGGCCCACGGATTCCCGGCGGCCAGGGTCGCGGCGAGCCGGCCGAGCACCTCGGGTTTGCGGCGCAGGTCCGCCACGAAACCGTCGGGCTTCACCCTGGCTCCTCGTCGAGCAGGGCGGGCAGTGCCGCGTCGGGGACGTACATCCACCGGGGCAGATGCCTTGCCGCGTAGACGATTTCGCGAAGAACCTGCTGCAGTCGGAGGGCCCGCAGCGCATCGGCATCGTAGATTTCCGCCAGACCGCGCTGATCCAGCCGGTGCGTGTAGGCACCGAGAAAGGCCTTGCGCGCCAACGTATCAACCTCAGCAAGAGCCGAGTCGTCGAGTTCGGCATGCTTACGGGCGACGATCGCGACGTGCGCCAGCGACTGCACCATGCCCGCGACGTCGAGAGCCGCCGGAATGGGCAGTACGCGTTCTTCGGCAGCCAGCACCGGGTTGCCGTCGAAGTCGGTGACCACGAAGCGCCCGCCGCAGCGCAGCACCTGACCGACGTGCAGGTCGCCGTGCCCTTCGATGACCGGCGTGCCCGCGAGCGTGCCGAGACCGGCCAGCACGTCTTCGATCTCGGGCAGGCGCGCCCGCAGTGTCGCGTGCGAATCGGGACTGCTTGACGCACAGGCGGTTTCGAGGGTCGAAAACGCGGCATCGCGCCAGCGCGCGGCGTCGTGCCGTGAGGCCCTGGTTGCGGTGCCGGCCAGTGCGGCGTGCAGGTCGGCGACCAACTCGCCGACCTCGGCGGCCGCGGCCAGCACCGGAGCCGGCTGAGGCGGGTGACCCCGGGCGGCTTCGGTGACCAGGTCCACCGCCCAGGTCCAGCCGTCGACCGCACCGGGCAGATACTCGTCGACCGTCGCGACGAGCGTCTCGGCACCGTCGGGAGGCTGCCAGGTGACCAGTCCGAGCGGCGTCGGCATGCCGGCAAAGCCGGCGTCGCGGAGCACGCCGATCCGGCGCGGCGCCGGGTGCGGGCCGGACTGCAGATGCGTCGCCCACTTCACCATTGCGGTGTCGCCGACGATGACGGATTCGTTGGTCTGGTCGACATCGACCGGCTCGCTCTCCGGTCGCGGCGCGCCCGGCCCAGGACAGCACCGTGAAGCGCCCCCGGACCGACGACCCGTCCACTTCGCACAGGAGACGCAGAATCGCTTCTGCGGCACCGTCTCCCGGGTGCGCCCGGTGCCACACCCCGTCGGCCCCGCGCACGGTCGGGACGGCGGCTTCACCGTCCGGTCCGGCGACCACGGTGAGTCGCGCGCCGCCCGGGAGTTCGAGGGAGTCCAGGACGCGCCCGTCGTCGGGCACGTCGGCGTCAGTCACCCGACGACCGATGTTTCACGCCCACCCGCTCGATGACATCGGCGCCGACCCGCAGGCCGTCGCGCGCCCGGATCGCCGCACCGATCCCGGCCAGCCGGGTGCGCAACGCGGTGTCGGCGAGCAGGCGTTCCACCGCATCGATCAATTCGGCATCGGCGAAGCCGTAGGTGTCCAATCGCACGCCGAACCCGAGTTCGTCGATGCGCTGGGCGTTTTCGTACTGGTCCCAGAACAGCGGCAGCACGATCAGCGGCTTGCCGAAGTGCAGTGTCTCGGTGACGGTGTTGTTGCCGCCGTGCGAGATCACCAGGTCGACCTGGGGAATCACCTTGGTCTGCGGCAGCATCTGCGCGCCGACCATGTTGTCCGCCAACCGTGATTCGATCGGCCTGCGGTCCTTTGCTGACGATGAACCGGTGCCGGGTGGTGCCGAGGACGTCGACGAGGCGCTGCATGAGTGCCACGTCGGCGCCGCCGAGCGAACCCAGCGAGAGGTAGATGAGGGCGCTGTCGTCGGGCCGGTCGGCAACCTCGGCGGGCAGCACGTATTCCTCGTCGGTCTCGCGGACGCTGGAGTCCATCCGGGTCCAGCTCGCGATCGAGCGGCCGGGCATCGCGGTAGTCGGCTTCGGCCGGGTAGACGTAGAGATTGGCGGCGTTGGTGCGGGGCATGAATTCCAGGTCCGGCAACGGGTCGGCACCCTGCTGACGCACCCAAGCGTCGAAGTCCGCCCACGTCGCCCGGTGGGTTCGGTCGTACTCCGCGCGGTAGTCCGCCCACCCGGCGTCGTCGGCGCTCGGCAGCCCCGAGAACGGCGGCGGCACACCGGCGCCGGACACCTCCAGCGGGCTGCACGAGACGATCCGGACGAACGGCACTCCCGCGGTCACCAGTGCCGGGAAGAGCACGACGTTGTCCTCGACGATGACGTCGGGCCGGTGTCTGGCGATGATGTCGCGCAGCCGCGGCTCGCAGTACTTCGCCCCGTCGATCAGCGCCTGGTAGGTCGGCTTGATGAACGTGTCGAGCTGCTGGATCGTCGGCTTGCGGAACTCCGGCGCGGTCTCGGTGATGTAGTCGGTCCAGAACTTGCCGGCGTCCTCCTCCGCGGCGCCATCGGCCGGTTCGGCGAGATCGACGAGTTCCTCGATGAACCCGAGCGGGGCGAGCTTGCCCGCCCACGAACTCTCCGCGGCGAACACGATGGTGTGGCCGCGCCCGCGCAGGATGTCGGCCAGCCCGATGCACTGGTTCGTCGGTCCGTATGCAGACTCCGGCCAGAACATGATGGTCAGTGATGGCGGTGTGGTCACGGAGACGCCCTTCAGATCGAACGGAGGTTATTGCGCGACAGCAGGTTCCGGTGCGTCGGTGACGGAACTGTCCAGGGGCGGCACCCGGCGCTCCGACCGGTACTCCCACCGGCGCAGCGCCTGCCGGCACGGGTTCTCCACGAGCGCGTAGCTGACCGCGGCCATCGCGAACCCGAACACCAGCGTCAACACCAGGATCACCGGCATGTCGCCGTTGAACACGAACCGGCCGACCAGCGGGAAGGCCATCGCCAGCGCCGCCAGGTGCCAGACGAACAGGCCGTAGGACCAGCGGCCCAGCGTCACCATGACGGGACTGGCCAGGATCCGGTGCGGGGTGTCGGGACGGTCGAGCACCAGGGGCGCCAGCAGCACCCCGGCAAGCACGGCACCCATCGCGGTGCGCACCACGAACTGGCCCAGCGTCGCCGGCGTCAGCCCTTCCGGGCCGGCCAGCGGCGACGCGGCGATCAGGTAAGCGACCACCCCGATGCCGGCCATCAGCCAACGGTTGCGCGCCCATCGGTGCACCCGCCCGACCGGGCTGACCGTGAACTCCGCCAACAACATGCCCGCCGCGAACCACGCCGCGTAGGCCGGCGGCCAATTCAGGAAGTTGACCCCCTGCGGAGTGTGAATCGGCAGCAGGCCCCACGCCAGGCTCACCACGGCCACGCCGGCGATCACCGGAACCCGCGCGTTCGGCGGCAACCGGCGGGCGAACAGGGCCAGCAGTGGCAAGACCAGGTAGAAGGTCACCTCGACCGACAGGCTCCACATCTGGGTCAGGCCGGCGGTCAGGGTGAGCGGCACGTAGATCTGGGTGAGCGTCAGATTCGCCAGCCACACCGTCAGGCTGGCGCCGCGCGCGTCGGGCAGCAGGCACAGGATGACGATGACCGCGATCAGGTAGCCCGGCATGATGCGCACGATGCGCGAGCGCAGGTAGTGCCCGGTCGGCGGCCGGTGCCGCAGCCCGCGAGCCGCGGCAGCGTGCCCGCGCCACAGCAGGAAGCCCGACAGCGCGAAGAAGACGGCGACGGCCATGTCGAACCGGCTCAGCAGCCGCCCGCTGATCCCGGTGTGCTGACCCGTCTGGAAGGCGACGTGGGTGACCACCACTCCCATGGCCGCGCACGCACGCAGACCTTCGACTGCGGGCAGGAAGCTGCGCGTCCCGCCGATCCGGCCGTCGTCCACCCAATCAGTGTGCCGGTCGCCGCATGACAAGCATGCAGGTGCCTTAGTTTGGGCTGTTAGGGTCGGCTGTTGACGTTCGAGTCCGGGTTTGCCTCGGCTGGACCAGAAGGAAAGGTACGCACGCCTTGAACCGAGCAGTGATGTTGCGGATCGCCGCGTGCGCCATTCTGGGCCTTGGAGCCGCGCTGCTGATCGCGGCACTGCTGTTGTCGACCTACACAGCGGGCAAGATCAAGCGGATCCCGCTCGACCTCAACACCACACTGGTCAGCAACGGCACCGGCACCGCACTGGATCCGGCGTCACTGCTCGGCGACCGGTTCGTCATCGACAAGAACTCGCCGCTGGTGTCCCAGCAACAGATGACCGTCGAGTCGCCGTCCAACGCCGACGTGGTGACGCTGCAGGTCGGCACCTCGGTCCGGCGCACCGACCGGCAGCAGGACAACGGATTGCTGCTGGCCCTGGTCGACACCGTCACGCTGAACCGGGCCACCGCCCTGGCCGCCTCCGATGACACGCATCCCGGCGGCGCGGTGCAGAAGCCCCGCACCATCGAGGACACCAAGCCGCCGACGAACATCGCGTTGCCCCACGAAGGTCTGTCCTACCGCTTCCCGTTCGGCACCGAGAAGAAGACCTACCCGTACTTCGACCCGATCGCGCAGAAGGCGTTCGACGCCAACTACGACGGCGAAGACGACGTCAACGGACTGACCACCTACAAGTTCGTCCAGAACGTCGGCTACGACGCCGACGGCAAGCTCGTCGAACCGCTCAGGTACGCATCGCTCTACGACGACGCCGAGGACGGCGAGGTCACCGCGCGTGCAGCGCTGTGGGGCCTGCCCGGTGATCCCGAAGAGCCGATCACGATGACCCGCTTCTACGCCGCCAAACGGACGTTCTGGGTGGATCCGGTGTCGGGCACCATCGTCAAGACCGAGGAGCACGCCAACCACTACTACGCCCGGGACCCGTTGCGGCCCGAGGTCGCACTGGTGGACTACCAGGTGACCTCCACTCAGGAGACCGTGGAGCGTGAGGTCGCCGCCGCGCGCAACGAGCGTGACCGGATCGGGCTGTGGTCGCGAATCCTGCCCATCACCTTCACCGCGGCCGGACTGGTGGCGCTGGTGGCCGGCGCCCTGCTCGGCTCGTTCAGCCTGCGCGCCGAGTCCGCACTCATCGATCCGGGACTCGACCACGCCGATGGCGGGTTCTTCGGCCGCCGCGACCCCGACACCGGACCGATGCCGGCCGCCGAGGCGGAGACCGAGAAACTGCCGGCTCAGCGCCCGGACCTGCACCCCGACGAAGGTCCCCCCGACCGGTCCTAAGGTCGACGATGCGCGGCCGAGGGACCAGGCCGGGCAGCAGGCCGACCGACCAACGTAGGTCGACGATGCGCGGCCGAGGGACGAGGCCGGGCTGAGGAGGCCGACAATCCAACGTAAGTTGACGCCCCGGGTGCACCGGTGGGCGGTCCCCGGTTACGCGTTGTTCCTTTCCCTGGCGATCACCGCGCCGCTGCTGGCGCCGGGCTACCTGCTGTTGCGCGACGCGGTGTCGACGCCGCGGTCGTATCTGTCCGACGCCGCGCTGGGCCTGACCCAGGCTGCGCCGCGGGCCGCGCCGCAGGATTTCGCGATCGCGCTGGCCTCCCATGTGCTGGACGGCGGTGTGGTGGTCAAGGCCCTGCTGGTGGCCGGGCTGTGGCTGGCAGGCTGGGGCGCGGCCCGGCTCGCGGCCACGGTGCTGCCCGAGTCGGGATCGCCCGGGCAGTTCGTGGCGGCGACGGTGGCGGTCTGGAATCCCTACGTCGCGGAACGACTGTTGCAGGGTCACTGGAGTCTGCTCGTCGGCTACGGCTGCCTGCCCTGGGTCGCGCACACCGTGGTGCGACTGCGCACCGACGGAACCGGCTTGTTCGCCCTGGCGTTCTGGACCGCGCTGGCCGGAGTGACGCCGACCGGCCTGATGATGGCCGCGACGGTGGCGCTGGTGTGCGTCGGCGTGCCGGGGGCGGGCCGGTCGCGCCGGCTGTGCGCCGCCGCGGCGCTGGGACTGGCGGTGCTGGCGGCGTTGCCGTGGTTGACGGCCTCCGCGCTGACCGGCTCGTTGTCCGCCTACCAGTCGTCCGGCGCACCGGGCTTCGCGGCGTTTGCGGCCCGCGCCGAGCCGGGACTCGGCACGCTGGGCACCCTGGCCGGGCTGGGGGGCATCTGGAATGCCGAGGCCGTACCCGGTTCGCGGTCAACGCTTTTCGCCGTTGTCGCGACCGCAGTCCTGCTCGGCCTGGTGGCGATCGGGCTGCCGGCGGTGGCCCGGTGCCGCGCTGCGCGGCCGCTGCTGTTACTGGCAGTGGCGGCCGTCGTCTTGCCGGCGCTGATGGCCACCGGGCCGGGCCTGGCGGTGCTGCGTCCGGTGGTCGAGGCGATGCCCGGCCTCGGAGTGCTGCGCGACAGCCAGAAGTGGGTGGCAATGGCCGTGCCCGGGTACGCGCTGGCCGCCGCCGGCAGCGTCGTCACGATGCGGCGCCGGCGCCCGGCCGCGTTCGCTGCGGTGGCCTGCACCGCCGTCCTCGTGGTGCTGCCCGACCTCGCGTGGGGGGCGTGGGGCCAGGTGTCCGCGGTGCGGTACCCGCCGGGCTGGGCCGCTGCGGCCGCCGCGATCAACGCCGATCCCCGGCCGGTGGCGGTGTTGCCCGCCGACTCGATGCGGCAGTTCTCCTGGGCGGGTCCCGCACCGGTGCTCGATCCGCTGCCGCGATGGGTCCGCGCGGACGTGTTGACCACCGGGGATCTGAGGATTTCGGGCCAGACGGTGCCGGGCGAAGGTGGCCGGGCCCGCACCGTGCAGGAACTGCTGCTCGCCGGCGCACCCGCCGACCGGCTCGCCGCGGCCGGCACCGGATGGGTGGTTGCCCAGCTCGGCAGTCGCGGCGAAATGGGTGATGCCGCAAAGACACTCGCGACGCTGCCGGTTGTCTACCGCGACGGCGAGATCGTCGTCTACCGCGTCGGCGGACAGTCACCCGGCGCCACTGCCGGTCAGCGGCGCGCGGCCGTTGCCGCCCACCTGGTGTGGTTGGCAGTGCTCATCGTCGGTGCCGCGGGCATGGCCGGGACTACCATTCGGGGATGGCCATCGACCCGAAAACCACCGCCGTCGTATTGATCGAATACCAGAATGACTTCACCAGCGACGGGGGCGTACTGCACGATGCGGTGGCCGAGGTGATGGGCAAGACCGACATGCTCGCCCACACCCGCGCGGTCGTCGAGGCCGCCCGCTCGGCCGGCGCCACCGTCATGCACGCGCCGATCACATTCGCCGCGGGCTACACCGAGATCACCAACCATCCGTACGGGATCCTCAAGGGCGTCGTCGACGGCGGGGCGTTCGTGAAGGGCAGCTGGGGCGCGGCGATCGCCGACGAGTTGACACCGGCTGACGGTGACATCGTGATCGAGGGCAAACGGGGCCTCGACACATTTGCCAGCACCAACCTCGACTTCATCCTGCGCAGCAAGGGCATCCGGACCATCGCGCTCGGCGGCTTCCTGACCAATTGCTGCGTCGAGTCGACGATGCGCAGCGGCTACGAGAACGGTTACCACGTCATCACATTGAGTGATTGCGTGGCGGCGACGTCGGTCGAGGAGCACGACAATGCGCTCAAGTACGACTACCCGATGTTCTCCGAGCCGATGACGGCAACCGAGTTCGTCGCCGGACTCGGCTCCGCAGACAACGGTTAGCGCTGCAGGCCGGCCCAGTTCACGGTTGCGGCGAAGGGCTGCGTTCCGTTCTTTCTCGCCTTCACGTGGCCGTACGGGTCGAGCGGCCCACAGTGCTGGGCGACCGCGTCGTTCACCATCAGATGCAGGTCGGTGCGCGCGTAGTCCAGACCGTGCCTCTGCAGTTCGTCGCTCACCATCATTTTTCGCGCGATCGGGTCCGCGTTGGCGTAGTCGTCACAGGTAGGTGCCGGACTGCCCGCGCCGCACGCACTCAGGGCCGATAACACTGCGACGGCGAGCGCCAGGCCCGGTGCCGCCAGTCTCACCGCAGACCGCTGACCCGCCGCCCGGACCACACCGCCTCCAGCACGCCACGCATCGCGTGCGCGCTCTGCTGCCAGGAGAACTCGGCGATGCGGGCCTGGGCTTTGCGCCCCAGCTCCTCACGCAGCACCTCGTCGCCCAGCAGCTCCTCGAGCCGGTCGGCCAGTTCGCGGCTGTCGTCGACCAGAATTCCGGTGACACCGTCGACGATCGAATCCGTCAGCCCGCCGGATGACCGGTAGCCGATCGTGGGCACCGAGTGCTGAGCGGCTTCCACCACCGCCAGACCCCAGCCCTCCTTGCGCGACGGCAGCAGGTGCACCCAACTACGCTGCACCACTTGATGTTTGGTGACGTCGTCAACGTGGCCGTGGAAGGTCACCGCGCTCGAGATCCCCAGCAGTTCGGCGTGGGCGACCAGTCGGTCATGCCACCAGCCGCCGCCGACGATGTCGAGGTGCAGGCCCGGGATGCGGTCGGCCAGCATCGCGATGGCGTCCAGGGCGTCCTCGATCTGCTTGTGCGGCACCAAGCGGGACAGCACCGCCACCCGGGGCACCGCCGAACGGGCCGCGGTCAGTGTGATTTCGGGAGCGGCGTCGAGTCCGTTGCGTACCACCGCGATCCGGCTCTGCGCCACGCCGAGCGCCGCCAGGTCACGCATGGACGGCAGTGAAACCGTCACATACTGGTTGCGGCGGTGCAGCCACGGCGACAGCCGCGACTCGACGAACCACCCGAACCGCCCCGTCCAGCGGCCCGCGACCGGCCACTGTTCCCGGTGACAGTGGTGGACGAGCACCACGACCCGGCGTCCGTAGGCCAGCCGCGCCAGGAACGGAATGCCGTTCTGGGCGTCGATCACCAGGTCGGGGCGTGCATGCCGCAAGCGGGCCGAGCCCGATGCGCGCCAGCACCATCGCCAGGCCGGCCCAGATGTAGACCGAGTAGGGTCCGCCGCCGCGGCTGATCCGCACCCCGTCGACGACACCGCGGCGCGGTGCACCCGGGTAGCGGGCGGTGCGCAGTGTGACCGCGACACCCGACTGCGCCAGCTGCGCGCCGATGCGCTGCAGGTAGGTCTCGCTGCCGCCGCCCTGCGGGTGGCCGGTGTCGCGCCAGCACAGCATCAGCACCGAGCGCACGGGTTGGTCGGACATCAGGTCCAGCGTAGAGCGTGCCGAAAAGCCCCGCCGACACATGCCGCCGCCGTCTCCCCGGCGCTCGCCTCCGCGGGGTCAACAATCGCTGACGGCCGCAGGAAGCATGTGCCGCCGCTGCGTAGGGTGTCTGCGATGGCGGCCGCCGATGTCTTCGCACGCCGGGCGACCCTTGCGCGGTCGGTGCGGTTGCTCGCGGAGTTCCGCTTCGAACAGCCCGACCCGGCGCGGTTCTACGGCGCGCTGGCACAGGACACCTCGGCGATGGTGGCGGATCTGTGGCAGGCCGCCCAGCACGCAGACCTGTCCGGCCGAACGCTGCTCGACGTCGGCGGCGGACCCGGCTATTTCGCCGACGCATTCGCCGCCCGCGGTGCCCACTACATCGGCGTCGAGCCCGATCCGCGCGAGATGCACGCGGCGCCCGGTGCCGGGCACGGGGCCGCGGTCTTCGTCCGCGCATCGGGAATGGCACTGCCGTTCGCCGACGCCAGTGTGGACATCTGCCTGTCGTCGAACGTCGCCGAGCATGTGGCGCGGCCGTGGCAGCTCGGGGCCGAGATGCTGCGCGTCACCCGGCCGGGCGGGCTGGCCATCCTGTCGTACACGGTGTGGCTGGGCCCGTTCGGCGGCCACGAGACGGGGCTGACGCACTACCTCGGCGGCGCCCGGGCGGCGGCCCGCTACACCCGCAAACACGGCCATCCACCGAAAAACAACTACGGATCGTCGTTGTTCGCGGTATCGGCCGCCGACGGGCTGGACTGGGCGGAAAGCACCGGGGCACTGGTCGCCGCATTTCCCCGCTACCACCCACGATGGGCGTGGCCGGTGACAAAGGTGCCGATCCTGCGGGAGTTCCTGGTGAGCAACCTGGTGCTCGTCCTGAGGCCGTCGGAAAAGCCGGACTGAAACCTGTTCTCGTTTCGGCTGACTCTGTAGGGTGTGCGCTATGACACAGACTGCTGAACCCATCTACAAGACTGAGTACGACAAGCTTTTCATCGGCGGCGAATGGGTTGAGCCGTCGACGTCCGACGTCATCGAGGTGTTCTCGCCGGCCACCGGCAAGAAGGTCGGACAGGTGCCGCTGGCCGCCAAGGCCGACGTCGACGCCGCGTGCGCGGCCGCGCGCAAGGCATTCGACGAGGGCCCGTGGCCGCGGATGTCGCCGGCCGAGCGGCAGGCGGTGATCGCCAAGGCGACCGCCTTGATCGAGGAGCGCGCCGACGAGTTCAAGCAGCTGCTGATGCTTGAGACCGGTCAGCCGCAGGTGATCGTCGACATGATGCAGTACGGCGCCGCCATGTCGACGCTGCAGTTCTACGCCTCGGCGGCCGACAAGTTCGCCTGGAAGGACATCCGCGACGGCATCTACGGCCAGACCCTGGTGCTACGGGAGCCGATCGGTGTCGTCGGCGCGGTCGTCGCCTGGAATGTGCCGTTCTTCCTGGCCGCCAACAAGCTGGGCCCGGCGCTGCTGGCCGGCTGCACCATCGTGCTCAAGCCGGCCGCCGAAACCCCGCTGACCACCAACCTGATGGCCGAGGTGTTCGCCGAGGCAGGCCTGCCCGAGTCGGCGTGCTGTCGGTGGTACCCGGTGGCCCGGAGACCGGCCGCGCGCTGACCGACAACCCCGAACTGGACAAGTTCACGTTCACCGGGTCGTCGGCGGTGGGCAAGGAGATCGGCAAGATCGCCGCCGAGAAGCTCAAGCCCTGCACGCTGGAACTCGGCGGTAAGTCCGCGGCCATCATCCTCGAGGACGCCGACCTGGACTCCACCCTGCCGATGCTGGTGTTCTCCGGGGCTGATGAACTGCGGCCAGGCCTGTGTCGGGCAGACCCGCATCCTGGCGCCGCGTTCGCGCTACGACGAGATCGTCGAGAAGATCGCCAACTTCGTCGCCGCGATGCCGGTCGGCCTGCCCGATGATCCGAGCACCGCGATCGGCCCGCTGATCAGCGAGAAGCAGCGCGAGCGGGTCGAGGGCTACATCAAGAAGGGTGTCGAGGAGGGTGCGCGCATCGTCACCGGCGGCGGCCGCCCCGAGGGCCTCGACGGCGGCTGGTTCGTACAGCCGACGGTGTTCGCCGACGTCGACAACTCGATGACCATCGCCCAGGAGGAGATCTTCGGGCCCGTCCTGGCGGTGATCCCCTTCGACACCGAGGACGACGCGGTGCGCATCGCCAACGACTCGGTCTACGGCCTGGCCGGCTCGGTTTACACCACGGACAACAAGAAGGCCCTCGAGATCGCGTCGAAGATCCGGACCGGCACCTACGGGATCAACATGTACGCCTTCGACCCGGGCGCTCCGTTCGGCGGCTACAAGAACTCGGGCATCGGCCGTGAGTGCGGCCCCGAGGGCATCGCGGGCTACTGCGAGTCCAAGAGTGTGCTGCTGCCCTTCGGCTACACGCCGGAGGACTGAACCCCTCCGTTTTTTCCACGCCGAGTGTGGACTTGCGTCACGGGTTTCACGAGAACACGTGTCGCAAGACCACGCTCGGCGTTTTGGCATTCTTCGGCCCCAGATACCGCTATCTGTTTAGCGGTATAGACTGCGGTCAGCGTTACAAGATTCACGTCGGACGTAAATCGAATTCTGGGAGAACAGATGGCCGCACAGAGCAAGGCCGCGATCGTCGCGGCCGCCCGCACCGCGATCGGTACCGCCCGCAAGGGCACCCTGGCGAATATGCAGCCAACCGAGTTGGCCAAACCGATCGTGGCGGCCGCCGTCGAGCGCTCCGGCCTCGACGCGGCTGACTTCGACGACCTGGTTCTCGCCGAGAGCCTGCAAGGTGGTGGCGACAGCGCCCGCTATATCGCGGTCGACCTCGGATTCGACAACATCCCCGGCGTCGCGGTGAACCGCCAGTGCGCCTCCAGCCTCGCCGCGATCGCATTCGGCGCGGGCCAGATCGCCTCGGGCATGAGCAGCGCCATCCTGGCCGGCGGCATGGAGTCGCTGTCGAACATGCCGCAGATGACCAAGCGCAAGGCCTTCACCGCGGGTAAGGCAGCCGAGGACTACGAGCGGTGGTCGCCGATGTCGAACCCGCCCACCGCGGACGCGCCCCCGTTCGACATGTCGATCACCGTGGCGCAGAACTGTGCGGTGGAGTACGGCCTGACCCGCGAGGACCAGGACGCCTGGGCACTGCGCAGCCACCAGCGCGCGGTCAAGGCCATCGACGCCGGTTCGTTCGTCGACGAGATCGTGCCGATCCAGGTGCCACAACAGGATGGGTCGATGGTGACCTTCGCCGAGGACGAGCACCCGCGCCGGGACACCTCGCTGGAGACGCTGGCCGGGCTCAAGGTGCTGCACCCCGAGATCGAAGGATTCACCGTCACCGCGGGCAACTCGTCGGGCACCAACGACGCGGCCGCGGTACTGGCACTCGCCGCTCCCGACACCAGCCAGAACGTCCTGGCCAGCATCCTGTCCTGGTCGCAGGTCGGCCTGCCGCCGCGGCGCACCGGCAGCGGCCCGATCTACGCCATCCCCAAGGCGCTCGCGCTGGCGGGCCGCAAGCTCGAGGACGTCGCGCTGTTCGAGATCAACGAAGCGTTCGCCGCCCAGGCCGTGGCCTGTGCCCGCCAGCTGGGCCTCGACGAGGAGATCGTCAACGTCTACGGCTCCGGCATCAGCCTGGGTCACCCGATCGCGGCCACCGGAGCGCGCATGGTCACCTCGGCCATCTACGAGCTGCGCCGCCGCGGCGGTGGCATCGGCGTGCTGTCGATGTGCGCCGGCGGCGGCATGGGTGCCGCCATGGTCATCGAAGTGTCCTAGTCCGGTCGACGATGCCGCGCGAGGGACGAGCGCGGAGGAGGAGCCGGACAATCAGGCCTAGTCCGGTCGACGATGCCGCGCGAGGGACGAGCGCGGAGGAGGAGCCGGACAATCAGGCCTGATCGTCAGAACGCCTCTTCGGCGACGTCCATGAGCGCCAGGTCGGTCGACTCGAGGATCTTTCGTTCGGCGGTCAGTCGCGGCAGCACGTTCTTCGCGAAGAACGTTGCTGCCGCGACTTTTCCGCGGTAGAAGTCGGCTTCGTCCCGAGGCAGGTCGCCGTCCAGCGCAACGGTGGCGATCTCGGCCTGCCGCAGCAGCAGCCAGCCGATCAGCAGGTCGCCCATTGCGAGCAGGAAGCGCACCGACTCCAGGCCCACCCGGTACAGGTCGCGCGAATTCTGCTGGGAAGCAATCAGATAACCGGTGAGCGTGGTGACCATCGCCCGGGTGTCCTCGACGGCGGTGGCCAACAGCACCCGGGCGTCGGCCAGTTCGGGCCGCGCACCTTCGTCCTTCAGGAACGCCTCGATCTGGCCGACGACGTGACCCAGCGCACCGCCCTGATCGCGCGCGATCTTGCGGAAGAAGAAGTCCTGCGCCTGGATGGCGGTGGTGCCCTCGTAGAGTGAGTCGATCTTGGCGTCGCGGATGTACTGCTCAACCGGGTAGTCCTGCAGATACCCCGAGCCTCCGAAGGTCTGCAGGCTCTCGGTCAGGCACTGGTAAGCCCGTTCGGAGCCAACGCCTTTCACGATCGGCAGCAGCAGATCGTTGACCCGGCCGGCCATCGACGCGTCAGCGCCGGACACCAGCGACGCGGCCGCCTCATCCTGATGGGCGGCGGTGTAGAGGTAGAGCGCGCGTAGACCCTCGGCGTAGGCCTTCTGGGTCATCAGCGCCCGCCGGACATCGGGATGGTGGGTGATGGTGACGCGCGGGGCGGACTTGTCGGTCATCTGGGTCATGTCGGCGCCCTGCACCCGGATCTTGGCGTACTCCAGCGCGTTGAGGTAGCCCGTCGACAGTGTCGCGATGGCCTTGGTGCCCACCATCATTCGCGCATACTCGATGACCTGGAACATCTGTGCGATGCCGTTGTGCACATCGCCGACCAACCAGCCGACGGCGGGCGTGCCGTGCTGGCCGAAGGTCAACTCACAGGTCGACGATGCCTTCAGGCCCATCTTGTGCTCGACGTTGGTGACGAAGACGCCGTTACGTTCGCCCGGTTCGCCGCTTTCGGGTTCGAGGAGGAACTTCGGAACCACGAACAGGCTCAGCCCCTTGGTACCCGGACCGGCACCCTCCGGCCGGGCGAGCACCATGTGCATGATGTTCTCGAACAGGTCGTCGGAGTCCCCGTTGGTGATGAAGCGCTTGACGCCGTCGATGTGCCAGGTGCCGTCGGGTTGCGGGACCGCCTTGGTGCGTCCCGCACCCACATCGGACCCCGCATCGGGTTCGGTGAGCACCATGGTGGAGCCCCAGTTGCGCTCGATCGCCATTGCGGCCCAGCGCTTTTGCTGCTCATTTCCGATGTGGTAGAGGATGTTGGAAAAGATCGGGCCGACGAGATACATGAAGGCCGCGGGCTGAGCGCCCAGCGGAAGCTCGCTGATCGCCCAGGTCACCATCGAAGGCGCAGGCACGCCGCCGACGGCCTCGGCGAGACCGATGCGGAACCACTCCCCCTGCTGCCAGGCGCGGAACGACCGCTTGAAGGACTCGGGAAGAGTGACGGTGTGCGTGTCTGGGTCGAACGTCGGCGGGTGACGGTCAGCGTCCGCGAACGATTCGGCCAGCGGTCCCTCGGCCAGCCGTGCGGCCTCGCTGAGCATCTCGCGCACCGTGTCGCCGTCAAGGTCACCGAACTCGCCGGTGGCGAGCACCTTCTCGAGATCGAGCACCTCTAGGAGGTTGAACTCCAGGTCACGGACATTGCTTTTATAGTGGCCCATGAGCTGCGACACTAGCCCGAATTACCCGCCGGTAGCGACCGATACGGGCGACCCGGCTGCCGTCAGTCGGAGGCCGGAAGCGGCTTCGCTTCTTTCAGCGCCAGCGGGGTCTCCCCGACCGACAGCGTGCCCTGGCCGGCCTTGGTCACGAGGACCTCGGCACCGGCGTCATCGACGTACCGTTTACCCATCACGTTGCCCTCGGCGAACTTCGGGTCGATCTCGGCCGGCGTCTTCTCGGCGTCCAGCGCGATCATCGGGGTGCCGCCGCAGCGCAGGTCGTCCAGCGAATCGGCCGTCTTGACCACGATCACCTGGGTGTCGTCGGCCTGGCTCTGCAGGCGGGTGCCGTTCTTCACCATGGTTCTTCGTCCTTCGTTCTCGTGCGTTACTGGTCGGCCGTCGCGTTGTTCAGGCCCGCGACGATCTCGCGCCGCAGCACCTTGCCGGTGGCGTTGGTCGGCAACTCGTCGCGGAACACTACTCGGTCCGGGGTCCGCGAACCCCGCAGTGCGCTGCGCACATGCTCGCGCAATTCCTCCGGATCGGGGTTGATACCGGCGACCGGGACGACGACCGCGACGATCGCCTGACCCCACTCGGGATCGTCGGCGCCCACGACGGCGACCTCGTGGACATGGGGATGCTCGATGAGCACGTCCTCGAGCTCGGCCGGCGCGATGTTCTCGCCCCCGCGGATGATGGTGTCGTCGGATCGGCCACCGAGGAACAGGTAGCCCTCTCCGTCGAGCATCGCGATGTCCCGCGTGGGGAACCAGCCCGCCTCGTCGAGCACCGAACCGATGCCGGTGTAGCGGCCCGACACCTGCTCACCGCGCACGAACAACTCACCGGTCTCACCAGGGCCGAGGATGTTGCCGGCCTCGTCGCGGACCTGCACCTCGATTCCGGCCACCGGCTGTCCGACCGAACCGAGCCGGCGCGCCGTTGCCTCATCGGGGCTGCCGTGGGCGTCCCGGTGATCGTCGGGGGTGAGCACCGCGATGGTCGAACTGGTCTCGGTCAGCCCGTAGGCGTTGACGAAACCGACATCGGGCAGCAGTTCGAGAGCCTTGCGCACCAACGGCAGCCCGACCTTGGATCCGCCGTAGGCCAGATTGCGCAGCGAAGGCAGCTTCTGGCCGCCGGCCTCCAGCACCTTGACGATGCGGTCCAGCATGGTGGGCACCACTGTCGCCGTGGTGACGGCCTCGTCACCGATCAGCCGCACCCATTCGTCGGCGTCAAAGCTCGGCAGGTACACCATCTTTCGGCCGGCGTACAGATTCGACAGGGCCGCGCTGACACCGGCGATGTGGTACGGCGGCACGCAGATCAGTGCCGCGTCATCGGGCTCGGCGGCGGCGAACTCGACGGTGCCGGTGATGTAGCTGGTCAGGTTGTTGTGCGAGAGCTCGACGGCCTTGGGCGCCGACGTGGTGCCCGAGGTGAACAGCACCACGCCCACGGCGTCGGGATCGGGGAACTCCGCGGCCGGCTCGGCCGTGCGGGCCGCCGCCAGGAACGCCTCGGAGTCCATCACCTGGGCGCCCGCCGAACCCACCATGTCGCGGTAGCGGGCGTCGACGATCACCAACGGTGACGGCAGCCGCTCGATCAGCGCCTGGATGCCCTCGCCCGACAGCCGGTAGTTGATCGGCGTGAACGTTCGGCCCGCGCGGGCCGACGAGAACAGCAGCAGCGGCAGCATCGCGCCGCCGGCGCCCACGTACGCGACGTGCTCGCACCCCGACGCCTCGATGACGCCCGCACCGCCGTCGGCGAGGTCGGACAGCTCCTGCGTGGTCAGCCGGACATCACCCGAGACGACAGCGAGCCGGTCCGGGTTACCCGAAACGGCCATCTCGAGGAGTAGCGAAATGCTCATCGAGCCTCATTCGGTGGGTAGGAGGAGACGACACTGAGAACCTTGGAAAACACTATATAGTTAGCTGTTTCCGCACCGCCAGTAGGGTGGCCGTGCCTCAGTCGGCACGGGTCCACCGCACGCACACGAATTCACCGTTGACCAGGGACTCCGCCAACTTCCACTCCGTACGCAGCGGAAGAACGCGGGCACCCGCACCCAGACTGCAGGGTGCGTAGCTGACGATCATCTCGTCGATCAGCCCGGCCGCCGCGAACTGCGCGGCGACATCGCCGCCGCCCACCACCCAGACGTCTGCGCCGCCGGCGGCCTCAACGAGGTGCGGGTGCAGTTCCGCCACCTCACCGGCGTAGGTACGAACCGGGTGGCCGGGTGCGACGATGCCGGTCCGATGGGTCATCACCCAGGTCGGCTGGGTGTACATCCACTCACCCGGCTGTTCACGCAGAAGCCATTCGTAGGTCGACGAACCCATCACCAATGCCCCCACCGACCTGCTGAACGCCTGGTACCCGAACGGGCCGTCCGGGTCGATGGTGCGTGAGGTCAACCAGGCCAGGCTGTCGTCGGTATCGACGATGAACCCGTCGAGGCTGGACGCGGTGTAGTAGATGGTCGACACAGATCCAGTATCGACCCGGCCGCAAGGGCGGTTCGGGCCTGCGCGTCGGGCTGCGCGCAACCACGCGCGACGTCCGCTAATCTATTAAAACAGTTAGTTATTTCGGAAGGACGCTATGGAGGTCACCAGCCTTCGGGAGCCCAAGATGGCTGATCGCGTCGCCACCGTGCTGCGCAAGATGTTCATCCGAGGCGACCTCCCGGTGGGCACGATGCTGCCGCCGGAATCGGAACTGATGGAGCAGTTCGGCGTCTCCCGGCCGACGCTGCGTGAGGCGTTCCGGGTGCTCGAGTCCGAATCGCTGATCCAGATGCAACGCGGTGTTCGCGGCGGCGCCCGCGTCACCAGTCCCACCAAACAGACCCTGGCGCGCTACGCGGGCCTGATCCTCGAGTACGAAGGGGTCACGC
Organism: uncultured Actinomycetota bacterium; assembly: GCA_963779655.1. Classification (GTDB taxonomy): domain Bacteria; phylum Actinomycetota; class Actinomycetes; order Mycobacteriales; family Mycobacteriaceae; genus Mycobacterium. The sequence continues at coordinate 271,886 of CAVZZD010000001.1, read as the reverse complement.
TCAAGGACGTCTACGACGCCCGCGCCACCCTCGAAGCGGACATGATCAGAAAGCTTGCCGCCGAACGTGATCCGGACACCATCGCCGCACTCGAGGCCGCGCTGCTGCCCGGGCAGGGCGAGATGTCCGACGAGCAGGCCCGGTTGGCGCTCGCCGAATTCCACATCGCGATCGCGGCGCTGTGCGGAAACAAGACGCTGCAGATGGTCAACGAGATGCTCTACCACCTGATCGCCAAGGCCACCCGGTCCATGCGGCCCACCGGCACGCGCGCCGAACAGGCGTGGCGGCGGTCGATGAAGGCACACGCGCGGGTGGTCGAGTTGATCAAGGCCGGCGACGCCGACGGGGCGGTCGAGTTTTGGCGCAGCCACCTGGAACGCACCGAAAAAGAAGCGCTGACGGGTCCGGCTTTGTCGACCGTTGTCGATCTACTGGACTGAGGACGCGGCCATAATCAGCGGGTGAGCGGTTATGACGCACTGTGCGTCACCGAACCCGAGTTGGTGGCACTTCGCACGTCGGTGCGGGCGTTCCTCGATGCCGATCGCGCCGAGCATGGCTGGGAGCCCGCCGTCGACTCGTGGCTGTGCGGCGCGGACCCGGACTTCAGTGCACGCCTGGGAGACGCCGGCTTCCTGGGCCTGACCATCCCGAAGCGGTACGGCGGCCATGAGCTCGGCCACCTGCACCGCTACGTGGTCACCGAGGAACTGCTGCTGGCCGGCGCGCCGGTGGCCGCGCACTGGTTCGCCGACCGCCAGGTCGCCCCGGGTCTGCTCACCTACGGGTCCGAGGAGCAGCGGGAACGCATCCTGCCCCGGATCACCGCCGGGCGGTTCTACTCCGCGATCGGCATGAGCGAACCGCAGGCCGGTTCGGACCTGGCCGCGACGGCGACCCGGGCCACCCGCACCGACGGCGGCTGGGTGCTCAACGGCCGCAAGGTGTGGACCAGCGGCGCGCATCTGGCCCACCAGGTGGTGGTGCTGGCCCGCACCAGTCCCGCTGGATCCCGAACACCGCCACGCCGGGTTCAGTCAGTTCCTGGTGCCGACCGACGCCGACGGCGTGACGATCGACCCGATCGTGACGATGGACGGCGAACACCACTTCAACGAGACCACCTTCGCCGACGTGTTCGTCGCCGACGCCGACGTGTTCGGCGAGATCGGCGACGGCTGGCATCAGGTGACCGCCGAACTGTCCTTCGAGCGCAGCGGTCCGGAGCGCATCCTGTCGACCGCGCCGCTGCTGCTCGGTCTGCTTCAGGCGCTGTCGAGGCAGGACACCGGACAGGGTGTGGACGACCGGACGGCGGCCGCGGTCGGTGATCTGGTGGCGCGGCTGATCTCGCTGCGTCAGCTGTCGGTGTCGGTGGCCCATGCGCTGTCGGCCGGCGAATCGGCGGCCAATCAGGCGGCGCTGGTCAAAGATCTGGGCACCCGCTTCGAGCAGGAGTCGGTGGACCTGGCGGCCGATCTGATGGATTACGTTGCGCCCGAGGACAACCTGCGGCTGTTGTTGGCGGCGGCGCGGCTGCACTCGCCCATGTTCACGCTGCGCGGTGGAACCAACGAGGTGTTGCGCGGCGTCATCGCGCGCGGAATGGGTTTGCGATGAGCGCTTGCGCGAAGAGCGGGAGACACCGATGAGCGCTTGCGCGAAGAGCGGGAGACACCGATGAGCGTTCTTGCGGGCGGGGTGTTCGCCGCCGACACCGATGACGATCTCGGCGACCTGCGCAGCCTGGTCGACGACGTCGGCAGTCGCGCCGCCGAAGCCCGCATCGGTCAGCGTCGCCTCCCGGAGGTGTTCGACGAGACCGCGTGGCGCAACCTCGAAGAGACCGGCCTGAGCCGGCTGACGTCGACCCCGGATCTGGGCGCCGGCCCGGCCGAAGCCGCCATCGTGCTGCGCGGCCTGGCCCGCCACGCGGTCGCGGCCCCGGTTGCCGAAACCGATCTGCTGGCCGCGTGGCTGGCCGGTGAGGCTGGCCTCGAACTGCCCGAATCCGGGCCGCTGACAATCGCATTGATCGACGGCACCGTGGACGACGGCCGTATCACCGGAACCGCGCATCGGGTGCCCTGGACCCGAACGGCGGCGCGGCTGGTACTGGCCGTGCGAACCGCCGACAAGCTTCTCGTCACCGCGGTTTCCCCCGACGACCTGTCCGTCACCGACGGCCACAATCTGGGCGGGGAACCCCGCGACGACGTCGAGTTCGATCTGCCCGCAGACGATTTCCGCGAACTCGATCTCGCGATCGCCGACGAGCTGACCCGGCGCGGGGCATGGGCGCGCTGCGTGCAGTGCATCGGCGCACTCGACGCGGCGGCCGAACTGTCGGTCGCCCACACCCGGGAGCGCGTGCAGTTCGGGCGACCGCTGAGCAAGTTCCAGGCGGTGCAGCACACCCTGGCGCAGATGGCCGGGGAGATCGAACGTGCCCGGGCAGCAACAGAACTCGCGGTGGCGGCCGCGACCGATCATGGCTTCGGCAGCCCGCAGACCGACTACGCCGTGACCGTCGCGAAGGTGGTGCTGGGGCGCGTGGTGCCGGCCGTCAGCACCATCGCGCACCAGGTGCACGGCGCCATCGGCGTGACGATCGAGCACCCGCTGTGGTCGGCGACGAACCGGGCGCACAGTTGGATCGACGAGTTCGGCAGCACCGGGCACTACGCCCGGCGGCTGGGCCGGTTGGCGCTGGAGCACGGTGGCGACGCGGGGGGACTGTGGGATGTGCTGACGTCAGGCGCGCCGGCTGCCGGCGGTGAATAGGCGCCAGAACACCGGATTCACTTCTGTCACTTCTGTTTCCATCATCATCGTGTTGCCTCATGTCAAGACGCGCGCGAAGGGTGGATTCGTTGCCTCATCGAAGGGTGCGCGCGTAGGGACTGGGGTTTTGGTCCTGGGTCCGGCCTTGCTGGTAGTTATTTGGAGGAGTTGGGCGGCCAGGGCCTGGATCTGACGATGAGTCAACGCGTCATGACGTGTGTCGTTTTCTTGTCGGTGTTCAGTCATATGATTCACACATGTGTTCGATCCAAAGTGTCGACGACGCGCTGGCGGGACTGCAAGCAGCGGTCACCGCCCTGGCCGGGTCGCGGTTGGACACCCTGGACACCGGTCAACGACTGGCCACCTTGTCGGCGATCACCGCCGCCGACCGCCAACTGGCCGGCATCGAGAACCAGCTGATCACCGGACTGCAACGCGAAGCCACCCCCGCCGAACTCGGCGACGGCCTGACCAGCACCCTGGCCCGCGTCACCCGCATCACCACACCCGAAGCCAACCGCCGCATCCGCGACGCCGAAGACACCGCCACCCGCACCGCGATCACCGGCGAACCACTACCGCCACGGTTCCCGGCCACCGCGGCCGCCGTGGCCGCGGGCACGCTGGACCGCACCCACGTCCGCGAGATCCACCGCTTCTTCCACAAGCTGCCCGCCAACATCCCTGCCGACGAACGCGACCGCGCCGAGCAATTCCTCGCCGACATCGCCACCCGGCTGCGACCCGACGAACTGCGCGAAGCCGCCGACCAACTGCTGGCCTTCATGGGCCACGAGGACGACTACACCGAGACCGACCGAGCCCGCCGCCGGGGCTTCACCTGGAGCCACCAGGACTGCGACGGCATGAGCAAGGGCGTCCTGTGGGCCACCCCCGCGCTGCGCGCCGAACTCGACGCCATGCTGGCCGCCTGGGCCGCCCCCGGCAAATGCAACCCCAACGACGAAAGCCCCTGCGTCGACGGCGAACCCGACCCTCAGGTCGCCGAACGCGATACCCGCTCCCCGGCCCAGCGCCGCCACGACGCACTCTCGGCGGTGGCGCGCGCGATGCTGGCCTCCGGACAACTCGGCACCCACAACGGGCTTCCGGTGACGGTCATCGTCACCGCCACCCTGCAGGAACTGCAGGCCGCCACCGGCAAGGCCCACACCGGCGGCGGCACCCTGCTGCCCATGGCCGACGTCATCCGGATGGCCACCCACGCCAACCACTACCTCGCGATCTTCGACGGCGTGACCGAAATCCCGCTCTGGCTGGGCCGCACCCGACGCACCGCATCGGTGGGACAGCGAATTGTGTTGCACTACAAAGAGCGAGGATGCAGTTTCCCGGGCTGCGACATGCCCGGCTACATGACCCAGGTCCACCACGCCACCTGCGACTGGGCCAACGGCGGCCTGACCAATATCGACGACCTCACCTTCGGCTGCCCCCGCCACCACGACTACGTCACCAACCGCGGCTGGACCACCCGCAAGGACGCCTACGGCCACACCGAATGGATACCGCCACCCCAAGCGCACCTGCCCGGCGGCACCAATAACTACCATCACCCCGAGCGATACCTCACCCGCCCGACAACAAGTGCGACGACGAGGAAGGCGCGCGCGGATCACCCTGAGCGACAAGCATATTGCCCGCTCCGCTCCAGGCTAGGTGTCGAGCACCTCGGTGATGCGTGCGTGCACGTCACCGAGTCCACCGACCTCGAGCCCGAACCGGTTGATCAGGACGTCGAGGACCTCCGAGGCGTTGTCCAGGCGCACGTGTTCGCTGGGGCCGCCGGTGTGATGCACGGTCAGGTTGCGGCCGCGCAGATTCCACCGCGCGTCATCGGTGACCAAAGCCGCGCTCAACCCGACCACGAAGATCGACCTCGGCTGCGTGGACACATACCAGCTACCCATTTGCAGGTCGATCATCGGCCGCGGTTCCTCGGTGAAGGTGTAGAGCGGCTGCCAGTCGTCATGGATCAGCGTCTCCAGCACGAAACCATCGGCCAAGGTGCGCAGTCGGTACGGTTCGTGGCGGGTGGACTGAATCTCATTGGGTTCGAACCGAATCGGTGATGTCAGGGTCTGGCCGCCGAACCCGACGTCCACCAGGTAGCGCTCGTCGATCCCGGGAATGCTCACCACGAGAACCATGTGCGTCAGTGCCGTCGGCGGCCCGTCCAGTCCCGCCGGGTTCATCCACACCACCCGGCCGGTCAGCGCCTCGACGCCGAAGCCGAGTTCCGTCAGCACGTAGCGCATCAGGCTGTTCTGCTCGAAGCAGTAGCCGCCGCGCCGGTGCCGGACCATCTTGTCGAACAACGCCGGCGCGCTGAGATCCTCGACCGGAATGCCCATGAGCGGGGTGAGGTTCTCGAACGGGATACGGCGCTCGTGCGCGGATATCAATCCGTGCAACGTCTCCAGGGTCGGGTCGGTGGTACCGGTGTATCCGATACGGCTGACGTAGTCCGCCAGGTCGTCGTCGGTGACCGGACCGCCGGTTGAATCCATCGCGGCGTTTGCATTCATCGCGGCGTTTGAATCAATCACAGTCTGTCCACGCATGCAAACATGTTCATGCCTCAACCAGTGTTGAGGTCAAGCGATTTTGTTGCGCGCCGAGAAGAAGTTTCTGCACACGAAACCCCAGGACGATGTGTTGAGAAAGTGGTTCTCGGCGGTGGCTAGCTGCCCGTCCACTTCGGCGCGCGCTTCTCGGCGAAGGCGATCGCCCCTTCCTTGGCGTCAGCCGACATGAACACCGGAGCCAGGATCTGCATCTGGTTGTTCCACATGTCCTCGGGCGACCAGTTGCGCGACTCGACGATGATCCGCTTGGTGGCGGCCACCGCCAGCGGGCCGTTGGCGGTGATCTTCTCGGCCAGCGCGATCGCGGCGTCCAGCGCTCCGCCCGGCTCGGCGAGCACGCTGACCAGACCGAGTTCGTGAGCGCGCACCGCGGGCAGGTTGTCACCGGTGAGCGCAAGCTCCATCGCCACCGCGTACGGGATGCGCTCCGGCAGGCGCAGCAGGCCGCCGCCGCCGGCCACCAGGCCGCGCTTGACCTCCGGGATGCCGAACGCCGAGTCCCTGGCGGCGACGATCAGGTCGGTGGCCAACGCCACCTCCGTGCCACCTGCCAGCGCGAAGCCCTCGACCGCGGCGATCAGCGGCTTGGCCGGCGGGCGCTGGGTGAAGCCCAGGCCGCGGCCCTCGATGTCCACCCGCTCACCGCGGGCGAATGCCTTGAGGTCCATGCCGGCGCAGAACGATCCGCCCGCTCCGGTCAGGACGCCCACCGACAGGCCGGGGTCATCGTCGAGGCGGTCCATGGCGTCGGCCAGACCTTGGCTGACTGCGGCATTGACCGCGTTCCGGGCCTTGGGGCGGTTTATGGTGATGACCAGGATCCGGTCGCGCTGTTCAACCAGGACTTCTGCTTCGGGAGTTACCGCTTCTTCGCTCACGCCGCTGATCGTAAAGGGAACGGTATCGACGACAGTTACCCGCCTTGGGTAACGGCGCCGAAGTGGGTACCATCAAAACTAGAACACGTTTCAATTCTTTCTCGGAGGGACCCTGTGAGCCCGGCAGATATCGACGACACCGCAGAGATCACGAAGTGGGATCCGGGCCTCACCGCAAAGGTGATGGGCCTGATCCGGCCGCTGATCAAGGGCTGGCACCGCTCCGAGGTGCGCGGCCTCGACAACTTCCCGCTCGGGCGGTGCGCTGGTGGTGTCCAACCATTCCGGTGGCCTGTTCCCGATGGATGTGCCGGTGTTCGCCACCGGCTTCTACGAGCATTTCGGTTATGAACGGCCCGTCTACACGCTCAGCTTCGACCTGCTGCTGACCGGGCCGACCGCGACCTTCTTCCGCAAGACCGGCTTCATCAAGGCCAACCACGAAAACGCGGACGAGGCATTGCGCTCCGGTGGCGTGGTGGTGGTGTTCCCCGGCGGTGACTACGACGTCTACCGGCCCACCAACGCACGCAACAAGATCGACTTCGGCGGGCGCACCGGCTACATCAAAGCCGCGCTCAACGCGGGCGTGCCCGATCGTGCCCATGGTCGGCATCGGCGGCCAGGAGAGCCAGATCTACCTCTCCCGGGGTACCGAGGTCGCCAAGTTGCTGCGCCTCGACAAGCTGCTGCGCGCCAAAATCCTGCCGGTGTCCATCGGCTTCCCGTTCGGTCTGTCCGCGGTGATCCCGGTCAACGTGCCGCTGCCCACCAAGATCGTCATGCAGGTGCTCGAGCCGATCGACATCGTCGCCGAGTTCGGCGAGGACCCCGATATCGACGAGGTGGACGCGCACGTGCGCCGGGTCATGCAGCGGGCGCTGGACAAGCTCGCCGCGCGAACGCCGGCTCCCGGTGATCGGCTAAGCCCCATGGTCGGCATTCCGGGTCTGAGCCGGGTTACGTCGACCGCGGGCACCGCGGCCGAGGTGGCGACCACCATGGCGCGCGTCCGGAATGATCGCGCCGCTGCGCCCGGACAAGTACCTGCGGATCGCGGCCGCGGCGCGACGCGAAGGCCTTTCGGTGACAACCGGTTTCGCGATGTCGGCGCAACGCAGCCCGAACCGGGTGGCGTTGATCGACGAGATCGGCGAATTGACCTTCAAACAGATCGACCGGCGGGCCGACGCCCTGGCGGCGGCACTGCAGGAGTTCGGCGCGCAGACCGTCGGGATCATGTGCCGCAACCACCGGGGGTTCGTCGAGTCGCTGATCGCCGCGACCCGCATCGGCGCCGACGTGCTGCTGCTGAACACCTCGTTCGCCGGCCCGGCGCTGGCCGAGGTGGTCAACCGCGAAGACGTCGACGTGGTGATCTACGACGAGGAGTTCACCGACACCGTCGACCGCGCCCTGGCCGACAAGCCCGATGCCACCCGCATTGTGGCGTGGACCGACAACCCGTTGGCGCACGACACCACCGTCGAGAAACTCATCGAAACGCACAGGGGCAAGCACCCGTCGCACCACGTGAGCACAAGGGCAAGCTGATCCTGCTGACCTCGGGCACCACCGGAACACCGAAGGGCGCCAAGCACTCCGGCGGCGGCCTCAACGAGATGCGCACCATTCTCGAGCGGATCCCGTGGCGCACCGACAAGACCGTCGTCGTGGTGGCGCCGATGTTCCACGCCTGGGGGTTCTCGCAGTTGGTGTTCGCGGCGTCGATGGCGTGCACCGTGGTCACCCGCAACAGGTTCGACCCGGAGGCGACGCTGGAACTCGTCGACCGGCACCGCGCCTACGGGCTGTGCGTGGTGCCCGTCATGTTCGACCGGATCATGGATCTGCCCGACGATGTCCGTCGCCGCTACAAGGGAACGTCGCTACGGTTCGCCTCCGCGTCGGGTTCCCGGATGCGCCCTGATGTCGTCGTCAAGTTCATGGACGAGTTCGGCGACATCATCTACAACAACTACAACGCCACCGAAGCCGGCATGATCGCCACCGCGACGCCGGCCGACCTGCGCGCCGCGCCCGACACGGCGGGCAGGCCGGCCGTGGGCACCGAGATCCGCATCCTCGACGCCGATTTCGCCGAAGTACCCACCGGCGAGATCGGACAGATCTTCGTGCGCAACGGTTCCCAGTTCGACGGGTACACCATGCGGCTCCACGCAAGGACTTTCACGACGGCTTCATGGCGTCCGGCGATCTGGGCCGCTTCGACTCGGAGGGAAGACTTTTCGTGGTGGGCCGCGACGACGAGATGATCGTGTCCGGCGGCGAGAACGTCTATCCCATCGAGGTGGAGAAGACGCTGATGACGCATGACGCCGTCGCCGAGGCCGCCGTGATCGGTGTCGACGACACAGAGTACGGACAGCGCCTGGTGGCGTTCGTGGTGTTGACCGAGGGCGCATCGGTGACGCCGGATGAGTTGAAGCAGCACGTCCGGGACAACCTCGCCAACTACAAGGTGCCTCGCGACATCACCGTTCTGGATGAACTGCCCCGCAACAACACCGGCAAAGTGTTGCGGCGCGAACTGCAGGCCTGGGCGGCGCTGGAGGACCGCTAAGGCGCCATCGCCTTCTCGACGACGGTGAGCTTATCGGAAAGCCCTGCGGCCCGGCGGATCTCGACGAACTCGTCGGTCATCGCCCGAGTCACCTCGTGCGCGTCGTCCACGGAGTCGTGGTCGGCGAGCACCGAGACGTTGAGCTGGTCGACATAGCTCCACACCGTGATGTTCAGCCCACTGCCGGCGGTCAACGGGCCCACGCTGTAGATCTCGGTGACCAGCGCGCCGCCGACCCGGCCGTACTCGCGCGGCCCCGGGACATTGGAGATGTTGAGATTGAGCACCTTGTTCTGTCCGTCGCGGCTGGACAGCCACTTGAACAGCGCTTCCATTCCGGCCGGCGGCATGAAGTTCGACCAGCGGGCGACCACTTCCGGCCCGATCAGGTGGTTGCTCTCCTTGGCCGTCACCGCGGCGTCGTGGGCTTCGCGCACCCGGTCCAGCGGCGTGTCGGCCTGCACCGGAATCGGCATCAGCACCCCGGTGAAGTAGTTGCCCGAGATCCGTTGCGGTGAGAAGTCGAAGCTCACCGGCACCGACGCCAGCAGCGGGTGATCGGCCTGACCGTCATAGTGCAGCAACAACTTTCGCAGTGCGCCCGCCGACATGGCCAGCACCAGGTCGTTGATGGAGACGTCGAGGTGGTTCTTGGTCTCCTTGATGTCGGCCAGCGACAGCGTCGCGGTGGCGAACCGGCGCTGGCGGCCTCAGCACATGGTTCATGAAGCTCGGCGGTGGCGTGAACGGGCGCGTCAGTTCCGGTGAGAGCTTGCGTGAACTGTGCCGCACCCGGTTGATGCCCTGCGCGGTGTAGCGGACCGTCGAGGGCACCGTGCCGATCTGGCGCACATGGTCGCGGAACGCCGTGCGCACCAACTGTCGCCCGGGTCGGTGCGGGGTCGGTGTCGTAGGACTCGCGGTCGGTCTCCGGTTCGCTGGTGCAGATCCATGCCCAGCGCGAGCAGGTTGGCCGCCGCGACCCCGTCAGCCAGGGCGTGATGAATCTTGTTGACCACCGCGATGCGGCCATTGGCCAGACCGTCGACGAAGTACATCTCCCACAGCGGCCGGCTGCGGTCCAGCGGCGTACTGGCGATCTCGCCGATGGCGTCGTCGAGTTCGCGGCGACCACCGGGCGCGGGCAGTGTCCACGGCCGGACGTGGTAGCCGAGGTCGACCTGGCAGTTCTCCCGCCACATCGGGTGGTGGAACTTGAACGGGATGTCGACGAGTTCGTAGCGCAACGGGTGCAACTTGTAGAGCCGGCTGTGGATGACCTGCCGGAACTCGTCGATGCCGAACGAGCGCCCGCCCATGTCGAGCGAGTTCGACGACCGCGATCTTGAGTGTGTGCATGTGCACGTTCGGCGTCTCGCTGTACAGCAGAAACGCGTCCCAGCCCGTCAGCCTCTTCATGATGGCTGGATCACCGCGAACCACCTCCCTTAAACAGGGACACTACAAAGCGGTGCGCGGTTCAGATGACCTGTTTGGCCTCGTTCATCGGCCTGGTTCGGTGAATCTGATTGAGGAACAATCCGATTGCGGTGGCCATCGCCCCGGTGCGGGCGCCGTCGGTCATGTCGAACCCGTGACCGGCGCCGGGCAACTCGACGTAGCTGACCGTCGAGCGCGACACCCCGCGCAGGGTGTCGACGAAGCTGCGGGCCTGCTCGACCGGAATGATGGTGTCGCCGCTGCCGTGGATGACCAGGAACGGCGGGGCGTCGGGATGGACCCGGGCGATCGGCGACGCGTTGCGGAACAGTTCCGGGTGGCGGTCGATCTTGCGCTTGACCACGACGCGCTCGAGGAAGTCGACGAACCGGGCGCGCTCATCGGTGGAGCGGTCCTCCCAGTCGTAGCGGCCGTAGATCCCGACCACGGCGTCGACCGAGGTGTCCGAGTCCGCCGGCAGGTGCTCCTGGTACTCGGGGTCACCGATGGTCAGACCGGCCAGCGCGGCGAGATGGCCACCGGCCGAACAGCCCGCGATGGCGACGAAGTCGCGGTCACCGCCGAACCGGTCGACGTTGGCGCGGGCCCACGCGATCGCGGTCTTGACGTCGGCGATGTGCTGCGGCCAGCGGTTGTTCGGCGACACCCGGTAGTCCACCGACAGACACACCCAGCCATTGGCGGCCAGGTGTGACATCAGCGCATAGCCCTGCAGGATCCGGCTGCCGTGCACCCAGGCGCCGCCGGGCACGAAGATCATCACCGGCGCCGGGTGCGACGGCAGGTCGTCACGCCGCCAGACGTCCAGCAACTGCGACGGGTGATCGCCGTAGCGCACCGACGTGCGGTGCACATGACGGCGGTGCTGCAGCGCCCTGAGCACCGGTGCGGTGCGTTCGGGTGCGGGCCACTCGATGTCGAGATCCTCGGCGGGCACGACGCCACGCAGCGCGGCGTCGGACACGGAATGCGTCTGGTCGCGCTGGCCCCGCCGGATGCTGCACGCGCCGGGGCGGAGCCACGACTTCATGCTGGCCGACAAGGATTTCCGGCGCATGCCGGTAGCCCCAGACGCCCATGGCGGTGTATCCGCCGAGGGGTTCGAGGTGCTTGCCCACCACCGGCAGGGACGCCGACGCGACGCTCATCGCAAGCAGGTAATCGGCCGGTTTTGCCCGCAGCATCCACTGCGCGCGGTCGGCCAGCGTGGGGCCGGGGTACCGGGTATCCGGAGGTACCGTCATGGCGGGAGCGTACCGCGTGATTACCCGCCGGTAACCGCGTTTGTGGTCAAATTCCGCAAAGTGTTCACTTGCTGTGTGCGGACCCGCGTGTCGGCGCGCGACACGCCGGAGGATTGCGGTCAAACCCCTGTCTCGGTGATCGACACTTCGTCCAACACCGTAGTAGACGAGATCACCGTGGGCGCAAAGCCTTTCGCAATCGTCATCGGCGCCTGGTCTCGCGCCCACCGGATCACGGAAGCCGTTGTCCGACAGCTATTTTCGGCGAGGCAGCATCGACTCGCTGCAGGGTGATCACCTGGCTTACTATCCCTGTCGACGACAAAGTCAGAGTCTGGCCAGACAACTCCAACGGGGGTCGGCTACTCAGAACAGTTAGAAACAACCAGTTCTCCTGGTCCATCAGATCGTCGGCGCAGAGCATCCTCGTCGAACCGATCTCGCCGAGCACAAGAATGGGCGAGAGGTCCTCGATCGCCGCAAACATGCTGTTGCAGCCAGCCTTGAAGTTCAGCTTCGATTCCGCACGCTTCCGAGAAGGTCAACTCGATCTGCGATCCGGCGACGATACATAGTGGAGTCCCGTTGTCGCTCAGCGATGTAGCGATGAATTGGCCGCCCCACACCTCAGCGTAGGCCGATGCCTCATCTGCGCCTGTCTTCTGTTCCATTGCCATTTGCGATACCCCCGGTTCGCTTTTGGTCCGAGCCGACTCCATGTACACGCGGGAAGTGGCTGTGGCAGCCCCCCGACTGCATGATGTGGCGCTGCACCGGACACCGTTACGCTACAAATCATAGCGCCGCCGGCTTCAGAGTTGTACCTCGTTCTTTTCGGATGAATGCGCCGGGTCGACCTTGTTTGGGCTCGCAGGTGGGCGCTGCCGCGCAAACACTCCAAAGTCACCCGCGCGCAGCACGTACAGTCACCGGGTGACCGTCTCCGATATCCACCCCGAGCTTCGCTCGACGGCGCGGGTGCAGACCCGGATGGCCCGTGAGTTCTTCGACAGCCAGTGCGAGGTGCTGCGGCTCGATCCTGGCGGACTGATCGTGAACACCGAGCATCGCGCCCTGCGCGAGGCCGTTGCGGCCGCTGCTGGAGAAGCGGTCGCCCGAGACCCGGGTTCGGGACCTGATGGCCACCGACACCGGCTACGACGAGACCACCTGGCAGGAACTGGCCGATATGGGCCTGCTCGGTCTGGCGGTTCCCGAACACCACGGCGGGACCGGCGCCGGCCACGTCGAGATGGGCATCGTGCTGGAGGAGATGGGCCGCGCGCTGCTGTGCGCCCCGTTCTTCTCGACGGCGGTGCTGGCCCCGGCGCTGCTGGCCGCGTGGGCGACACGGACGAGCAGGCCGACGTGCTTGCCGCGGATTGCGATCGGGAGCGGCGATCGTCACCCTGGCCTACGCGGAGGGCACGTCGGCGCTCATCCCTGATCGGCCCGAGACGCGGGCGCAGCGCTCCGGCGACGACTGGTCACTGACCGGCGCCAAGAACTACGTCCTCGACGGCGCGGCCGCGGACCTGGTCTACGTGCTCGCCGACACCGACGACGGACCGGCGGTATTCGCGGTCGAGCGGGACGCAGCCGGGCTGACGCCGACACCGCTGACCACCATCGACCTGACCCGCAAGCAGTGCGCGCTCCGACTGAACGCCACCCCTGCGCTCCTGGTCGGCGAACCGGGCTGCGGCGCTGAGGCATTCGCCGCAGCGCTGGAGGCCGGCGGCGTCGCCCTGCTCAGCGAGCAGGCCGGCGGAGCACACCGCGCCATGCGGATGGCCGCCGAATACGCGGGCACCCGGTTCCAGTTCGCCCGCGCGATCGGCAGCTTCCAGGCCGTCAAGCACATGTGCGCCGACATGCTGGCCGAGGCCGAGTCGGCCGTCTCCGCGGCCCGGCACGTCGCGGCCGCCTTCGATGCCGGGACGCCCACGCGGTCAACGGATCTGGCGCTGGCGCAGGCGTACTGCTCGGACGCCTTCGTGTTCGTCGCGGCCACGAACATCCAGGTGCACGGCGGCATCGGCTTCACCTGGGAACATCCCGCTCACCTGTATCTGCGCCGGGCCCGCACCGACGCCCAGCTCCTGGGCGAACCGGCCCATCACCGCGAACGCTACCTGCGGCTGACGGGGGTCTGACTGCCTGACCCGGTCGATGCCGTCGCACCGAGGTGCGGGAATGGTTGTCCGCCAACTGGACACCCGGGATGGACCGCACCCGGTGGGCCGATCTGGTGCTCGAAAACGGCTGGTCGGCCCCGTCGTGGGAGCCGGAATGGTGGGGCCGCGGCTTGTCGGATGCCGAATCCCGGGTCGTTGCCGCGGAATTCAACGCGGTGGGAGCGCCGGGCACCGGCCACGACCGGGCCAACCTGTTCGCGTGCACGCTGCGCGACGAGGGCACCGACGAGCAGAAACGCCGGCTGATCCCGCCGTCGCTGCGCGGCGAAAGCAAGTGGTGTCTGCTCTACAGCGAACCCGGAGCGGGCTCCGACCTGGCGGGCCTGCGCACCCGTGCCGACCGGGACGGTGACCGCTTCATCGTCAACGGCCAGAAGGTCTGGACGTCGTTCGCCGGCCACCGCCGACTACGGCCTGCTGATTGCCCGCACCGACTGGGATGTCCCCAAGCACAAGGGCATCAGCTTCTTCATGCTCCCGATGCGCCAACCCGGCGTCGAGGTCCGGCCCATCCACCAGATCACCGGCGAGTCCGAGTTCAACGAGGTGTTCCTCACCGACGCGGTGGTGCCCGCCGAGAACATGGTGGGCCCGCAGGGCGACGGCTGGCGGGTTCTGCAGACCGCCCTGGGTTACGAGCGGCGGCTGATGGGCGACCTGGCCCGCACCACACGGACCGCGCGCAAGCCGCAGGACGAGGAAGACGTGCTGATCGCGCTGGCGCGCGAGTTCGGCAAACTCGGCGACGCCCACACCCGTCAGCAGATCGCCCGGATCCACGAGCTGGCGGCGGTGAACAAGTGGAACACGCAGCGCGCCAAGGCCTCTGACCGCATCCAGGCAGCGACCCTGATGTCGTTCGGCAAGATCGCGATGTCGCGGATCCTGCATGAGACCGCCCGGGTGCAGACCGCGATCCTCGGGGCGGAGTCCATGCTGTCCGGGCCGGATCACCCGGCCGGTGACGCGGTGACGTTCCGGACGCTCAATGCCTATTTCACGTCGATCGGCGGCGGCACCGACCAGATCCAGCGCAACATCGTCGGCGAGCGGGTGCTGGGCCTGCCCAAGGAGCCGGACCCGTACCGCGACATGCCGTTCCGGGATCTGCCGCACTGACTAAGTGCAGACGATCGCTCCGCCGATGATCGTCGCGGCGACGAGTCCGGCATCCAGTTCGGCGAGCACCTGTTCCGGCGGCGCCGGCCAGCACGCACAGATCGCCGGGCTGCCCGGGCGCCACCCGCCGCGCGACGCGCGGGCCGATCGGGCCAACCCAGGAACATCTGCAGGGCGCGCGCGCGGCGAAACCGCCTCGGCCGCACCGAGAACGGCGCCGGCGGGCGTGACCCGGTGTACGGCGGACCGCATCGCGGCCCACGGGTCACCGTCGCCGAACGGGGTATCGGTGGACAGGGCGACGGGGATGCCTGCATCGGCCAGCGACGCGACCCGCCACAGCTGATCGTGTTGTGCCACCGGGACTTCGGCCCGGTACTCGTCACCGCGTTCGCCGACGAAGTTCGGCTGCGTCACCACGGTGACCCCCAGCTCCGCGAGGTCGGCGATGCAGTCGTCGGGCACCACCGCGGCGTGCTCGATCCGATCGCCGGGATGGCCGCCGGCCTCGCGCAGGGCGGCGATGGTCACCACGAGTTGACTGTCGGTCACGGCATGCACCGCGACCGGGTGACCGGCGGCGTGGTTGTCGGCGATCCACCGGCACAGCGCGTCGAGATCCAGGGCGGTGTCGTCGAGGATGATCTTGGCCGGGCCGACGCTGACCTCGGCAGTGGGCCGGGTTCCGGCGACAGCCATGCAGTGCAGCTGTTGCCGCAATTCACCGGATTGTCCTTGCTTTCGTGAATGTTTCGATATCCCGCTGGCCGTAGTCCGGGGTGGCCTCGGTGAGGCCGGTGACGCCGAAGGCGGCGAGCCGGTCGCTGAGTTGGCCGCAGCGACGGGGCTCTGCGCACGCGGAATCGCCGGGTCCTCCCGGAAGAACCGCCCGTCGGGGTGATCGGTCGCGCCGATGCGCGCCAGCGCCGCCGAGTTCAGCGTCCACAGCGCGCCACTGCGGTGCTGCACGCGGACGGGCACCGGCGGCGAGATGTCATCCAGCCGGTGACGATCAAGCGCACCGGCGACGCTGTCGTGATAGCCGACGGCGCGGATCCAGCCGTCGGCGTCGACGCCCGCGGCGTGCAGGGCGTCCCGGAGTTCGGCGCGCGGTGCGGACCTGCGGCGGCCCGGCGGGCACGGACTCCAGCGCCGCGGCGGACGACCACAGGTGCACATGGTGATCGTGCAGTCCGGGCAGCACGGTGCCGCCCCGCGCGTCGTACACGTCCTCACCCGGTTCGGGCGTCAGCCGCTCGGCGACCGCCGTGATCGTCGGACCGACGCGGATGTCGACGACCGCACCGTCCAGCAGGCTCGCCCGGGTGATCAGCATGTGGCGCTGGGCTTTTCGGCGAACGGCCGGTCGGCGACCAGCCGTTCGACCGCCGCGGTGTCGGCGCCCAGCGCGGGGGCTGCCGCACGCACGGCCGGCGGCACCGGTTCGGTGACGACGTCCGGTTCGTCCGGTTCGCCGGTTGCGCGGCGTAGGACGCCGCCACCGCGGCCATCGCGACCTCGATCAGTTCGCCGCCGCCGCGGCCCACCGACGCGCGCACCGCGGCGGCCGCTTCCAGACCCGTCAGCGGGTCGGCGATCGCGTCACCGACGAACGCCGGTCCCGCGCCGTCGTATCCGACCAGGCCACCCGCGACCGCGGCGTCGTCGCCGAACGCGACACGCTCAGCCGATCCCGGCATCGGTGCCGTAGCCGGTGATCCGCAGCCACACCCGTCCGGGGCGGGCGGGACATGTCCGGCCGGGCCCAGGCCGCGGCGGACCAGCGCAGCGGGCCGGGATCCCTCCAGCACCACGTCGGCGGCGGCCAGCAGCGCCGCCAACCGCGCGCGGTCGCGGTCGAAATCGACTGAATAGCAGAGCTTTCCACCGTTCATCCAGTCGAAGAAGCGGGGATCGCCGCCGCGGGTGCCGTCCGGGCGCGCCGGGCTCTCCACCTTGACGACCACGGCGCCGGCGCGGGCCAGCAGTTGCCCGCACAACGGCCCGGCCCACATCGAGGTCAGGTCGGCGACCAGCAATCCGGCCAGCGGCCGCGGCGCTCGTAGGTTCGCCGCACTCGTGCACCCGTGGTGCGGCCGCGCCGGCTTCGCCGAGCCGCGCCGCGGGCAATCCGAGCAGTCGCGCCCGCCGCACCACCGCATCGGCGGTGCGCGTCGCGGCCCACTGGCGAATGTCCGGCCAGGGATCCGCGCCGACGCCGTCGACCTCGAGCATGGCCGGCACGGCGGCGATGTCGTCGGCGCGCGACAGCGTCAACGCGCACCACCCGTCGGCACTCGGCATCAGGTGGGTGGCGCCCCCGCGGACACCCGTCCGCGCGGTGTCAGCCCCAGCAGCGCCGCGCGGCCCGTCAGCAGTTCGCCGGCGTCGGCGCCGAACGCGTCGGCGACCGCGGCGGTGCGCCGCAGCACGCCACCGGGTATGCCTAACGCGCCCATACGGTCATTCTCGCGGTCAGCACGCCGGAGTTAAAACATCCGCGCGCTGAATCGCCAGTCCAGTACCTGACGGTCCGGCTCACCCACCGCGTAGACCAGGGACCGCAGGCCCAGCACCCCGTCCTCGGCGGACTCGATGTGCAGTTCGCTGTGCAGGGTGTCGCCCTCGTGGACGGGTCCGGTGTGGTCGCAGGACTCCCAACCGAGCACCGTCACCAGGTTGGGCAGCAATCGGGTCGCCTGCGCCAGCGCCAGCCCGATGGTGTGCCCGCCGTACACCAGGCGTTGGCCGCCGACGCGCGAATCATGATGTGTGGCTGCGATATTCAGGCTCAGCCGGGCCAGTTCGGGCGCGCTGCTGACCACGTCGGCGGTGCTGTGCAGCACGGTTCCGGCCAGTCCGGGATCGAAGTGCGGGCCGGGCACCCGGCGGCGGAACACGTCGGCGTCCCACCCGGCGGTGGGGTCGGGCGCCGGGTGGCAGGTCGGTGCCGATGGCCGACAGGTCGTCGTCGTGACCGGTCTCGCCGGCGTCGGGACGCAGGGGCAGCATCGCGCACCGGTAGAAGTCGAGCACCAGGCGGTCGGCCTGGTCGATCGTCGTCATCCGCAGTGCCGCCAACCCGGTCGGCGGGCGTCCCGGCTTGGCCGAGTTCTGTTTGAGGCCGACGACTTCGGTCCGGGTGTACAGGGTGTCGCCGAGGATCGGGAAGCGATGGAACGTCAGGCCGCGGTAGAACAGATTGGCCTTCACCCGTTGGGTGGCCAAGGTCGACTGCCCGATCGCGACGTCGCAGACCAGTGCCGGATGCGCCAGCGCGGCGGCCGAACCCGTCACCGCATGCGACAGCGGGGCATCCAGCGGCAGCCGCATCCGGTCACCGAGTATCGACTGGTGCACCGCGGCCGCGCCGGAGGTCAGGGTCATCGAGGGCGCCCAGTCGAACACCTGGCCGACCGTCAGTTCGTCGAAATGGGGCCCGCCCTCAGTTTGGCCGTACAAAGTCACAGCGCCTGATGTTGTCAGCAGCTTGACCTTTGTGTCAACATGCCTAGATATGGCCGTACATTTAGATTCCACTGACGCACTCGGCGACGAAGAGTCCCTCTTGGTCGAGACCGTGCGGACGTTCGTCGAACGCGATGTCAGACCGACGGTGCGCGACGTCGAACACGCCAACGAATACCCGGAAGCGTGGATCGAGCAGATGAAGCGCATCGGGATCTACGGCCTTGCGGTGCCCGAGGAATACGGCGGCTCCCCGGTGTCGATGCCGTGCTACGTGCTCGTCACGCAGGAGCTGGCCCGCGGCTGGATGAGCCTGGCCGGGGCGATGGGCGGGCACACCGTCGTCGCCAAACTGCTGGACCTGTTCGGCACCGAGGAACAGAAGCGGTCGTACCTGCCGCGGATGGCCACCGGCGAACTGCGCGCCACCATGGCGTTGACCGAACCGGGCGGCGGCTCCGACCTGCAGAACATGACCACCACCGCGCGGCGGGACGGTGACAACCTGGTGATCAACGGCTCCAAGACGTGGATCTCCAACGCGCGGCGTTCCGGCCTGATTGCGCTGCTGTGCAAGACCGACCCCGATGCCACGCCCAGGCACCGGGGCATCTCGGTCGTCCTCGTCGAGCACGGCCCGGGCCTGACGGTGTCGCGGGATCTGCCCAAGCTCGGCTACAAGGGCGTCGAGAGCTGCGAGCTGTCCTTCGACGACTACCGGATTCCGGCCTCGGCGATCCTCGGCGGCACACCGGGCAAGGGCTTCGCGCAGATGATGAAGGGCCTGGAGACCGGGCGCATCCAGGTGGCCTCCCGGGCGCTGGGGGTGGCCACCGCGGCGCTCGAGGACGCGCTGGCCTACGCCCAGGATCGGCAGAGCTTCGGCCAACCCATCTGGAAGCACCAGTCGGTGGGCAACTACCTGGCCGACATGGCGACCAAGCTGACCGCCGCGCGCCAGCTGACGTTGTACGCGGCCCGTCGTTACGACAGCGGCGAGCGCTGCGACATGGAGGCCGGGATGGCCAAGCTGTTCGCCTCGGAGGTGGCGATGGAGATTGCGCTGGACGCGGTGCGCATCCACGGCGGCTACGGCTACTCCACCGAGTACGACGTCGAGCGCTATTTCCGTGATGCCCCGCTGATGATCGTCGGCGAGGGCACCAACGAGATCCAGCGCAACGTCATTGCGGCCCAGCTTGTTTCCCGCGGAGGCATCTGAACGATGAAGCCCGCGCCGGCATATCAGGTGCTTCGCCGACAGTTGCGCGACGAGATCGCGGCCGGTGTGTATCGCGGCGGCGCGCGGCTGCCCACCGAACTGGAGCTGGTGCAGCGCCACGGCGTCAGCCGTCAGACGGTGCGCCGCGCGTTCCAGGATCTGGTGGCCGAGGGCGTGGTGTACCGGGTGCCCGGCCGCGGCACCTACGCGGACGAATCGGCGCCGCGCTATCTGCGTCAGCTGGGCTCCATCGAGGACCTGATGAGCCTGTCGGAGGACACCACCATGGAGGTGTTGTCCGGGCTGCGCCGCCGCGTGGACGTCGACGCCGCCAGCCGGCTCCGCCTCGACGACGATGTCGTCTTCACCGTGGTGTTTCGCCGGCTGCATGACGGCGTCCCGTTCGTGCTGACCCGGGTGCACCTGATCGAGGCCGTCGGCGCTGCCGGTGCTGCACGCCCCCGAACTGGCTGACGGCGCGGTCAGCGCGTACACCATCATCGGTCTGCTGGAACCGCACCTGCAGTATCCGATTGCCGAAGCAGCACAGTCGATTACGGTCGCCGGAGCGGACGTCGATGTTGCGGAGGCGGTGCGATGCGAGCCGGGTCACCCGATGCTGCGGGTGGACCGGTTGTATTCCGATTCTTCCGGAACGCCCGTGGAGTTGGCGGTGAGCCAGTTCCTGCCCGAGCAGTACACCTACCGCGTCACCCTGCGCCGCTCCACCTAGTGGGATTTCGGTGTGTTCAGACGTCGCGTCACCGCGTCTGAACACACCGAAATCACTCGGTGGTGAGGGCGTCGACGAGTCCCCAGTCCAATGCTGTCTCGGCGTCGAGAGTCTGGCCGGAGAGCACCAGCCACGCCGTGCGCCAACGGCCGATCCGTCGCGTGATGCTCACCGTGCCACCGGCGCCGGGGATCAGGCCGAGACTCAGCTCCGGCAGGCCGAGCGTGGCGCCGGGGCGGCACACCACCCGGCCGCAGAACGCCGCCATCTCCAGACCGCTGCCGAGCACCTGACCGTGCACCTCCGCGCGGCACGCCGAACCCAGCCTGCGGGTCAGCGCGTCGAGCGCGAGAGCAGGGCTGTGCCGGGTCCGGGCCAGGTGCGCACTGGTGGGGTCGACGAAGGTGCCGAACTCCGCGAGATCGCCTCCACTGCAGAATGATTCGCCGTTGCCACTGAGCACCACCTCGTCGACGCCGGGATCGACCAGGGCCACCGTCAAGGCTTCGAGTAGCGCGGCCCGGGCGTCGGTGGAGAACGCGTTGTGCCGTTGCGGTCGGTTGAAGGCGACGTGCAGGGTGTTGCCGTCGCGATACGACTGCACCGGGTCGGGAATCTCGGGGACGCGGGCCGGTCCCCGTTCGGAGAGCCAACGGGCGAACTCGGGGCCGGCCTGCAACGTCGAATACGCCAGCGACTCGGTGATCACCCCGGCCAGCGCCGGTGCCGTGACATCGACGGCGCGCAGCACGTCGTCGCACACCGACGCGGCATGCGGCCAGCGTTCGCACCGCTGCGACACCTGGTCCAGCGCCGCCGCGACGGACGGCACCGTCACCGTGCGCCGGTCCCCGGAACCCGCCTCGACAAGGGTGAAAGTGGCTTGTTGCAGCCAGTATTCGGACTCCGGCGCGTCCGGGTCGCCGACGCCGACGACCACCTGCCCCGGCGCGGTGCATTCCGGCCCGGTCGGCGGTTCGGACAGGTCGACGACCCGCAGCGGCGGCACTAGCCCGAATACTTGTCGATCAGGCTCTGCTTGTAGAGCTTGCCGGTGTCGGTGCGCGGCAACTGGGCCTCGAACGAAATCGACCGCGGGCACTTGTAATGGGTGAGCCGCTCACGCAGCCACGTCAGCAGTTCTTCGCCGAACTCGTCGGTGGCGTCGGCCGCGTCGACAGTCTGCACCACGCCCTTGACGGACTGGCCCATCTCGTCGTCGGGGACGCCGAACACCGCCGCGTCCATCACCTTCGGATGGGTGACGAGGGTGTTCTCGGCCTCCTGCGGGTAGATGTTCACCCCGCCGGAGATGATCATGTGGTGGCGGCGGTCGGTCAGATACAGGTAGCCGTCGTCATCGAGATAGCCGATGTCGCCCACCGTCTTCCAGCCGTGCGAGTCCCGCGACGACGCCGTCTTCGCCGCGTCGTTGAGGTACTCGAAGTCGAAGCCGCCCTCGAAGTAGATCTCACCGGCCTGGCCGGCCGGCAGTTCGTTGCCGTCCTCGTCGAGGATGTGCAGGTGCTCCCCATCGACTTGCCGACCGATCCCGGGATGCGCCAGCCACTCCTCGGCGGAGATCAAGGTCGACCCGATCGCCTCCGACGAGGCGTAATACTCGTCGACGATCGGACCCCACCAGTCGATCATCTGCTTCTTGATCTCCACCGGACACGGCGCCGCGGCGTGCATGACCCGGGCAAGGCTGGAGACGTCATACGAATTGCGCACGGATTCAGGCAGTTTGAGCATCCGGGTGAACATCACCGGGACGAACTGCCCGTGCGTGACACCGTGGCGCGCGATGGCGTCGAGACAGCCCTCGGCGTCGAACTTCTCCAGCACCACCACGGGCACGCCCGCGGAGTGCATCGTCATCGACCAGACCGACGGCGCGGTGTGGTAGAGCGGCGCGGGGCTCAGGTACACGCCGTTGGGATCCATCCAGAACCCGACGAGCGCGGACATCATCCCCGGCGCCTCGGACGGATGCACATGCGGCAGTTCGCGTTTGATGCCTTTGGGCCGGCCGGTGGTGCCCGACGAGTACTGCAGCAGATCGCCTTCGAGTTCGTCGTCGATCGGGGTGTCGGGCTGGTCGGCGACGCACTCGGGGTAGCGCAGCCAGCCGTCGAGGTCGTCGTCCGCGATCATCAGCACGCCCGGCAGTCCGCCCGGCAGTTGCTGCGGCGAGGTTCTCACACGTCTTACGCAGCGCCGCGGACCCGATGATCGCCTTCGCGTTGCTGTTGTCCACGATGTAGGCCGCCTCGGCGGGCGTCAGGTGGATGTTGATCGGCACGTAGTACAGGCCGGCTCGTCGCGCCGCCCACATCACCGTGTGGATGTGGGCGTTGTTCTCCATCAGGATCGCGACGGCGTCGCCCTCGACCAAACCCGCCTTGCGGAAATAGTGCGCCAGGCGGTTGGCGCGCGCCTCCATCTCATCGAAGGTGACGACGGTTCCGGACGGGTGAAGGATGACGGCGGGCTTGCCCGTTCCGACGTGGTCGCGAATCTGCATGCCAAGACTCTACTTCGACAAGTTTGACAGGTGTCAACCGGATTGCGGCGTCGCCACACCGGTCGCACCAACTTTACACAATGAAGTGACAATGTCACTGTCGCATGGCTCTACGCTGCGACTTGCCGCAGCAGCCCCGGCCCCCGCGGTCGGCCATCGGTCCGTCAGCGAGGGTTCGGGCTACTCCACATACGCTGCCGCGAAATCAAAGCCTCAGCCGGATACGCCGACATACCATGTAGACCTTCGGGGGAATCGGGGTTCAAGGTGCTCGAATGGGCATGACGGGGCTGACGGGTTGAGCCCGCATGAATCCTGGGACCGATCAGCAGCCGGCGTCGGGAATCGTGACGTTCCTGTTTACCGACATCGAAGGCTCGACCCGACGGTGGGAGTCCGACGCCGACGAAATGCGCGCCGCGCTTGAAAGCCACGATCGGGTCCTGCTGCACCGAGGTCGACAACCATCACGGCCAGGTGTTCAAGCACACCGGCGACGGCGTGTGCGCCGTCTTTCAATCGCCGCGGGATGCCGTCGAGGCGGCGGTAGCGGCACAGCGGAATCTCGAGTTGCCGGTTCGGATGGGCATCGCGACCGGTGAGGCCCAACTGCGCGGCGCCGACTACTTCGGCGTCGTGCTCAATCGTGCGGCACGGGTGATGGCGTGCGGTCACGGCGGCCAGATCCTGCTCGACGGGCTCACGGCGGGCCTGGTTACTGAGTTCGATCTCATCGATCTGGGCCGACGGCGGCTGCGCGATCTCGCCAAGCCGGTCGAGATGTTTCAGGTGCAGGGCGCCGGGCTGCGGACGGAATTTCCCGCCGTTGAGCGACCCTCGACTCCGACACCCGGCAACCTGCGCCCGCCGACCACGAGCTTCGTCGGCCGCGAGGCCGAACTCGCCGACCTGGAGTCGGCACTCAAGTCGCATCGGATGGTGACCCTGACCGGTGTCGGTGGGGTCGGCAAGACCCGGCTCGCGGTGGAGGTCGCCGCACGGATGTCGCAACAGCTTCCCCGACGGGGTGTGGGTGATCGAGCTCGCCTCGATCGGCGATCCGGCCGCGGTACCCGAGGCGGTCGCGGCCGTGCTGGGGATCACGCAACAGCCGGGACTGAGCGCTGGCCGAGAGCGTGGCCGCCGCATTGGAAGGCCGCTCGCGGCTGCTGATCTTCGACAATTGCGAACACGTCCTGGACGCCGCGGCCGACCTGATCGAGGCCATCCTCTCGCGCTCTCAGACGATCAAGATCCTCGCGACCAGCCGGGAGGGGCTGCGGGTGGGGGACGAACAGCTTTGGCCGGTACCGTCCTTGGACGTCGAAAGCGGTGCCGCTCCGCCGGCCGCGGCTCTGTTCGTCGAGCGGGCTGCAGGCTGTGGTGCCCGGCTTCTCGCTGGCCCGGCCGAGACGACGCCGACGCGATAGTGGAGATCTGCCGCCGTCTCGACGGCATCCCGTTGGCGATCGAACTGGCCGCCTCCCGGTTGGTGTCGATGACGGCGGTCGAGGTCCGAGATCGCCTCGATGACCGGTTCCGGCTGCTGGTCGGCTCGCGGCGCGGGCTGGAACGCCACCAAACCCTGCGGCACGCGGTGCAGTGGTCGTTCGACCTGCTCGATGATAACGAAAAGTTCTTGTTGGCAAGGTGTTCGGTGTTCTCCGGCGGATTTGACCTGCCGGCCGCGGCTGCGGTCGCCGGTAGCGGTGACGAGTTTGCCACCCTAGATCTGCTCGACGCTCTGGTCCGCAAATCGCTGGTGATCGCCGATCGTTCCTCGGCCCGGACCCGATTCTCGATGCTTGAGACCATCCGCCAGTTCGCCGAGGAACAACTCGCGGCCTCCGGGGAACGCCGACGAGACCCGCACCGCGCACGCCCGCTACTTCGCCGGGCCGCGAGGACGCCGTACTCGCGTTGTGGGACGAGCCCGCACCAGCGCGAGGCATACACGTGGTTCACGCTCGAACTGCCGAACCTGCGCGCGGCCTTCCGCTGGGCCGCCGACCATGGTGACCTCGATACCGCTTCCGCCCTCGCCGTCTACGCGCCATTCGTCGGCTATTGGATGGAGCAACACGAGCCGATCGCATGGGCCGAAGAACTGATCGGGGCAGCTGAGGCGGCCGAACATCGAAGGCTCATTCAGCTCTACATGATGGCGATGCTGTGCGCTTTCACCGGGCACATTGACGACTTTCTGCGCTATGCCGAAGCAAGCCAAGCGGCTGCCGCAAGCGGACGGTTCGACGTTGTCCGTGCCGACTTCCAGACCGCGCTAGCCGGTGGCTACATCACGGTGGGCCAGCCCAAGCGAGCAGTCGATTACTGCCGCAGCATGATCGCCGAAAGCGGAGACCCCGAGCGCCATCATCCGGGTATGCCTGGTCCTCGCCTTCGTGATGGCGGGTGAACCGGAGGAGGCATTCGCAGCTGCTGAAGACACGGTCGCTATCGCTGACGATGCCGACAATCCCGCCGCCGCGTCGTATGCATGTCTTCGCGTACGGCTTGGCCTACCGCGACACCGATCCCGTTGCCGCTTATGAAGCACTGAGTAAAGGCCTGGCCATCGCCGATGCCAGTGGGAACCGACAGATGAAGACGGCCATCGCGGTGCTGCTGTCGAGGATCGCTGCCTCCCAAGGAGAGTCCGGACGACGCCTTCGCCTACCTGAGCCTGACGATCCATCACTATTACGACTCGGGCAGCTACGCGGTGTTGCACAGCCCGCTGGCGATACTTGCCGCATACCTCGATCGACTAGGTCACTTCGAAGCCGCCGCCACGATCAGCGCATTCGCGGCGACGCCCCTTACCCGAGCGGGCTTCCCTGAGATAGACGCGACGATTGCTAACCTGCGTTGCGCGCTGGGCGACGAAGCCTACGAAACGCTTCGCGCGCGCCGGGATGAACATGACCAACTCGGCGATGGCGACCTACGCGCTCGACCAGATCGATGCCGCGCGCTCAGAGCTGCTGTCCACGAACGAATCCGCATGAACGCCGGCGACCATATGAACGCGCCATCAGGAGTGGTGACGTTTCTGTTCACCGACATCGAGGGGTCGACGCGGCGGTGGGAGACCGACGCCGAGGTAATGCGTACGGCACTGGAAGCCCACGACCGGGCGTTGCGGGAAGCAATTGCTTCACAACATGGTTCGCTCTTCAAACACACCGGCGACGGGGTATGCGCGGCATTCTCGTCGCCCGAGCGCTGCCGTCGACGCTGCAGTTGCCGCACAACGAGTACTGGAGTTGCCGGTTCGGATGGGCATAGCTACGGGCGAAGCCGAACTGCGCGACGACGACTACTTCGGCCCGGCCCTCAATCGTGCCGCCCGAGTGATGGCGTGCGGCCACGGCGGCCAGATCCTGATCGATGGCGCCACCGCAGGATTGCTCACCGGCGTGGATCTCCTCGATCTGGGACCTAGGCGATTACGGGACATCGCCAAACCGGTGTACATGTTCCAGGTCCGGGCAGCGGGGTTGCCAACCGATTTCCCGCCCCTGAATACACCCGTCCCGACGCCGGGAAACCTACGCGCCCACACCACAAGTTTTGTCGGACGCGAATCCGAACTCGCCGAACTAGATTCGGTACTGCGCCGTCACCGGTTGGTCACGTTGACCGGTGTTGGCGGGGTAGGCAAGACCCGGCTCGCGGTCGAGTTGGCCACTCGGCTCACCGACAGCTTCCCCGATGGCGTGTGGATGTTCGAACTGGCCACGGTCGGCGATCCGGCCGCCGTCCCCGAGGCGCTCGCCGCCGTACTGGGAGTGACCCAACAGCCGGGCATGAGCGTGGCTGACAGCGTGGCGGCGGCATTGGAAGGACGCAGGCGGCTGCTGGTGTTCGACAATTGCGAGCACGTGCTAGACGCGGCGGCCGAGATGATCGACGCCATCCTCGCCCGTTCGAAGACGGTGACGGTGCTGGCGACCAGTCGCGAGGGCCTTCGGGTCGCAGACGAACAACTACATCCGGTGCCCTCGCTCGACGTCGGAACCGGGCCCGACTCGGCCGCTGTCACTCTCTTCCGTGAGCGAGCTGCAGGCATGGCCGCCGACACGTCGACCAGTGAGGCGGGTGCGGTGGTCGAGATTTGCCGGCGCCTCGACGGTATTCCGCTTGCTATCGAACTCGCCGCATCCCGAATGCAGTCCATGACGGTCACCGAGGTACGCGATCGCCTCGATGATCGGTTCCGGCTCTTGGTGGGGTCTCGGCGCGGTCTGGAGCGCCACCAGACCCTGCGGCATGCGGTGCAATGGTCCTACGACCTGCTCGACGACGCCGAAAAGTCGCTGCTGTCAAAGTGTTCGGTCTTCGCCGGGGGGTTCGACCTAGCTGCCGCCTGCGCGGTTTCCGGCACTGATGATGAATTCGTCTCCTTGGATCTACTTGACGCTCTAGTCCGGAAGTCGCTGGTGACGGCCGACCGGTCGTCCGGCCAAACCCGGTTCTCGATGCTGGAGACCATCCGCCAATTCGCCGAAGAACAACTCGCTCTCGATGGAACGGCGGACGAAGCCCGCACCGCGCACGCCCGCCACTTCGCCGAGCGTGAGACCGATGTGCTCGCCCTGTGGGACAGTCCGCGCCAACGCGAAGCCTACGACTGGTTCACCCTCGAACTGCCGAACCTGAGAACCGCGTTCCGGTGGGCCGCCGACACCGGCGATCTCGACACCGCCTCTGCCATCGCCGTCTACGCCACGTTCCTCGGTTACTGGGTCGAACAATTCGAGCCCGTCGCGTGGGCCGAGCAGCTGATCGAGCTGGCGCGGGCGGTCGACCACCGGCGCCTGGCGCAGCTCTACGCGATGGCGACGCAGTGCTATGCAGCCGGTCGGCTCGACGAGGCACTCCGATATGCCGAGGCTGGGAGGATCGCCATCAGCAGCGGGCGCTTCGATCCCGTTCCGTACGATTTCGAAAGCTGGCTCGGTGGTCCGTACATCTGGACGGGTGTGCCCGAGCGGTGGCTTGAGTTGTGCCGCAACATGATCGCGGGAGGGCGGAGCGCTCACTATTTTGCCCAGGCAAACCTGGTCATAGCGCTGAATTTCACCGGAGCCGGCGAAGAGGCGCTGGCGAAGTCGGAGAATCTCGTCGCTGCCGCCAAGGCCACCGATAATCCCCTCGTGATCTGCTACGCGCTCGTGGCATTCGGCTACGCTCGCCGCGATACGGATCCCGTCGCCGCGTATGAGGGCCACCGCCGAGGCTTGACGATCGCGCGAGAGAGCGGTAACCGCCAAGTCGAGTCACACCTGGCGGGGAACGTGTCGCATCTTGCCGCACTTCACGGAGACACCTTAGACGCATTCGACTACCTGACCGTGGCGATCTGCAACCACTATGACTCCGGCAGCTTTTCTCTCATGTTGAGCCCGCTGGCAATCCTGGCCACTGTCTTCGACCGGCTAGGGCACAACGAAACCGCCACAATAGTCAGTGGATTCGCCGATACGCCCTTCACGCGAGCGTCTTTTCCTGAGATGACCGTCCTCGTCACCCACCTACGCGAAGTTCTCGGCGAGGACGCCTACGAGTCGCTTGCCCACACCGGTGCCACCATGACCGCTGCGGCCATGGTGCCCTACGCCTTCGAGCAGATCGACCGGGCCCGAGCAGAACTCCCGCGCTAGGACACCAGCACCGCGTCGCCGCGAGGCCCGTGTGCATCCTCCGATGGCGCCTGCCGCGCGAACGGCGCCCGCAGCGTCGGCAGGAGATGCTGGCGATTGACAACCAGCCCGATGACGGCCAGCACCGCGTACACGCCGCACAGAATCAGCCGACCGTGCGTCGAGGTGATCGGGAACTGAATCATGAACAGCGCCAACAACGCCCACGCGGTGTGCCGGTGGAACCGCAGCGCGAGGATCAGCGCGACACCCATCAGAGTCTGGGTCGCGGTCAACAACATCTCCTCGACCTGGCGCCCGTCGAGCATCAGCGAGGTGCCGCCACCGCCGGCCATGTGGGCGATCGGCAACGATCCGACCAACAGCGTCCACTGGTTGACCTTCGACGAAATCAGCGTCGCGATGGCCGCCGTGCCCTTGCCGCGCGCGGCGAAGATGATCGCGATGATGAACTCCGGCGCCTCCGAGGCCAGCGGCGCCAGCCACTGCACCAGCAGGAACTTGTCGATGCCCAGCTGCGTACCGGCACCGACCAGGCTTTCGGCGAAGGGTTCCGCGCACGCCAGGATGACAGCGGCCGCCAGGACGAACAACGCGATGACGGTGGTGCGCCGATTGCGGTCCGGCAGTGCGCCGATTGCGGCGGCGGTGCCGATGAGCTCGGGCTCTTCCACCTCGCCGCGAGTGAGCTTGTAGAGGTAGAAGCCGAACCAGGCCAACAGCGCGAGGCCGAACACGAGGTTGATCTGCCCGGTGACCGGGATGACGAATGCGGCCACGCCGGCGATCAGCAGGAAGCCGAGTTCGACGCGGTTGCCCGGATCCAGGGCCATCTGCGTGACAGGCTTGCCAGTCATCCGGCGCGCCACGTAAAGGGTGACCAGCACGACGATCGGCCAACCGATGCCCATGAGCAGCCGGTTGGATCCCGTCATGTTCGCCGCGGCGTACTGCGCATACTCCGGATTGGACCCGGCGGTGTAGGCGTAATAGAGGTCGACCGCATATTCGGGCAGCACGGCGATCAACGCCAGCACCGCAATGGCCAGACCACCGGATACATCGATCTGCGCGGCCTCGGCCGCCCACGCGAGCAGGAAGCTGGCCGCGACGACGGCCGCGCCGTAGATCACCAGCGACAGCACGGGCGTGGGATGCAGACCACCGAATCGCAGCACCAGCGCGGGCAGGATCAACAGCGAGGTGATGGTCAGCGAGCGCAGCAGAATGCGGCGGTATCCGCTGCTGATGGGCTCGGCGTCGGCCCGTGCAGTGGCGAGTGTCATTGCGTTCCTCGGTTCAGCGACCCGATCTCGCCAAACGCGCAGCGAGACTTCGGGTCGACAACGTGAATGTCGACCGAAGGTCTCGCTCGCCGGACGTGCGGCCCGGTGGATGACCGGGCGGCAACAGTGCCGCCAGTATGTCGATCATCCGCATTCGCGGCGCAGACGCCGCGGGTGGGAACTACTCCCCTTCGCTGGACATGACGATAGCCGACTCGGTCGAGTCCAGCAACGTAGCGTATCTACCAATTATTTCTCGGTTGCATACTGAATTAGCTGCTCACATCACCTTATGAGTAAGTTCGGGCACCCGATATAGGTTTTGCGGCTAACCATCGGCAACCGAATCCTCCGATACGCAGTGCGAATGAGGACTGTGGTCGACTAGATCTTGAGCGTCGCCGTCAGCGCAGCGCGCAGGATATGGGCGTCACTGGTCACGATAGTGAGGTTGCGCCGCGCAGCCTGCGCGACGATCACCCGATCGAACGGGTCTTTCTGCTCCCACGGCAGGCGACCCGCGAGGATGGCGTCTCCGGAATCGATAGGTAGATCGGTAGCGGTCATGTCGGCGATGATGTCCGACCACGCAGACAGCAGAGGCTCGCCGTCGAGGCGTCCGAGCCGCGTCTTGATCGCGATCTCCCACGCCGACGCGGCCGACACCATGACCTCGGTTCCGGGGGCCGAAAGCACGTCGCGAGCTGCCTCAGACACCCTTTCCGGCGTGCTAACCAGCCACAGCAGCGCATAGGTATCCAGCAGGACGGCCTGCGGGGGTACCGCCCGACTCACGAATCGCCCTCCCAGGCCGCAAGTTCGGCGTCCGGGAGTGGTTCATCGAAGTCCTCCGGCACAACGAGTGCCGGCAACTGACCGAACTTTCGTAGCCGTCGATGCACCGGCGTCAGCACGGCCACTGGGGAGCCGTGGTTAGTGATCGTGACCGATACGCCGGTCCGCTCGACCTCTGCGAGGAGCGCGTTCAGCTTCGCTTTGGCTTCCGTGCTCGTGACGGTCTTCATTCCTCCATGATACCCGGGAAGAACTATTCAGACTAGTTGAACTAGTCCGATAGGCCTCGACACCGAAGCGTGCCGACCACGACAGAGTCGCCCGAATCCGCGTGGATTCGGGCGATTCTCGTGTCTGGTCGCGCTGTTAAGCCTCTTCGGACAGTCGGTGCTTCAGCGCGTCGAACTCGTCCTTGATGCCGGTCGGCAGCTTCTCGCCGACGAACTCGAACCACTCCTCGATCTGCGGCAGTTCGGCACGCCACTCGTCGGCGTTGACGGCCAGGGCCTCGTCGACGTCGGCGGCGTCGACATCCAGACCGGCCAGGTCCAGATCGGCCGCCGTCGGCACGATGCCGATCGGCGTGGTACTTGCCCCTCGGCCCGGTGCTCGATGCGCTCGACGGCCCACTTGAGCACGCGGCTGTTCTCGCCGAAGCCCGGCCACAGGAAGCGGCCGTCGTCGCCGCGGCGGAACCAGTTCACGAAGAACACCGCGGGCATCTTGGACTCGTCGGCGTTCTTGCCGATGTCGATCCAGTGCTGGAAGTAGTCGCCGACGTTGTAACCCAGGAACGGCAGCATCGCCATCGGGTCGCGGCGCACGGTGCCGACCTTGCCCTCGGCGGCCGCGGTCTGCTCGGAGCCCAGCGTCGCACCGATGAAGACGCCGTGCTGCCAGTCGCGGGCCTGGGTGATCAGCGGAACCGTGGTCTTGCGCCGGCCGCCGAACAGGATCGCCGAGATCGGCACACCCTGCGGGTCGTCCCATTCGGGCGCCAGCGTCGGGCACTGCGAGATCGGGGTGCAGTAGCGCGAGTTCGGGTGCGCCGCTTTGGTATCCGACTCGCGGTCCCAGTCGTGACCCTTCCAGTCGATCAGGTGGTCCGGATCGCCCTCCAGGCCCTCCCACCACACGTCACCGTCATCGGTCTTGGCGACGTTGGTGAAGACGGTGTTGCCCGCCCTCGATGGTCTTCATGGCGTTGGGGTTGGAGTCCCAGTTGGTGCCCGGCGCGACGCCGAAGAAACCGAACTCGGGATTGACGGCGTAGAGCCGGCCGTCCTTGCCGAACCGCATCCAGGCGATGTCGTCGCCGACGGTCTCGGCCCGCCAGCCCGGGATGGTGGGCTGCAGCATCGCGAGGTTGGTCTTGCCGCAGGCCGACGGGAACGCCGCGGCGATGTAGTAGGCCTTGTTCTCCGGGGAGATCAGCTTGAGGATCAGCATGTGCTCGGCGAGCCAGCCCTCGTCGTGGGCCATGGCCGAGGCGATCCGCAGCGAGTAGCACTTCTTGCCGAGAAGCGCGTTGCCGCCGTAACCCGAGCCGTAGCTCCAGATCTCACGGGTCTCCGGGAAGTGGGTGATGTACTTCGTGTCGTTGCAGGGCCACGGCACATCCGTCTGGCCGGGCTCCAGCGGCGCACCGATCGAGTGCAGGGCCTTCACGAAGAAGCCGTCGTCGCCGATCTTGTCCAGCGCGGCCTTGCCCATCCGCGTCATGGTGCGCATCGAGACGACGACGTACTCCGAGTCGGTGAGCTCCACCCCGAGCTTGGGATCCTCGGCGCCGAGCGGGCCCATGCAGAACGGCACCACGTACATCGTGCGGCCGCGCATCGAGCCGCGGTACAGCTCCGCTCATGAGCTCGCGCATGTCGGCGGGGTCCATCCAGTTGTTGGTGGGGCCGGCGTCGATCTCACGCTCGGAACAGATGAAGGTGCGGGACTCGACGCGGGCCACGTCGGACGGGTCGGACAGCGCCAGGTACGAGTTCGGCTGCTTCTCCGGGTTGAGCTTCTGGAAGGTGCCCGCCTCGACCAGGTGCGCGCAGAGCCGCTCGAACTCCTCGTCGGAGCCGTCAGCAAACACCACCCGGTCTGGCTGCGTCAGCTCGGCGACCTCCTGAACCCAGGCCAGAAGCCCCTGGTGCTTGGTCGGTGCGTTGTCCAGACCCGGAATGGTCGCTGCGGTCATGAAAGTTCTCCTGCCCAAGTTATTTGGGATGATCCCACCGAGGACGAAGCCCACGCCCCGGTCGTGCCTGGTAAGAGGTTAACGCGGGTGACATAGCTGCGGTAAATCAAGGGTATGTCCGTTAACTCACAAGAACGATTCAGATGACGTCCAATGGGGCGGTTCATCGATTCAGATAGTGACTTCGTCGCCCGGATGCCACCCGGGGACGCCTCCGGGCAGCGGTCGGCGGTCCGGCTGCGGCCGGTTCACCTGCCCGTCGGCGGGGTCCGCACCGGCCTCGACGGCCTCCCACGCCGCCACCCGGACGACGGGCAGATCGAGATCGAAGAGGGCGCCGTCCGGCTCGGCCGGGAGAACGGTCGGCAGGTCGGCGTCGAGCCAGTCCTCGGGATCGATGCGGAGCCGTAGCGAACTCGTCTCGGCCATTCAGGATCCTTCCCGACGCAGTTCGTCGCGCACCGCGGCAAGCGCGCGCTGCAGATCAGGAACCTCGCGGTCCCGGGTGGCGGTAGCGCGCGCCCCGGCCATGGCGTGCTCACGCAGTTCGGCGTCGACGGCCCGGACCTGATCTGCGACCCGCGCGTCCCGGGCCTCGCCCTGTTCGATCAGCACGGTGGTCCAGTCCCGCTCGACGGCCATCACCCGCGTGGCGACCGCCTGATCGACGGTCGCGCGCAATGCCCCCACCGCGTCGCCCACCCAGCGGTCGAGCGCCGCGCGCTCGTTGAGCAGCCTGCGGGTGGCGACCACCCACAGCGTCAACGCGACCCCGACCGCCACACACACCACCGTTGCCGCCACCGTGAAGCCCGGCGCCAGTCCGGCGAACAGCCGACTCAGGGTCAGCGCCACGCCCAGTCCGAAGCCGGCACCGAGCAGCAGCATCAGCCGCGTCTCGAGCGACCGCGACGCCGGGGACGGCGCGGCGACCTCCGGCAGCGTCGTCGCGGCGGGCGGCGCCTCGGCGGGCAGGTCCAGCGTGGCGGCGATGTCCGCGAGATGTTCGGTCACGCCGTCGTCGACCTCGGTCACCACCTCACCGATCCGTTCCCGCACGTACGTCGGGAAGCCCGGCGCGCTGCGGCGGGTGAGCTCGGCGGCGTCCTCGGACAGTTCGGTACGCAGCGATGCGCACCGGTTCCGGGCGAAGTAGGACAACTGGAGGCGGGCCTGCTGAGTTCGGCCGCGCAGCGCGACCGCCCGCTCCGATCTGGTCATCCTGGCCTGACGGAGCAGGTCGGCACGGCGCTCGCGCAGTGCCGATGCACGGGCCTGCCTGCCGATGCCCGCCGCACCGTTCTCGTAGTCCCGCATCGTCGAATCGATACGAAACTCCCACGCCCGCAATCTGTTTCGCCTCTCCAGCGAATCCTCGGCGAGCCGGCTGTCGAGCACATCGACCAGTTCGTCGAGCACCGGCTCACCCAGATCGGGCGCTGCGGCCACTCCCACCCACGGCACGTCGACGTAGCGCTGCCGGTGCGCCGACAATTCCACTCGATCGGCATCGAGGGTCTCGCGCCATGCCGCGGTGCACGTCGATCTTGGACACCACGCCGATCACCAGATCGGTGTGCGCCGCCGCGGCGTCGAGCAGGGCGCAGTCGGATTCCGTCAGCCGCGCCGCCGCCGAGACCACGAAGACCACCGCCACCGGGGCATCGCCGGGTCGCAGGTCGTCGGCTTCGACGAACTCGGTGTCGGGCAG
This sequence comes from uncultured Actinomycetota bacterium, assembly GCA_963779655.1. Taxonomy (GTDB): domain Bacteria; phylum Actinomycetota; class Actinomycetes; order Mycobacteriales; family Mycobacteriaceae; genus Mycobacterium. The sequence goes on along the minus strand of CAVZZD010000001.1, from coordinate 237,398 downwards.
CCGGTCACGCAGCGCAGCGGCAACGCTGGTGCAGCCCGCCAGCCAGGCCCCGGTGACCAGTACCGCGTCGCGACGCCGGACGGCCGGTGGGCGCACCCGCACACCAAGTCCGGCGACGAACTCGTCGGCGGCCTCGACCCCGCCCGTCATCGCCCGCCCCCGGCAAGCATCCGCAACGATCCCCGCACGATGTCGGCGCCGCAGGCGCGGTGCAGTGCGGTGACCGGCCCGGCGCTGTAGCGGTGCCAGCGCACGGCCCGACGCAGATGTGCCTCCGCTTGCCCAGCCGGTATCGACCGCGATTCCCGCGCCGCTCAGCACTTCGGCGGCGGCGGCCATTCGCGCTCCGGCGGTCCGATCGGAGTTCAGGAACGCGTCGACGTCGGCGTCGCGGCCGGCCATCGCCTCCAATTCGGTGATCGCCGCCAGCATCCGCCCGTAGCGCACCTCGGCGGCCAGGCGCGTCGATCCGCGCGCACACCTCGTCGAGCGCAACTGACCCGCCGCAACAGCCGACGCAGTTCGTCGGCGTCGGCGTCCGGCGCGCCGCGCAATGCGAGCACGGCGTGCGCGATCCCGAACAGGTCCAGGCGCTCGGCGAGGCGTTGCCGGTCGGCGCGGGGCAGCGCGTGCGGGGCCGTCGACGAATGCGTCGGGGGAACTCAGGTCGGCGGGCTCGGCGACCAGGACCCGCAGCGCATCGAGCACGGCGTCGTCGAGCACGCCCCGGTCCAGGGCCGCCATCGCCAGCAGCGCGACCAGCGGCGATACGGCTGTGCCGGTACGCCGCCGCGAGGTCCGCGCATCGGCGCCGGGCCGCCTCGATCGGACCCCCGGCCGCGAATCCGGTCAGGTCCGCCTTGTTGAGCACCACCAGCGTCGGGCGCTCCGCTGCCAGCGCCGCGCGTCCTCCGGCTTGACCACCTCGGCGATCGACCCGCACGTCGATGTCGGCGTCGGCGTCGCGCACCCGGATCCCGGCGGCGGTCAGCACCGCCGCGACCGTGCTGACCCCGACGCCGTGGCGGCCGTGGACGGCGACGGTCACCGGAGCGCCAACCCGTCGGGCCAGTGCGGCCAACCCGGGTGCGGCGGTGTGGGTGGCCAACCGTGCCAGGCCGTCGGTGAAGATCTGGTGCCCGTGTCCGCTCATGTCGTCGTCATCGTGGCATCTGCCCGGCGCGGCCCGCGACCCGGATCCCGCCGCCTGTGGACAGGCCGATAGGCAACTGTTGGGTATCAATCTGCACCACGATGCGGGAGTAGGCACGCTCATGCGGGACGATGGGGGGATGCGTGCGCAGTGCGGAGCCGAGTCGGCGGATCTCGCCCTCGGCAGGGCGCCGGCCCCCGCGGACGCTGTCAGACGATTCTGACTCGCACCTGTATCCCCGCGTCACCAGCTTCCGGTCCCGCCGGTCGACCATCAGCGAGGGTCAGCAGCAGACCTGGGACCGGCTCTGGCCGGACCTCGGCGCGCAGGCCCGGACGCCCGACCAACCCGTCACGCCACTGGACACCACCGAGTGGTTCGGTCGCAGCGCGCCCGTCGTACTGGAGATCGGCTCCGGCACCGGCACGTCGACGCTGGCGATGGCCAAGGCCGAACCGGACGTCGACGTGGTTGCCGTGGAGGTTTACCGGCGCGGGCTCGCACAGCTGCTTGCGCGCGATCGACCGGGAACACGTCACCAACATCCGGCTGGTCCGCGGTGACGGGCTCGACGTGCTCGAGCACATGTTCGGTTCGGAGTCGCTGACCGGGGTCCGGGTGTTCTTCCCCGACCCGTGGCCCAAGTCGCGGCACCACAAGCGCCGGCTCCTTCAGCCGTCCACCGTCGCCCTGATCGCCGACCGGTTGCGCCCGGGCGGGATCCTGCACGCCGCGACCGATCATGCGGGCTACGCCGAGCAGATCGCCGAGGTGGGCGACGCCGAGCCCCGGCTGCGGCGCGTCGCCGCAGGTACGCGACATGCCCATCTCGGTGGAGCGGCCCGATCACCAAATACGAGACCAAAGCGCAGCACGCCGGCAGCGCCGTCACGGAACTGGTGTGGGAGCGCGCATGAGTGTGACCGAAGTCGCACCCGGCGACGCCGCGACGACCGCGCCACCGTCACCGTCCACGGACGCGGTCGACGTCCGCCGGGTGCTTCTGGTGTGGGACGCCCCCAACCTGGACATGGGCCTGGGGTCCATCCTGGGCGGCCGTCCGACCGCTGCGCACCGGCCGCGTTTCGATGCGCTGGGCCGCTGGTTGCTGGGCCGCACCGCCGAAATCTCGCAGACGCTGGGCAGCGAGTCCCCGAACGGGCAGGTCATCTCGGTGGAGCCCGAGGCCACGGTGTTCACCAACATCGCACCCGGGAGCGCGGACGTGGTGCGGCCGTGGGTCGAGGCACTGCGCAACGTCGGGTTTGCCGTCTTCGCCAAACCCAAGGTGGACGAGGACAGCGATGTCGACAGCGACATGCTCGACCACATCGCGCTGCGGCGCTCCGAAGGGCTCGCGGCACTGCTGGTGGCGTCGGCGGACGGCCAGGCCTTCCGGCAGCCGCTGGAGGAGATCGCCCGCGACGACGACATCGATGTCCAGGTACTCGGATTTCGTGAACATGCAAGCTGGGCGCTAGCGTCGGATAGCTTGGAGTTTGTCGACCTGGAGGACATTCCGGGCGTTTTCCGGGAGCCGCTCCCGCGAATCGGCCTAGATTCGCTACCAGAGCAGGGAGCTTGGCTGCAGCCGTTCCGGCCGCTGTCCTCGCTACTTACCTCTCGGACTTGACGTGGACGACACCGATATTTGAACGACGCCGGCCGCCCCCGTGGTGCGGTTGGCAACGAATAGAACTTGAAGAGCGTTAGGAGCCTACGTGTTCGCCTGGTGGGGTCGAACGGTATACCGCTACCGATACATCGTGATCGCGGTAATGGTCGCGCTGTGCCTGGCCGGCGGCGTGTTCGGGATCAGCCTGGGTAAGCACGTCACCCAGAGCGGGTTCTACGACGAAGGCAGCGAGTCCGTGGCCGCGTCTCTGGCGGCCGACAAGGCCTACGGCCGCGACACCTCCGGTCACGTCATCGCGATCTACACCGCCCCCGACGGCAAGACCGTCGACGATCCGGCGTTCCAAAAGAAGATCCTGGACAACCTCGCGCAGGTCGAGAAGGACCATCCCGACCAGATCCTGCGGTCGATCGGCTACTTCAAGAGCCCTGAACTGCTGAAGAACATGTCGGACGCGGACAAGCAGCACGCGTTCATGTCGATCCAGCTCAAGGGCGACAACGACGACACGATCCTGAACAACTACAAGGAAGTCGAGAACGACTTCAACATCGACGGCGTCAATGTCAAGCTCGCGGGCCTGCAGCCACTGGCAGCCGAGCTGACCGGGACCATCGGTGAGGATCAGAAGCGCGCCGAGGTGGCCGCCATTCCGCTGGTCGCGGTCGTGCTGTTCTTCGTCTTCGGCGGGGTGATCGCCGCCAGCCTCCCGGCCATCATCGGTGGCCTGACCATCGCAGGCGCGCTCGGCATCATGCGCCTGATCGCCGAGGTCGCGCCGGTGCACTTCTTCGCCCAGCCGGTGGTGACCCTGATGGGCCTCGGCATCGCGGTCGACTACGGGCTGTTCATCGTCAGCCGGTTCCGTGAGGAAATCGCCGAGGGATACGACACCGAAGCCGCGGTCCGCCGAACGGTGATGACCTCGGGCCGGACCGTCATGTTCTCCGCGGTGATCCTCGTCGCGTCCTCGGTGCCGCTGCTGCTGTTCCCGCAGGGCTTCCTCAAGTCGATCACCTACGCGATCATCGCTTCGGTCATGCTGGCGGCGATCCTCTCGATCACCGTGCTGGCCGCAGCCCTGGCCATTCTCGGGCCCAACGTCGACGCACTCGGCGTGCGGACGCTGCTGCGGGTCCCGTTCTTCCGCAACTGGAAGCCGACGAACTGGTGGCTCAACTGGCTGGCCGAGAAGACGCAGAAGACCAAGACCCGACAAGAGGTCGAGAACGGCTTCTGGGGCAAGTTGGTCAACCGGGTGATGAAGCGGCCTGCGGCCTTTGCCGTACCGATCATCATCGGAATGATCGTGCTCATCATCCCGCTGGGACAGCTGGCGCTCGGCGGCATCAGCGAGAAGTACCTCCCGCCGGACAACTCGGTGCGAACCGCACAGGAAGAGTTCGACAAGATCTTCCCCGGCTTCCGCACCGAACCCCTGACCCTGGTGATCAAGAGTGACAACGGCCAACCGGTCACCGACCAACAGATCGCCGACGTCCGCAACAGGGCGATGGGGATCACCGGGTTCACCGATCCGGAGAACAACCCGGACAGCATGTGGAAAGAACGCTCCTATCTCGACGGCGCCACGAAGGATCCGTCGATACGGGTCATCCAGAACGGCCTGGTGGTGCGCAACGAGGCCGCCAAGAAGATCGAGGAACTGCGGGCCCTGCCGGCCCCCCGCGGGGTCACCGTCGCCGTGGGCGGCACCCCTGCGCTCGAACAGGACAGTATCCACAGCCTCTTCGCCAAGCTGCCACTGATGGCGCTGCTGCTGATCACCACCACGACCATCCTGATGTTCCTGGCGTTCGGATCGCTGGTGCTGCCGATCAAGGCCGCGTTGATGAGCGCACTCACCCTTGGGTCCACGATGGGCGTACTCACGTGGATGTTCGTGGACGGCCACGGCTCCGGCGTGATGAACTACACGCCGCAGCCGCTGATGGCGCCGATGATCGGCCTGATCATCGCGGTGATCTGGGGTCTGTCGACCGACTACGAGGTGTTCCTGGTCTCCCGCATGGTGGAAGCCCGGGAGCGGGGTATGTCCACCACTGAGGCCATCCGGATCGGCACCGCCACCACCGGCCGCCTCATCACCGGCGCCGCGCTGGTGTTGGCCGTGGTCGCCGGCGCCTTCGTGTTCTCCGACCTGGTGATGATGAAGTACCTGGCGTTCGGTCTGCTGATCGCGCTGTTGCTGGACGCCACGATCGTCCGGATGTTCCTCGTGCCGGCGATCATGAAGATGCTCGGCGACGACTGCTGGTGGGCGCCGCGCTGGATGAAGCGGCTGCAGAACAAGATCGGCCTGGGCGACACGCACCTGCCCGACGAACGCAAACTGCCGACCGCCCGGGCGGGCGAACCCGCGCTGGTAGGCGCCGGTGCACCGGCGGCCGAGCGGGCGCTGCGGCCACACGATCCGACCCATCCCGGCCAGGAGGGCGCGACCCGCTCCGCGGTTGGCCGCCCGCCCCCGTCCGCCGCAGGACGAAAGTACCGCCCGGTTCGCCCCGCCCCAGGACACCTCCGAAAGTGACGTGCCCACAACGCGTTTCGCGTCGGCGCGTAATGCGGTGCGGTCCGCGGTGACCACCGCGACGGACGCCGTCACGCAGCGGCAGGCTGCGGCTCCGACCCCGCCGACCGCCGAGCGGGAAATCGAGTCGTGGCTGGGCGATCTGCGAGATACATCGGGATCTGTTGCCCCGCAACAATATTCGACACCGTCGTCAGAGCCCACCCGGTCGATGCAACCCGCCGACACCGACGCCGAAGCGACGACCGCCATCCCGGTGCAGCGCGCCAACGGCACCGACCGGGCCGGATCGGACGAGACGGCCACCCGCGCGATCCCCGTCTCGCAGTCCCGTACCGGCGACTCGGAGGCCGCCACCAAGCGGGTCAACGCGCGCGGCGAAGGTACGCGCGGTGAGGGCTCCGACGACAATCCGCACCGCCGCGCCGACAGTGTGAGCGCGCAGGATCTGCTGCGCCGCGAGGGCCGGCTCTAGCGGAAAGCCGCTTTGAGGATCGCCTACTCGGGGACCGTGTCGGCCTCGGCCGTGATGACGGGACTCGCGTCGTCCTCCAGCAGTGCCTCCTGACGCGCTTCCTCGGCGGCCGGATCGTCGGCCACCAGCACGCGTACCGCGCTGTTGAGGAACGCGATCGTGGGCACGGCGAGCAGCGCACCCACGATCCCGGCGAGCACGCCGCCGCCCGCGATGCCGAGCACCACCGCCAACGGATGGATGGACACCGCGCGGCCCATCACCAGCGGCTGCAGCACATGGGCCTCGACCTGCTGCACCGCGATGATCAGCCCCAGGGTGATCAGCGCATAGATGAAGCCCTTGGTCAGCAGGGCCACCACGACGGCCAGGAACCCGGTGAGGACGGCACCGACCAGGGGAATGAACGCGCCCAAGAAGACCAGTGAGGCCAGCGGCAGGGCCAGCGGCACGCCCATGATGGCCAAACCGGCGCCGATGCCGACGGCGTCGACGAGGGCGACAAGGAAGGTCGCGCGAACGTAGCCGATCAGCGAGTGGAAGCCCGCAACACCCGCGTCGGCGACCCGGTTGCGCACGGTAACCGGGAAGATCCGGGTGACGAACGCCCAGATGTTGCGGCCGCCGTGCAGGAAGAAGATGAGGGTGAACAGCACCAGCAGCGCCCCGGTGACGATCTCGGTGACGGTGGCCGCTGTGGAGAGCGCCCCGCTGGTGAGCTTCGCCTGGTTGTCGCGCATCGCATCGATGACCGAGTCACCGGCGTGGTCGATCTGTTCCTTGCTCAGGTGCGCCGGGCCGTTGATGAGCCAGTTGCGCAGGGAGTCGACGCTCTGGGTGACCTGATCGGTCAAGCCGGGAAGACCGGTGATGAACTGGCTGACGACGAAGGTCATGATGCCGCCGAGAACGGCGATACTGCTCAACAACGTCAACGCGACGGCGCCGCCGCGGGGGGCACCACGCCGGTCCAGCCAGTCCACGGCCGGCAGCAGCAGCGCCGCCAGCATGAGGGCCAGCGCAACCGGCACGACGATCAGTTCGACCTTCGCGATCACCCACAGCACCGCGATGACCGCGACCAGCAGGACCAGCAATCGCCAGGCCCATGCCGCCATCTTGCGCACCAACGGGCTGACCGCCTCATCCGCGATGTCCTGGCGCATGAGGGGCATGTCGCCAGAGTAACGGTCCGGTCGCATCACGTGGCACGCCGCGCCTGGCACTGAACAGCGGCGCCAACCGGCCGTTACCCTGAACGGCGTGTCCCACGAAGCGCAGGCCAGGGATGCCGCCATGCCGCGGGTAGCGCCGGCCCGGGGCAAGTACTGGTGGCTGCGCTGGGCGGTTCTCGTCGTCGCCTGCGTCGTGCTGGCGGTCGAGGCCAGCTTGGTCTGGGACCAACTCGCCAAGGCGTGGCGCAGCCTGCTCACCGCCAACTGGTGGTGGGTGGTCGCGGCCGTCGCGGCCGCGATGCTGTCGATGCACAGCTTCGCCCAGATTCAGCGCACCCTGCTGAAGTCCGCGGGTGTGGTGATCAACCAGTGGCGCTCGGAAGCCGCCTTCTACGCCGGCAACTCGTTGAGCACGACGCTGCCCGGCGGCCCCGTCCTCTCGGCCACCTTCATCTACCGCCAGCAGCGGATGTGGGGTGCCTCCCCACTGGTGGCGTCCTGGCAGCTGGTGATGTCAGGGGCGCTGCAGGTGGTGGGCCTCGCGCTGCTGGGCCTGGGCGGCGCCTTCCTGCTGGGCGCCAAGAACAACCCCTTCTCGCTGCTGTTCACCGTCGGCGGCTTCATCGTGCTGCTGCTGCTCGCCCAGGCGGTGGCGTCGCGGCCCGACCTGATCGACGGCATCGGTGTGCGGGTGCTGGCCTGGGTCAACCAGGTGCGCGGTAAACCCGCCGACACGTGGCTGCACAAGTGGCGGGAGATCCTGCAACAGCTGGAATCGGTCAGCCTGACCCGGCGCCAGCTCGGTTCGGCGTTCGGCTGGTCACTGTTCAACTGGGTGGCCGATGTGGCCTGCCTGGCGTTTGCGGCCTACGCCGCCGGCGGCCACCCGTCGCTGGCCGGGCTGACCGTTGCCTACGCGGCCGCGCGGGCGGTGGGGTCGATCCCGCTGATGCCGGGCGGTCTGCTGGTGGTCGAGGCCATCCTCGTTCCCGGCCTGGTGTCCAGCGGGATGACGCTGCCCGCCGCCATCTCGGCGATGCTGATCTACCGCCTTGTCAGCTGGATCTTCATCGCCGCGATCGGCTGGGTGATCTTCTTCTTCATGTTCCGCACCGAGAGCCAGGTAGACCCGGATCTGATGGAGTGCGCCGACGCCGGCGTCCCGGACGGCGCCCTCGACGACCCTGAAGCCGCGCCCGATCCTGCCGACACCGCGTTGCAGGGCCCGCTTCCCCGCCGCCCGAACCCGGTCCCCCGCGCGACGACGCGTGATTGGATCGGCGCATGCCGCTACCTGCGCTCGTCCGACGATCGCCCACCGCCGTCGCCGTCCTGACCGCGACCGTGATGCTGGCGGCGTGCTCGTCGGAGTCGAACCCGGAACCCACCGCGGCACCGGCGCCGCCACCGATGGCGACGCCGCTGATCGGCTCGGCGATAGCCGAGCCGGTCCCCGTCCCGGCAACCGACGGGCGCACCCACCTGGCCTACGAGTTGCAGTTGACCAACGCGCTGGGCGGCAACGCGACGATGGAGTCTCTGACCGTGTCTGCCGGCGATCGCAAGTTGCTCACCCTGTCCGGTGACAACCTCAAGTACTGGACCCGGGCCCTGGGCAATCCGAAGGCCACCAACGTGCTCGGGCCGGGCCAGACCGCGATCGTGTGGCTCGACGTCGCGATCGACGGCGGCGCCCAGGTGCCCACCGACCTCACCCACTCGGTTCACCTGAAGGTCGCCAAGCCACTGCCCGGACTCGTCGGTGCCGACGTCACCCAGGATGTCGCACCTGTGACGGTGTCGACGCGCAAGCCGGTGTCGATCTCGCCTCCGCTGGACGGCCCGAACTGGTTGGACGCCAACGGCTGCTGCGATATGTCTGCGCACCGGATGGCGGCCAACCCGATAAACGGAAAGATCTTCGTCTCGGAGCGATTCGCCATCGACTACGTCCAACTGACCGACGACTTCCGGGTGTTCACCGGCGACCCGACGAAGCCGGCAAGCCTGGAGAACTACGCCTACTTCGGCGCGCCCATCCACGCCGTCGGCGACGGCAAGGTGGTTTCCGTCGTCGACAACCTGCCCGAACAAACGCCGGGCAAGACGCCCAGCGGACTGCCCCTGGACCAGTACGCCGGCAATCACATCGTGCAGGATCTCGGCGACGGCAACTTCGCGCTCTACGCACACCTGAAGCCGGGCAGCATCACCGTGAAGGCGGGCGACGAGCTGAAGTCGGGCCAATCCATTGCCGCACTGGGAAATTCGGGTAACTCCGATGCCCCGCACCTGCACTTCCACGTGATCGACGGACCGGATCCATTGGCGGCCAACGGTTTACCGTTCGTCATCAAGTCGTTCCGGCTCGATCAGCGTGTCGCTTCACCGCAGGGCATCGACCGGCTCTTCACCGGCCAGCCCGCCCCGATGCAGCCGGGATTCGCCGCACGCGACGTCACCGAAGTCAGCCCCCTCGATCTCGACTTGATGAATTACTCTGTCGGGCAATGAGTTCCGATACGACAGTCAAACCCCGGACCGCTGCTGCCGTGGCGGCCGACGTGGTCTGCGTTCTGGTGTTCTGTGCGATCGGCAGGCGCAGCCATGCCGAGGGCCTGACACTCACCGGTGTCGCCGAGACCGCGTGGCCGTTCCTCACCGGCACGGCCGTCGGGCTGGCTGGTGTCGCGTGGCTGGCGACGCCCGACGGCCCTGACCCCCACCGGCGTCGTCGTCTGGATCGCCACCGTCGCAGTCGGCATGCTGCTGCGCAGAGTGAGCGGTCAGGGCGTCGCCGTCAGCTTCGTCGTGGTGGCGTCGACGGTGACGGCGGTGCTGCTGTTGGGGTGGCGCGCGGTCACGCGGCTGAAACGGGCACGGTAGAAATCGTCAGCGGTCACGCGCAAGCCGCCCAGCGGACCGTCGGAGAGCTCGATGCGGCCGCCGTGCAGCGCGGCCTGCTGAGCCACCAGCGCCAGGCCCAGACCCGAGCCGCCCGCCGCCGCCGTACTGCCGCGCGAGAAGCGGCCGAGCACCGTGCCGTACTCCTCGGCGGGCAGTCCGCACCCGTTGTCGTCGACGACGATCTCCAACCGTGGGCCGCGGCGGTGCGCGGCCAGCACGATGCGCGTCGCACGGCCGTGCATGACAGCGTTGCGCACCAGGTTGTCCACCGCCAGCCGCAGTCCGCCGGGCCACCCCAGGACCACGCCGGCATCCTCGGCCCGCACCTCGACCTCGACGGCCGTCGACCCGCATGTTGTCGCGGGCCACCCGGTCCAGCAGCTCCTCGACGTCGATGAGCTCGCGGTCCTCGTCCTGAGCCAACTGACCCGACGCCAGCTGACCCAGCGCCGTGATCGTGGCCTCGATGCGGCGTTGGGCCCGGGCCAGGTCCGCCACCACTTCATCGCGCTCCTCCGGCGGCAGCGCGTGGATGCGCAACGTGTCCAGGTCGGCCCGCATCGCGGTCAGCGGCGTGCGCAACTCGTGCGCGGCGTTCGCGGCGAAGTCCTGAGCCGCTTGCAACGACCTCGTGGTGGCCGCCTGCGCCGCCGCCAACCGGGTGCAGCATCCCGACCATCGCCTCGGACAGGTCCTCGGCTTCCTTCGCGCCGTGCACCGGCACGATCTGATCACCGCCTGCCTTGCCCAGCCGCCGGGTCTGTTCGGTCAGCCGGCGCAGCGGTCGGGTGGCCACACCTCCCAGAAGCCAGCCGAGTCCCGCCGCGATCAGCAACGCCACCACACCGATCGCCACATACAACGGGATCCGCGCCGGATTCAGCAGGATGCTGTCGGCCCGGATGCCGATCGACACCAGCAGCCCGCCCTGCCGGTCGACCGTCACCGTGCGCACCCGGTAGTCGACGCCGTTGACGGTGACCGTCTCGGTGCCCGGCGGCAGGCTCGGCAGCTGGAAGCCGCGCTGGAACATCACCTGTCCGGTGCTGGCGGAGCGGCCCGTGGACAGCACCCCGTGGGTGGGATCCCAGGGGTCGCCGGTGCTGACACTCGCGTTGACGATCGCGTCGAGCCGCCGATCCAGTTGTGCCACATCGTTGCTGGCGAGCACGATCGAGGTCAGCACCACCAGCGCCCCGACCACGACCGCGGCCGCGAGCGCCGCGGCGATGGCGACTCTGGTGCGCAGCGACGCGCGAAAACCGGGCCGCTGGGCCGCCGTCACGGATCGGCCCGCAGCACGTATCCGATCCCGCGAACGGTGTGGATGACCCGCGGGACGCCGTCGCGCTCCAGCTTGCGCCGCAGGTAACTGATGAAGACGTCGGCGACGTTGGTGTCGACGTCGAAGTCGTAACCCCAGACCAACTCCAGCAGCCGCTGCCTGCTCAACACCACACCGGCGTTCTCGGCGAGCGCGGCCAGCAGATCGAACTCCCGCTTGGTCAGGTCGACCCGCTCCCCGTCGACGAACACCAGTCGACGGGCCGTGTCGATGGTCAGCGGTCCGACCGTCATCGCGTCGGAATGCTCATCGGAAAGCGCGGCGCGCCGCAGCAGCGCGTGCAACCGCGCCACCAGCTCGCCGAGGTCGAACGGTTTGGTCAGGTAATCGTCGGCGCCGGCCTCCAAGCCGGCGATCCGGTCGTTGACGGTGTCGCGGGCCGAGAGCACGCAGATCGGGATGTCGTTGCCGAGCGCGCGCAGTGCGGTCACCACCGCCACCCCGTCGAGTTCGGGCATCTGCACATCCAGCACGAGCGCGTCATGGGTCTCGTTGGACAGCAGCCGCAGGGCTTCCTTGCCGTTCGCCGCCACCCGGACATCGAACCCCGAATGGCGCAGGCCGCGCGCCACCGAGGTGCGTACATCCGGGTCGTCGTCGACCATCAGCACCATGTGCCCCGCGCCTTCATGCGCGGGAGTGTCGTGCCCGGTGGGCACTAGCTGCCGGGCGCCGCCGGTGCGGGCGCCGGCGGTGCAGCGGGTGCGGGCAGTTGGGCGGCCACCGGACCCGCCGGCGCAGCCACGCCACAGCGGTTCTTGATGTCGACCAACGGCTGCCGAATGCCGGTCAGCTCCGCCTTCTCCTGCGGGTGGGCATCCATGTACGTCTTCACCTGGGCCCGCACGGTGTCACGCGGGGCGCCCTCGAGGCCGGTGAAGAAGGCGTTCACATCCGGGTGGGTGAACAGGTAGGCGGACGTCGCCGCTGAGACCCCGGACGAAACGCCGGCGAGATCGGCGGCGGTGCAGTTCGGCGGGGGATCAGCCAGGGCCGACGGCGCTGCAGCGAGCACCATCGCGCCGGCGACAGCGCCGGCTCCGATCGCACCGATGACCGCGCGACGGGCAGTGAGCAACATGGTCGGGCTCCTTCAGATGGGCCAGGTGGGCCAGGTGGGCCAGCTCAGCGGTTCACAATTGTGGAATCTGACAACCGAAAGCTAATCAGATTCCTCGACAACATTCCTACCTTGCGGCAAATGCATTCACCAGAGCCGACGAATCCGCAGTTCAGCCGGTATGTGCTGGACGAAGTGTCAGCGGCTCGGCGTGGCGGCGGGGACCGGGAGTGGGCCTGCCGCGGTACCGGCGGCCGGCGTCACAGCGGGGGCCGCGCCCGAACCGGCGCCGGTGGTGCCCGACAGCGCCTGTGCCGGTGAGACCGCGGCGGGCAAACCCGCCGGCAGCCCACCCTGCTGCACCGACTGCATCAGACCGAGCACCTGCGGGAGACTGATCGGGAGGTTGCACTTCGTCGTCAGGGCGGTCAGCGGCCGCTGAATGACCTGCAGATCCGTCGCGGCCTGCGGGTTGGCGTCGAAGTAGGTCTTCACCGAGGCCAGCGACTGCGGGCCGGCGGGCTGCCCGGCGGCCGTCGTCAGCACCTGATTGGTCTGCGGGTGCGAATCCAGATACATGCCCATGTTGATCGCCACGTTGCCGACCGTCTTGGCGATCTCGCTCGCCGCGCACGGGTCCGCCGCGGCGTCCGCAGACGGGACTCCGGGGGCGGCCAGCAGCACCGTGGCGACGCCACCGACGGCGGTGGCGGTGAAGACGGCACCCAGGCCGCGACGGCTCTTCTGCTGAGCTCCGGACATTGCCATGGGAAGGACTCCTAACGGTCACGGGCATCCGCCGGTCCGCAGGCTCGTGCGATTTTCCGGCTCACGGAGGTCCCCGACCTGGTGACGGCCGAGGCCCATCCTGCCATCCGGGCGGCCGGGCCCGCCAATCCCGCACACCGTGCCGGCGGTCCTGGTGCGTCGTCGTCGCAGCTCAGCGGTTACTACGGCGACATCGATCACAGCGTGCTGCGGTAGGCTCTCGGGCACGCTCTCGGGAAGAATGATGGGGAGAACACCATCCAGCAGTTCATGATGCGACTGAGCAGCAACCTGCGCAGATTCCGCTGGCTGGTCTTCGCCGCATGGTTGCTGACACTCGTCCCCGCTGTCTGGCTGGCGCTGAGCCAGTCCGGCCATCTCACCGGTGGCGGTTTCGAGGTGTCCGGTTCACAGTCGCTGCACGTGCAGCACCAGATCGAGAACCACTTCCCCGCGGAAGGCGCCTCCCCACTCGCGTTGGTGGCCGCGCCCCGGTCTGACGCCACCTACGCCGACATCAACTCGGCGGTCGAGAAGTTGCAGCGCATCGCCGCCGAGGTGCCCAGCATCAAAATGGTGCCGGATCGCCTGCAGCCGTCACCGCAACCCGACCGGCCCTACGTGGTGGCGCTACGGCTGGACTTCAACAACACCGGAGCCGTCGACGTCGCCCGACAACTGCGGGAGAAGGTCGGCGTCGACGGCGATAAGCCCGGCGAGACGTCGAACGGCAAGGTGCGGCTGTACGTCATCGGTCAGGGCGCGTTGGGTGCCGCCGCATCGGAGGCCACCAAGCACGACATCGCCGAGGCCGAGCGGTGGAACCTGCCGATCGTGCTGATCGTGCTGCTGGCGGTGTTCGGCTCGCTGGCCGCCGCGGCGATCCCGCTGGCATTGGGCGTCTGCACGGTCGTTGTCACGATGGGCATCGTCTATCTGTTGTCGACGTTCACCACCATGTCGGTGTTCGCGACCACGACGGTGTCGATGTTCGGCATCGCACTGGCCATCGACTACTCGCTGTTCATCCTGATGCGGTTCCGCGAGGAACTGCGCTCGGGCCGCGACCCGGCGGAGGCAACGGATGCCGCGATGGCCACATCCGGTCTGGCGGTGGTGCTGTCCGGCCTCACCGTCATCGCGTCCGTCACGGCGATCTACATCATCGACACCCCGGTGCTTTCGTCGATGGCGACCGGCGCGATCCTCGCAGTTGCCGTCGCCGTGCTGACGTCGATCACCATGACTCCGGCGGTGCTCGCGACGTTCGGCCGTTCAGCCGCCAAACGGTCGTCGCTGCTGCGCTGGTCCCGCCGCGGTGAAACCACGGAGTCGCGGTTCTGGACCCGCTGGGTGCGGTCGGTGATGAAGCGCCCCTGGCTGTCGGCGCTGGCCGCCACCGCGTTCCTGCTGGCACTGGCCGCTCCGGCGTTCTCGATGGTGCTGGGAAACAGCATGCTGCGCCAATTCCCGGCGTCGCACGAGATTCGCGGCGGTGTCGGGGCGGCTGCCGAGGCTCTCGGCCCCGGCGCGCTGGGCCCGATCCGCGTCCTGGTCACGTTCCCCGACGGGGACGCCACCACCCCCGCCCACACCGCCGTCGTCGACGCCGTCGCGCACCAGATGGGCAGCGCGGTCAATGTCGTGTCGGTCGCACCGCCCGTGTTCTCCGATGACAGCCACACCGTTCTGCTCAGCGGGGTGCTCGCCGTCGACCCTGAGGACCTGGCGGCGCGCAACACCGTCGACTGGATGCGACAACAACTGCCGAAGGTGCCCGGCGCCGACGCGGCGACCGTCTCCGTGGGTGGGCCGACGGCGCTGATCAAGGACTTCGACGACCGCGTCGCCGAGACACAGCCGCTGGTGTTCGCGGCCGTCGCGCTGATCGCGTTCGTGATGCTGCTGATCGCGATCCGGTCGGTCTTCCTGGCGCTCAAGGGCGTGCTGATGACCGTGCTGTCGGTCGCCGCCGCCTACGGCAGCCTGGTGATGATCTTCCAGTGGGGCTGGGGGGAGCGGCTGGGCTTCGCGCCGATCTCGTCCATCGACAGCACCATCCCGCCGCTGGTGCTGGCCCTGACGTTCGGGCTGTCGATGGATTACGAGATCTTCCTGCTCACCCGCATCCGGGAACGGTTCCTGCAGTCCGGCGACACCCGTGACGCCGTGGCATACGGGGTGTCCACGAGTGCGCGCACCATCACCAGCGCGGCGCTCATCATGATCGCGGTGTTCATCGGCTTCGCCTTCGCGGGCATGCCACTGGTCGCCGAGTTGGGCGTGGCGTGCGCGGTGGCGATCGCGGTCGACGCGACCGTGGTGCGACTGGTGCTGGTGCCGGCGTTGATGGCGATGTTCGATCAGTGGAACTGGTGGCTGCCGCGCTGGCTGGACAGGCTGCTGCCGTCGGTGGACTTCGAGAAGCCACTGCCGGAGGTCGACCTGGGCGACCTGGTGATCATCCCCGACGACATCTCCGCGCTGGTGGCGCCCGGACCGGATCTGCGCATGGTGGTCAAGTCGGCGGCCCGACTGAAGAACCTGGCTCCCGACGCCATCACCGTGGCCGATCCGCTGGCCTTGCGCGGATGCGCGGGCCTCGGTGATCTGGCCGGCCGGGTGAAGGGCGGCGACAGTGGTCATCCCGACGCGCGTGCCAACGCGACCGCTGACACCGTGAGGATCCGGACGCTCACTGCGCCGGGGCAGTCCAGGGCGGCCGGGCGCGCTGCGGATCAGAATGGCCACAGCCACCACCGCGGTTCCCGCCCGCTGCATCCGGTGACGGTGTGGCGCGGCCGGCTGTCGGTGGCGCTGGACGCGCTGGACACCGAATCGTTGCTCAACGCCGGCGATCCCTCCCCGCAGATGCAGCGCCTCGCCCCGGTGGAGACCACGAACGTCCAGCTCCCCACGGGCGACCGGTTGCAGATCCCCACGGGTGCCGAAACACTGCGGCTGGCGGGCTACCTGATCATGTGCCGCAACAGCAGCCGTGACTTCGAGGAGTTCGCCGATCTGGTCGACGCGATGAACACCCACACCGCAGCGGTGGTGTTGGCGGACATCGACAGGTATTACTGTGGGCAACCGTCTGAGCAACAATGGGTGGCCACCGAATTGGTGCGGCGGCTCGCCGACCCCCGCCCCAGTGACGAAGACCCCGAAGGCGACGACGCCGGACCGGATCGGGATTCGGATTGGGACCGGGTCAGGCGGCGCTGCCTGTCCGTAGCCGTGGCCATGCTGGAGGAATCGAGGTGACGTTGACCGCCGACACCGGTAACGCGCACCACCCCGGTAACGGCAACGGCGCCCGCCCGGTGGAGCACTGGCCCACTACCGCCATCAGGTCGGCACTGGAGACCGGTGACATCTCGGTGTGGCAGCGGATCGTTGTCGCCATCAAGCGTGACCCCTATGGCCGCACGGCCCGACAGGTCGAGGAGGTTCTCGAGACCGCCCCGCCCCAGGGGATCACCCGGGCCCTGTCCGAGGTGTTGATCCGCAGTCGGCAGCACCTCGAAGCCACCGAACGGGCAGAGGCGGCGCGCCACGTCCGGTCACTGGTGGCCCGATCGGGCCTGTCCCAGCAGGAGTTTGCGTCGCGGATCGGCGTGCCGACCGAGGATCTGGTGCTCTACCTCGATGGCCGGGTCAGCCCGCCGGCCTCGTTGGTCATCCGGATTCGGCGCTTGTCCGACCGATTCGCCCGGACCCGCGCGCAGCGCCCCGAGGGCTGATCAAGACGATGACGGATCTGCAGCGGATTCTGCGGGAGACGAAGACCATCGCGGTCGTCGGAGCATCGGCGAACCCGCACCGGGCCAGCCACGAGGTCTTCACCTATCTGGGGAACACCGGCGACTACACGCTGTACCCGGTCAATCCGACGATCTCGGAGATCGACGGTGTGCCGACGTATCCGAGCCTGGCCGACCTGCCGGTGGTGCCCGATCTGGTCGACGTCTTCCGGCGCCGGAGCGAGCTGGCGGCGGTGCTCGATGATGTACTGGCGCTGCCGCAGCGGCCGAAGACACTGTGGCTTCAGCTGGGTCTGTTCGACGAACAGGTGGCGCGTGACGCCGAGTCCGCCGGCATCACCGTGGTGATGGACCGCTGCCTCAAGGTGGACCACGCCCGGCTGCGCTGAGCGCTGTGGAGCCTATCCGCCGTTGATCGGCGCGACGTCGTAGACCAGCCACCGCCCGTCCTGCTTGGCCAGTGTCACGCGAAGCGCCATTACCGCGCGGCTGGGCTGCTGCCCCGGCGCGCTCTGGACGCCCCGCATCACTACTGCCACGCTGGCCGCGGCCGGCCCCAGCGCCTCCAGCCCGGCCGAGATCGTCTGCGCGTGCGCCGAGATGTTCTTGCGGACCAGGTCCACCGTCGACTTCCCGAAGTTCTCCCGGAACGCGGCGGCCTGCTCGGGGCCCATCATCGACGCGGCGCGGTCGATCGAGGACTCCGGATCCTGCGGCGAGAAGGTGGCCGTCGCCTCCGACACGGCCGTGGCGAGCCGCACCACCTCGTCGGCATCGTTGCGCAGCTGGCGGTCCGGAACGGTCCAGCGCGTGTACCCGACGACCACCGCCGCGGCCACGATCGCCGTCACCAACCCCACCAATGCCAGCCGCAGCACGGGTCCGTCGTCGTCGGTGCCGACGGTGACCCGGTCACGCCGCATCAGATAGAAGTTGATCAGCACGGCCTGCACGACCAGCAGGCACAGCATCGACGCGACGGCCACCCACCACAGCGGCCAGCCCAGGAACACCCCGATCATCAGCAGCGCGGCAATCGCGGCCAGCGGGCCGACGATGTCGAAAGCCAGCACGCGCAACACGTTTCTCATCGGCTGGACTCCGGCGTCACCGCATGGACTCCAGCCGCGAGACGAGGAGCCGACCGTCCACGTCGGAGACGTCAAGGCGCAGATTCCAGCGCACGGTCTGCGGTTGGCCGCCGGCGTTCTGACTCACCGACGTCGCAACCAGCATCACCGTATCGGTGCGCGCGGCCATTCCGGGCGGCAGTTCCGTTGACTGCGCGGCCACACCGGGCGCCGCGTCGAGATCGCGGTGGATCTTCTCGATGGCCACCGCTTCGATGCGGCCCGTCGTCTGCGACTGCAGCGTCTGCACCACATCGCGGTAGGGTTCGATCGATGCCTCGAAGTCCGCGTTGAGCTGACCGACCGTGCCGTCGTGCAGCTTCTGCAGACTGCCGTCCACGTTGTCCTTGTTCATGTTGATCAGGACCCCGGTCCAATCGGCCGCAGCCTGCATCGCACTGGTCTGGTAGGTGCGCTCGGCGGCCTCGGCGTGATGCCTCGTCCAGATCACCGCGAGCACCGCGACGGCCGCCACGCACAGCAGTCCGAGCAGCACCGAGGCGATGCCGTACCGGGAGAAGACGCCGCCGGTGGAGGTCTCGTCGGACGGCTCCCGGACGTCGGGGGCGTCCTCGAGTATCTGCTCGCCGTCGGGCATGGCCGTGAGGGTACCCGGCGACGTCTGGAAGAGTGGGTGGGGTGACAGCTCAAACAAATGGGGCAGCAATCCGCTCGGGCCTGGACCTGAGCCACGTCGACGCCCAGGCCCGGCCGCAGGACGATCTGTTCGGTCATGTGAACGGCCGCTGGCTGACCGACTACGTGATTCCCGCCGACCGGGCCACTGACGGAGCGTTCCGCTCGCTGTTCGACCGCGCCGAGGAACAGGTGCGCGACCTGATCGCCGAGGCCGCTGCCGAAGCGTCCCTCGCCGACGCCGGTGGGGCCACGGACCTGCAGCGCATCGGCGATCTCTACGCCAGCTTCATGGATGAGGCGACGGTGCAGCGCCGCGGCGTGCAACCACTGCTCGACGAGCTCGCGCTGATCGACGGCGCCGGCGATGCCGACGCGCTGGCCGCGGTGGTCGGCGGCTTGCAGCGCACCGGAGTCGGTGGCGGTGCGGGGCTCTACGTCGACACCGATTCGAAGAACTCGTCGCGCTACCTGGTGCACGTCAACCAGTCCGGTATCGGGTTGCCCGACGAGTCGTACTACCGCGACCCTCAGCACGCCGAGATCCTGGCGGCCTATCCCGGCCATATCGCGCGGATGTTCGCGCTCGTCCTCGGCGGCACACCCGAGGAGCACGCACACACCGCTGCCCGCATCGTCGCGCTGGAAACCGAACTGGCCGCGGCACATTGGGATGTGGTCAAGCGCCGCGACGCCGACCTGACCTACAACCTGCGCGCGTTCGCCGACCTGGCCGCCGAGGCGCCGGGGTTCGATTGGACCGGATGGATCACCGCACTGGGTAGTTCGCCGGCGCAGGCCGGCGAACTCGTCGTGCGCCAGCCCGACTATCTGACCGCGTTCGCGGCGTTGTGGTCGTCCGCCGTTCTCGACGACTGGAAGAGCTGGGCCTGCTGGCGACTGATCCACGCCCGCGCCGCGATGCTCACCGATGAGCTTGTCGCCGAGGACTTCTCGTTCTACGGCAAGACGCTGTCGGGCACCGAGGAGATCCGGGAACGTTGGAAGCGTGGCGTCGCACTGGTCGAGAACCTGATGGGCGACCCGCTGGGCAAGCTCTACGTCGAGCGGTACTTCCCGCCCGAGCACAAGGCCCGAATGGATGAGCTGGTGGCCAACCTGCGCGAGGCCTACCGGGTGAGCATCACCAGCCTGGAGTGGATGACTCCGGAGACCCGCGAGCGGGCACTGACCAAACTCGACAAGTTCACCGCCAAGATCGGCTACCCGAAGACCTGGCGGGACTATTCGAAACTCGTTGTCCGCCGCGATGATCTGTACGGCAACTACCGCCGCGGCCACGAGGTGGGCTACGACCGCGAACTGGCCAAGCTCGGCGGGCCGGTGGACCGCGACGAGTGGTTCATGACGCCGCAGACCGTCAACGCCTATTACAACCCGGGCATGAACGAGATCGTGTTCCCGGCCGCGATCCTGCAACCACCGTTCTTCGACGCACAGGCCGACGACGCGGCCAACTACGGTGGCATCGGTGCCGTGATCGGGCATGAGATCGGGCACGGCTTCGACGATCAGGGCGCCAAATACGACGGTGACGGCAACCTCGTCGACTGGTGGACCGATGCCGACCGCAGTGAGTTCGGCGGCCGCACAAAGGCTCTCATCGAGCAGTACGACGACTTCATCCCACGTTCCTTGGCGGGGGGCGACGCCTCCAGCCACCACGTGAACGGCGCGTTCACCGTCGGGGAGAACATCGGCGACCTGGGTGGTCTGTCCATCGCACTGCTGGCCTATCAACTCTCGCTGGGCGGCGAGGAGGCGCCACTGGTCGACGGACTGACCGGCGTACAGCGGGTGTTCTTCGGCTGGGCCCAGGTGTGGCGTACGAAATCCCGTGACGCCGAGGCGATCCGACGGCTCGCTGTCGACCCGCACTCTCCGCCGGAGTTCCGGTGCAACGGTGTGCTCCGCAACATCGACGCCTTCTACGACGCGTTCGAGGTCGAGCCGGCCGACCACCTCTTCCTGCCGCCCGAGCAGCGGGTCCGGATCTGGAGCTAGACCGAAAAACCCCCGCAACGCCGTTGGCGTGCGGGGGTTTTCGGTATCTGGACTTCTAGAACATCTGCCAGTCGGAAGCGCCGTCAGGCGTGTTGTACCAGCCGCCACCGGTGTTCTTGATCACGACCGGATCGCCACTGCCGAAGTTGTCGTAGAACCACTGTGCGTTGGCCGGGCTGAGGTTGATGCAGCCGTGGCTGACGTTGCGCTTGCCTTGATCGGCCACCGACCACGGCGCACTGTGCACGAAGGCGCCGCTGTTGTCGATGCGAACGGCATCCTGCACCTTCAGCTTGTAGCCCTCCTTGGAGTCGACCGGCACACCGTAGGTCGAGGAATCCATCACGACGTCGGGGAACTTCTCCAGCACGTAGTACGTGCCGTTCTTGGTCTCGTGCTTGCCGTCGGGCCTGCCCATCGACACCGGGAAGGTCTTCTCCAGCTTCCCGTTGCGCATGATGTCCATCTGGTGGGCCTTGTCGTCCACGGTGGCCACCAGGTAGTCACCGGTGCGGAAGCTCGACTTGGCGCCCGCGGCGTCGATGTTGACCACGGTGTTCGCCGGCCAGAAGTCCTGCGGGCGCCAACGCACCTGCGTGTTGCTGACCCAGTAGAACCGGCCCGGCACCGGGGGCACCGACGAGATGTGGATCGCCTGCTCGGCCAACTGGCGGTCCGCGATCGGCACCGCGAAGTTGATGTAGATCGGCTTGGCGACACCCACCATCGAACCGTTCACCGGATTGAACGACGGCGGGCGGAACGGCGGGGTACCGGTGAACGGTGTCGGGTTCTGACCGGCGGGCGTACCCGCCGGGATCGCCGCAGGCGCCCCGTAGTTGTTGGGCAGGGGTGCGGGCGCAGCCGCCGCCGGGTCCACGGGGGCCGGCGGGGCGAACGGGTTCACCGGCGCGGGCGGCGGTGGCGGCGGAACTGCCAACGGGTCCGCGGGAGGCGGCGGAACTGCCACGGGTCCGCGGGAGGCGGCGGAACTGCAAACGGGTCCGCGGGAGGCGGCGGCGCGTCCAGAGGCGGCGGCGCGTCAGGTGGCGGCGGCGCGTCGACGACGGCCGGGTCGCCGGGGTTCAGGTTCGGGTCCGGATCGGCCGACGCCGGCGTGGCGCCGAGCACCAGTCCCGCAACCAGGCCCGCGGCCCCCAGCGTCGCTGCCAGCGTGCTTCTCGCTCGCCGTCGCATACCAAACCTCCCGTGTTGATCTTCGTCCAGTGTCGCACAGTCAGCAGCCCAGCTATCGGTCGCGCAGACCGCCCGAATCGGGGCAGCGGCGCACCTATGCCCCGCTGATGTGACCTGCCTATCGGAGCGACCTAGGCTTTTGTTACGCACGAGACGCACTGTGGGTTCCCTGTGAGGGTGGCCGGGTTGTGACGATGACCGCTCCCTCGAACGGCCGCCAGAGCACCCAGCAAACGCAATGACAGGCAGGGCGCCCTACGAACGCACCAGCCGGGCGATCGCCGCGGATGCCTCAGCAAGCTTTCGGTCCGCGTCGTCGCCGCCCTGGGCGACCGCGTGGCTGACGCAATGGCCGAGGTGTTCGTCGAGCAGGCCCAGCGCCACCGACTGCAGTGCGCTGTTGACCGCGCTGATCTGCGTGAGGACGTCGATGCAGTACTTGTCCTCGTCGATCATCTTGGCGATGCCGCGGACCTGCCCCTCGATGCGGCGCAGCCGTTTGGCGTAGTTGTCCTTGTTCGGCGCGTAGCCGTAGGGCTCGTGCGCCCCGGATCCGGTGGTCATGGCTTGCTCCCAAGCATCTTCTGCATCTGGTCGATCTCGGCCTGCTGCGTATTGATGATGTTCTGCGCGAGTTGCTTGGCGTCGACATTCTGCCCGTCGGCGAGTTCCGCCTTGCCCATCTCGATGGCCCCCTGATGGTGGCCGATCATCGATTGCAGCCACAACGTGTCGAACGCGGTGCCGTTCAACGTCTTCAGTTGCGCCATGGTGGCCTCGTCCACCATGCCGGCCATATCCGAGTGTCCGCCGGCGCCGTGGTCCATGCCGGCGTGCTCGTCGTCCGGGTTCTCCTTCCACTGCACCAGGAAGGCCTTCATGGTGTCGATCTCGGGTTCCTGGGCTGCGGCGATCTGCTGGGCCAGCTGGATCAGTTCGGGATTCGTCGACCGGTCGGGCGCCAGCGCGGCGAGGTCGACGGCCTGCTGGTGGTGCGGAATCATGTTGGTGGCGAAGGCGACATCGGCGGCGTCGAAGCCCGCGGGCGGGCCGGCCACCACCGGCGACTCGGAGCTGCCGTGGTCGTGATCGGTGTGTCCGTCATCGGTCGGGGGGCTGCTACACGCGGACAGGAAGACAGCGGTCACCAGCGCTGCCAGGACCGCGAGAATCCGGGTGGAAGTCATGCAATCACCGTACCGGATACCCCAGAGGGGTATAAAAAAATCGATTTGGGCGCGAAATAGCTCGAAGGTCATACTTGCTGTCATGCCCTCAGCTGAGTCAGATTCTCTTCGCGCAAGCGGCTCATCACCAGACATGAAGCCCCGCAGCCGCGATGTCACCGACGGCCTGGAGAAGGCCGCAGCCCGCGGAATGTTGCGCGCGGTAGGCATGGGTGACGACGACTTCGCCAAGTCGCAGATCGGCGTCGCGTCGTCCTGGAACGAGATCACGCCGTGCAACCTGTCCCTGCACCGGCTGGCCAAGGCCGTCAAGGAAGGCGTGTTCGAGGCCGGCGGCTTCCCGATGGAGTTCGGCACCATCTCGGTGTCCGACGGCATCTCGATGGGCCACGAGGGGATGCACTTCTCCCTGGTGTCGCGCGAGATCATCGCCGACAGCGTGGAGACCGTGATGCAGGCCGAGCGCCTCGACGGCTCGGTGCTGCTCGCCGGCTGCGACAAGTCGCTGCCCGGCATGCTGATGGCCGCCGCCCGGCTCGACCTGGCATCGGTGTTCCTCTACGCCGGATCCATCCTGCCCGGCCGGGCCACGCTGTCCGACGGCACCGAGATGGACGTGACGATCATCGACGCTTTCGAGGCCGTCGGTGCGTGCGCGCGCGGCCTGATGTCCCGTGCGGACGTCGACGCCATCGAACGCGCCATCTGCCCCGGCGAGGGCGCCTGCGGCGGCATGTACACCGCCAACACCATGGCCAGCGCCGCCGAGGCGATGGGCATGTCGCTGCCCGGCAGTGCCGCCCCGCCCGCCACCGACCGCCGCCGCGACGGGTTCGCCCGCAAGAGCGGGATGGCCGTCGTCGAGCTGCTGCGCCGCGGCATCACCGCCCGCGACATCCTGACCAAGGAGGCGTTCGAGAACGCGATCGCGGTGGTGATGGCGTTCGGCGGGTCCACCAACGCGGTGCTGCACCTGCTGGCCATCGCCTACGAGGCCAACGTGAAGCTGACGCTGGAGGACTTCACCCGGATCGGCGCCAAGGTGCCGCACCTGGCCGACGTCAAGCCGTTCGGCAAGCACGTGATGTTCGACGTCGACCACATCGGCGGCGTGCCCGTGATCATGAAGGCGCTGCTGGACGCCGGCCTGATGCACGGCGACTGCCTGACCGTCACCGGCCAGACGATGGCCGAGAACCTGGCGCACATCGCCCCGCCGGACCCCGACGGCAAGGTGCTGCGGGCGATGACCAACCCGATCCACCCGACCGGCGGCATCACGATCCTGCACGGCTCGCTGGCGCCCGGAGGGGGCGGTGGTCAAGTCCGCGGGCTTCGACTCCGACGTGTTCGAGGGCACCGCAAGGGTTTTCGAGCGCGAGCGGGCCGCACTGGACGCGCTCGAGGACGGCACCATCACCGCGGGCGACGTCGTGGTCATCCGCTACGAGGGCCCCAAGGGCGGGCCGGGTATGCGCGAGATGCTCGCCATCACCGGCGCCATCAAGGGTGCGGGCCTGGGCAAGGACGTGCTGCTGATGACCGACGGCCGGTTTTCCGGCGGCACCACCGGGCTGTGCGTCGGCCACATCGCGCCCGAAGCCGTCGACGGCGGACCGATCGCATTCCTCAGGGACGGCGACAAGATCCGTCTCGACGTCGGCAAGGGCACGCTGGACCTGCTCGT
Source organism: uncultured Actinomycetota bacterium (assembly GCA_963779655.1). Lineage (GTDB taxonomy): Bacteria > Actinomycetota > Actinomycetes > Mycobacteriales > Mycobacteriaceae > Mycobacterium. The sequence goes on along the minus strand of CAVZZD010000001.1, from coordinate 212,699 downwards.
CGACGCCGACGAATTCGAGTCGCGCAAGGCCGGTTTCGAACCGCTGCCGTCGAAATACACCACCGGCGTGCTGGCCAAGTACACCAAGCTGGTGGGCTCGGCGGCGACCGGCGCGGTCTGCAGCTAGCACCTTCAGCTAGCGCCTAGGAAACCGTCAGCACATCGCCGGTCACGGTCACGGTCTTGGCGGCGAGTGGCTGCGTCGCAGGCCCTTTGACGACGGCGCCGTCGGTGTCGCTGAACCGGCTGCCGTGGCACGGGCAGTCGATCTCCCCGGCGGCCACGGTGGCGACGGTGCACTGCTTGTGTGTGCACACCGCGCTGAAGGCATGGAACTGCCCGGCCTGCGGCTGGGTGACCACCACCTTCGCGTCCTTGAGGATGAGTCCGCCGCCGACGGGCACATCCGTGACCTTGACCTCCGTCGCGGCGGACGGGGCCGCGGACTCCGGCTGACTTGTCGGAGCGGCCGGTGATTCGGATTTCGTCCCACCGCCGCACGCGGTGAGCGCGACGCCCGCACCCAGCGCGCCGGCTCCGAGGAGCACCCCTCGCCGGCTGGCCGACATGGTCGCTTCGTGACGCTCGGTCATGGTTCCCATCCTTCCGCCCACTGTGCACATGGTGACAGACCCAACGGTGGCCGGGTGCGTAAAGTTCAACTACGGATCGCCGAGCGTGGCGTAGAACTCCGCAAGGAACCCGGCCAGGTGGTTCATCTCCTGGGCGCAGTGCACCATCAGATCGCGCGGATCGCGGCAGCTGCCGCGCCGCGATCGGTCGAACAGCTCTGTCCGCCAACCGATTACCTCTAACGCACAGCGACCTGCCTGCCGCCCATCCAGAAGCGCGAGCGCATCTCCGTATCTGTCCGGTGTCGGGCCGGACGTGATAGATCAGCCAACCGACGTCTACGGGCAGATCCGCCGAACCCAGGCCGTGCGCAGATCGCCACCTCACCGGCCGCCGGGTCCAGGCCAAGATCGGATGGTTCGACGAACTCGATCGCGGCCTTGGTGTAGCGTCGAGCCCAAGGTACTCGTGCACCACCGATATGCGGCCCACATACCGGCCGTCGCCGCCGCCGTCCGACCACTGCGCCGACACGTGCGCCCGGGTGCCACAGCTTGTAGCGCCGTGCGTCACTGCCGTGCCAGCCGAACCACCAAGCCCACATCCCCGGCGTGACACCGAGCATGTCCGTGCGTACCGACACCTGCATGCCGCCGCCCCTCGTCGTCCCGTAGCCGTTCTCCGTCTGCTGCGGCCCCGCTTCGAGAAGCGTTGCGGCGCAATCGAAGTCGAGCAGGTCGGGGCGGCCTGCGGACCGTGTTCGAGTGCGGTGACTACGTGTCGCGGCAGCGGGCCATCTTCGGGTCGAAGAACCGCCCGAACGCGGTGTCGGCGTCGCCGACGCGGTACCCGAGGTATTTCATCATGGCCGTCCCATCCAGCTGTGGAACCGGCCTGCCGGATCGTAGCCGGCGCGGACGCGGTCGAGCCTGCTCAACGCGTCGTCGCTGACGAAAGGGGCGAGCCGCACGCCGAGGTTCTCGTCGGCCAGTTGCACGCCCGTCTGCAGGTGTTCCATCGCGGCCATGTTTGTACCGCGCCCAGTCGGCGTAGCTGGTCGTCGTCCGCCGCGTCCTTCCACACGGTGTACAGCGCGATGTAGATCTCGTCCTCGAGGCTGTAGGCCATGTCCTGCCGCGGCGGCGACAGACCCCAGTTGAGCCACAGCATGTGCGCCGGGTGAAGTCGACATACGTCTCGAGAATGCGCCGTATACCCGAGCAGTAAGTCGTCGGCAGACGCGAGTCCACATGTTGTCCGTGGCGTACCGGTAACCGGCCTTATAGTTGCTCATCACGGCGTCGTACCAGCCGGCGAGTTCGACCGGCGCGTACGGGATCGGCCACAGTGCGCGTGTCGCGCGACCGGCAGGTCTGCAGGATGGACAGCGCCTGCGTCGCGTCCTCTTCTGAGTCGGCGAAAACCGGTGACGCCATCACGATCGCCAGGCCGTCCAGGCCGAGCGGCTCGCACCGCCCGAGGTGATCAGCTCTGGAACTCCACTCGCCGGTCGACCTCGGCGCTGATGCCGCGCGCCCACGTGAAGATGTCGTCTGCGTACTCGATGCGGTAGACGTAGAGGCTGCTGCCGCAACCGCGGGCCGCGGATACACCCGCAGATGGAAGGCGGTGACGACGCGAAGAATCCGGGGCCGGAACCTCTTGCCGCCCAATACAGTTCGAGATGATTCTCTGCGTCGCAGTAGAGCTAGTTCGCCGTCCGCGGTCACCACCTCGAGCGCCGATACACGCTCTCGCATGCCGGACCACACCCGGCTGTTCCAGCCGTAGCCGCCCTGCAGCAGGTAGCCCCCCAGCACACGCCCTTGCAGTGTCCGACCGGGAGAACAGACCCTACGCCCGCGAGTTCTGCCGCCAGCTCGCTGCCGCCCTTGCCCGAGCTCGACCGTCCGCAGTCATCGCCGCCGGCGTCTACGGTCACAGTGGTCTAGGCGGCGAGACGTCGAGCAGCATACCGCCGTCGCGCACGTCGTTGCCCGCCCAGCTGTGCCCGCCCGATCGGCGCTGAACCGGTACGCCGTGCGCACCGGCGTAGCGGATCTCCCGCGACCACGTCGCCCGGGGTCCACGGCCTGCACCACGACGTCGGGGAACCGTTGCGGAGTCCGCGCGTTCCAGACAGTCGCGCGGCGCGCCGACTCGTAGTCGTCGTCACCGCGGAAGAAGTGCCGCCCCTCCCAGAAGACCCACCAACGTGTACCCTCCAAGTGACCAACATAGTCGATCTTGTCGAGTTCGTAATGCACACCGATACAGTGAAGGCATGGCCACTGCGGAAGAGGTTTCGCGGCCTGCGGTCGTGATGACGCCTGCAGGTGCTGCACCACGCTGTCAATCACCTCCTCGACGAGATCGCACGGCACCGAGCCGGCTGCGCGCTCGTCGACCTTGGCGCCAACCTCCGTCTGCGCGGAAATCGACCGCCCCGGCGGCTCCTGGTGGCACTCGTCGGACGGGGGTTCGCCTGCGTCCACGAGCACGGCCGCTACCGGCTGAGCGACCGCTTACTCGTACCTCACGAGCGCCGACAGCGCGCACGTGTGGTCGCCGTGTTGCGCCCGGTCATCGAGCGAGGTGGCGGCGGCGACCGGGAGACCGTCGACCTGTCGGTGCTGCGCGTGAGCAGATGTGGTTCATCTATCACGTGTAGTCCACGCACCGGCTGCGCGCGTGTCGGCGATCCGTAGCCTGTTCCCGCTGGCCGGCACCGCCAACGGCAAGGCGGCGCTGGCGGTCCTGGCCGACTCCGAACCCACGCTGTCCGCACTCGACGCGACGACCGCCGCGGACCTGCGCGTCGAAATCTGAGCTGATCCGTATCGCGCCGGCGTGGCGTTCTACCGCACGAGCTCACCGTAAGACTCGCCGCGGGCATCACCGGGCGGGTGGCCGGTGGGCACGTCGTCGCGATCTCGGTTCCGGCCACCCACCGGGCGCTTCAGAGAAAGAGCCATTGCCGGGGACCTGCGCGCCGCGGCGACGGTCCCGGTGTGGCGGCTTGACCAGGGCGCCGAGCTTGAAGAGCGGCGAGAGTGTAGTTATTGCACGGAAAACGCGAAAAAGCGTGCAATAAGTACACTCTCGGCGCCCACTTCACCAGAGCCAACGCGAAGCCGTCCCAGCCCTTGACACCCACCGTCTGGATCGCGGCGGTGTCCAGACTTCGGGTGGCGCCCCATCATCTCGAGCATGTCGCGCACCGCCTGCGCCTGGTGGTCGTCGGCGGCCGGGTCGAGGATGCGGCCGTCGCGCACGATGTTGTCGACGACGATCACCGTGCCGGGCCTGCCGAGCTCGATCGCCCACTGCACGTAGGCCGAGTTGTTCTCCTTGTCGGCATCGATGAACACGAAGTCGAACCCGCCCGGTCAACGTCGGCAGCGTGTCCAGCGCCGCCCCGACGATGATCTCCACCCGGTCGTCGACCCCGGCGCGGCGCAGGTTGGCGGCGGCCACTTCGGCGTGCCGCGGCTCGTATTCCAGTGTGACGACGCTGCTTTCGGGTCCGGCCGCCCGCGCCAGGCAGATCGTGCTGTAGCCGCCGAGCGTGCCGATCTCGAGGATGCGGCGGGCGCCGGCCATCCGCACCAGCAGCGAGAGCAGTTGCGCCGCCTGCGGCGATACCTCGATGGCGGGCAGGCCGGCGGCCGCGCTGTCGGCGAGCGCATCCTCCAGCGCGTCGTCGTGCTCGAGGACCAGCCTGTTGAGCAGCTCGTCGACGGCCGTGGCGTTCGGTTCGGTCACCGGCCTACCGTAGCCGCACGCCCTCCTTGGCGTACACGACCCGCAGCACGTGCCCGACCTCGGGGCCCATCACCAGTCTCGGCGAGCTCACAGAACGCCGAGACGAACTCGCCGTCCGTGTGCGCGGTTCGACCGGACACAGATGGTGGGCGATCTCGTGGAGCACCACCAGTTCCCGCAGCGCCCAGCCGGGATGCGCGCTCGGGGACCGCGATCACCGCTGTGCCGTCACGGTTCTCGTAGTGCGCGGCCGTGGCACCGCGCCGCGCCCGCACCGTCACCGCCGGCACCGGCCAGCGGTCGCGGACCGCCGGCAGCGACAGCACCCGGTCCACGTAGTCGCCGACGGCCTGCACCGAACCGAACCGGCCTCCGGCGGCAGGGTGAGCTGGGCACCGAAGAAGTCGATGGCGCGGGAACTGTGCTCGGCCGCCCGGTCGAACAGCGTGCGCACGAACTCCTCGGCGGCGTAGACCTCGGCGCGCTGCGCGTCCCGCTCGGTCACCGCTGCAGCGGCGTGCGCGCGCCGGGCAGCTCCGGAGAGCCGCCGAGCCGGGCCCGCTTGCCCGGCGCGGTCGCCGGCGCGCCGCGCCGCCGACGAGTACCCCGCCGATCGCCCTGGTCGCCCGCCAGGTGCCGCGCGCCCTCGACGCCTGCGGTAGTGGTCGCGCAGCTCGATCTCCTTGTTCCGCAGCGCGATCGCGGTACCCGGGGACGCGTGCCTTGTCCCGGGTCGCCTCGTGCTGGGCCTCCTCGCGCGCCTCGGCGAGCCGTTGGCCGACCCGGGCGCCGAAGGCCAGCTGGAAATTCAGCCGGGCGGTGATCGTCGGGGTCGGCCGGTGCGCGCCGGTGGACGATGTACGCATCGCACGCCCTCACCATCTGCACCACCAGGCTGGCGTACAGCGCGTGGGTGGCGTCGATGTCCTCGGCGAACCCGTAGGCGTAGACGAACGTCGAGTTGGACGCCACGTCGCAGCGCACGTCGTTGGCCGTGTGCGATCACCGCGAACAGCTGCACGTAGGTGCGCAGCCCCCGGGAGCCCGCCTCGCCGATGGTGATGGTGCGCTGCGTCGGCGTCTGCGCCGCTTCACGTTTCGCCGAATGCGACCGCGCCACCGCGAGGTCGATCGACGTGGCGGTGGCCAGCCGCTGCGCCGCGGCCATGAACGCCTCGGCTTCGTGGGCGTTGTCGGTGCCTTCGGCCTGGCGCAGCAGCGCGGCGATACGCGCCAGCATCTTGTCGTCGGTCATGGGCGCCAGGCTAGGGGACCAGTACGACTTTTCCGTGCGCGTGCCCGGACTGCAGATAGCGGTGCGCGTCGGCCGCGTCGGCGAGCGGGAACACCTTGTCGACGGTCACCGTCAGCTGTCCGGCCGCGGCCAGCCTGATCAGTTCCGGCCGGGCCGCGTCGCGGATGGCCTGGCCGCCGTCGGCTCCGGTGAGCGCCGCGATACCCAACTCGCCGGCCCGGGCGAAGCCGGCGATGGTGGCGATCCGGGTCCGGTCCGCCACCAGTTCTACCGAGGTATCCAGGGCTTCGTCGGTTCCGACGAGGTCGAGCGCGGCGTCCGGAACGCCGATCGCGCGAACCCGGTCGGCCAGTCCGGGACCGTACTCGACGGGCTCGGCGCCCAGCCGGCGCAACTGTTCGTGGCGCGCCGGGCTCGCGGTGGCGATCACCCGGGCGCCGCGCGCGACGGCCAATTGGACGGCCATCTGCCCGACGCCACCGGCCGCGCCGTGGATCAGGACGGTGTCGCCTGTCCCCACATTCGTGTTCGTCAACAGGTGCCAGGCGGTCTCACCGGCCAGCAGCAGACCGGCGGCCTCCTCGAAGGTCAGATTCGCCGGTTTGTGGCCGACCTCGGCGGCCGCGGCGATCACGCGTTCGGAGTAGGCGTTGCGGATGTTGGTGACGATCACCTCGTCGCCGGCCTGCAGCGGGCCGGTGTAGCCCTCCGCCCGGGCCGGCGCCTCGACCACCACACCCGCCGCCTCCATTCCCACCGGCATCGGCAGGGCGTTCGGGTCGGCACCCATCTGTCCGCTGTAGAGCTTGTAGTCGACCGGGTTGGCGCCCGCGGCGCGCACCGCGACGAGCACCTGTCCGTCGCCCGGCGGTGGCAGCTCGACGTCGTGAACCGCGAGCACTTCCGGGCCGCCGTACCGTTCAGCGACAACAGTTTTCGTCATGCCGACCAATCCTAGGGGTTACTTCGTCACGAACTGGTCGAGCGCCGTCGTCAGCTGCGACGACAGCGGGGCCTGCTTGGCGTAGTTGGCGACGTTGTCGGTCGGGTCGTCGCGCAGCACGTGGTTGACGCCCTTGAGTTCCACCAGCGTCAGCGCGGTGTGCGCCAGGGCCGTCGGCCAGCGGCTTGACGGCGTCGCAGCCGGCCTGGACGTCGGAATCCGAACAGGTGAGCAGCACCGGGGTGCCTGCCGGGATCTTGGCCGCTTCGGCCAGCGGGTCGACGGCGTCGGCCTCGATGACGGCCTTGACGTTGCCGGGATTGAGGATGGCGCTCATGCCGTCGGGCAGCTGCCCCGGCGGCACCGTGCCGTTGGCCCGCGCCTGGGCGACCGCGGCGGTCCACGCCGCCAGCACGTCGTCGGCCTGCTGCGGCGTCTTGCCGCCGGCCTTGACCGCGGCTTCGGTCTGGCTGCGCAGCCGTGAGGTCATCAGGTCCAGGTAGCGGCCCGGCAGTGGCTGCAAGCAGGCCCAGCGAGTGGATCTTCGGGGCGTCGGCGGCTGTGTCGGTGGCCAGCGCCATGGCGTGGGTGGTGCCCTCACCGAGGCCGTAGACCGAGAGCCGGTCCTTGTCGACGCCGGCCTGATCGGCGAGGAACCGGATCGCGGCCTGGGCGCCGGCGGTGAACACCGCCGTACCGACGTCGGCCGGGCGCTTGGCGTACGGGCCCAGGCCGGTCCGGCCGGTGCCGACCTTGTCGTAGCGCAGGCTGGCCACCCCGTGATCGGACAGGTACTCGGCGAGCTGGCGCATGTTGCCCACCGGGCCGGCCACGGCGTTGTCACCGTTGCGGTCGGTCATTGCCGCTCTCCGAGATCAGCAGCGCCGCCGGGCGCCGCCGGGGCGCCCGGCTGATGCCGGTAGGTGCCGTGGATGGTCAGCCCGTCGGCGACGAACGTGACCTCGTCCTCGACCCACGGCTTCTGGTGCGAACATCCGGCCCCGAGCAACGCCAGCAGCAGAACCGCAACGCAGGCAAGGGCTTTCCCACCCGCCTTCAAATCCGGGCACCGATCCACGAGACGACGTCGTCGAGCACCCGGTCACGCTCGGGCTCGTTGAACACCTCGTGGTAGAGGCCGGGGTAGATCTTGAGATGCACATCGTCGGACGCCAGGCAGTCCACCATGCGTTCGCTGCCCTCGGCCGGGATCAGGCTGTCCTCCGAGCCGTGCACCACCAGTACGGGCCTGGTGATGGCATGGGCCCGGCTGCGGCATCGACTCGCCGACCGCGATCAGCGCGCGGGCCACGCCCGCGGGCACCTTGCCGTGCCAGACCAGCGGGTCGTCGTTGTATGCGTTGACCACCGCGGGGTCGCGCGACACCGCGTTGGCGTCGAGTTGCTGCACCGGCACGCCGGGCAGCAGCGCACCCAGGCCCTTGCCGACGATCGCCAGCATCGGCTTGACGTCGTCCTGGGCGGCCACCGCGGGGCCCGAGAGCACCATCAGGTCGTAGTCGGCGGGCCGGTCCGAACCGTAGGCGAACACGATGCCGCCGCCCATGCTGTGCCCGAGCACGATCTTCGGCACGCCCGGGTGCTCCCGGTCGGCGATCCCGACCAGGGTGGCGAAGTCGCCGGTGTATTCGGAGATGTCCTTGACGTAGACCCGCTTGCCGCCGGAGCGGCCGTGCCCGCGGTGATCCAGCGCGTAGGTCACCAGGCCGGCGGCGCCGAACCGCTGCGCGACGTGGTCGTAGCGGCGGGCGTGTTCGCCGAAGCCGTGGGACAGGATCACCACACCTTTGGGGGCACGCCCGTCGAGTTCCGGGGTCCACGTGTCGTAGACGATGCGGACGCCGCCGACACCGTCGAAGGTCCGCTCCGCGCGAGTGGTCTGGGTTTCGGCCATCTGAGCAGCGTAGCGACCCGTTGTCGGTGCCCCTGCGTAAGCTCGGTGCCGTGAGCGTGCTCGCACGGGGTCTCGACGAAGATCCGGACGCCTTTCTCGCCGACGCACAGCGGTACCGCCGCGAACTGCTGGCGCACTGCTACCGCATGACCGGCTCCCTGCACGACGCCGAGGACCTGGTGCAGGAGACCTACCTGCGCGCCTGGAAGGCCTACGACCGGTTCGAGGGCAAGTCGTCGGTGCGCACCTGGCTGCACCGCATCGCCACCAACACCTGCCTGACCGCGATCGAGGGCCGCCAGCGCCGGCCGCTGCCGACCGGGCTGGGTGCGCCCAGTTCGGATCCGACCGGCGAACTCGAAGTGCGTGCCGAGGTGCCGTGGCTGGAGCCGCTGCCGGACGCGGCGGACGACCCGTGCGGATCCGTCGGTGATCGTCGGCTCCCGCGAGTCGGTGCGGCTGGCGTTCATCGCCGCGCTGCAGCACCTGTCCCCGCGGCAGCGGGCCGTGCTGGTGCTGCGCGACGTCCTGCAGTGGAAGGCCGCCGAAGTGGCCGACGCCATCGGCACCACGACGGCGGCCGTCAACAGCCTGCTGCAGCGGGCCCGCGCCCAGCTCGACACCGTCGGCCCCAGCCAGGACGACACCATCGCCGCGCCGGAATCGCCGGAGGCGCGGGACCTGCTGGCCCGCTACATCGCCGCGTTCGAGGACTACGACATCGACACCCTGGTGACGATGTTCACCGAGGAGGCCGTCTGGGAGATGCCGCCGTTCACCGGCTGGTACCGGGGCGGCCCCGCCATCGGCGCGCTCATCCACCGCAACTGCCCGGCGGAGAAGGCCGGCGACATGCGGCTGCTGCCGCTGACCGCCAACGGGCAGCCCGCCGCGGCCATGTACATGCTCAACCCGGACAGCGGCGTGCACGAGCCGTTTCAGCTGCACGTCCTGGACGTGACAGCCGGACGGCGTCTCCCATGTCGTCGCGTTCCTGGACACGTCGGTCTTCCCGAAATTCGGCCTGCCCGAACGGCTTTAGGCGTCTACGGATGCACCGATTCCCAGGCGTCGTGCAGCGTCGCCGCCGAGGCCTGCAGTCCCGCCAGTTCCTGTTCCGACAGCGGGATTTCGAGCACCAGGCCCGCACCCTCGGCCGACACCACCGTGGGCAGCGACAGGCAGACGTCGTTGATCCCGTACGCACCGGTCTGCAGTGTCGACACCGGCAGTACCCGGTGCTGGTGGCCACGGATGGCCTCGATGATGCGCGCGGTGGACAGCCCGATCGCCAGGTTGGTCGCACCCTTGCCTTCGATGATCTCGTAGGCGGCGTTGACCACGTCGGAGGAGATCTGCGTCTGGGTGGCCGCGTCGAACAACAACTCGCCGTTCAGCCGGAAGTGGTCGGCCGGCACCCCACCGATCGACACGCTGGACCACAGCGAGATCTCCGAGTCACCGTGTTCACCCACGATGAATCCGTGCACATTGGCGACGGCCAGATCCGCCCGCTCGGCGATCAGATACCGGAATCGGCTGGAGTCCAACACCGTTCCCGACCCGAAGATGCGCCCGGGCGGGAGGTCGACGGAAGCCGCGGCGGCATAGGTGATGACGTCGACGGGGTTGGTGACGAACACGATCACCGCGTCCGGGGACAGTTCGAGCAGTTTCGGCGTGAGGTCCTGCGCCATCGCGACATTCGTGGCCGCCAACTCGAGCCGGGTCTGGCCGGGCTTCTGTTTGGCGCCCGCGGTGACGACGACGATCTGCGATCCGGCGGTGACGGCGAGGTCATCGCCGCCGTCCACCCGGCAGTGCGGCACGAACTGCGAGCCGTGATTGAGGTCGAGCACCTCGGCACGCACCTTCTTGGCGAAGATGTCGTAGAGGCCCAGCGACGCGGCCGATCCGCGGATCAGGCACGCGTACGCGATGGCGGTGCCGACACTTCCCATCCCGACGATGGACACTTTGCCGTTGCGATTTGCGGTCACCCGCCCATCATTGCCGGATTCGGCCTTCCGCGTGGGACACATCGACGAGATGGCGACCAACGTCTGCACGCTTGCGGCTACCGGTCACGCCGCTGTAACGCCACTGCGACTCTCAGCGCTTTCCGCAGCTGCGTTACAGCCGCGTTCGCGGCAGCGCTCGGCGGGGTTACTTGGGGGGCATCCTGATGCCGCCGTCCACGCGGACGACCTCGGCGTTCATGTAGGAGTTGGTGATCAGTTCGACCACCATGGACGCGAGTTCGTCCGGCTTGCCGAGCCGGTGCGGGAACAGCACCGATTCGCCCAGCTTCGCCTTGAACGCCTCCGACGCCTCGCCCTCGCCGTAGATGGGCGTGTCGATCAGACCGGGAGCCACGGTGTTGACCCGGATTCCGACGGCCGACAGGTCACGCGCCACCGGCAGCGTCAGGCCGACCACGCCGCCCTTGGACGACGAGTAGGCGGCCTGACCGATCTGGCCGTCGAAGGCCGCGACGCTGGTCATGTTGACGATCGCGCCACGCTCGCCGCTCTCGGTGGGCTCGAGGCGGCTCATCGCGGTCGCGGCCAGCCGAATGCAGTCGAACGTGCCGACCAGGTTGATGGCGAGCACCTTCTTGTAGGCGTCGAGGCTGTGCGCCGACGCGAACTCGCCGTCCTTGCCGATGGTGCGTTGCGCCCAGCCGACGCCGGCCGAGTTCACCAGGGCACGCAGCGGGCCGAGGTCCACCGCCGTGTTGACCGCATCCTCGATCTGCCCGGTGTCGGTGACGTCGACGCTGACGAACGCCCCGCCGATCTCATGCGCGAGTTCCTGCCCGCGATCTGCCTGCAGGTCGGCGATGACGACCCTGGCGCCCTTGGCGGCCAGCTGGCGGGCCGTGGCCGCGCCGATACCGGACGCGCCGCCCGTGACGATTGCACTAGCTCCGTTGATATCCACGACGGACAGACTAGGCCGGGCGAGCTCGGGGGCGTCAGCCCAGTCGGCCCAGCACTGTCGCTGTCCACTCCCGCAACGCGCGCGCCTCGGCCGGCGTCATCCCGTCGAACACCACCGCGCGGACCAGTTCGGCATGGCCGGGCGCCGCCCTGCGCAGCTGCGCCCGGCCGTCGACGGTCAATTCGACGAAGCCGCCCCGGCCGTCATCGGGACTGCCCGAACGCAGCACCAGTCCCCGCTCGCGCATCCGCCGCAGTTGGTGGGACAGCCGACTCTGCTCCCAGCCGAGCGCCTCCCCCAGCTCGCCGATGCGCAGCCGGCCGCGTTCGGACAGCGTTACCAGCACGTCGTAATCGGCCAGGGTCATACCGCAGGCCTGCTGCAACTGCCGGTGCATGGCCATCTGCAACCGGCCGGTCATGGCCAGATAGTCGCGCCAGAGCCGCTGTTGCGCTTCAGTCAGCCACATGGAATACATGATACGTCATCTATGTTGACCCGGGCACAGGCCAGTACGCTGGTTAACCAAGCCCCAGGAGAGATTCCGCGTGAATTCCAACACCGCACCCGCACCCGTGATCGATATCCGGCGTGCCGATGACCGCCCGGCAACCGAAATCTCATGGCTGGACTCCAAACACTCGTTCTCGTTCGGAAGCCACTACGACCCGGCCAACACCCATCACGGACTGCTGCTGGTCAACAACGACGACACCGTCACGCCCGGCATGGGTTTCGACACGCATCCGCACCGCGACATGGAGATCGTGACGTGGGTGCTGCGCGGTTCGCTGGTGCACCAGGACTCGACCGGCAACTCCGGTGTCATCTATCCGGGCCTGGCACAGCGCATGTCGGCCGGCCGCGGCATCATGCACTCGGAGAAGAACGACTCCTGGACCCTGACCGGCAATGAAACACACAGCGAGCCTGTGCATTTCGTCCAGATGTGGGTGGTCCCCGACGAGGCCGGCATCACGCCCGGGTATCAGCAGATGGAGATCGACGACGAACTCCTGCGCGGCGGCCTGGTGACCATCGCGTCCGGCATGCCCGAACACCGGGACCAGACGGCGATCAGCATCAGCAACCGCTACGCGGCACTGCACGGTGCACGACTGCAGCCCGGCCAGTCCGTCCAATTGCCCGAAGCGCCCTACCTGCACCTGTTCGTGCCACGCGGCGAGGTCACCCTCGAGGGCGCGGGCACCCTGCATGAGGGCGACGCGGTGCGGTTCACCGCCTCCGGCGGCCAGCAGGTCACCGCGCTGCAACCTACCGAGATCCTGATCTGGGAGATGCATGCGGGGCTTGCCGCCTAGCCGGGCAATCAGATCCAGCCCGAAGAAGAGCGTCGCGGCCCTGACGGCCGCGGCGCTCCTCGCGGCGTGTTCACCCGCGCCGCCCCCGGCGCAGCAGACGGCTCCCCCGTCGACGGAGCCCACGACGAGAGCGCCGACTGCGGGGGCGCCCATCGCGCCCGGGCCGGCCGCCGTCACCGTGGCGGTTCCGGCCGACCTGGCCGAGGCGCCCTTTGACACGCCACGGCAGGCCCGGGTGCCGGCAGGCTGGTCGATGTCGGTGTGGGCCAGGTTGCCGCGAGCCCGGCTCGCGGCCTGGGCACCCGACGGGACACTCCTGGTGTCGGTGCCGTCCGCCGGTGAGATCGTCGCGTTCACGCCGAAGCCCGGCGGCGCGCCCGAGTCCCGGGTCCTGCTCGAGGGGCTCACCCAGCCGCATGGGATGGCGTTCTCGGCTGACACCCTCTACGTCGCGGAGAGCGACCGGGTGGATGCCTACACGTACGCCGCGCGGCGCGGCCACCGACCGCCGGACCGTCGCCCCGGATCTGCCCGACGCCAAGAGCCCCGACCTGGGCGGCGCCTATGCGCACGCGCTCAAGAGCGTTGCAGTGGGATCCGATGGGGCCGTGTACTTCTCGATCGGGTCCACCGGCAACATCTCCGCCGAGGATCGCACCGCGACACCCCCGCGGGCGACGGTCATGCGGGTTCCGCCGGGCGGCGGGCCGGCCGAACCGTTCGCGACCGGCGTACGTAACGGCACCGGGCTGGCCATCGCCCCGGACGGCTCGGTGTGGACCGCGGTCAACAACCGCGACAACGTGCCGCGGCCCTCGGACGGCAGAATCGACACCGCCTACGTCAACGAGAATCCGCCCGAATCCGTGGCCCGGCTCACCCCGGGGCGCGAATTGGGTTGGCCCTACTGCAATCCCGACGGGCCGCCGCCCAACCTCGCGTTGATCCGCGATGTGCAGACCAACCCCGACGGGGCCGAACTCGACTGTGCGGCACTGCCGCCCATCGAACAGAGCCTGGGCGCACATTCGGCCCCGCTGGGTATGACCTTCGCCGAACTGCCCGAGCCGTACGGCACCGGCGCGCTGATCGGCGTACACGGTTCGTGGAACCGGACGCCGCCGCGTGCGCCCGAGGTCGCGTTCTTCGGCTGGCGCAACGGCACCCTGGCCGATCAGCAGACCCTGGTGGACGGTTTCCAGAGCGGCGACGGCTCCCGCTGGGGCCGGCCGGTGGCCGCGGTGGCCGGACCGGACGGTGCCGTCTACATCACCGACGACGCCGCAGGCGCGATATACCGGTTGGCCCCGCCCGGCCGCTGAGGCACGACTAGCAAAGCCCAACGGGCAGAACGTGATTCGCCCGGACTCAAAACCGACGCCCGATTTGTGACCAAAGTTGACTGTGTGGCGGATGTGACTAACCATGGGAATTGCTGTACTCCCGTTCCCACGCCGAAAGGGTGATCGTGAGGGCCCCAGCCGCCCCTCTCCGGCGCATCGCCGCCGTCTGCGCCACGGCACTGCTGTGCGTGTCGCCGGCCATCAGCGCAGCGCCGCAGGCCCGGGCCGACGGCCGCGAACAACTGGCCAATGCGATCGCGACCACCCGCGGCTCGTATCTGGTCTACAACTTCGGCGGCGGCTACCCGGCTCCGATGCTCAACGCCGGCGGCAACTGGTACGAGATGTCCAACGGCGGCCACCTGATGATCATCAAGGCGGCGTCACAGCGACTCGCGCCCCGGCTACTGGCCGACTCGCACAACGGCTACCAGGCGCGCTGTGAGCGAACCCCGGGCGCCCGCACCGGCGAAGGGCTGCCGCAGGCGTCCGAGATCTACACTCCGCTGGCCGCCTGGCAGGCGTTGGGCCAGCCGACGATCGCGATCAACGCGAACTTCTTCGACGTCCGCGGGCAGGCCGGTGGCTCGTGGAAGACGACCGGATGCAGTTCGCCGCTGGGCGCCTACGTCGACAACACCCGCGGCCAGGGACGCACCAACACCGCGGTCACCGGCACCATCGCCTACGCGGGAAAGCAGGCCCTGTCCGGCGGTGACGAGACCTGGACGGCTCTGACGACGATGATCCTGCCGGTCGCCGGACGACCATTCGTGGTGTCCCCCAGGTCTCCCGACGACTACGACGCCGCCACCCCGGTCATCCAGGGTCTGCTCGACCAGGGGACCCGGTTCGTCGCGGTGAGCGGGCTGGGACTGCTGGCCCCCGGCGACACCGGTCAGATGAACGACCCCGGTCCGTCGGCGGCCAGGACCGCGCTGGCCTACTCCCGGGACAAAGACGAGATGTACGTCTTCCAGGGGGGCAGCTACACACCCGACCAGATTCAGGACCTGTTCCGCGCGTTGGGATGTGACACCGCGATCCTGCTCGACGGCGGCGGCTCGTCGGCGATCGTGCTGCGTCGCGACACCGGCGGCATGTGGGCGGGGGCGGGTGTCCCCAGAGGTTCCTGCGACACCCGGCAGGTGTTGTGCGACGCCCGGGAACGGGCACTACCGAGTTGGTTGGCGTTCAACTGATTTCGAGGGTCCGGCGCGCCGCCGCGTGCGTCTGGTCCGGGTAGCTTCCGCCGAACAGCACGGCGTGCGCCAACAACGGGTAGAGCTGGTGCAACGCAACGCGATCCCGTCGGCCCGGCCCGAGTGGGTGGACGCTCTGGTAGCCCTCGACAATCGCGTCCAGGTACGGGCAGCCGAACAGCGCCAGCATCGCCAGATCCGTTTCCCGGTGCCCGCCGTGTGCGGCGGGGTCGATCAGGACCACCCCGTCGTCCGTCCACAGCAGATTGCCGCTCCACAGGTCGCCGTGCAGCCGGGCCGGGCCGCTCGTCGTCGTCGAAATCGCCTGCCACACAACGATCCATGACGATCTTCAGGGCGGTGACGGTGTCGGGGTCCAAGCCAGCGCCGGGCAAGTTCCAACATGGGTGACAGTCGCTCCGCGGCGTAGAACTCACCCCAATGTCGATGTGTGGCATAGCTCATCGGCAACGGCCGGTGCAACGGGCCGAAGAATCCCGGACCACGCCAGCGGCCCGGCGGTGCCCCGAACGCCGCCGCGCCGGCATCGTGGGTGTGTGCCAACCGGGCGCCGAAAGCGCGCGCCGCCGCCGGTCCCGGGCGGCCGGATTCGACGCGCTCCAATGTCAGGCTGACATCGTCGCAGCCGATCACACCCGCACATCGGACACCGTCGGCGATCCCTGAAAGCCATTGCAGGCCAGCCGCTTCACAGCCGAAGAACCCCGGGGTGCGGCGGCGTCGCGTTTGACGAAGACCCGCGCCGTCATCGCCCGACCGGGTCGGCGGGCGTCCCATGCCGGAAGATCAGCAACGCGGCGAACACCACCGCGGCCGTCAACGCCAGGACGGGCGCCACCGTGAACCGCGTCATCGTCGCCCCGACGACCGCACCCGCACACATCGTGGCCACCACGCCGTAGCGCAACTTCTCGCGGGCGCCGGTACCGCCGGCCAGGCGCGAGTCCACCCCGATACCGACGATCGTCGACGTCAGCACGGTCGTGCTGAGCTCGGCGATGCCGAACTGGCGCGCCGCGGCATTCTGGCTGCCGAACACCACGGCAAGCGCGGCGATCAGGATCAGCTTGGTGTTGTCGTGGTAGTCGAGCACCCCGGTACCGGCCAACACGGCCAGCACCAGCAGGACCACCACATTGGTGCCCAGCGCCGCGGTCAGCCACAGCCTGGTCTCGTCGTCGAGGTGGCGGGCGAACCGACCGCCGAGCACCGCGCCCACGAGGAAGCCGACGAACGCGACGGCGGCGGCCGTGAGGTCGACGCCGGAGTGCGGCACGAACCAGAAGCCCAGGAAGATCACGTTGCCGGTCATGTTCGCAACGAACACGTGCCCGAGGACCAGAACGCTCACCGCATCGATCAGTCCGGTGGCGAAAGTGAGCAGCAGCAGCGCCGCGACGGTGGCCCTGTCAGACACCGGGGAGGCGACGGCCATCTGCCAAGTATCGCCCGCCCGGTGTCCGCCCCCGACCATTCGGGCCCATCGGGCCCCGGATCTTCATGTCTTGAGCGACGGGAAGGCCGGTGACGCCCCCGCCGCGTCGCCGACCGACCCGCCGACAGTCATGTCCCCGCAGACTTCGCATTGAAATGTACACGACCGTGCCCAGAATTATTGACGCTTGGGCAGGTTGGCTGAGCCCGCTCAGAGCTGCGGAGTGAGATCCAGCGAGGTGACCGTCGACATCTTGGTGACCAGCCATTTCGCGTCCTCTTGCCGCAGCGTGAGGCGGTAGGACAGATACCGCATGGCCGGGATGTTCTTGGACAGCGGACTCGTCGATGTCGTGTTGGTGTACACCAGCGCGGTGGCGTCCGGCCCGTCCAGCGACTCCACCGCCGCACCGACCACCTCGGTGTTGTTGGTGACCTGCGCCTGCTTGTTGGTCGGCGCGATCGCGTCGACGTAACGGCGGTACTCGTCGGCGAAATCGCCGCCGAGGTAGCGGGACGCCCTGTCCCCGAGCGACTCCATGTTCTCGGGCGTATAGGTCCACAGGGTGGTGATCGCCTCGGCCGCGGTGCGCGCAATGTCGAGCTTGGTGTCGACCTGGGCGCGCTCGGCGAGGTACGGCTGCAGGGCCGCGCCCGCGAATGCGCCCGCCCCGACGAACATCGCCGCCGCGGCGCCGACCGCGATCGACGCCCGGCGGCCGGCGGGCGTGCGCTCCACGAAAACGACGGTGCCGCCCGCTTGCGGGGTTTCGCCGGCTTCCGCGATTTCGGCGGCTTCGCCAACTTCGGCGGCTTCCGCGAGTTCGGCGGCTTCGGCGGGTTCCGTCGCATCGGTGGCTTCAACAACGTCCATGGCGGCGGCCGGTTCGGGCGTCACCGTCACGCGCTTTGCCTTACCGACCGGCATGCGATGACGCCGGCGGGAGCTCTCGGTCAGATCACCTGCAGCAGATTGCTGATCTTCCACTGGTCCCCTTCCTGTGCTGCCGTGGCCACCCAGCGGTTTCCGTTCTCGATCTTCTTGCCGTCCGGCAGCGTCGTCGTCGTCTGGGTAGCCACCACGACATCGGCGCTGCCGTCGTCGTTCCAGCGTTGGATGCCGGCGTCGAGCACGGCGCCCTTCGTCGGTTCGGCCCGGGCGACCTGAACGACGATCTCGTTCATCCGTCTGCTTGTACATCTGGGCCAGTTGCCCGGTCGACTGGGCCAGCACGGCATCGGCATAGTCGTTGGCGTGGAACGGATCCGGCGACGTGTAGTGCGTCATGAAGGTGCGCACGAATCCGATCACCGCGACGTCGCGGACGGCCGCGTGGTAGTGGCGCTGATGGGTGACCAGTACCGCGGTGCTCACCGCGATCGCCGCGATCACCAGCGTTGCGGCGGTGGCGACCAGCACCACCAGTCCCGGCCGGCGGCGCGGTCGGGGCGCCACGTCGCCGAACGCGGCCTGCGCTCCCGGCTCGATCCGTTTGCGGGGACTCATTTCCCGTCTCCGTTCGGCTTCGGCTTCGCCAACACGGTCAGGTTGCCCACCCGCCAGTCGGCGCCGACCGTGAGCGAAGTCGACTTTCACGGTCGCGGTGATGCCCCGCTGATTGGGCGGCGTGCCGCGTTGGCCCTGCATCAGCAACAGCATCGTCGCGGTGTTCTCGGTCGAGGTCAGCACCGCACTGTTGGTCACCCAGTACGCGTTGACCACCGGGTCGGCCTTCTGGACGGCCTGCTGCTGCGCCACCAACTGCGGGCGGTAGCCGTCCGTGACGAGCCGCCTGGGCTCGCGCGAAATCCTCGGTCAGCGTCGCGGGGTCGTAGCTGAGCATCTGTTCGACGATCTTGGGACCCGCGACGGCGATCTGCTCACGGGCCTGCGCGACCCGAAGATCGTGGCGGTACACCCCGACATAACCCAGCGTGGCCGCGGCCACGGCGATCAGTGCCGCCGCCGCGGCCACCACGGCCACCCGGCGGCGGGCCCCGGCCGGGCGCGGCACACGGCGGTGCACCTCGGTACGGGTGAGCACATCGGCGAAGGTCCGGCCCGCGGCTGTCCCACAGCGGCCAGAGCCAGCCGACGAACAGTGCCGCGGTGTCCAGCAGATGCGCGCCGTCCCGTGCCAGCAACCGCCAGGGACCCACCGCCGCGCCGTCGCCGCCCACCACGGCGATACCGAACAATGCCCGCCCGGCGCTCCAGCCGGTCAGGGCCGGCAGCAGCAACCGGTTGACGGCGACGGCCAGCAGCACAACGGCGGAGGCTGACACACACACCCACCACAGAGGGTCGCCGCGGTCGGTCGACCACGCAACGAGGACCACCGCTGCCAGCGCGCCCAAACCGAGCAGCACGTCGATGCCGAACGCGCCCGCCCGGGCCGGCCAGCGAGGCGATCCGGCGACCGGCGGTCGGGTGCGGTGTCCGGTGTCGTCGGAACGTGGGCTTCGTCGACCACCGCCGTCACTTCGTCACCTGGTCGAGCCGGGCGATCTTGTAGGTCCCGTTGTCCGGCGCCATCTGAACCCGCAGGCGGTAGCCCACTTCCTGATCCTGCGCCGTCGTGTTGGAGAGCTTGATCCGAAGGGCGACAAGGATATCCATCGAACCGTCCGGGTTGTGCCGCTCCACCGCAGCGCGCAGATCCGACAGCTGCACCTGGGCCTTGGACGCCTGGTACGCGTCGACGAGCACCCCGCTGTACAGTGCGGCCTGCGCACCGAAATCGCCTGTCGCGCAGTCGATGATCTTCCGCTGGCTGGCCAGCATCGAGTCGGTGTCCGGCGCCTGGGTGGCCGATACGCAGTCCTTGGCAGCCAGGATCGCGGCCGTCTCGGCCCGCGCGACCGCGGCGCTGTCGCGGTCTGACCGCAGAGCGAAGTAGCCACCCGTGGCCACCGCGGCGCTGAGCACGAGCAGCGTCGCGCAGATGCCGACGACCCAGCCGCGGCTGTTCAACCGCGACGCGGGACGTCCGGCGCACAACGAGCTTCCCGGCATCGCCGGGCTGGCGCGCTTCGTCGATTCAGCGTCGTCGGTGGTGTGGGGTTCAGCCGGCGGGTGCCAGCATCTCCTTCCATCCGTCGTCTCCTGTGTTGGTCGAGGTGTTGACGGTGTACCTGACTCCGTCGGGTCCGACGACTTCACCGCTCTGCGGGTTGTAGACCGCCGTGGTGCCTGATGCCGGAGTGTAGATGCACGGGTTGGGCTGCTGGCCGCTGCACTGCACCGTGCCGCTGCCGGGCGGAGACAGCGGGTCGCTGACGGGCGGTGCCGGCGGCGGCAGTTGATCGGCGGGCAGTGGGTTCTGTCCATTGTTGATCGACGGTGCCGGGATCACCACGCCCGGCTGCACCGGCTGATCGCAACGCGCGCCCGGCGCGGGGCAGTTGCGCATCTGGTTCGGATCCCCGTACCACGGGTTGGTGCCCACCGGCACGTACGGCTCGTTGCTGCGGCACTCCCGCGGTGTGGCCGCGCGCTTGCCCGGCACATCCGCACACGGGTAGTTACGCGCACCGCGCACCACGTTCGGCGCATCCTTGGGAATCTTGCAGTAGGTCCCGCTGGGCAGTGGCGCGGTGGTGGTGTCGGCCGGCGACCGCCATTCGGACGCGGGCAGGAACCCGGTCAGGCACGGCGGCGGCTGGTTGATGCCCAGGCTGAAGTCAAGTGTCGCAGCGTTCTTGAACGGTGTGGCCACCGCCTGCCCGACCGACGCACCCTGCGGGAGGAGCACCAAGCGTCTGCTCGACGCCTTTGTGGTAGCGCTTGAGCATGTCGATCACGATCTCGAGGTTCGCCAGCGTCTGCGGCAACGATTCGCGGACATCGCTGAACACGGCGTTCACCGCGTCCGCCGTGGGCGCGGCGTTCGCGAGCGTGTTGCGCAGCGTCTGGTCCTGGGCTGCCGTTTGCGATGTGATGCCGTTGAGGTTGGCCGCCCACCGCGCGATGGCGTCACCGGAGTTGACCTGGCTGTCGATGATCGGACCGGAGTTGCCGATGATGTCGTTGATGTCGTTGATGTTGGTCTTGAAGTCACCGACGATCGCCTGGGTGCCGTCGACAAGCCGCTGCAGCGCCGGCCCGAGGCCGCCGACGGCCTGCGACGTTTCGTCGAGCAGCCCGGCGATCTTCTCCTTCGGCAGCACCGCGAGACCGTTGTTGGCCGCATCGAGCGCCGGCCCGATCTCCCGTGGCACCGTGCCCTTGGTGATGGTCTGTCCCGGCGAGAAGTACTGATTCACCTTGCCGTCGGCCACCAGGTCGAGGTACTGCTCGCCGATCGCCGACACCGAGTGCACGTTGGCCACCGCGTCGACCGGGATCTTGAAGTCGTCGGAAATGCTCATCGTCGCGCTCGCCCCGCGTTCGGTGGGCTCGACGTCGGTGACCTTGCCGATCGTGATGCCGCGGTAGGTGACGTTGGCGGTGCGGTACAGCCCGCCCGAGGCCGGCAGATCGGCCTTCAGTTCGTACTGCCCGATGCCCACCACGCTGGGCAACCGCAGGTAGAACCAGCCCAGCACGATCAGCGCGATCAGGGTCAGCACGGTGAACAGGATCAACTGCAGTCCGAATGAGGCGGGTCAGCACGGTCTACTCACCCCTTTCGACCAGCGGTCCGCCCGGCACCGAGTTCGGGTTCGGGGTGAAGCGCACGTCGGGGATCATCGTGTTCGGATCCCGGCCCCAGGCCTGCTCGAGCGCCCGCAACGCACCCGAGAACGTGGTACCGGTCAGGAACGCGTTGTCGATGGAACTCAGCGTCAGATCGATTGTCGCCGAGGTGTTGATGTAGTCACCGCGGACCACCTTCGGCACATTGTCGATGGGGAAGGGAGCGCTCAGGATCAGCTTCAGCGCCTCAACCAGATACGGGGACGCCCGCCCCAACTGCTTGAGCGGCCGCTGCAACAGCTGCAGATTCTGCTCGAGGTTGCCCCGCGCCTGCGTCAGCGTGTCGTCGGTGGCCTTGCTGAACCGTCCGAGCGCCGTGACGGCGTCGGCGAACACCTCCCGCTGCTCGGCGAAATGCTGGATCAGCGGCGGGAATTCGGTGAGCACCCGGTCCAACGTGTCGTTTCGCTTGGCCACGATGGTCAGCAGCTCGTTGGTGGAGTCGATGGCGCGCGTCAGATCGTCGCGCTGCTCGTTGAGCTGGCGGGTGAAGGTGTCCAGCTTTCCGAGGAAGTCCCGGATCTCCGTTCGCGTGGCCGTCCAGGATGTCGTTGACCTCGGTCTGGATCACCTCGAGGTTGGCGATGCCGCCGCCATGCAGCACCGTGGAGATACTGGCCAGTGTGCGTTCGATGGTCGGGTACGACGTGGAGTTCTTCAGCGGGATGAGTGTCGCCGTTGCGCAATGGCTGCGGCGAGGGGTCATCGGGCGGCGCGAGTTCGATGTGCTGGCTGCCCAGCAGACTCGTCTGACCGATTCGCGCGGTGGCGTTCTCGGGCAGCTTGCACGCCTGCGTCCATGTCGAGAGTCAGTGTGGCGATCCAGTTCTTCAGCTCGATCTTGCGCACCGACCCGACGTTGACGTCGGCCACCCGGACCTTGCTGTTCACGTTGAGCGCCAACGTATCCGGCATCTGCACGTAGATCGTCATCTTGTTCGCGCCCGTGCCGGGGCCGCCGGGCAACGGCACGTTCGCGATCCCGCGCCAGCCGCACGACGCCAGCGTCATCGCGGCGATCAGCAGCACCAGACCGCGCCAGGCGGCGCGACGAATCGCCTTGACCGCCTTCATCATCGGCATCATCGGCCACCAACCTCAGCCGGCAGCGGCGGTCCCGCCGGGGCGGGCTCCGGGCCCGGCAGTTGCTGCGACACCGGAAGCGGCCCGGGAATCACCTCGGGAGCCGGTGCGGGCGGCGGACCCGGCTGCGGGTACCACGGCGGCGGCAGCGGGTTGGACTGGTCGTAGGCATTGGGCACCGCGCCGCCGGGCGGGCCGGCAGGTGGAATCGACGCCGGATCCGGACCGCCCATCAGTGCGGCCAGGGAATCCGGGGTGAGCATGTTCTGTGTGAAGGCCTGCACCTGCACACCCTGCATGCCGGGCGCCACGATCCAGCCCGGCTCGTGGTTGCCGTGCGAGAACAGCGTGTCCCGCGACCAGATACCCGGCACGGTGGTGTCCTTGTACCCCGGCGGCGGCTGCAGCCGTGGCTCGGAGTAGGCGACGTATCTTCGGCAGCGTGTCGGCGGTGGCGATCATGTTGACCCCGAAGGGCGGGAAGTTGAACTTGATCGCGTCCATGACCGGTGCCAGGTACTGCGCGCACAGTTCGGCCGACTCCTGGTAGCCCAGCCTGCTGCCGGCCTGAATCGAGCTGCAGATGAACTGCAGCGGGTTGGCGAAGCTGGCGACCACGGGAAGCCCCGTCAGCGCACCGTGGGTCGGTTCGTAGATGTTGCCGAGGTTGGCACCCAGGTTCGGGAAGACGTGCAGCGCGGTCTCCAGTCCGTCCCGCGGCTCGGGCTGCAGCAGCGCATTGGTGGCGTCGGCCAGGTTGTTCACGTCATGCGCCAGCACCGAGCCGTTGTCGTCGATGAATTTCTTTGCGGTGGAGAGCAATCCGTCGACCTGCTTGAGGGTGTTCGCGAGCTGCTGGTCGGACTGGTTGAACTTGCCGGTGAACTCGGCGAGGTTGCTGTTGAGCTCGACGAACTGCTGGTCGCTCTTGTGCAGCGCGTTGACGAACAACGCCAGGCTCTTGGCGACGGCGAAGAAGTCACCGCGGCCCTCGTTGAGTGCGGTGATCGCCTCCGACAGCGCATTCAACGTCGTGTTGATCTGCTTGCCCTTGCCGTCGAGCCCGTCGGCGAAGGATTCGATGACGTCGCCGAACGGCCCCTTGGGCTGCTCGGGCGTGGGCCCGAGTTGGCTGATGATGTCGGTGATCTGGTTGCGCAGATCATCCCATTCCACCGGCACCTGGGTGCGCTCCAGCGGGATCACCGCGTTGCTCTCCATCACCGGGCCACCGGTGTAGGCGGGCGAAAGCTGAATGGTCCGCGACGCCACCAGACTCGGGTTCATGATCGACGCGGTGGCGTCCGCCGGAACCTTGTAGTGGTTCTTGTAGTGGAACGTCACCCGCATCTTGTCGCCCGCGGGCTCGATCTTGTCGATCGCGCCGACCCGCACACCCATGATCTGCACCTTGTCGCCGGGATACAGGGCGAGCGCCTGGGGGAAGTACGCAACGACGGTGGTGTTGGTCAGCCGGTTGTACAGCTTCCAGCCGACCACCCCGCCGAGCAGTCCCAGCACCAGACAGCGACGCGATGACCAGCAGGACCGTCCGGGAAACGTTCGGTAGCTTGATGTTTCGGATATTGAAGATCGTTGACACCGGTCAGGAACCTCCCGTGTCTGCCGGACACGAGGAACGGCGGGTTACCGGGCAGCGGATCGGTGGTGACCGGCGACAGTTGCTGACCCGGTCCGGCGGGCGGCGGTCCCTGTGCGCGGCACCGGAGGCACCGGCACCGGAGCCGGCGCGGGGCCGGGCAGCGGCCCGAGCGGGACCGTGCGCGCACCCGGCGGCCCGGGCGCGATCGGCACCGGGGTGCCCGGCACGGCGGGCGCGGCCTGGCCTGGTTCGGCGGCGGCGGGTAGGCCGGGCGCCGGCGGACCGGCGTTCGGGTTGGGCGCCGACGTCAGAACATCGGGCACGCCACCGTAATTCGGTCCGTATGGGTTGTCGCCGTACGGGCCCGACCGTCAGGTCCGCGCAGGGCAGCGGGTTGCCCGGCGATGGCAGGCCGTCGGCCGGCGGGGTGTACGAGCACGGCGAACCCTTGGGCACCGCGGGGCCGGGATGATCCGGCGTGCCCTCCAGCACCGTCGGCGCCGGCGGCGGCGCACCATTGGGCTGGCGCTGACCGTTGGGGTCGGGGAATTGGAACGCCGGCAGGCCCGCGTTCCGCCAGAACTGCTCGGGGTCGATACCGCGCTTCTTGAACGCCGCGTCGATGAACGGCTGCAGTGCCTGTCCGGGCAGCAGGTTGACGAGCAACACCTTGAAGTACGGCCCCGATGCCGACGGCCTCGGCCAGCGAGGCGGTGAACTTGCTCAGCGTCACCAGGACGTCGGCGAGATCGAACTTGTGCTTGACCAGAAGGTCGGTGACGGTCCGCAACTGCTCGAGCACGTGGTTGAGGTTCGGATTGTCGTTGACCAGACCCTGAAACTGCGCCGACACCTGCTGCACGTTGGCCAGCAGGTAGTCGATGGCCTGACCGCGCTGCGTTGACCGCGGCCAGCAGTGTCTTGGCGTTGACCAGCAGTTGCGTTGATCTGCCCGCTGCGATCGCCCAGCACGCTGGCGACCTTGTTGGCGTTGGCGAGCAACTGCTTGAACTGCTCGTCGCGTTTTCCGATGGTGTCGGAGAACCGGGCGACGCCGTCGAGTGCGGCGCTGAGGTTCGGATAGGTCTGATTGATGGTGTCGGACAAGACGTTCAGCGAATTCTTCACGGTCTTGATATCCCAGCCCGCGGCCGCCTTGGTGACGTCGAAGAACGCGTCGTAGATCTGATACGGCGTGGTGCTCTGCCCCACCGGCAGTACCCCGTTGGCCCGCAGGACCGTGCTGCCCTTGGGCTGCACCTCCAGCACCTTCTTACCCAGGATCGTGTCGGTGCGGATGGCCAACCGGCTGTCGGTGCCGATCTGGTTGCCGCCCAACGAGAAACCCATCACGACATGGTCACCGTCGATGGCCAGCGACTTGATGCTGCCGACGTCCGTGCCCGCGATCCGCACCTTGTCTCCGGCGAGTAGCCCCCCGGAATCGGTGAACTGTCCGTAGTAGGTGGGCTGCGCGAACAGCATCGGCACGCTGGCGAAGCTCTGTCCGACGCCGATGACCAGGATCACGATCGATGATGCCGACGACGCCGCTGCGGATCCGGCTCGACCCTTCCAGGGTTCTCATTGCGGCGTGCACCTGCCCGTCGGCTGGGTGAACACCTTTACGGTGCGGACCGGCCCGCCCGGCTGTGCACCGTTGAGCTTGCAGCGAGAGGTCGCACAGATAGAAGTTGAAGAAGTCACCGTAGAGACCGCCGGCACGGCCGATGATCCTGAACGCCTGCGGCAGCTTGGTCAGCACGTCGTCGACCTCGGCCTGCCGGTCCACCAGCGGCTGGGCGATGGTCTCGAGGTGCCCGATGGTGTCCTTGAGGACCGGACGGTTGTCGGCCAGCAGATCACCCAAAGTGCCTGCGGCATTGCTGATGTTGGCGGTCGCATCGGCAATCGGGTCGGCCCGGTTCTTCAGTCCGGTGATGAGCACCTCGAAGTTGTCGACGGTCTGGTCGAACTCCTTCTGGTGCTTGACCGTGGTGGCGAGCACGGTGTTCAGGTTGGTGATCACCTCGCCGATCGCCTGGTCTCGATCGGCCAGTGCCGACGTCAGCTGCGCGGTCTGGTCCAGGA
Source organism: uncultured Actinomycetota bacterium (assembly GCA_963779655.1). Classification (GTDB taxonomy): domain Bacteria; phylum Actinomycetota; class Actinomycetes; order Mycobacteriales; family Mycobacteriaceae; genus Mycobacterium. The sequence continues at coordinate 186,507 of CAVZZD010000001.1, read as the reverse complement.
TGTCGCTGATGGTGCCGCCCTGGCCCTGGAACACCGTGATGATCGACTGCGCGATGTTGTTGACCTTGTCCGGATCCAGCGCCCGGAACAGCGGCTTGAACCCGCCGATCAGCGCGTCGAGGTCGAGCGCAGGCTGGGTGCGCGCCAGCGGAATGAACCCGCCGGCCGGCAGCACGCGGTCGGCTGCCTCCCCTTCACCGCGCGCCAGCTCCAGGTAGCGGTTGCCGATCAGATCCTGGTATCGGATCTGCGCGGTGGTCGACTGGTAGAGCGGCAGGGACCGGTCCACGTTGAAGTCGACCTGCACGCGCTGGCCGCCGTCGACCAATCGCACCTTGGACACCTTGCCGACCTCGACGCCGGAGGCCCGGACGAACTGTCCGGCCCGCAGACCGCTCGCGCTGCTGAACTCGGCGGTGTACTTGTTGGTGCGGTCGAAGCGAATCTGGCCGAACACCACGATGATGATGCGCCGTGAAGAGCAGCAGCACCAGCGAGAAAACGCCGAGTTTGATTGCGGTACCGGTGATTTTCATGGGTTGATCGTGTTCTCCCCGACTTGCCGGCCCCAGACGTACTCGGTGAGGATCGGCTGACCGAGTTCCAGGTGGTTGTAGGGCGCAATCGACGCACCGGTGTCCATCACCAGGTACGGCGCCGGCCACAGCTCGCGGTCGATGGACTGCCAGCACCCCGGTGCGCCGCCCGGGCCACCGCGGGCATTCACGCGCGGCAGGTTGTCGGGATAGACGTACGGATTCTCGGCACCCAGCAGGGTGGTCGTGGTCTGCAGCGAATACCCGTTGTCGCCAAGGGATTCACCGCCCAACCTGTTGGCCTGGGCGTAGTTACGCACGGTGCAGAACAGCTCCGGGCTGTAGGTGTCGAGCAGTTGGGCGGTGGGCAGCAGGTCGGCGGCACCGCGCACCAGGTAAGGCCCGCCGCGCTCGAACACGTCGGCCGCGGTGTTGCCGAAGCCGGCCGCCGCCAGCAGCGCCGAATCCACTTCGTGCCGTTGCTGATTGAAGGTGCGCGCGGTGGTCACCGCGTTGTCCAACGCGTTCCACAGATCCGGGGAGGCGTTGACGTACACGTCTGACAGGTTCGCCAACCCCTGGATGTCGCGCCGGAGCTGCGGCATCTGCGGGTTGATGTCGTCGAGGATCGCGTTGCCGTTCACCAGCGACTTTCCGAATTTGTCACCCAATCCCGTGAGCGCCTCCGCCGTCGCCGACAGCGTCATGTTCAGTTTGACCGGGTCCACCTGCTCCGAGATCGAGGTGATGGTCTCGAAGAGTGTGTTGAATTCCGTTGTCACACCGGACACCTGGATCTCGTCGGCGGGCGAGATACGCGCCTTGTCCGGCTCGTCCGGCGAGGTGAACGATACGTACTTGTTGCCGAACACCGTGGTGGCCTGGATTTTCGCGACGACGTTGGTCGGGATCAGGTCGATGTACCGCGGATCGACGTCCAGGCTCAGCTGAGCCTTCGTGGTGCCTTCGCGTTCAACGGGTTTCACGGTGGCCACCCGCCCGATCTGGACGCCGTTGAAGGTGACCTTGGAACCGGGGTCCATCACCAGGCCGGCCCGCTCGCTGATCAAGGTGAGCTCTGTCGTCTTGGTGAACCCGCCGCGGAACTGGGTGTAGACCACGGCCGTGATCGCGAGGCAGATCAACAGCAGGATCAGCCCCACCAGTTTGTAGGGCGGGGTGCGCTGTGCGTTCTCTGCCGAGTGCACCTGATCGGGACGGGTCATCGGCGCTACACCGTCAGATTGAAGTTGGGGTCGACACCGTAGAGCGCCAACGCGGCGAACAGGACGACAATGACGATCGCCACCAGCGAGGTTCGCATCGACTTGCCGACGGCCTCGCCGACGCCTACGGCCCCGCCGCTGGCGTAGAAGCCGAAGTAGCAGTGGTTGAGCATGACCACGACCGACATGATGATCACTTCCAGGAAAGACCACATCACGTCGTCGACCCGCAGGAACGTGTTGAAGTAGTGCGAGTACGTCCCCACGGACTGTCCGTAGAACACCGTCGTCACCAATTGCGCCGACACGAACGACAGCAGGATCGCCATCGCGTACAGCGGGATGATGACCACGGACGCGGCCAGGATCCGGGTGGACACCAGATACGAGATCGACTTGATGCCCATCACTTCCAGCGCGTCGATCTCCTCGCTGATCCGCATGGCGCCCAGTTCGGCGGTGGCGCCGGCGCCGACTGTCGCCGCAAGCGCCTGGCCGGTCACGATCGGGGCGACGACGCGCACGTTGGCCAGGGCCGCGAAGAATCCGGTGAAGGCCTCGACGCCGATGTTGCCCAGCGAGGCGAAGCCCTGGATCGCGATGAGCGAACCGGCGCTCGACAGCGTGACGAAGCCGATGATCGCGACGGTGCCGCCGATGACCGCCATGGCCCCGGTGCCCATCCCGATCTCGGCGATCAGGCGCAGCACTTCCCTGCGGTAGTGGCGCAGCGCATGCCCGATGGAACCGATGGCGGTGAGGGCGAACCAGGCGACGTGGCCCATGGTCGTCGAGGAACCGGCCGGGCCAGCCGACGATGCGGTTGACCCCGCGGTAAGCCCGGGGGAAGTGTGCCGCGCAGCACTTGCGATCGTCGACATGTCAGTGCCCGGTTCCGAATCGCACGCCGATGGTCGTGAGCACCACGTTCACGGCGAACAGCGCCACCACGCACAACACCAGCGTCTCGTTCACCGCGGTGCCCACGCCCTTGGCGCCGCCGGCCACCGTCAGCCCGCGGTAGCAGCCGACCAGGCCGGCGATCATGCCGAACACCAGCGACTTGACGATCGAGATCAGCACCTCGGGCAGGCCGGTGATCAGGGTCAGCGTCGAGACGTACGCGCCGGCGGAGACGTTCTGGATGTAGACGCCGAAGATGTAGCCGCCGACCAGGCCGATGGTGATCACCGCGCCGTTGAGCAGGAAGGCCACGAACGTCGAGGCCACCACCCGCGGGGCCACCAGTCGGTGGATGGGATCGATGCCGAGCACCTCCAGCGCGTCGATCTCCTCGCGAATGGTCCGCGCGCCGAGGTCGGCGCAGATGGCCGTCGACCCGGCACCGGCGACCACCAGCACCGTCACCAGCGGACCCAGCTGGGTCACCGCGCCGAGTGCGGCGCCGGCGCCGGAGACGTCGGCGGCGCCGAACTCGGCCAGCAGGATGTTGAGCGTGAAGATGATCAGCACGGTCAGCGGGATCGAGACCGCGACGGTGGGCAGGAACGCCACCCGCATGAGAAACCAGCTCTGCATGATGAATTCGCGCCACTCGAACGGGCGCAACAGCGCCTTGCCGGTGAGCACGCACATGCGGAAGAAGCCGCCGACGAGTTCGAGCGGAGTGCGCAATTGGTCGCGCACGTAACCGGTGAGCCCGCCCGTCGACGCCGTCACACGCGCACCCCGGGGCACGACGCGACGCGCCCCGCGTTCGCCGTCCTGCACTCCCCCTCCTTGACCCGACCCGAGGTGTGTGACGTCCCGTCTCCCTACTGCCGAGTAGTAACTGGGACCACAGGAATGTACCCGATGGCGGTCTGGGTACGCGGTGCATCGGCACGATTAACCCGACACCGGCGGTACCGGATATTTTGCACATGCGTCAATCACCCGCCCTTGGTCCGGAATCCGTTGCCTGCTAGGTATTTCCGGCCTGAGAACGTCGTTCATCCGGTGCTGCGTACCGGGTTCGCAGTTCTGTCTTGAGCACCTTGCCGGCCGGGTTTCGCGGCAGCGCGTCGACGATCTCGAGTCCCTTCGGGTGCTTGTAGCGGGCCAGCCGTTCGGTGAGGAATTCGTCGAGATCCGTCAGTTGCAGATCCTCCCGCGAAACCGCCGCGACGGCGATCGGCACCTCGCCCCACTTGTCGTCGGTCCGGCCGATCACGGCCACCTCGACGATGGCCGGGTGAGCGGCCAGGACGTTCTCCACCTCGGCGCAGTAGATGTTCTCGCCGCCGGAGATGATCATGTCCTTCTTGCGGTCGACCACCCAGATGTAGCCCTCGTCGTCCATCCGGACCAGATCACCGGAGTGGAACCAGCCGCCGGCGAACGCCTCGGCCGTGGCCTGCGGGTTGTTCCAGTAGCCGGCCATCAGCGTCGGCGCCCGGTAGACGATCTCGCCGACCTCACCGACCGCGACGTCGTTCATGTCCTCGTCGACGACCCGGGCGGCAACGGTCGGGATCACCTTGCCCACCGAGCCGAGCTTGCGCAGCGCGTCGTCCCCGAGCAGCATGCACGTGACCGGCGACATCTCCGTCTGGCCGAAGGCCGCCAGGATCCTGGTGTCCGGGAACGTCTCGGCCATCTGGCGCAGCAGCGTGTCCGACGCCGGGGCGGCGCCCCACGACATGACCCGCATCCGCAGGTCGCGCGGTCGCGCCCGCTGGGCCGCGCACACCGCCTGCCATTGCGCCGGGCACCAGGAAGATCCCCGTCACCTTCTCGGCCTCGAGGACGTCGAGCAACTGGCCCGGGTCGAACGCGCCGAGCGGGTGGATCACCGTCGGGATGCCCAGCGTCAGCCCGCCGAGCATGTTGCCGATCCCGGCGATGTGGAACAGCGGGACACCGATGAAACCGACGTCGGTGTTGATGTCGGCGCCGTTGGTGTACAGCCCGGTCATGGTCTGGCCGGTGAGGTTGGTGTGCGTCAGGACGGCGCCCTTGGGGCGGCCGGTGGTGCCCGAGGTGTACATGATCAGCGCCGGGCTGTCGTTGGGGACGTCGGCGATCGGTGGGCCGGCGTCGCCTTCCGCTCGCTCGGCGAGCAGGTCCTCGTAGCCGAGGATGCCGTCCTCCGCCGGAGCGCCGGCGACGATCACCGTCTCCAGGATCGGCGCGATGTCACGGACCCCGGTGGCCACGGCCGCCAGCACCGGTTCGGTGACGACGACGCGGGCCTCGCAGTCCTCCACCAGGAAGGCGATCTCCGGCGGAGTGAGCCGGAAGTTCACCGGAACGGCGATGGCGCCCAACAGGTTTGCGGCCAGGAACGTCTCGACGAATTCGGTGCGGTTGAGCATCAGGATCATCACGCGGTCCCCGAACCGCACGCCGCGGCGGCTCAGCGCGTCGGCGAGAGCGGTCACCCGCCGGTCGAGTTCGCCCCACGTCGTGGTGTGCCCGAGGAACCGCAGCGCCGTCCGCTCCGGCTGCATCAGCGCGTGCCGCGCCAGCTGGTTCGTCCAGTTCTGTCGACGCGCCAGGTAGGGCTGTTCGGCGGGCGTCTGGTCAGTCAGCGTGTCCGGCCAGCTGTGCGGTCAACGATCGCGTCTCCTTGATTCGCAGTGCGTCCGACTTGCGCAGATCTTACATTTGATCAAACATGATGTTGCTCCGGTCACATTAAGTGGTGGGCAGGGTTCAGACAAGTCCACCGCACGGCCCCGAAGGACCACGTGAACGCACCGGTCGAGGCACAGCCCCGGCGTCGAGCAACTGCGCCGGGCGCAACTGTCCGACGAGGTCGCCGGGCACCTGCGCGCGGCGATCATGTCCGGCACGCTGCGCCCCGGCACGTTCGTCCGGCTCGACGAGACCGCGGCACAACTCGGTGTCAGCATCACGCCGGTGCGCGAGGCGCTGCTCAAGCTCAGCGGCGAGGGCATGGTGCAACTCGAGCCGCATCGCGGTCATGTCGTTGTCCCGTTGAGCCGCAAGGACATCGAAGACATCTTCTGGCTGCAGGCCACCATCGCCAGGGAGTTGGTGCGGACGACGGCGGCCAACATCACCGACGCCGAGATCGACGAACTCGCCGACCTGAACGACGCACTGGCCAAGGCCGTGGCCGAGCGGAATCCGGACGCCGTCGTCGGCGCCGAGTTCGCGTTCCACCGCGCACTCAACCGGCCGGCGGACCGCGTCAAGCTGGCCTGGTTCCTGTTGCACGCCGCGCGCTACATGCCACCGCTGGTGTACGCCACCGATCCGGGCTGGGGCGACCGACGCCGTCGAGAACCACCGCAAGCTGATCGCCGCGTTGCGCGCCCGCGACGCCGACGCGGTGGCGGCGCTGACCGAGTGGCAGTTCACCGACGGCGCCCGGCGGCTCACCGAGAAGCTCGAGAAGTCCGGGATGTGGGACTGACTGCTTACCCGGCCAGGCTCTCGGCGCGCGTCTTGAGGTTGCCGGCCAGGTGATCGAGGGCGTCGTTGACAACCTTCTTCACCATGGCGGCCGGGACCGGCAGCGTGGTCTCGACGTCCATGTCCACCGTCAGCAGTGAAGTGCGCGGGCCCATCGCGACGACCGAGAACAGTTGGTGCTGCCTGGAGAAGTGCTCGCCCTGCTGCATCACCGTCTGGATCTGGTTGGGTCCCGGGTAGTAGACCGCCTGGATGTAGGTGCCCTTGTTGCCCTGGATCGCGGTGTCCAGCCGCAACTGGCTGGGCCGCCCGTCGTCGTAACGGGCCAGGATCCAGCACCCTTCGACCTCTTCGTTCCACTGCGGGTACGCCTCGAAGTCGGCCACGATCGCCAGGATCGCGGCCTCATCGGCGTCGACCTCGACGGTCTTGCTCACGATCGGCATTCGTCGAGCCTAACGGCGCGCAGCCGGACCTGGTGGCCGGCGGCCACTCGACCCGGACCGTCTCGTCCCGGATCAGCCCGCGCAGCAGCGCGGTGCTGAACTCCGCGGCGATCTCCTCGGCCGAGCGCCGGCCGTGTGGACGCAACCAGCGGTAAGCACCCAGCGTCATGCCGATGTAGCCGAGGGCGAGCACGTGCGAGTCGCACTGGTAGAACTCGCCGCTGGCGATCCCCCGGTCGATCAGCCCGTGCACGTGCTCGTAGACCTGGGTCTCCTTCTCGCGCACCTCGGCGACCTGCTCCTCGGTGAACCACTCGGTGATGTAGGGCTGCTCCTGGAAGTACACCGCCGCACCCTCGGGGTTCTCCGCGATCTGCTTGAGCAGGCGCACGGTGTACTGGTACAGCGCCTCACGCGCCGTCCAGGTCGGGTCGTCGTGCACCGCGGCCAGCGTTCGTTCGGCCGCCCGCTGGTAGATGTCGAACAGGATCAGCGACTTGCTGGCGTAGTAGTGGTACACCGTGGCCTTGTTCAGTCCGACGACGTCGGCGACGTCATCCATCCGCGTGCCGTGGTAGCCGCGCGCGGCGAACAGCTTGGTGGCCACGACCAGCAGCTCCTCGCGGCGGGTCAACCCGTTCTCAGGCGCCATACTTCACTCTCTGTATGCAGGGCCGGCGGTGCCGACCAATCAACTAGTTGGACAGTTTAGGCATGGCCGGTGGATCATCGGCCTTCGGCGTTGCCGACGCGCCGCCGGGGATAGACTTTCGACACCGGTGTCACTGGGAGGTGTGCTGCATGGATCCGAATCCGGATTACGACGCGAGCGACGAGATCGAGTACTTCTTCTCCTGGTTCCCCTGGGCGCTGCGCGGGGTCTACCCACCGCCCGCGTACCCGCCGGTCTAGGCCCGGGTGCCCTCTACCACCGCCTGCTGGCTCACCGATATGGACGGTGTGCTGGTCCGCGAAGAACAGGCATTGCCCGGTGCCGCGGAGTTCATCGCACGGCTCGTCGACAAAGACCGTCCGTTTCTGGTCCTGACCAACAATTCCATCTTCACCCCACGTGACCTGGCTGCCCGGCTCGTCCGCGCCGGCCTGACCGTGCCCGAGGAGTCCATCTGGACCTCGGCCCTGGCGACCGCCACCTTCCTGCACGACCAGCTTCCCGGCGGCTCGGCCTACGTCATCGGCGAGGCCGGCCTGACCACCGCGCTGCACGAGATCGGCTACACGCTCACCGACACCGACCCGGACTTCGTCGTCCTCGGCGAGACGCGCACCTACTCGTTCGAGTCGATCACCAAGGCGATCCGGCTGATCGGTGACGGGGCCCGGTTCATCGCCACCAACCCCGACGTCACCGGCCCGTCCGCCGAGGGGCCGCTGCCCGCCACCGGTTCGGTGGCGGCGATGATCACCAAGGCCACCGGCCGCGAACCCTATTTCGTCGGCAAGCCCAACCCGATGATGTTCCGCAGCGCGCTCAACCGGATCCAGGCGCACTCGGAGGGCTCGACGATGATCGGCGACCGGATGGACACCGACGTCGTCGCGGGCATCGAGGCCGGTCTGGACACCATCCTGGTGCTCACCGGGTCGACCAGCGAGGCCGACATCGAGAAGTACCCGTTCCGGCCCGGCCGGGTACTGCCGTCCATCGCCGAGGTCATCGAGCTGATCTAGCGCCGCGAAATGGCGGTTAGCGCCGCGGCGGCCTTGACCGCGCTGACCGACCTCGACGCGCAACTCGGTGTACTCCGGGGAGCGGCGCAGCTCGTCGGGATCCACGCCGGTGCGCGGCAGGTTGACGGGGAGATCCAGCGCCACCTGACCGGGACGGCGGGTCAGGACCACAATGCGCGAACCGAGGAACGCCGCTTCGTCGGCGCTGTGCGTGACGAACACCGTCGTGCGTCCGGACTCGGCGCTGACCTGCCGGACATCCTCCTGCAGACGTTCCCGAGTCAGCGCGTCCAGTGCGGCGAACGGTTCGTCGAGCAGGAATGTCGGCGTCTCGGCGGCCAAGGCCCGGGCGATCGCGACCCGCTGCTGCTGGCCGCCGCTGATCTCCCAGATCTTGCGGTCGGCGGTGCCCTCCAGCCCCACCCGCTCCAGCAGCTGTCTCGGCGCTCTGCCCGGCGGTCCCGGGGCACCTTGGCGTACTTCAGCGCAAGGTCGACGTTGCCGCCGACAGTGCGCCATGGGAACAGCCGCGGCTGCTGAAACACCACGCCCGCGCTGATACCCGGCGACGGCGCCGACCCGGAGACCTGCACCTCGCCTTCGCTGGGTGACTCGAAGCCGGCGATCAGGCGCAGCAGCGTGCTCTTGCCGCAACCGGATGCCCCGACGAGCACCAGGAACGCTCCCGGATCCACGTCGATGTTCACGGGCCCCAGCGCAGTGACCTCGCTGCCGCCGCGGCCGTACCGATGAGAGACGTTCCGGATGTGAATGCCGCCATCGCCCCCGGCTGCACCGGTCGTCGCGGGGCCGGCGTCTACGGTGACGTCACTGGGTGATGACATCAGGCAATCCCTTGACGTAGATGGCGTCCTGGAAGGTCTGCAGCGGTGCCGCAGCCGGGATCTGCTTCTGCTCGGCGAGGAACGTCGAAGCGCTCTGCAGATTGACCGCGATGTTGCCCGGCGCGCCTTCGGCGCCGAGCCACTCCGGCGAGGCGACCTCCGCGGGCGTCAGGTAGACGCCCTGCTTCAGCTGGCCTGCGACATCGTCGGGGCTGAGCCCGACCTCGGCCGCGATGGCCTTGGCTGCCGCGGCGGGATCGTCGTGAATGGTGTTCAGCGCCCGGGCCTGCTGCTTACGCCAGGTGTCGACCACGTCGGGGTGCGCGGCGGCGAACTCGTTGGAAACCGCTGCGAGGTCCAGCGTCGGCTTGCCGTCCTTGGCCAGCTGGCGGCTGGTGATCAGGTCCTTGCCGGTCTTGCGCAGCTGGTCCAGCGTCGGCAGCCAGGTATAGGCAGCGTCGATATCGCCGCGCTCCCACGCCGCCAGGATGGCCTGTGGTTGCAGATCGATCAGCTGAACATCCTTGGGCGACAAGCCATTCTGGGCCAGCGCGGCAAGGAGGCTGTAGTGGGCGGTCGACGCGAACGGGGTGCCGACGCGCTTGCCCTTCAGGTCGGCGATCGAGTTGATCCCGGTGTCATTGCGCGCCACCAGCGCCTCGTTGTCGCCGGCGACGTCGAGCACGAACGCCACGCTGTACGGGATGTTCAGCGGTGCCGACAAGCCGCGCGCGACGGGGCTGGAACCCAGCGAGCCGAAGTCCAGTTCCTTGGCGATGAACGCGGTGTTGACGTCGGCGCCCGAGTCGAACTTGACCCACTTGATGTTGTAGTCGGGCAGCGCCTCTTCCAGCCACTTGTTGTTCTTGACGATCAGGTCGCCGCTGGGGAAGGTCTGGTAGCCGATCCGAAGGGTCGGCTTGCTGGCATCCTTGCCGGAGTTGTCGACCGAGCAGCCGGCCAACCCCAGTACCGCCAGCGCAAGCGCCACCAGCACGACGAGCAGTTTCTTCAGCCTCATATTTTTTCCTCTCCAAGGGGCAGCGCGGCGTTCCGCGGCGCGAAGCACACCATCGATGACCAGACCCGAGAATCCGATGGCAAAGATCCCGACCAGGACGACCGGTGTGTTGTTGTAGTTGCTTGCGTCTTTGACCAGGCCGCCGATACCGGGCAGCCCGTTGAACAGTTCGGCGGCGACCACCGACGAGTACGCCATGCCCACGGCCAACCGGATGCCGGTGAAGGTCTCCGGCAGCGCGGACGGGACCACGACATCGCGGATGACCTGCCCACGGGTGGCGCCCAGGGCTCGTGCGGCCTCGGTCAGCCCCACTGGCGCGGCCAGTACCGCGGCCGTCGTCGCCACCGCGGCAGGCGGTAGGGCCGCCAGCGCGAGCAGGGTGATCTTCGGTGCCTCATCGATGCCCAGCCAGATGACGAGCAGGAAGAAGTAGGCCAGCGGAGGCAGCGCCCGCAGGAATGTCAGCCACGGTTCCAACACGCTGCGCAGCCAGCTGATCGAGCCCATCGCCAGGCCGAGCAGGACGCCGAGGAGCACGCCGATGATGACGCCGGCGAACACCCGGCGCAGCGTCATGTAGAGGTGCTCCCACAGCAGATAGCCCGCGTAGCCGCGAACGCCGTCGTGGGTGGTCGAGGTGTCGATGAAGGCCTGCCACACCGTGCTCGGGTACGGCACGAAAGTCTGGTTCCAGATGCCGGATGCCGCGGCCAGTTGCCATACGCCCGAGGAACACGACGACGGACAGCAGCGGTAGCGCAGCCCGCGTCAGGCGGCCACGCCAAGGGCTCTGACGCCGTCCGAACGGGCGCCGCCGAGGCGATCTCCTCGGGAGTGATATCAACGAAAACGGACACTGACCGACCTTCTCTTGGAATGCAGACGTGACGAATCGCCGGCCATGCGACCGGCGTCAGAGTGCTTCAGCGACAACAGCAGTCGGCGGGCAGCGTTGTACTCATCGCATTAGTGATATCCCGCGGTCGACGGCCGCGACAATATTCAGCCTCAGCGCGAGTTTTAGTCGTGCCCTCAGTTGGTCAGCGTAACGAATGCCGACTCGGTTGGTGTACCAGCGCATACGCCGAGCAGGGTTCGGACCCAATCGACAGACGTGGCGCTCAGAAGATCGCGCCGTTGATCAGCGGCTTGTCGATCATCCCGGGCTCGACACCCCAGTTCGACGTTATCGTCTTGTACTCACCGGTCTCGATCAGGTGCTCGAGGGCCTTCTGCAGCGCCGCCCGCGAGTGCGGATCCCCGACCGGCCAGCCGTCGGCGCCGAGTCGACGATCTCGCGCGCCTGCTCGGCATGCGTTCGTCTGCCGATCTCGTACGAGGTCAGCGCGGGAATCCGCCGACATGGCGTCGGCGCGGCGAGGATGACTGCGTTGCGTGCGCACTGACCTGTGTGCGAATTTCGAGCGTTCGACGCCGGTTCCGCATGTCGGTGCATGACTGCTCCGGACGGCAGCACGGTTGGAAGTGCCACCGCACGGCAACCGACTTCCGGAATCCGCACATCCACCCCCCGGCAATGTGAGATACCAGTATCACCGGCGAAACCAATCGGCGAATCCGGAATCCGACGAAGCCGGCTCGCTGCACAACAACGAGATCACCCTGTCAGCGGGTGGCGAGTTCGACGAAATCGGTGAGAACCATGTCGAGCGCGGCCTGACTACCCGGCTCAAAGCGTCACCACACGTTGACGACTTCCATCCGGAGGTTCGCGCTCCAGTGGTGACCGGTGGGACAACTCGAGGTCGGCGGGCTATCCAGGGCCCTCGGGAGTCGTCCCGACGACGGACGGCGCGTACGTCACGGCCACGCCAATACCGACCAGTGGGCCGCGGACAACAGAGCGCGCAGGTTACGCGGGCCAACTCTTACACTTGCATCTCCACACCCGTCCGCCGTCAGGCAACTCCGTACGGGTGGGCATGACCTGAACCAAAGACCTGAACTGACCAGATCGGAACGAAATCGATGATCATCGGGATTCCACGAGAGTCTCTTCACGGTGAGACACGGGTTGCCGCGACCCCCCAAACAGTCGGGCAGTTGATCAAGCTCGGCTACTCGGTGCTGGTCGAGTCTGGTGCCGGCGCCGCGGCGAGTTTCTCCGACGCTGCGTTCGCCGAAGCCGGCGCCGACATCGGATCGTCGGATCAGGTCTTGAAAGCCGATGTGGTGCTCAAGGTGAACGCACCGAACCGCGAAGAGATCGCCGCACTTCGTGACGGCGCGACACTGGTCAGCCTCATGTCGCCAGCTCTGAACCCGGACCTCGTCGAGCAGTTGGCCTCCCGCCCGATCACGGCGCTGGCCATGGATGCGGTGCCGCGCATCTCCCGGGCGCAGTCGCTGGACGTGTTGTCGTCGATGGCGAACATCGCGGGTTATCGCGCCGTGATCGAGGCGGCGCATGCCTTCGGTCGGTTCTTCACCGGGCAGGTGACGGCCGCCGGCAAGGTGCCACCGGCCAAGGTGCTGGTGGTCGGTGCGGGTGTGGCGGGATTGGCCGCCATCGGCGCCGCAGGCAGTCTGGGTGCCATCGTGCTGGCCACCGATCCGCGGCCCGAGGTCGCCGACCAGGTCAAATCGCTGGGCGGGGAGTATCTCTACGTCGATCCGGCGGCTGCCGAGGTTTCGGCCACCGGCTACGCCAAAGAGATGGGCGACGATTACAAGGCCCGCGAGGCGCAGTTGTATGCCGAGCAGTCCAAGGACGTCGACATCATCATCACGACCGCGCTGATCCCCGGCAAGCCGGCGCCCCGGATCATCACCGGCGACATGGTGGCGTCGATGAAATCGGGCAGCGTGATCGTCGACATGGCCGCGGCCAATGGCGGCAACGTCGAGGGCACGGTCAAAGATCAGGCGATCCTCACCGACAACGGCGTGACAATCATCGGCTACACCGACCTGGCCGGCCGGCTTCCCGCCACGGCATCGCAGCTCTACGGCACCAACCTCGTCAGCCTGCTCAAGCTGCTGACCCCCGAGAAGGACGGGCAGCTCACGCTGGACTTCCAGGACGTGGTGCAGCGCTCGATGACGGTGGTCCGCGACGGCGAGGTCACCTGGCCGCCGCCACCGGTGCAGGTTTCCGCTGCGCCGGTAGCCACGCTGGCTGCGGCTCCCGTCGAGTTGAAGCCCGCCAAGCAACCGATGTCAACCGGCCGCCGGCTGGGCGTGACGTTCGCCGTCGCGGCGGCGCTGTTCGCCCTGATCGCGCTCTCACCGGCGCCGCTGCAGGTACATCTGACGGTTTTCGCGCTGGCCATCGTGATCGGCTACTACGTGATCGGCAACGTGCACCACGCTCTGCACACACCGCTGATGTCGGTGACCAACGCGATATCGGGGATCATCGTGGTGGGTGCCCTGCTGCAGATCGGCCACGGCGACGTCGCCGTCACCGCGCTGGCGTGCGTGGCCATCCTGCTTGCAAGCATCAACGTCTTTGGCGGCTTTGCGGTGACTCGCCGCATGCTCGGAATGTTCTCCCGGAGCTAGGAACGGATTCCATGTTCACCGTAGAAACCGCCGCCACCGCGGCGTACGTCGTCGCAGCCCTGTTGTTCATCCTCGCACTGGCCGGGCTGTCCAAACACGAAACCTCAAGGGCCGGAAACACTTTCGGTATGGCCGGGATGGCCATCGCCCTAGTTGCGACCATCGCCCTTGCGCTGGCCCGACACATCTCGCCCCTCGGCCTCGGGCTGCTGCTCGGCGCCATGGCCGTCGGCGCCGCGATCGGACTCTGGCGCGCTCGGGTGGTCGAGATGACCGGCATGCCCGAGTTGATTGCACTCCTACATTCCTTTGTAGGCCTGGCCGCCGTTCTCGTCGGCTGGAACGGCTACCTGCATGTCGAGGGCGACGCCGCCGGGGCCGAGGCCGCGACGCTGGCCCGCGAGGGCATTCTCGGCATCCACTCGGCCGAGGTCGTGATCGGCGTGTTCATCGGCGCCGTGACGTTCACCGGATCGATCGTCGCCAACCTGAAGCTCTCGGCCCGGATCAAGTCCACGCCGCTGATGCTGCCCGGCAAGAACATCCTCAATGTCGGTGCGCTTGTGGTGTTCTTCGCGCTGACGGTGTGGTTCGTCATCGACCCGCAACTTTGGCTGCTTGCGGTCGTCACCGCGCTGGCACTACTGCTCGGATGGCATCTGGTCGCCTCCATCGGCGGCGGCGACATGCCCGTGGTTGTGTCGATGCTCAACAGCTACTCCGGCTGGGCCGCGGCGGCGTCGGGCTTCCTGCTCGGCAACGACCTCCTCATCGTCACCGGGGCCTTGGTCGGCTCCTCCGGTGCCTACCTTTCCTACATCATGTGCAAGGCGATGAACCGGTCTTTCATCTCCGTCATCGCCGGCGGCTTCGGCATCGAGGCGGGCCCTGCCGAAGACAAGGACTACGGCGACCACCGCGAGATCACCGCCGAGGGCGCGGCAGAGCTGCTCGAGTCGGCCAGCTCGGTGATCATCACTCCCGGCTACGGGATGGCCGTCGCCCAAGCGCAGTACGGTGTCGCCGACCTCACCCGCAAGCTGCGCGACCGCGGCGTCAACGTCCGGTTCGGCATCCACCCCGTCGCGGGCCGGCTGCCCGGCCACATGAACGTGCTGCTGGCCGAGGCCAAGGTCCCCTACGACATCGTCCTGGAAATGGACGAGATCAACGACGATTTCGACGACACCGACGTCGTCCTCGTCATCGGCGCCAACGACACCGTCAACCCGGCGGCAGCCGAGGACCCGAGCAGCCCCATCGCCGGCATGCCGGTGCTCACGGTGTGGAACGCCAACCACGTCATCGTCTTCAAGCGGTCGATGGCCTCCGGCTACGCGGGTGTGCAGAACCCGCTGTTCTTCCGGGAGAACACCCAGATGCTCTTCGGTGACGCCAAGGATCGGGTAGACGCGATCAACGCGGATCTGTCGCACGCGCACGCCGGCGCGCACTAGGCGACCCACCCATGCCGGTAGACCGTCTCCTGCCCTCCGAAGAAGCTATCGAACTGATCGCGCTCACCCGCGACATCGCCGACAAGGTGCTCGACCCGATCGTCGACGAGCATGAGAAATCCGAGACCTACCCCGACGGGGTCTTCGCCCAACTGGGTGCGGCGGGCCTGCTGAGCCTCCCGCAGCCCGAGGAGTGGGGCGGCGGTGGTCAGCCCTACGAGGTGTACCTGCAGGTGCTGGAGGAGATCGCCGCGCGCTGGGCCGCGGTGGCGGTGGCGGTCAGCGTGCACAGCCTGTCGTCGCACCCGTTACTGACGTTCGGCTCTGGGAGCAGAAGCAACGCTGGTTGCCCGGGAATGCTGTCCGGCGAGCAGATCGGCGCCTACAGCCTGTCCGAGCCGCAGGCAGGGTCGGACGCCGCGGCGCTGCGCTGCTCGGCCGTGCCCACGGACGGCGGCTACACGCTCAACGGCTCGAAGGCATGGATCACCCACGGCGGCAGGGCGGACTTCTACACGCTGTTCGCCCGCACCGGCGAGGGCTCGCGCGGCATCTCGTGCTTCCTGGTGCCCGGCGACCTACCCGGGCTGTCCTTCGGCAAGCCCGAGGAGAAGATGGGCCTGCACGCCGTACCGACCACGTCGGCGTTCTACGACCAGGCCCACATCGATGGCGACCGGCTCATCGGAGCGGAGGGCCAAGGTCTGCCCATCGCGTTCTCGGCGCTGGATTCGGGCCGGCTCGGCATCGCCGCGGTGGCGGTCGGTATCGCGCAGGCCGCTCTCGACGAGGCCACCCGGTACGCCAACGAACGCACGACGTTCGGCCGCAAGATCATCGACCATCAGGGCTTGGGGTTCCTGCTGGCCGATATGGCCGCCGCAACGGCCAGCGCCCGGGCCACCTATCTGGACGCCGCCCGTCGCAAGGACCTTGGCCGTGCCTTATTCGCAGCAGGCCAGCGTGGCCAAGCTCGTCGCCACCGACGCGGCGATGAAGGTGACCACCGATGCGGTGCAGGTGTTCGGCGGCGCCGGCTACACCCGCGACTTCCGTGTCGAACGGTTCATGCGCGAGGCGAAGATCACCCAGATCTTCGAGGGCACCAATCAGATTCAGCGGCTCGTGATCGCGCGGAGCCTGACCAGTCACTGACCGGTTAAACACGTGTCATATCGTGGCGATCATGGATTTCGCGATGTCGGCAACGGCGCAGGACTACCACAAGAAGCTCACCGAGTTCATGGTCGAGCACGTCTTCCCCGCCGAGGAGTCCTACGACGAGTACCGGGCGCAGGCCGGACCCGGTGATTTCACCGTCCCCCCGGTGGTGGAGGAACTGAAGGGCCTGGCGAAGAAGCAAGGGCTGTGGAACCTGTTCCTGCCGTCGGAGTCGGGTCTGACGAACCTGGAGTACGCGCCCCTGGCCGAGCTCACCGGCTGGAGCACCGAGATCGCGCCAGAGGCGATCAACTGTGCGGCCCCCGATACCGGCAACATGGAGACGCTGCATCTGTTCGCCACCTCCGAGCAGCGCAAGCAGTGGCTCGAACCGCTACTGGCCGGGGAGATCCGCAGCGCGTTCTCGATGACCGAACCGGCGGTGGCTTCCAGCGACGCCCGCAACATCCAGACGCAGATCGTGCGCGACGGTGACGACTACATCATCAACGGCCACAAGTGGTGGACGTCGGGCGCCAACGACCCGCGCTGCAAGGTCCTGATCGTGATGGGCCGGACCAATCCGGACGCCGCCAGCCATCAGCAGCAGTCGATGATCCTGGTGCCGATCGACACACCCGGCGTGCAGGTCAAGCGATCGACGTCGGTGTTCGGCTGGCAGGACCAGCACGGCCATGCCGAGATCGTCTACGACAACGTGCGGGTGCCGGCGTCAAACCTGTTGGGCGAGGAGGGTTCCGGTTTCGCCATCGCCCAGGCGCGGCTGGGTCCGGGCCGTATCCACCACTGCATGCGGGCGATCGGCGTGGCCGAGCGGGCGCTGGCCCTGATGGTCGACCGGGTGAACAGCCGCATCGCGTTCGGCAAGCCGCTGGCCGAGCAGGGCATGGTGCAGAACGCCATCGCGTTGTCCCGCAACGAGATCGACCAAGCCAGGCTGCTGTGCCAGAAGGCCGCGTGGACCATCGATCAGCAAGGCAACCGGGCGGCGCACGGGCTGGTGTCGCAGATCAAGGCGGTGGCACCCGCTGATGTCGTGCACGGTGATCGACCGGGCCATCCAGGTGCACGGCGCCGCCGGCGTCAGTGACGACACGGTGCTGGCCAGGATGTACGGCTGGCAGCGCGCCATGCGGATCTTCGACGGTCCCGACGAGGTGCACCTGCGCACCATCGCGCGCGCCGAAATCGGCAGGGAGAAAAGCGCTTTCGCGGCGGCGGTGACGCCGAAGTGACGGACCTCTCCGGCGGCTGGAACTTTCGCGACGTCAGCCGACTCGACCGGCGGCGCCATTCGGCCCGGTCGGCTGTACCGCGCCGGCGAACTCACCAAACTCGACGACACCGGGCTCGAGCAACTGCGGGCGTTGCGCGTCACCGACGTCGCCGATCTGCGTTCGCCGCGTGAAGTCGAACGCCACGGCGGCGACCTGGTCCCCGATGGCGTCGACGTCCATCTGCTGCCGTTCCTCGACCTCGTCGCGACGGTTGACGGCGAGGCGCCGCACGAGCACGCATTCCAGCGCCTGCTGACCGAGAAGCCCGACGACGAGTCCGTGCTCGAGGCCGGCCGGCGCTACATGGCCGACGAGTACCGGCGATTCGCCAAAGCCCCGGGCGCACGGCGGGCGGTACAGCGGATGGTGACACTGCTCGGTGACGGCGGTGCGGTCCTGACGCACTGCTTTGCCGGCAAGGACCGCACCGGATTCGGCGTGGCCGTACTGCTCGAGGCCGCGGGCGTGGACCGGGACACCGTGATGGCGGACTACCTGCAGAGCAACGCCGCCGTCCCGCAGTTGCGCGCGCAGATCATGGAGATGATTCGCAGCCGCTTCGACGACGGGATCCCGGCTGAGGCAGAGGAATTCACCGAGGCCCGGCTGTCCGAGGACGTGCTCGGTGTCCGTACCGAGTATCTGGATGCTGCGCTGGACACGGTTGCCGAGGACTACGGTTCCGTCGCGGGCTACCTGCGGGCCGCCGAGGTCACCGACGAGGACATCGACAAGCTGCGGACCGCCCTGCACGGGTGATTTCGGTGTGAATAGGCGCGCGTGACCGCGTCGGAGCACACCGAAATCGCTAGAAGGCGAGGACGGCGACGGCCCAGGTGATGGTGGCCAGCAGCGCACCGGTGAGTTCGACGCCGACCGACAGCGCCACGCCCTTGAGCGCATGGACGGTCGACGCCCAGGCCCGCCGCCCGTCATGCCGGTGCAGCAGTTCGACCAGGAACACCCCCAGCACAAACCCGAGCACCAGGCCCAGAACCGGGACCACGAAGAACCCGATGATTCCCAGCACCGCGCCGGCGATCAGGCTCCGCGTGCCGACTTCGGCGGCGCGCATCCGTTTCACCGGCCAGGTGTACTTGATCACCTCGGTCGCCACGAACAGGGCCGCCGCGATACCGAGAGTCACCCAGCCCACGGTGGTGTGTTCGATGATCGCCCACACGGCGATCGCGCCGAACACCAGCAGTCCGCCGGGCAGGATCGGCACGATGATTCCGGCCAGCCCGATGGCGATTGCGAGTGCGACCAGAACGGTCCCGGCCGGTACTCATCAGGCTCCAGCACGAGTTTCCCGTAGACGCCGCCGTCATCGAGCGCCTGCAGGCGCCTTTCCTCCGTCGGAGAGCGGAAACCGCACCGGCGGTGGCGGTTTCAGCCCCGCGCTGACCAGCTCCGCCAGTCCAGCCGCGAACACCGCGGCCGACGCCGGGTCCCGGTTGATGTACTCGCCGTAGGCGACGCCGAGCACGCCGACATTGCGCAGCAGCAACCGGTTGACCTTGACCGTCGGGATGCCGCCGGCGGCGAATCCGATGACCAGTAGCCGTCCGTCGGTGGCCAGCGTGCGGATCGCGTCATCGAATGCCGCACCGCCCACCGGGTCCACCACCACGTCGACGCCGCGGCCGTCGGTGGCATCGCGCACCGCCTGGGCCCAGCCGTCGGTCAGCGGGATGACGGCGTCAGGTCCGAGTGCGGTCACGAAATCTGTTGCGGCCTCGCGATGTACGACGGCGATGACGTGGGCGCCCATCGCCTTGGCGATCTGGATCGCCGCGGTGCCGACGCCGCCGGCCGATCCCAGCACCAGCACCGTCTCCCCCGACCGCAGTGCGGCGCGGCGCTCGTAAGCGAAGTACATGGTGTTGTAGTTGACCAGCAGCGAAACCGCTTCTGCGTCATCGAGTTCGGCCGGGCTGCGGCGGACACCGGCGGCGGGCACGGCGACCTGCTGGGCGTAGCCGCCGAGCAACGCCGAAGACGAAACCCGTTCGCCCACCGCCAATCCCGAACCGTCAGGCGCGGCCGCCACCACACCGGCGACCTCCATGCCCGGGGATGAACGGCGGCGGCACCTTCAGCTGATATTCGCCCTTACTCAGCAGCAGGTCGGGAAAGCACACCCCGGCGGCGCGCACGTCGATGACGACGTCCTCCGGCCCAGGGACGACGTCGGGCACGTCCGTGTAGGACATGCCCGACGGCCCCGAAAGCTCCTGGACAACACAGGCTTTCATGCTCGGCCCCGATCGGAGTCAGCGGAGATTGAACGTGGCCTGCTTGGCGCCGGACAGGTCGTCGATCTCCGACCAGCGGCCCGCGATGTCATCGACCGACGGCGGCGCCGTGAACGTGACACCCTCGTTCTGGAACAGCGCGGTGCGCTGCACCTTGCCACCGCCGACGATGAAGATCGAGCCGGTATCGGGCACCTCCTCGGTGCACAGGTAGGCCACCACCGGCGCGACGAACTCCGGCGTCAGGTTCTTGAGCACCTCCGGCGGCAGGATGTCCTCGGTCATCCGGGTGGCGGCGATCGGCGCCAGCGCGTTGGCCTTGATGTTGTACTTCGCGCCTTCCTGGGCCAGCGTGTTGATCAAACCGACCAGGCCGAGTTTGGCGGCGCCGTAGTTGGCCTGACCGAAGTTGCCGAACAGGCCGCTGGTGGAGGTGGCGACGACCACCCGGCCGTAGCTCTGCTCGCGGAAGTGCGGCCACGCGGCGCGGATGACGTTGTAGCCGCCGTAGAGATGCACCTTGAGGACGGCGTCCCAGTTCTCGTAGGTCATCTTGTGGAAGGTGCCGTCACGCAGGATGCCGGCGTTGCTCACCACGCCGTCGATCTTGCCGAACTCGTCGAGCGCGGTCTTGACGATGTTCTCGGCGCCCTCGGGCTCGGCGACGCTGTCGTAGTTGGCGACGGCCCGGCCGCCGGCCTCCTTGATCTCGGTCAACCACATGATCGGCCATCGCCGACCCGGCGCCGGTCCCGTCGCGGGCGCCGCCGAGGTCGTTGACCACGACGCAGGCGCCCTCTTTGGCCAGCGTCAGGGCGTATTCACGACCCAGACCGCCACCGGCACCGGTGACGACGACGACACGATCCTGCACTCCGGGCATCTAGCTTCCTTCCTCGATCCTCGATTGATGAGAGCCTCGGCGAGGCTCAGAACAGCCGGCGCGCCAACTTCCACGCCTTCTCTGTATACGGGGGATAGATGACCGCCGATAAGTCGGGTCGGGTCGGTTTGGTCAGCACCGACTTACGGTGGCTGAACTCCTCGAACCCGAACCTGCCGTGGTAGGCGCCCATGCCCGAGGGCCCGACACCGCCGAACGGCAGCTTGGCCGTGGCGAACTGGAAGATCAGGTGGTTGACCAGCATGCCGCCGGCCGGCACCTCCTTGATCACCCGTTCGCGGACGCGACTTGGCCTTCGTGAACAGGTAGGCCGCCAGCGGCTTGGGCCGCGAGTTGACGAACGTGATCGCCTCATCGAGGTTCTGGACGGTCAGCACCGGCAGGATCGGTCCGAAGATCTCGTCGGTCATCAGGGGCTCACCGGGATCCGGGTCGACGACGACGGTCGGCTCGATCTGCAGGCTCGCGGCATCCGATCCACCGCCGATGGCGACCGTGCCCTTTGGTGGCGGCAAGGGCAGCTGTCAGTCGACCGAAATGCCGCTCGTTGACGATCCGCATCCCACCGGTGTCCTCGGCCCGGAACGCCCTGATCGCGTCGCTGAGCTTGGTCACCAGCTCGTCGCGGACGGACGCATCGGCCAGCACGTAGTCGGGCGCGATGCAGATCTGCCCGGAGTTGATCAGTTTGGTCCAGGCGATGCGCTTGGCGGCGACGGCGATGTCAGCGTCGGCTGCCACGATCACGGGGCTCTTGCCGCCCAACTCCAGGGTGACCGGCGTCAGGTGCGTCGCGGCGCTCTCGTAGACCTTGCGGCCGATCTCGGTCCCGCCGGTGAAGCACAGCTTGTCGAAGCCCTGCGCAATGAGTTCCTGGCTCACCGCGCCATCGCCCTCGATCACCGCGATCGCATCGGAATCGAGGTAACGCGGCACCAGCTCGGCCATCAGCCGCGACGACGCCGGCGCGAGCTCAGATGGCTTGAGCACCACGGTGTTTCCAGCGGCGATTGCACCGACGAGTGGGCCCAGCGTCAGCGCGAACGGGAAGTTCCAGGCGCCGATGACCAGCACGGTGCCGTACGGCTCGTACTCGATCCAGGCCCGGCCGGGCAGCTGCGACTTCTCGAGCAGTCGGTGCCGCCGCTTGGTCCACTTACCGACGTTCTTGGCGGCGTCGCGGGCCTCGGCGATGGTGCTGGCGATATCGGCCAGCCAGGCCTCGAACGGCTTACGACCCAGGTCGGTGGCCAGCGCTTCGGCGATCAGGGCCTCGTTGTCGGCGATCATCCGCTCCAGCGCCCGCAGCTGCGTGCGACGCCATTCCACCGGCCGGGTGCGGCCCGTGGCGAACGTCTTGCGGAGTCCGGCGACGACGGCGGGTATGTCCGCCGGTTGCGCGGGTGCCGCCGATGGGATCACTTCGGTCGATTCTGCGGTCATGACGTGTCCTTACCTGGGCGCGGTGTGAAGGCTTCGAGCCTTGACCGCATAGTAACCAACCGTCCGGTTGGCCGATAGGGCACCGTCACCCGAAGCGAACGCGCCGGAACCCAGGTGGGCGCGCGGTCGGTTACAACCGTTCCGCTACAACGAAACTCGAGAGCGCGTCGTCATCGTCGGACATCGGGACGTCGACCCAGCGACCGAGCCGCCGCATCTCGTCCTGTCGCGGCGCAGCCCGCTGGCGCGCCAGCCGGCGCGGTCCAGCCAGCCGGTCAGTTCGGTGCGGTCCGGGTCGTTGTACACCAGATCGCCGATGTCGAGGGTCTGGGTCAGGCCCAGCTGATCGGCCACCCGCTCGAATCGCCGGCGCATGTCCTCGCGGCGGTCCTCGGCGTGGTTGGCCGCGGTCTCGGCGGCGATCCGGCTGCCCGGCGCGCTCAGCGCGGTGATCTGCTCGAACAGCCGGTCCTGGGCGTCGGACGGCAGATACATCAACAGGCCCTCGGCCAGCCATGCGGTGGGCTTGCGCCGGATCGAACCCCGCGGCCTTCAGTGCCGCCGGCCAGTCGAAGCGCAGGTCGATCGCCACTTCGTGCCGGGTCGCAGACGGTTGCGCCCCGTGCGCCGCCAGCGTGGCGGCCTTGTACTCCAGCACCTTCGGTTGATCGATCTCGAAAACGACTGTGCCCGAAGGCCATTCGAGACGGTATGCGCGGGAGTCCAGGCCGGATGCCAGGATCACGATCTGCCGGATCCCGGCCTCGGCGGCGGCGGCGAAGTAGGCGTCGAAGAAATGCGTGCGCACGGCCTGGTAGTTGCGCATGTGCGTGAAGATGCAGCGCCATCTCGGGGTCGATGTCCTTCAGCCGGTCGACCATCGACTCGTCGAGCATGTGCTCCCAGACACCGGTGCCCACTCCCTCGACGAGCATCTTGGCGTACGGGTCGCGGATCAGCGGGTCGGGCTGGTCGGTCTCGGCGGCGCGGGCGGCGGCGACCATGCACCGCGGTGCTGCCCACGCTGGTGGCGATGTCCCAGGTGTCGTCGTGCGTGCGTGAACTGCTCATCGGTGTTCCTCTGGTAGGTGGGCGCTGATCAGGTCGCTGGCGACGGCCTCGGCGGTCAGATCGGCCGGCACCGGGCGGCCGAGTCGCGCCATCTCGTCTCGGCTCTTGACCGTGTCCACCTGCCAGCCGTGTCCGGCCAGCAGGCCGTCGGCCTCGGCACGGTCGGCTTCGTTGTACAGCAGCGCCTCGACATCGGTGCTGCCGGTGCCCATCCGCTCCCGAACCCGGGCCTGCCGCTCCCGGCGGGCGGAGCGGCGCTCCTCGGTGAGACTGCCGTCGTCGAGCGCGAAGGCCTCGACGGCGATCCGGCTGCCCGGCGCGCTCAGGTCGGTGACGATGTCGAACAACCGGTCCTGCGCGTCAGACGGCAGGTACGGCAGCAGTCCCTCGGCCAGCCAGGCGGTGGGGCGATGCGGTCGAAGCCCGCGGCGATGAGCGCGGCGGCCCAGTCGTCGCGCAGGTCGACGGCGACCGGACGGTAGGCGGCCCGCGGCGCGACGGCGTGACCCTGCAGGGTCAGCGCCTTGTAGCTGAGCACCTTGGGCTGGTCGATCTCGAAGATCACGGTGCCCGCCGGCCAGTCCAGCCGGAACGCGCGGGAGTCCAGGCCCGCCGCCAGGATGACCACCTGCGCGATGCCCGCCCGCGCCGACGCCGCGAAGTGCTGGTCGAAGAAGTGGGTCCGCACCGCCTGGTAGTCGACGGCGGACTCGAATTCCCGTCGGCTGACGTCGTCGTCGTGCTGCCAGTCCAGGTGCCCGTCCGCCATCCGCGCCCACTCCGGGCCGGCCGCCGAGACCAGCAGATGCGCGAACTCGTCGCGGATCAAGGGATCGTCGCGGCCGGTCTCGATCGCGCGGCAGGCCGCGACGCCCAGCGCCGTGCTCCCGACGCTTTCGGTGATGTCCCAGCTGTCTCCGTCGGTCCGCACGGACCGCATCTCACTCACATCAGTCATTTCGTAAGACATGCTACCTAATAAGTTAGGCAGACTATATGCCACTGTGGCCTACGTCACGGCGCGGACCGTAGTCAGCTCCGGAGCTCCCACAACCGCTGTTCGAGGAGGAGCTTGAGCTGCTCGGTGATGCGCTCCAGTTGGTCGTGGCCGCCGACGAAGCCGGCGTAGAAGCCCATCCCCCACAACACGGCGACGAGCATCTCGACCACCGACGGGACATCGGTGGCGTTCGACAGCTCGCCCGAGTTGATCGCCTCGGTGACCGCCCATGTCACGAACAGCCGCGAGCTCTCCAGGGAGTCGTTCTTGCTCTGCCCGCAGTTCGGGATGCCGCTGGGCCTCCAACACCGAGGTCACCAGGAATGCGGCCGCCGCGCGGTCCTTCGAGTCCGCGTGTACGGCGGCGCTGATGAACGCCTCGAGTCGGCCGACCAGGGTGGTCGCCGCACGCGCCCGCTCGGCGCCGGCAGCCACCACCAGCGCGTTGGTCTGCTCGACGACTTCGCGGTAGAGGATGTTCTTGCTGGCGAAGTAGTGGTTGATCGCGGGGCGGGTCAGATCGGACCGGACAGCGATGGCCTGGAAGGTCGCAGCGTCGTACCCCAGTTCGCTGAAAACCTCACGGGCGGCGCGCATAATGCGCTCGCGTGTATCAGCCGCCTTAGCTGCTGGGGGGCGACCCGGCCCCCGTTTGGCGGTATGCGGCACCCCTAAAGTGTGCCACAGCTCGCGGTACAACCCGGGTGACGTCGGATGGCGGTTGGCCACCCCCGCGGGTGCAGCCGGATGTGACACCGAATTAGTGTTCCCAGACATGGCGACCGTCGCGACCCGGGAGGCGTACTTCGAAACGGGTCTGCGAAGTACTGTCCGATCTCGGCTACGGCGGGTTGAAGCTGGCCGAGGTCTGCCGCCGGCTGGGAGTCACGACCGGCTCGTTCTACCACTACTTCGAGAACTGGTCGGCCTACACCCACGCGCTGATCGAGCACTGGCTGGCGGAGTCCACCCAGGAGCGGGTGAACCAGCTGCGGGCCGACCCCGATCCGCGCCGGCGCATCGACGCGATCATCGACGTCGGGCTGAATCTGCCGCACGGCGCCGAGGCCGCGATCCGGGTGTGGAGTGCGATCGACCCGCAGGTGCGCACCGTCCAGGAGGACGTCGACCGGCAACGCTTCGAGGTCCTCCGGGATTCCGCCATGGAGATTGCTGCACGACGAGCGGCAGGCGCAGCTGTTCGCCAAACTGGGCGATCTACCTCCTGGTCGGCTTACGAACAGTCCACACTGCCGCGCGATACCGTCGGCGCTGGCCTGGATCAGTCGACGCAGCTGCTGGCTGCGATGGACTCGGGCGGATTCCCGTCCGTGCCACCCGAATGATGCGATGACGTCCCTGGCGCGGCGAGCACTGAACCGGATCGAGACCCGCGACCCGGAACTCGACGCGCTGCGCCGCGCGGCCCGCGCCGGGTTGGTGATCCCGATCGCCGGGGGCATCGGATTCGCGGTGGGTTCCGGTCAGACGCCGCTGTTCGCCATCTTCGGCTCGATCGCCCTGCTGATCGTCGTGGACTTCCCCGGTAACCGGGCCGGCCGCGCCGTCTCCTACGCCGGCCTGGGCGTCCTCGGCGCGGCCCTGATCACGCTGGGCACCCTGGTGGCGCCCATCCCGTGGCTCGCGGTCACGACCATGTTCGTGCTCGGCGTCGCAGTCACGTTCGCCGGGGTGCTGAGCTCGGCGATCGCCGCGGCGCAACGCGCCACCCTGCTGCCGTTCGTGCTGCCCGCATGCACGCCGCCGGGACCGATTCCCGAGCGACTACTGGGCTGGTGCATCGCGCTGGCCGTGTGCGTGCCCGCCGCGCTGTTCGTACTTCCGCCCCGTCACCACGACGACCTGCGCCGGCACGCCGCGCGGGTGTGCGCCGTCCTGGCGCACCGGCTGGAGGGCCACGCGGGCGCCAAAGACGTCAACACCGCCATGAACGCGCTCTTCGCCAACTACGTGAACAGCGACTACCGCCCCGTCGGCCTGACGGCGGGCAGCCGGGCGCTGGTCCGCGTGGTCGATGACCTGGGCTGGCTGTGCGACCGGGTGCGCGACGACACCGCCGCCACCCTGGGCGTGATGACCGACCCCGCGGTCCGGGTGTTGCGGGCCTCCGCACGACTGCTGCGGGTGGCCCGCGTCGCCGATCGCGCGCCCGACCGCGCAGAACTCGACGAGGCGCTCGCCGAGCTGCGTTCGGTGGCGCAGGGCCGCTACCGCGAGGACATCGCCGAGTTGCTGCGCGAGGCCGACGACGCGGCCGCGATCGCGGTGGGCCGACGGCTGTTGAACCGCCGCACGTTCGGTGCCACGGTGGCCGTGACCGGTCGGGTGATCGCCGGGGCCGCCGCCGCCGATGCCCGGCCGGTGTTGATGCGGGTGCTGGGTCGCCAGCTCCCTGACGCCGGTGCCGCCGCCCGCGTGCTCTCGGAGGCCCAGGCGGTGGCGCACATCCCGTCGGGGTATCTGGCGACGCGCGCGGTGGTGGTGCGCAACAGCGTGCGCACCGGTCTCGGTCTGGCACTGGCCGTGGCCATCACCCATCTGTTCCCCGTGCAGCACGGCTTCTGGGTGGTGCTGGCCGCGATGTCCGTACTGCGCAGCAGCGCACTGACCACCGGCACCAAGGTGGTGCGCGCGGTGGTGGGGACGGCCCTCGGGTTCGTCATCGGCGCCGTGCTCATCGAGTTCATCGGTGTCGAACCGGCGGTGCTGTGGGCGGTGCTGCCGATCGTCGCCTTCCTGGCGGCGTTCGTCCCCGACATCTGGTCGTTCGCCGCCGGCCAGGCGGCGTTCACGATGCTGGTGCTGATCGTCTTCAACCTGATCCACCCGACGGGGTGGCAGGTCGGGCTGACCCGCATCGAGGACATCGCGGTCGGCGGTGCGGTCGGGGTGCTGGTGTCGCTGCTGCTGTGGCCGCGCGGGTCGGGCAACGCGGTCTCGGCGGCCATCAGCGCCGCCTTCGGTGTCGGCACGCAGTACCTGCGCACGGCCGTTTCCCGGATCACCCACGGCACGTCCGCCGTCGAGGTCGAGGAACTCAGCCACCGGGCGCTGACCGCGTCCCGGACGGTGGATGACGCTGTCCGCCAATATCTTTCAGAGAGCGGCGGGAAGGCCGATCACCGCGCCCCGGTGGTGCGAAGGGCCAACCGGGCGGCCAAGCTCCGGGCCGCCGCCGACCTGATCGCCGACATCCCCGCGCCGCCGAGTGCGGGCTCCTACCCGAACACCCGCACCGTTCTCGACGCGCATGCGGCGATCGTGTGCGACCGGATGTCCGGGCGTACCGACAAACCGATCGGCGACGCACTCATCACGGAGCACTTCGTGATCGCCCTGCGCGCCGAAGCGCCTGAGGCCGAGCGGCCGGTGGCCGACGCGCTGCCGTTGGTGACGGTGGCGGCCAACCTCGGCGAACTCGAACTGCTCTATCCGGTGCCGGTCGCCTGAGCTCATCGGACGGTGCCGGTTGCCCGGTGCGGCATCAGCGCGTTCGGCGGGATCACCCCGAACCTGCCCGCGTTGTAGTCCTCCAGCGCCTCGATCAACTCCGCCTTGGAGTTCATCACGAACGGGCCGTAGTGGAAGACCGGCTCACGAATCGGCTTGCCGCCCAACAGGAGTACCTCCATCGCGGGCCGGTTCGAGTCCTGCGACTCCGCTGCCGCGACGGTGATGCGGTCGCCGGGGCCGAGCACGGCGAGCTGTCCCTGATGGATCGGGTGCCCGACGGGTCCGACCGTGCCGCGGCCCGACAGCACGTAGACCAACGCGTTGAAGTCCCGGTTCCACGGCAGGTTCAACTGCGCCCCGGGCTCAATTGTCGCGTGCGCCAACGTGATCGGGGTGTACGTGGCACCCGGTCCGCCGTGGCCGTCGATGTCGCCGGCGATGACGCGCACCAGCGCGCCACCGTCCGGAGACGACAGCAGCTGCACTGCGCCACCCTCGATGGACTGGTACTTCGGCGCCGCGAACTTGTCCTTTTTCGGCAGGTTGACCCACAGCTGGACGCCGTGGAACACGCCGCCACTCTCGACGAGTTCGGCGGGTGGGGTCTCGATGTGCAGGATGCCGGAGCCGGCCGTCATCCACTGGGTGGCGCCGTCGGTGATCAGACCGCCGCCGCCGTGTGAATCCTGGTGCGCGAACCGGCCGTCGAGCATGTAGGTGACCGTCTCGAAGCCGCGGTGCGGATGCCAGTCGGTGCCTCGCGGCTCGCCGGGCTGGTACTCCACCTCGCCCATCTGGTCCATGTGGACGAACGGGTCCAGGTCGGCGGCGCTGACGCCGGCGAAGGCCCGGACGACCGGGAAGCCCTCGCCCTCGTACCCGCGCGGACCGGTGGTCACGGACCGCACGGGACGTTCGGTGTCGGACGGGGCCGGCGCGGTCACGCGCGGCAGGGTCAGGGTGTCTGCAGTGACGGCGGGCATCGGATACCTCCTGGTGAGTCAGAGTTACCCGATATAACCGGACTGCGGTCCGATTATTCCCCGTCGACGTTCAGCCCAGCACCTTCATCGCCGCGGCCCGCGCGTCGGCGGCGCTGGACGTGGCCAGCACGGCCTCGGCGGCGTCACGGCACTGCTGAGCTGGTCACCGACGCCAGCTTCGCGCCCACCGCGGTCACCGCGGCCGCGGCCGCCGACAGCGAGGTCACGCCGAGACCGACGAGCACGCACGCCAGCATCGGGTCGGCGGCGGCCTCGCCGCAGACCCCGACCGGCTTGCCCGCCGCCGCGCCCGCGCGCCCGGTGATCCCGATCAGCGCCAGCACGCCGGGCTGCCACGGATCGGTCAGCGTGGCCAGATCGGCCGACATCCGGTCGGCGGCCATCGTGTACTGCGCGAGATCGTTGGTGCCGATCGACAGGAAGTCGACGTGCTCGAGGATGCGGTCGGCCAGCAGCGCCGCGGCGGGCACCTCGATCATCACGCCGGGCGTCAGGCCGTGCGCGCGGACCTTGTCGGCGAAGTCCTTCGCCTCGCCGGGGGTCGCGATCATCGGCGCCATCACCCACGGCGGGTTGCCGGTCCGCTCGGCCGCGGCGGCGATCGCGGCCAGCTGGTGCTCCAGCAGCGCCGGGTTGCCGGTGGCGATGCGGATGCCGCGGACGCCGAGCGCCGGGTTGGCCTCCTCGGCATGTCCGGCGAATTTCAGCGGCTTGTCCGACCCGGCATCCAGCGTCCGGATCACCACCTTGCGGCCCGGGAACGCCTCGAGCACCTCGCTGTAGATCTGGGCCTGCTCGTCGACGGTCGGTTCGGTCTCGCGTGTTGAGGAAGCACAGCTCGGTGCGGAACAGGCCCGACGCCCTCGGCGGGCTGTCTGCGCGGCCGACCGGGCGGCGGCGCCGTCCTGCACGTTGGCCAGGATCCGACACCTGCTGACCGTCCGACGTGGCGCCGGGTCCCGACCAGCTCGCGGCCGCCGCGGCGGCCGCCTTTCCGGCCTCGCACCGCCGCCGCGGCCTCGGCGGCGTCCGGGGACACGACAACGGTCCCGCGTTCGCCGTCGATGAGCACCATCGTGCCGGCCGCGACGTCGTCGAGCCCGGCGGTCGCCACCACGCACGGAATCGCCAACTGCCGCGCGATGATCGCGGTGTGGCTGGTGGGGCCGCCCAGTGAGGTCGCCAGGCCGACGATCAGGGCGGGGTCCAGGCCCGCGGTGTCGGCCGGTGCGAGATCCTCGGCGCACAGGATCGACGGCACGTCGGGCACCGGCACGCCGGGCTCGGGCAGTCCGCTCAACTGCGCGATGACGCGGTCGCGGATGTCCCGCAGATCCGTGACGCGTTCGGCCATCAGGCCGCCCATCTTGGTGAACATGTCCGCGAACTTCTCGACGGCCTCGGCGGTGGCCCGCACCGCGGGCGTTCCCGTCTTGATCCGCTTCTCCGCCTCGCCCAGCCACGCCCGATCCTGGGCCAGCTGCGCCGTGGCGGCGAGCACCTCGGAGGCCGACCCGGTCGCGTGGGCGGCGCGTTCACGCAACCGGTCGGCGACAGCGGCCGCAGCCGCGGAGAACCGCGCCACCTCGGCGTCGCGGTCGGCCTCGGCGACCTCCGTGGCCTTGGCCACGAACTCGAGTACCGGATGCCGGCCCGGGCGTATGACCGGCGCATATGCGATCCCCGGGACAACCGGAACGCCGGTGAGAACCGTGCCGGCCGCAGGAGTTCCTTCGTTGGAGCGGTGCAGAGGTGATGTAGACGCGGAAGACGATAGTCATGTGAAGCAGGTTACAAGAAAACCTTGACAAGTCAACACGAATAAGCGTAAAACAACACATATCAACACAACAGGGCACGACAATCCCACACAACTGGAGCGTCTTGTATCCGGAGGAACGTCAACAGGCGATCGCATCGCTGGTGATGTCACGGGGGCGGGCCTCGGTCGCCGAACTCGCCGAGGCCTATGCGGTCACCACCGAGACGGTCCGCCGCGATCTCGCCGTCCTCGACCGCGCCGGCGTCGTGCACCGGGTCCACGGCGGCGCTGTTCCCGCCCGCGCTCTGCACGTCGTCGAGTCCGGTGTCAACGAACGCGAGTCCACCCGGACCAATTACAAGGACGCCATCGCCCGCGCCGCCGCCGACTTCTTCCCGCGCGCCGGCGCCAGCGTGCTGTTCGACGCGGGCACCACCACCGCACGGGTCGCCGCCCTGCTGCCGGCGGATCGGGAACTGGTGGTCGTGACGAACTCCATTCCCATCGCCGCGCGGGTGTCGGCCATGCCGACGGTCACCCTGCAACTGCTCGGCGGCCGGGTACGTGGGCTGACCCAGGCCGCCGTCGGCGAGCAGGCACTGCGGGTGCTCGACACGCTTCGCGTCGACATCGCGTTCATCGGCACCAACGGCATCAGCGTCGCCCACGGTCTGTCCACCCCGGACGGCGAGGAGGCGGCCGTCAAGCGCGCAATGGTAAGGAGCGCCAATTATGTTGTCGCCGTGGCTGACTCGTCAAAAGTCGGACAGGAGGAGTTCGTGAGTTTCGCACCGATAAGCAGTGTCGACGCGCTCGTCACCGACACCGAGATCAGCGAGGCCGACCGCGCTGACCTCACCGCGCACGGCGTCGACGTCGTGCTGGCCTCGCCAGGTTCAGTCATGATCGTCACCGTCACCCCGAACCCGAGCATCGACCGGACCGTCACGCTCAACTCCGCGCTGACCCGCGGCGCCGTGCACCGCCTGCAGTCGGTGTCCAGCGAGCCGGGCGGCAAGGGTGTCAACGTCGCCCGTGCCCTCGCGCTGGCCGGCGTCGACACGCTGGCCGTACTGCCGGCCTCCCCCGGCGACCCGTTCCTCACCCTGCTCGACGCCGCCGGTGTCCCCGCGGCGCCCGTCCCGGTCGGCGGCGCCGTGCGGACCAACCTGACGGTCACCGAACCCGACGGCACCACGACCAAACTCAACGAAGCCGGCGCGCTGCTCGACGGACCGGCCCTGACCGCGCTGACCGACGCGGTGGTCGAGCGCGCCGCGACCGCCAACTGGGTGGTGCTGTCCGGATCGCTGCCGCCCGGCGTGCCGGACGCCTGGTACGCCGACGTGGTGGCCCGGCTGCACGACTTCGACTGCCGGGTCGCCGTGGACACCTCGGAGGGCCCGCTGTCGGCGCTGGCCGCCGCGTTCGACCGGGCGGCGCCCGACCTCATCAAACCGAACTCCGAGGAACTCGCCGGGCTGTCCGGCCGCTCGGCCGAGGAGCTGGAGTCGGCTGCGCACCACGGCGATCCGGAGCCGGTGGTGTCCGCCGCACTCGACTCTGGTGCGCCGCGGCGTCGGCGGTGTGCTGGCCACCCTGGGTGCCGCCGGCGCCGTGCTGGTCGACGGCAACGGTGCGTGGATCGCCACACCCCCACCGATCACGCCGCGCAGCACGGTCGGCGCAGGCGATTCGTCGCTGGCCGGGTACCTGCGCGCCGACGTCGACGGCGCCGACGCACCGGGCCGACTGCGGATGGCGGTCGCCTACGGCAGCGCCGCCGCGTCCCTGCCCGGTTCGGCGCTCCCGTCACCCGCGCAACTGGACCTCGACGCGGTGCGCGTCAGCCCGATTTCCCCGAATCTCCGCTAAACCACCACTCCCAACCGATTCCGGACGAAAGTGTCTCCCATGACTGACCCAACTCCATCCGTCACGACCTCGGATTTGGTCCTGCTCGACGTCGACGCCGGCTCCGACAAGGAGGCGGTGATCGGGCGGCTGGCCAGCCACACTCGCCGACGCCGGCCGGTCCACCGATCGAGCCGGCCTGACGGCCGCGGCCATGGCCCGCGAGGGCCAGTCGGCCACCGGCCTGCCCGGCGGAATCGCCATCCCGCACTGTCGGTCGCCGTACGTCGACACCCCCAGCATCGGCTTCGCACGGCTGAATCCGGCGGTGGACTTCGGCGCGCCCGACGGGCCGGCGGATCTCGTGTTCCTCATCGCCGCACCGGATTCCGGCGGGGCCGAGCACATGAAGCTGCTGTCCAGCCTGGCCCGGGCACTGGTGCGGCCGGAGTTCGTCCAGTCGCTGCGCGACGCATCCTCGGCCGACGAGGTGGTCGCGCCTGGTCGACGGGGTGGTCAACCCCGCGCCGGCAGCGCCCGCCGCGGCGGCAGCCGTGCCCGCGGCAGGCGCCGCTGCGCTGGCCGAGCCGAAAACCGCGGTAGCCGCGACGAAGACGATCGTCGCGATCACCGCCTGCCCCACCGGTATCGCGCACACCTACATGGCTGCCGACGCCCTGAAACTCGCCGCCGAGCGGGCGGGGGTCGACTTCGTCGTCGAGACGCAGGGCTCCTCGGGCAGCACCCCGCTGGCCGCCTCCACGATCTCGGGGGCCGACGCCGTCATCTTCGCCACCGACGTCGGCGTCAAGGACCGGGGCCGCTTCGCCGGCAAGCCGGTCATCGCCTCCGGCGTCAAGCGCGCCATCAACGAACCCGACAAGATGATCGCCGAGGCCGTCGCCGCCTCCGACAACCCGAACGCCGCGAAAGTGGAAGGCTCGGCCGCCGCTGCCGCCGAATCGTCAGGCGGCGGCGACGTGGGCTGGGGCACCCGCATCCGCCAGATCCTGCTCACCGGCGTCAGCTACATGATCCCGTTCGTCGCCGCCGGCGGTCTGCTGATCGCGCTGGGCTTCCTGTTCGCCGGCTACGACATCGCCAACAAGCCCGAGGGAGCGACCCAGTCGCTCGGCAACATCATCGCCACCACCAACTCACTGACCAACCTGCCCAGCGGTGGCTTCTTCCAGTACCTGGGCGCGGTGTTGTTCAGCATCGGCGGGTTGGCGTTCGGGTTCCTGGTGCCGGCACTGGCCGGCTACATCTCCTTCGCGATCGCCGACCGGCCCGGTATCGCACCGGGCTTCACCGCGGGTGCGGTCGCCGTCTTCGTCGGCGGCGGGTTCATCGGCGGCATCGTCGGCGGCCTGATCGCCGGCTTCACGGCACTGTGGATCGGCCACTTCAACGTGCCGCGGTGGCTGCGCGGGTTGATGCCGGTGGTGATCATCCCGCTGGGCGCGTCGCTGGTCGTCGGCCTGCTGATGTTCATGCTCCTCGGCCGTCCGCTCGCCGCCATCACCACCGGCCTGACCAACTGGCTCAGCGGCATGACGGGCAGCTCGGTGATCCTGCTGGGCATCATCCTGGGCCTGATGATGTGCTTCGACCTCGGCGGCCCGGTGAACAAGGCGGCCTACGCCTTCG
Source organism: uncultured Actinomycetota bacterium (assembly GCA_963779655.1). GTDB lineage: Bacteria > Actinomycetota > Actinomycetes > Mycobacteriales > Mycobacteriaceae > Mycobacterium. The sequence continues at coordinate 152,494 of CAVZZD010000001.1, read as the reverse complement.
CCGTCGCGGGGCTCAATATCGCCGAGCCTTCGATCGCTGCGCATCATGGCGGCCGTGATGGCCGCGGGCATGGTGCCGCCGCTGGCGATGGCGCTCGCCTCCACGGTCCGGCCCGGCCTGTTCACCGAGCCGGAGCGGGAGAACGGCAGGGCCGCCTGGCTTCTCGGTGCCTCGTTCATCTCCGAGGGAGCCATCCCGTTCGCCGCGGCCGACCCGCTGCGGGTGATCCCGTCGATGATGGCGGGCGGCGCGGTGACCGGCGCGATGATCATGGCGTTCAACGTGCACGCTCAAGGCCCCGCACGGCGGTATCTTCGTCTTCTTCGCGATCGGTCACCTGCTGTGGTTCGTGGTCGCGCTGGTCGCCGGCACCGTCATCGCCGCCGTGTGCGTGGTCGCCGCCAAACAGTTCACCGGCAAGTCCGACGCCGAGCTGGAGTCGGCCACCCTGGCCACCGCGTAACCTCCCCATCAAAGATCGCCGAAACGTACGTTTGGGCGGAAAAGTTCGAGAAGGTTAGTGCCAAACGTCGATCTCGGCGCGAACACAAGAAGGAGCACACAGACATGCACACCAAGACCGTGATCGTCGGATCCGCCGTCGGCCTGCACGCCCGGCCCGCGGCCATCATCTCCGAGGCCGTCGTCACTGCCGGCGTGCCGGTGACGCTGTCGGTCGACGGCGGCGAGCCGGTGGACGCCGGGTCGGCGCTGATGATCATGACGCTCGGTGCCGGCAATGGCGCCCAGGTGACGGTGGCGTCCGAGGACGAGGCCGCGTGCAACCAGATCGCCGAGTTGGTGCAGAAGGATCTCGACGCCTGAAGCTTCGCAGGCAGCGTACCGGCCACCCGCACTAGCATCCGCATGTCTGGCGGATGGCTCGGCGCGTTCGTGCGCGGTTCCGGCTATCTGCGCAAGTGGCTGATCCTCGGCGTCGCGATCGGCGTGATCGCCGGCCTCGGCGCCGTGGTGTTCTACCTGGCGCTGAAGTACACCACCGAGTTCCTGCTCGGCTATCTCGGCGGCTACGACGTCCCCACCGCCCACGGTGACGGCGGAGACCCGGGCTCGCCCGGATTCTCGCGGCCATGGGCGATTCCGTTGGTGACGACGCTCGGCGCGCTGGTGTCGGCGGCGATCGTCACCAGGTTCGCCCCCGAAGCCGAGGGACACGGCACCGACAACGCGATCGAAGCGGTGCACACCGACCCGCGCGCCATCCGGGGCCGCGTCGTACTGGTGAAGATGATCGCCAGCGCGCTGACGATCGGTTCGGGCGGTTCGGGCGGCCGCGAGGGCCCGACGGCACAGATCTCCGCGGGGTTCGGGTCGCTGCTGACCCGGTCGTTGGACCTGTCCGACGAGGACGGCCGGGTCGCGGTATCGCTGGGCATCGGGTCGGGCATCGGGGCGATCTTCGGCGCGCCGCTGGGCGGTGCGGTGCTCGCCGCGTCGATCATCTACCGCGAGGACTTCGACTACCGGTCGCTGATCCCCGGTTTCATCACCTCGGGAACGGCGTACGCCGTGTACGGATCGATCCTCGGCTTCGAGCCGCTGTTCGGCCGGATCGCACCCGACTACCTGCTCAACCCGGCGCAGCTGCCGTGGTTCCTGCTCATCGGAATCGTCTCCGCGGCAATCGGTTACCTCTACGCCCGAACGTTCTACGGCACCGTGGCGACTGTCACACCGGATCAGCGTTCCCCGGCGGCGCGGTACTCAAGCCGACGATCGGCGGGTTGCTGGTCGGGTTGCTGGCGCTGGCCATCCCGCAGATCCTGTCCAGCGGTTACGGCTGGGTGCAGTTGGCCGCCGACAAAGACACGCTGATGTCGATCCCGCTGTGGATCGTCGTGCTGCTGCCCATCGCCAAGATCGTGGCCACCTCGCTGTCGATCGGCACCGGGGGTTCCGGCGGCATCTTCGGCCCCGGCGTGGTGATCGGCAGCTTCGTCGGCGCGGCCATCTGGCGACTCGCCGAACTCAGCGGTGCGCCCGCGGTTCCCGACGGCCCCGGCGTGTTCATCGTGGTGGCGATGATGGCGTGCTTCGGCAGCGTCGCACACGCGCCGCTGGCCGTGATGATCATGGTCGCGGAGATGACGGGCTCGTTCTCGGTCATCCCCGCCGCGATCATCGGCGTCGGCATCGCCTACCTGTTGATCACCCGGACCTCGGTGTCGATCTACCGGGCCCAGCGACTCAACCGGGAAACCGCGGCGGCCGAGCGGATCCGGCTCAACGCCACCGAGACATGACGGCAGCCCACAGCCACGGACGAACGTGGAGTTACGGCACGCTCACGGTGAAAAAGCGTGCCGTAATCCCACACTCAAGCTTTATGCGCGTGCCTTCTTCGCCGCGCTCTTCTCGGTCGTCTTCCCCTCGTGGGTGAGCTTGCCGCCCGCGCTCTCCAGATGCGCACGCACGAACCACTGGAACTTCTCCAGTTCCTTGGTATGGCCGATCAAGATGTCCTGCGTGACGGGGTCGAGTTCCTCGGTGTCCTTGATGCCCTTGCGCGTGTCCTCGATCACCCCGTTGTAGACCAGGTCCAGCGCGGCCAGGTGAGCCTGCACGGTGTCACGGCCCGACGGAATAGTCGTCCCAGTCCCGGTCACGGATGATGGCGCCCGGCGTGCCCTGCGGTGAAAAGCCCAGTGTGGCAATGCGTTCGGCGACCTCGTCGGCATACCCGCGGACCAACTCCACCTGCGGGTCGATCATCTCGTGCACGCCGATGAAGTTCGGGCCGACGACATTCCAGTGAATGTGCTTGAGCGTCAGGTGCAGATCGTTGTACGTGCTCAGCTGCCGCTGCAGCAACTCGGCGATCTGGGCGCCCTGCTTGTCCGTCAGGCCGGGAATGGTGAACTGGCTGGTCATAAGCGACTCCTTCATGTGTCGAAGGGCCGCATACCCGAAGGCGCCGAACGCTAACCGGCTACAACGCCCGGATGTTCTGCACCGGCAGGCGCGCGCCGCGGCGCGGTTCGTAGGCCAGGCCGCTGACTTCCAGTAGCCGCACCACCCGGTGGCGGTGCGGGCGCATCGGCTCGAGCAGCTCGACCATGCCGTCGTCGTCGACCGGATGCCCGAGCAGCGTCCAGCCCACCATCTTCGAAATGTGGTAGTCGCCGATCGACAGGGCGTCGGCATCGCCGAAGGCGCGCTGGGCCACCTCGGCCGCGGTCCACACGCCCACCCCCGGCAGCGTCGTCAATGCGTCGCGGGCGGCTTCGGGCGTGCGGGTGTTCAGCCGCTCCAGCGAGTCGGCGCGCTGCGCGGCCCCGACGATGGTGCGCGCCCGGCCCGGGTCGACGTTGGCGCGGTGAAACTCCCACGACGGGATGCGACGCCACACCTCGGCCGGCGGGAAGACCCGCATCCGGGCCGGCGCCGGGCCGGGCGCCGGGCTACCGAACCTGGTCACCAGCAACCGCCACGACCGGAACGCGTCGGCACCGGGCACCCGTTGCTCGATCACCGCGGGTATCAGCGCCTCGAGCACCCGGCCGCTGCGGCCCAACCGCAGGTGCGCCGCCTTACGGGCCGCCGCGGCGACCGTCGGCTCGTCGGTGGTGAAGTCCGACCAGTCATCGTCGGCGCCCAGCAGCGCAGGCAGGGCGTCGGCGAACTCATCGGCGCCGGCACCCCAGGCCTGTACGCGCACCGCCGTCGGGCCGGCACGGACAATGCGGGCGGTCACCGGGCCGGACGCGAGCTGACTGGTCCGCCAGATCGCCCGGTCGGGCGTGATCTGGAACGTCGGGTCTCCCCGACCACGTCGCCACGGCGCCAACGTCGTACCCGGGCTGACAGGGCCGGGGAACGTGACCGTGCGGTCGACGGGGTCGCCGTGATTTGTCGTGCTTACCTGGCCCAACTTACGTCGTCCACCGGGCCGATCGCGTTGACGCCCCACGTCCCAGCGGGACAGGATGATCCGGTGACGACGCCGTTCGACGATCCGCAGGCCGAGCTGGCATGGATGTTCCTGCAGAATCTCAGCGCCGACGGTGATCTCGACGAGGGCTTCGACCTGCTCAGCGACGATTTCACGTACTGGAGCAATGCCGCCCGGCGAACGTGCGACAAGGCTGAGCTGCGCCGGATCACCGAACGGATCAAGAACATGGTCACCATCAACTTCGAGATGATCAGCTGTCTCAACGAGGGCGAGAACGTCGTCATCGAGGCGCAACCGGACGGTGTCACCAACGCCGGTGTCCGCTACGAAACGCCGGTCGCGTTCGTCTTCGAAACGCGCGACGGCCTCATCACGTCGCTGCGCGAATACGGCGACACCCGACTGGTCGCCGAAGCGTTCGGCATCAGCCCCGGCCCGGGGTGACGGTGACGTCGCTTTTGTCCGGATAGAACGCGACGTGCCCGCCGATCGCGGCAACAGCCGGGTAGGGCTGCTCGTAGAACCAGACCGCGTCCTCCACGGCGGCTCCGCCGACGTCGACGCTGTAGTACCCCGCCTCGCCCTTGTACGGGCAGTAGGTCGTGGTGTCGCTGCGGACGAGCACATCCCGTCGCACGTCACCGAGCGGAATGTACTGAACCGCGGGATACGTCGACTCCTGCAGGCTCAAGGCGGAACGGGTGTCGGCGACGACCTCGCCGTTGACGCGAACGACGACGTGGCCGTCGGTCGGCGTGACGGTGATCGGGTGTTCGGCGGTCGGTTGCCGGACGGGGCGCTGGGTCATGACGACTTCAACGCCTGAGGATGCCCACCATTCCTTAGAATCGCCGAATGGCTCCGCAGGGAACTCCCGCCGTCTCGTCCGACATCACCATCGAAGCCCGCCCGGAGGCGTTGTACAGCCTGATCACCGACCTGCCGACGCTGGTAGAACTCGCCGAGGAGACCATCGCGATGCGCTGGACGAAGGGCGATTCGGCGCGTCCCGGCGCGGTGTTCAAGGGGAGCAACCGCAACGGCAGGCGCGCCTGGTCGACGACATGCACCATCACCGAGGCCGACCCCGGGCGGCTGTTCGCCTGGGACGTCCGCAGCGGACCTGTCCCCGTCGCGCATTGGCGCTACGAGATCAACCCCGGCGAGGACGACTGCCGCGTCACCGAGAGCATGTGGGACCAGCGACCGGGCTGGCTCCGCAGGATCGGGGTCTATCTCACCGGCGTGCCCGACCGGGAGTCGGCGAACAGCGAGCACATCAAGGTGACGCTGCAGCGACTCAAGGCACGCGCCGAGCGGTGATCGGGTGCGCGGATCAGGGCCGCCGCGCGATGAGGTCGGCGACCACCGCGATCGGTGACGTCGATGCCCGCCCCCGGGCTTCGTGGCCGTCGGCCAGCTTGTAGGCCGAATACATTCCGCGAACACCCAACCACCGCAACGGTTCCGGCTCCCAGGTGCGGGAGTGGTGACCGACCCACGGCATCCGCACCAGCGGCGTGTCCCGCCGCAGCACCAGGTCGGCCAGCGTCTGTCCGGCGAGATTGGTCGCGGTCACGCCGTGGCCGACGTAGCCGCCGGCCCAGCCCAGGCCCGTCAGCGGGTCCAGCGACACCCCCGCCGACCAGTCGCGGGGCACGGCCAGCACGCCGCACCAGCCGTGGGCGATACCCGCGCCGCGGGTCTGCGGGAAGAGACCGTTCAGGACACCGGTCAGGTAGCTGATGGTGGCGTCGCCGACCTCGCCGTCGCGGTCGATGCCCGACCCGTACCGGTACGGCGATGCCCGGCCGCCGATCGCGATCCGGTCGTCGGCGGTGCGCTGCGCGTAGAAGAAGCCGTGGGCGGTGTCGCCGAGGGTTTCCCGGCCCTCCCAGCCGATCGACGCCCACACGTCGGCGGGCAGCGGGTCGGTCGCGATCATCGCGCTGTTCATCGGCAGCCACCGTCGTTTGAGACCCGGCATTCGCGTGGTGAACCCTTCGGTGGCCCGCAGGATGATCGGGGCACGTACCGTCCCGCGCGCCGTGACCGCCCGGCCGGGCAGGATGTCGGTGACCGGAGTCTGTTCGTAGACGGTGACGCCGAGCCGCTCCACCACATCGGCGAGCCCCCGCGCCAGCTTGGCCGGTTGCACGCGCGCGCAGTGCGGCGTGAAGGCCGCCAGCAACAGGCCGTCGGCGTTGACCCGTTGGGCTGCTTCATCTTTCGACAAGATCTGGGTGTCGTCGTCGCCCCAGGACCGGTCCTCGTCGACCTGTGCGCGCAGGCGCCGCACCTGCGGTTCGTTTCGCGCGACGTCCAGCGTGCCGCCCTTGACGATGTCGGCGTCGATGCCCTCGCGGCGCGCTACGGCGATGACCTCGTCGACGGCGTCGTCCAGGGCGTGCTGCCAGTCGATCACCGGTTGGCGGCCGTGTTGCCTGGCCAGCAGCGCGCGGTGCCCAGGTGCCAGGCCCGACAGCCACCCGCCGTTGCGGCCCGACGCCCCGAAGCCGGCGAAGCGCGCCTCGAGAACGGTGATCCGCAGCGACGGGTCGGCCTGCTTCAGGTAGTAAGCGGTCCACAGCCCGGTGTAGCCGGCGCCGACGACACACACGTCGGCGTCGGTGTCGCCGGGCAATCGCATCCCGGGGCACCGGCAGTTCGGCGAACCAGTGCGAGACGCGGCCGTTGATCGTCGCAGACATGTCCACGATCCTCTCAGGACCGGCGACTCAGAACGCATAGCGGTGAAAAGTCGCCATATCGCGCAGGAAGGGCACCGCGGACATCACGCGCCCCATCAGCCGGTAGCCCGGCGACGGGGTCCAGATGTCGGGCATATCGAACCACGAGGCGACGGCCAGCAGACGCACGCCGGGCACCGCGTCGACGATGTCGGCGGGCCGGTCGATCCCCCAGTGCAGCGTCGACCCCGATCTGCGCACAATCGTGTTGACCACCTGCGCGCGGATCCCGGTCCGGCTGAACGCATCGAACTGCAACTCCCCCGACGGGAAACGCTCCACCACGCGGCGCAGTAACGCCACCCCGTCGGCCTCGGTGAGGTACATCGTCAGGCCCTCGGCGATCAGCAATGTGGGACGGTCCGCGGGCACCCGCGACATCCACTCGGGGTCGGTCACCGAGGCCGCAACCATCGTGTAGTGGTCACGGCCGGGGTAGATCGATTCACGCAGCGCGATGATCTCCGGATAGTCGACGTCGTACCAGTCCACGTCGGGACCGGGGTTCAGCCGATGGGCGCGTGCGTCCAGACCACAGCCCAGGTGCAGCACGGTAGACCGTGGGTGCACGGCGAGAAACTGGCGTACCCAGTTGTCGAAGTGCGCGGTTCTGATGGTGACCGACGGCGCCGAGCGCGCCTTGATCGTGGTTCGCGTCCAGTCGTAATCAATCTGTGCGACAGCCGCTTTCGCGTACTGATCGCCCAGAATGGGGTGAACGGCATCGGCGTCGAGCGCCTTGGCGTACAGCATTGCCAGCGTGGTCTGCGGCGGCCCGGCCAGATCGATCCGGATCTTGTCCATTGCCCCCGAGGCTACCGACTACTTGACCACCAAGGTCCCGTGCATCATCGGGTGATACGAGCAGTGGTAGGGATAGGACCCTGGCTGCGACGGCGCCGTGAACGTCTTCGTCTCACCACCCTCGATCTCGACGTTGAACGTGTTGCCCGAATCCGCTGTCACCGAGTGTTCGGCCGGATCGGAGTTCTTGACGGCTATCGTCGCACCGGCGGGGACCGATTCCGGGGTGTTGAACGTGAAGTTCTCGATCGTGATGGTGGCGGCCGGCGCGGTTGCCGGTGCGGTCGCCTCTGCGGTTGCCGATGTCGCGGTCTCGGCCGTGGTCGTGCGACGACGAACCACAAGCCGTCACCGTGGCCACGATGGTCAATGCCGCGCCGAGGAAAAGCCCAATCCTGCTCATGGGATAGACACGATCCACGGCAGCGGCAAGTTCACGACTCACCCCGCCGATTTGGCCTTCCGCCGGGCCGTCCGCATATCGGCCCAGAATCGAGCGGCCTCCCGGACCGACTCCTGCACCGGCCGCGGTTGCCAACCCAGTTCGCGCCTGGCCTTGCTGCAGTCGACCTCGGCCTCGGCCCGCATCAGCCGGACCGACTGGAGGGTGAGCCGTTCATCGCTGCCGCGAAGATGCGCCTTGACCGACCCGAGGGCGCCCATCGCGTAGAGCACCGGCACCCGGACCGTGCGTCGCGGCACCGGTACGCCGGCCTCATCGGCGGCGATCTGCGCCACGTCCCGGTTGCTGATCATCCGCTCGGAGATCAGGTACCGCTCCCCGACCCGTCCCCGGTCGGCGGCCAGGATCATCGCCCGTGCCGCGTCCTCGACGCCGACGGCCTCCAACGAGATCTTGTCGAGCACGAACGGCATCTTCCCGAACGCCGCGCCCGCGATCATCGCGCCGTGCGGCGTCATGCCGTAGTCGCCACGGCCGTAGGTGCTCGCCACACACATGGCGACGGCGGGCAGACCACGCTCGCGGCTGTACTGCAGCACCAGGTTCTCGGCCTGCACCCGCGAGCGAACGTAGGAGGTCAGCTTGCGCGGTTCGATGACGTCGTCCTCGGTGGCGACCCGGCCCTTCTTGCGACCGACTGTCGAGTAGCTGCTGGTGAACACGAACTTCTTCAGCGACCCCGCGGCGGACATCTCGGCGGCGATCTCCAGCACCGCCCGCAGTCCCTCGACGTTGGTGTGAAACAGCGGCGCGGGATCACGCAGCCAGGCCCGGGTGTCGACGACGCAGTAATAGACGACATCGCATCCGTCCATGGCCGCGCGGATGGTTTCGGTGTCGAAGATGTCGCCGACGAATCGGGTGACGTCAAGGTCATCGATGCTGACGGTGTTGGCGCCCGCGCGCACGGTCACCCGCACCTCCTCGCCGTCGCCGACCAGCTGACGGGTGACGTGCGAGCCCAGGAATCCGTTGGCGCCGATGACCAGCTTCGGGCTCACTTGGCGCTTACCTTCCCGAAACCGGCCGACTTCTTGAACCACGCCGCGGCCTCATCGTCGAGGGTGCCGAGTTCCTGGGCCTTGCGGCACCACTTGACCGATGCCTGCACGAATCGAAGCGGGTTGTAGATGTCTTCCTGCTGCCGCCACGTGCCGTCACCCGCGTAGGTGACGATCGAGATGTTGGTGGCGCTGATGATCGTGCCGTCGCCGGGGTCGCGCATCGGATTGTCGAGTTCGCAGATGACGCGTCCGGTCGGTTCGTCGATGACGTGCCACAACGACGGGAACGACGTCATGTAGCTGCCTGGGAAGGTACCCATGGTGCGGCGGATCCAGGCGCGGACCTCGTCACGGCCGTGCATGGTGCCTGCCGCGTGCTCGATGTAGAGCACGTCGTCGGTGTAGTGCTCGACCCAGGCATCCCAGTCCTGGCTACGTGCCGCGCGGTCGACGGTCTGCTCGAAGGTCGCGAATGCGGCGGCCAGTTCGTCGCGGGTGAACTGCGGGGTGGTCACTCCAGAACTAGAACACGTTCTATCGATGTTTGTCGAGGGTCCGTAACGCGGAACTATCTGACGAGCACCTGAGGTTATAGGTACACCGAACCAAGGAAGGAACGATGACCTCTAAGGCCTATATCAAGAATCCGGCAGCCCTCGATGCCTTGTCGCCCGAGCAGTACAACGTCACGCAGAAGAACGGCACCGAACGGCCGTTCACCGGCGAGTACTGGGACAACCACGAACCGGGTATCTACGTCGACGTCGTGTCGGGTGAACCGCTGTTCGCCTCGGTGGACAAGTTCGACAGCGGCAGCGGCTGGCCCAGCTTCACCCGGCCGATCGATGCCGACGGCACCGGTTCGAACGTCGTCGAGAAGCGCGACTTCTCGCACCTGATGATCCGCAAGGAGGTGCGTTCGGCACACGGCGACAGCCACCTGGGCCATGTGTTCTCCGACGGCCCGCGCAGCGAGGGCGGGTTGCGCTACTGCATCAACTCGGCTTCGCTGAGATTCATCCACCTCGACGACCTCGAATCGCAGGGCTACGGCGAGTACAAGACGCTGTTCAGCAAGGAGGGCAAATGAGCGACTACCAGACGGCGATCCTCGCGGGCGGCTGCTTCTGGGGCATGCAGGACCTGATCCGCAGGCAGCCGGGGGTGGTGTCGACACGCGTCGGCTACACCGGCGGCCAGAACGCCCATGCGACGTACCGAAATCACCCCGGCCACGCCGAGGCGATCGAGATCGTCTACGACCCCGCACGGACCGACTTCCGCAACATCTTGGAGTTCTTCTTCCAGATCCACGACCCCACGACGAAGAACCGCCAGGGCAACGACGTCGGCACCAGCTACCGCTCGGCGATCTTCTACACCGACGACGAGCAGAAGAGCATCGCGATCGACACCATCGCCGACGTCGACGCGTCGGGTTTGTGGCCGGGCAAGGTGGTCACCGAGGTGACGCCGGCAGGCGACTTCTGGGAGGCCGAGCCGGAGCATCAGGACTACCTGGAGCGCATCCCCAACGGCTACACGTGCCACTTTCCGCGGGCGGGCTGGAAGCTGCCCAAGCGCGAGGTCGTCTGAGCTGTTCGAATCCGGGTCTCGTGTCCCCTGATCGGGGGACACGAGATTCCTCCTGCGCATCCACCGGTTGCCCGACAGACCTGCGGGCCCGGGTGCGGCACAGTTGAGTCATCGCCGGAACACACCGGTAGGACACAACGAAAAGCCCACTCGCACAGGAGAATCCATATGAACAGCGTCACCCGCCGGATCGCCGCCGGAGCCGCCCTGGCCGTCGCGCCCGCCCTGATCGCCCTTGGTGCGGCCACCGCCGGCCACGCCGACGCCACGGCCACCAACAACGGCCCCTCGATCAGCGCCCCGACCCACCACACGGCATTCCCGACCCAGGACCTGTCGACGGATCAGCCCGGCACTTCGGCCCACCACCACCACCAGTGGCACCACGGCAAGTGACGGCCAACCAAGGTGGCCCGGACGCACAATGCGTCCGGGCCACCCTGTCGTCTGGGGCGGAACACAGTATTCAACCAAATGGTTGACAACATCGGTGCGACGTGGTTTGCTCGTGTTCAACCAAATAGTTGAGGACGCAGATGGCCGACCAGTTGTCGAAAATGTTTGGGGCGCTGAGCGATCCGATCCGGCGGGACATGGTCGCCCGGCTCACCGAGTCCGACGCGACCGTCGGCCAACTGGCCGCGTCGTACGACGTCAGCCTGCAGGCCGTGTCGAAGCATCTCAAGGTGCTCGAGGACGCCGGCCTGGTCACCCGGTCCCGGGAGGCGCAGACCCGCCCGGTACACCTGCAGGCCGAGGTGTTCGACCTGATGGCCAAGTGGATCGAGCGCTATCGCCGGCAAGCCGAACGTCGCTTCCAGCGCCTCGACGCGGTGCTCGACGAGATGACCGACCGACCAGAACACAAAGGAGAAGCATCGTGAACGCGAGCTACACCGAAGTGGAGATCGAGGCAGCCAAGGACGTCCCCGTCATTCGCATGACCCGCGATTTCCGCGCCACGCCTGCCCAACTGATGAAGGCGCACACCGATCCGGAGTTGTTCGCCCGGTGGGTCGGACCCGACGGAATGCAGACCCGGATCGTCGAATGGGACGCCCGCAACGGCGGCGCCTGGCGCTACGTCGCCGCCCGGGACGGTGAGGAGTTCGGGTTCCGCGGCTGCTTCCACACCGTGGCTGACGACACGATCGTCCAGACCTTCACCTACGAGGGCATGCCTGACGACGTCGCCCTGGAGACGCTGCGGTTCGAAGACATCGGCGGTGGCTACACCCGACTTCACGCCCAGTCGCTGGTCGACTCCTTCGAGGCCCGCGACGCCTGGCTCGCATCGGGTATGGAGACCGGCGTCAACGAGGGCTACGGAAAACTCGACGCCCTGGTGGCGTCTGGGGAGCTGTGAGGATCGTGGTCTCCCTGGTCGGGCTCCCGCCGGCGGATCGCCACCGGGCCGTCAGTGCCACATTCGCCGAGCACGTCGGTGCGGTGACGAACTGGGCGGCGCCGACACCGGTCGACGGATGGGTGGCTCGCGATGTGGTGAGCCATCTGATCGACTGGTTCACCGCGTTTCTGGCCGCAGGCGGCGTCGAACTGCCCGCGGGGCCGGCCGTGGCCGATGACCCACCCGCGGCGTGGCGGGCGCACTCCGCCGGGGTCCAGGCGTTGTTCGACGGAGCCGACGCCGAATCAATGTTCACCCATCCGATGGCGGGCAGCCATCGCCTCGCCGAGGCCATCGACCGCTTCTACACGGCGGATGTGTACATGCACACCTGGGACCTGGCCACAGCCGCCGGGCGACAGGCCGATCTCGACCCGCAGTTCGCGGAAGAGTTGGTCGACGGTATGTCGGCGATAGAAGAACTGCTGCGTTCGTCGGGACAGTACGGCCCCGCCGTCGCTGTTGGCACCGACGCCGATCCGGTGACCCGGCTGATGGGTTTCATCGGCCGGGATCCGGCCTGGCAGCGCGCCTACAGCGGCCGACGCCGGACTGTGATCCGGCCGCCCTTCTTCGGGGTGAAGGCGACGCCGCGCGAGTGCCACTTCTCGTCGGGCTCTGCCGTGGTCTCGATGGTGAAGCGGCGCAGCACCGTTCGCAACACCACGTCCATCTCCATGTTGGCGAATGCGGCGCCGACACAGCGGCGGGTGCCCCCGCCGAACGGGATCCAGGCGAAGACGTTCGGCCGGTCGCCGACGAAGCGGTCCGGGTCGAAGAGTTCCGGATCGGGGAACTCCCTCGCATTGAAGTGCGCCTGGCCGAGCGCCACCGACACCGAATAGCCTTGCGGGATACGCCATTTGCCCAGCTGAACGCTGGGGGCGCAGACATGTCGGCCGGCGAAGTCGATGACGGTGCGATTGCGCTGCACCTCCAGGATCGTGGCTTGGCGGTACTCGTTGCCGTCGGTGTCGGCTTCGGCAACCAGCCGGGCCAGTACCCCAGGGTGGCGGGAGATCCGCTCGAACGCCCACGCCAGTGTCGACGCCGTGGTCTCGTGACCCGCCGCCAGCAGCGTCAGCAGCTCGTCGGCGATCTCACTGCGGGACATCGGCGAGCCGTCCTCGTATGTGCTGCGCAGCAGCAGCGCCAGGATGTCGGTGCGTTCGGCGAACCGCGTATCCGACTTGGCCTGATCGACCAGCGTTTCGATGACTGCGTCGTACTGACGGCGGTACTCGGCCAGCCGGGACCACGGGGTCCAGCGCCCGAGATCGCGGGTGGGCGTCGGCAACACGGCGAGCCGCGAACCCAGCGTCACCCACGGCGGGATGATCCGGCGCAGCGTCTCCAGTTGAGCGCCGTCGGCACCGAAGATGGCCCGCAGAATGATGTTCAGCGTGATCCGCATCATCGGCTCGAGGGTCTCGAACTCGGAGCCTTCGGGCCACGACGCCACCTCGCGCAGCGTCTCCTCTTCGACGATGGACTCGTACTTCTTCATCGCCTTGCCGTGGAAGGGCGGGGTCAGCAGCTTGCGGCGGCGCCGATGCTCGGCGCCCTCCAGGGCGAACACCGAACCGGGGCCGAAGATCCGGCTCAGGTTGGGCCGGATGTTGCCGAGGTCCTCGGGGCTGGCGGTGAACACCTGCTTGGCCAGCACCGGATCGGTGACGACGACCATGTTCCCGAACACCGGAACCTTGATCGTGAACGCCTCGCCGAATTTGGCCGTCAACCGGCCCACGGTCTGCCTGCGGAACAGCCCGTAACCGACGCCCTGCACCAGCTTGGGCCATTTCGGCGAAGGCGGTATCCGGATCGGCGCCGGAATCGGTGCCCACCGCCCGGTCGACGGTGGTTTCAGTCACGAACACTGCCTCCCCGGTTCCCGGTTGGTACCGCTGCGTACCGCATCCCATGGAGTACGGTACCGGGTGGTACCACGCGTGGCAAGCGTGATGGAGGAGGACCTGCGATGACGGCAGTCGGAATCCGCTGACCTCGCGACCGGCGCCGGCCCGTCGGGCGACGATCCGTTCCGTGAACGTCTGCTCGACGGACTGGCCGCATCCATCGCCGAGCGCGGCTATCGGGAGACGACGGTCGCCGACATCGTGCGGCACGCCAAGACGTCCAAGCGCACCTTCTACGCCCATTTCGCCAGCAAGGACGACTGCCTGCTGGAACTGCTCGACATCGACAACATCCGGATGATCGCCGGCATCCGCGCCGCGGTGGACCCCGAGGCCGACTGGCGCACGCAGGTCGAGAAGGCGGTCGACGCCTACATCACCGCGATCGAGGCCCACCCGGCGATCACCCTCGCGTGGATCCGCGAGTTCCCGGCGCTGGGTGACGCCGCCCGACCGGTGCAGCGCCGCGGGATGGGCCGATTCACCGACCTGCTGATCGACATCACCTCCAGCCCGGGTTTCCGCCGTGCGCACCTCCAGACGGTGACGCGGCCGACTTGCGTTGATCCTGCTCGGCGGACTGCGAGAGTTGACCGCCCACACCATGGAGGACGGCGACGACATCCGCGGGATCGCCGACACCGCGGTGACCGCCTGCGTGGGTCTGGTCAGCGGGCTGACCGTCTGAGCGGTCCAGATCTGCCGAACTCGCCGACGATCGGGCGCCGACGGGGAACACTGTCTACTGACCGCCGACCCATCCGACAGCGAGGTATCCGCCATGAGCGACCGCCCGGTCCGAACCAGCAAGGCAGCCGGGAAGACCGCCGCCAAGAAAGCTCCGGTCAAGAAAGCTCCTGCCAAGAAAGCTCCCGTCAGGAAAGCTGCCGCGAAGAAGGCGCCGGTCAAGAAAGCTGCGGCGAAGAAGGCTCCGGTCAAACGCGCGACGCCGGCCCGGGCGAAGAAGGCGGCAGCCGCCGGTCACGTCCACGCCGGGTGAGGTCAGCGTCGCCACCGACGCCGCGTCCGCCTCCGGCTCGGGAACGCCGCGGCGACGGCTCAAGAACATCTCCGAGGTCCGGCACTTCTTCCGCACCAACGACGTGCCGATCCTGTTCTTCGGGGCCACCCCGTTCAACCTGCTCGGCCTGGACCGCTGGGTGCGCAACTTCTCCTACGTCACCTACTACGACGCCTGGGACGGCGCACACCCACGCGTATTCACGCCCAGCGAAAAGCCGTACCACGAGTTCGAAAGCGGCGAGGAGATCAACAACTGGCTGCTGACCAACCCCGAGGTGCGCGCCTTCATCGACAGCCGCACCCCCCGCGGTGTGCGTCCCAAGATCGCGATGGTGTTCTTCGACAGCGAGACCGAGACCATCTGCGAGGAACTCGGTTACGACCTGATCCTGCCGCAGGCCAGCCTGCGTGAGCATCTCGACTCCAAAATCGTGACGACCCAGCTCGGCAACGAGGCGGGCGCACCGAGCGTGCCGAATGTGCTGACCAAGGTGAAGGACTGGGCCGGCCTGTGCGCGGCCGCCGAGAAGGCCGGTCTCGGTGACGAACTGGTGGTTCAGACACCCTACGGCGACTCCGGCAAGACGACGTTCTTCATCTCCTCGGAGGCCGACTGGAAGAAGCACAGCGAGGACATCATCGGCCAGGAGATCAAGGTGATGCGCCGCATCAACAACCGCCCGGTGGCCGTCGAGGCGGTGCTGACCCGATGCGGGACGATCGTCGGACCGTTCATGTCGGAGCTGATCGGATACCAGAACCTGACGCCCGCCCAGGGCGGCTGGTGCGGCAACGAGATGTATCCCGAGGTCCTCAACGCCGAGAATCGGCGTACTGCAACACAATTGGTTCGCCGACTGGGTGACCGGCTGGCCCAGGAAGGCTACCGCGGCTTCTTCGAGGTGGACGTCCTGGTCGACACCGACTCGGGCGAGGTATACCTGGGCGAGCTCAATCCACGCATCAGCGGGGCGTCGTCGATCACCAACGTCACCGCGGGCGCCTACGCCGACATACCGCTGTTCCTGTTCCACATCCTCGAGTACATGAACGTCGACTTCGACCTCGACGTCGACGAGATCAACGACCGCTGGGAGGAGCTGGCCTCCGAGGACGTCTGGAGCCAGATGGTCATGAAGGAGACCGACGAGATCGTCCAGCAGCTGACCGCGACCCCGCGCACCGGGCAGTACTCGCTGGACGGCAGCGGCTCGCTGGTGTTCCGCCGGGCGGCGCTGGACTGGCACCAGTTGCAGAACGAGGCCGAGGCGTTCTTCCTGCGGATCTACGGCCCCGGCGACTACCGCTGGAAAGGCGCCGACCTGGGCGTCGTGGTGACCAAGGGCCGGCTGCAGGTCGAATCGGGCGAGGGCAAGTCGGCACTGGCCATCAGGGCAGGGCATCTCATCGATTCGATCCGCGCCCAATTCGCGGGCACACCGATCGCCGAACCCGCCAAGCCACCGGCGAATGTCGGCCTCAAATCTCCCCTGAGCTAGGGTCGTCGGGTACCGATCCTCGAGGAGGCACCTTGATCGGCGGCGATCCCGGCCGCGTTCCGTCGGAACTGACTCTGGACAACTGGCAGTCGGCCGCGCATCTGCACTGGACGTTCCAGCACATCGCCGACTTTCTGCCGACCGCACAGATCCCGCGCGGCGGACCCAGTCGCCCAGCTGCCTTCGGCGACGACCCTGGCTAGCGGACATCTCCTTCCTCGACCGCCTCCAGCGGACGGCGCAGAACGGTCGGGGATGTGATGGCGTCCACGGCGACCGACGGCTGGATCGTCGTCCGGCACGGCAAGGTGGTGGCCGAGCAGTACTACGGCGGGATGCTCCCCGACACCTCGCACATTCTGATGTCGGTGAGCAAGTCGCTGGTCGGCATGGTGGTGGGTGCGCTTGTCGGGGCAGGGAGCCTCGACGTGGACGCGCAGCTCACCAGATACGTTCCGGCGCTTGCCCAGTCGGGTTATGCGGGCGCGACGGTGCGCCACATCCTGGACATGCGGTCCGGCATCAAATTCTCCGAGGACTACCTGGACCCGATGGCCGAGGTGCGGCTGATCGAACAGGCCATCGGCTGGGCGCCCCGAACCGTGCCCGACATCCCGTCCAACATGTACGACTTCCTGCTCACCCTGCGGCAGGAATCGGCGCACGGTGGGCCGTTCCTGTACCGGTCGTGTGAAACCGACGTGCTGGGCTGGATCTGCGAATCGGCGGCCGGCGTCCGCATGCCCGAACTGATGTCGGAGCTGCTGTGGAGCAGGATCGGGGCCCAGAACGACGCGGTCATCGGCGTCGACGCGGTGGGCACCGGCATGTTCGACGGCGGTATCAACGCCTGCCTGCGCGATCTGGTCCGGTTCGGTTCGTTGTTCCTCACCGGCGGCGTCTCGCTGACCGGACAGCAGGTGGTGCCCCCGGCGTGGATCGCCGACACTTTCGCCGGCGGCGTCGACTCCCGCGAGGCCTTCGCCGCCAGCCCCGGCGACAACCGCATGCCCGGCGGCATGTACCGCAACCAGTGCTGGTTGCCCTATCCAGGTGACAACGTGTTGGTGTGCCTGGGGATTCACGGGCAGATGATCTACGTCAACCGGGCGGCGAACCTGGTGGCGGCAAAGCTGTCCAGTTGGCCGCTGCCGCAGGACGCCACCAAGCTGTTCCCGACGATCGCCGCGTTCGACGAGGTCGCCGCCGCTCTCGTTCGAGATCGCCCAGACGTACGTCTCGGGTGCGGAAGTGCGAGTAGGTCACGCCATTTCGTCGATCTCGGCGTACCAGGCGGAGCTACCAGGAACGGACCGGCAGCACGAACGCGAATGCACGCGGGTAGCCCACGCCGGAGAGTCGAGCGGTCGCGGATATCGTCGGCGGCCACCCGGCGGATGTCACCGGAGGACGGCTCGTAGCAGCGGAATCCGGCAGTACCCGCGGCGTCGACCAGCAGCACCCAGTGCCGCGGGATGAATCGGCCGACCAGCATCGCCACCGGATAGCCGAGCAGCACCGCCTCCCGAACATCCAGCAGGGCGTCCCGCCGGCCGCGGGCCGGCCGCCAGCGGTAGCGCACCGCACTGTGCCGCGACAGCGCCCGCACCATCCCCACCGGTGTGGTGCCCAGCGCGCGGGGCCACAGCCGGTTCAGCCGCCGGTGCAACCGGCCCTGCTCCTCGGTGAACCAGTCCGCCTCGGCCAGGCCCGTGCGCGTAGTCGGGGTCGAGCAGCGCGCACCCCACGATCGCCACGCTGGGCCCGCACGTGACACCGTCACGCTGCTGTAGGCGCACCTGCTCGATCCTCATCGGGCTTCAGGTTATGCCCACCGTGGGCACGGGTATCCGAACTCATGACCAAGAAACATTGGACGCGACATTCGAGGTGACGAACTGGGATGAGACGCCGTTCGACGACGGCGTCGGGGTCAGCAAACTCAGCGAAGCGCTGGTGTCGCGCAAGTACTCCGGTGCGATCGACGGCACGTCGACCACGAAGTGGTTGATGGCCTACGCACCGGACAAGACGGCCACCTATGTCGGCCTGGAACGCATTCACGGCAAGGCGGACGGAAAGAGCGGAACACTGGTCCTGCTGCACGACGGTGCATTCGAGAACGGGGCCGCCACCGCGACGTTGCGCGTCGTGTCGGGTACCGACGAACTCAAGGGCGCCACCGGCAGCGGCAGCTTCCGCGCCGATCCGGGCGGATCGGTCACCCTCGACCTCGACGTCTGATCCCCGCGCGTCAGTCGGGCGGCGGGAAGCCGCCGGTGGCGACGGGTCCCCAGCGCCGGGGTGTCACCCGGATCAGGCACTTGCCCTGCTCGACCATCGCGCGGCGGTACTCGTCCCAATCGGAGTGCTCGCCGGCGACCGCGCGGAAATACTCGACGAGCGGTTCGACGGCCCCGGGCAGGTCGATCACCTCGGCATCGCCGTCCACCTGAACGTACGGTCCGTTGAACTCGTCGGACAGCACGACGACGCTGGCGGTACCGGTGCGACGGATGTTGGTGCTCTTGGCGCGCTGCGGATAGCTCGCGATGACCAGCCGTCCGTCGGCATCGACGCCACCGGTGACCGGAGAGCTCTGCGGTGAGCCGTCGGCGCGGAATGTCGTCAGCACCATCCGATGTCGCGGTCTGACGAAATCCAGCAGTTCGGGCAGGCCGACGCGGTCGGCCGTCGCGTACTTTCGTGCCACTGAACCCACTGTAGTCAGCCGTACCGGACGGATAAGGTCACTCGCATGCGGCTCTCGACTCGAAATCAGCTCACCGGCACGGTCACCGAAGTCAACCTCGGCGCGGTGATGGCCACCGTCAAGGTCAAACTCGACGGCGGCGAGCAGATCGTCACGGCCTCCATCACCAAAGATGCCGCCGAAGAACTGGGCCTCGCGGCGGGCAAGCCCGCCACGGTGCTGATCAAGTCCACCGAAGTGATGATCGGCGTCAGCGACTAGTGTGTCACACCGTAAATTCATGCGTTAATTCTGTATGATGTTTGGGTGGCGAGAACAGGGCGGCCGAAGGCCGAGTTGGTGTTGACCACCGACGAGCGTGACCAGCTGATTCGGTGGTCACGTCGGGCGAAGTCATCCCAAGCGTTGGCGTTGCGGTCGCGGATTGTGTTGGCGTGTGCCGAACCTGGGGTGATGAACACGCAGGTCGCCGAGGCTCTAGGGGTGGCGCCCAACACCGTGAACAAGTGGCGTCGACGTTTTGTGGCCCGGCGCCTCGATGGGTTGGTGGACGAGCCGCGCCCGGGTCGCCCGCCGTCGATCCTGTTGGACAAGGTCGAACAGGTGGTGGTCGCGACCCTGGAGCAGAAGCCGGCGAACGCGACGCACTGGTCGCGGACGTCGATGGCGGCGCGTACCGGACTGTCACCGACCACGATCGGGCGGATCTGGCACCGGTTTGATCTCAAACCGCACCTCGACGACCGATTCAAGCTCTCCACCGACCCGATGTTCGTCGACAAGGTCGTCGATGTCGTTGGCCTGTACCACAATCCGCCCGAGAAGGCGGTCGTGTTGTGTGTCGACGAGAAATCGCAGATGCAGGCGCTGGACCGCTCCCAACCGGTGCTGCCGATGATGCCGGGCATGCCAGAGCGTCGCACCCATGACTACGCCCGCCACGGCGTCACCAGCCTATTCGCGGCGTTCAATACCGCGGACGGCACCGTAATCAGCCAGATCCATCGCCGGCACCGCGCTGTCGAGTTCAAGAAGTTCCTCGTCGCGATCGATAAGGCCGTCCCCGCCGAACTGGACGTGCATCTCGTCTGCGACAACCTGGCCACCCACAAGACACCGGCGGTCAATGACTGGCTAGCCAAACACCGCCGCTTCCACATGCACTTCACCCCGACCGGCTCCTCCTGGATCAACCAGGTGGAACGCTGGTTCGGCTTTCTCACCGACCAACTGCTCCGCCGCGGCGTCCACAAAAGCGTTGCCACACTGGAGAACGATGTCCGCGGCTGGATCACCGCATGGAACGACGACCCGAAACCGTTCCGCTGGACCAAAACCGCCGACGAGATCCTCGACTCACTCGCCCGATATATCGCACGAATTTCCGGTGGAGCACACTAGTGTCGCGCGTCGTTGATTTGCTTTACGGTTGATTTTGCCGAGGAGTTCGTCGGCGGTTTTGGTCCAGGTGAACGGTGTGGCGCGTTCGTTGTAGCCGTCTATGTAGGTGCGGATAGCGGTCGGTCAGTTCTGTGACGTCTGTGAAGGTGCCGCGGCGGATGGCCTGGCGGGTGATGATGCCGAAGAAGATCTCGACCATGTTCAACCACTCGCAGCTCGTCGGCGTGAAGTGCAGTGTCACCCTGGGGTTTTTGTCCAGCCAGGCATCAACGTGGGGTGTTTGTGGGTGGCGTAGTTGTCGCAGATGACGCCAGCCGTACTCGCGGGTGGGCTTTGGCGACCAGCTTGAGGAAGGCCAGGAACTCGGCGTTGGTGTCGCGCGGGTAGCAGGCGTCGGCGGTCACCTTGCCGGTGGCGACTTCCAGGGCGGCGGACAGGGTGGTGGTGCCGTGGCGGATGTAGTCGTGGGTCTGTTGCTCGGTAATGCCTTGGCGCAGCGGCTGAATCGGCTGGGTCCGATCCAATGCTTGGATCTGGGATTTCTCGTCGACGCTGAATACAGCGCGCCGGCAGGCGGATCCAGGTATAGATCGACCTCGTCGCGCTGCTTGGCCTCCATCTCGGGATCGGTTGAGAACTCGAAGGTCTCCACGCGATGCAGCTGGATGTTCCACTTGCGCCAGATCCGCGCCAAAGATGCGAACGAACGGGACTCGTACCACATGGCCAGCACGATGCGCGCTCAGCGCCTCTACACGGACACCGGCAACGATCGCGGTCGAGGATGTTCCGATCCCCGAGCCCGGCCCCGGCGAAGTCCTCGTCAAGGTCGCGTTCTGCGGCATCTGCCATTCCGACCTCAGCCTGATCAACGGAACGTTCCCGGCCTTCCTGCCGGTGGTGACCCAGGGCCACGAGGCGTCCGGCACCATTGCCGAGCTCGGTCCGGGCGTGACGGGCTGGAGCGAGGGCGATCGCGTCATCGTCGCCGCCGGCCGGCCGTGTCAGCAGTGTGCGAACTGCCTCCGCGGCGACCCCGCCAACTGCCTGCAGACCCAGATCATGGCGTTCGCCTACGACGGAGCGTGGGCCGAATACACCGTGGCGCAGGCCGCCGGGCTGACCCGCGTGCCCGACAACGTGCCGCTCGAGCAGGCCGCCATCCTGGCCGACGCCGTCTCGACGCCCTTCGGCGCGGTGGTGCACACGGGCAAGGTCGGTGTCGGCGAATCGGTCGGGGTGTGGGGCGTCGGCGGCATCGGCACCCACATCGTGCAACTGGCCCGCCTGGTGGGGGCCGCGCCGATCATCGCCGTGGACATCAATCCCGTGGTGCGCGAACGCGCCCTGGAACTCGGTGCCGACTACGCCTTCGATTCGCGCGACGACGGCCTGGCCGACTCGATCCTGGAGATCACCGGCGGTCGCGGGCTCGACGTGGCGTTCGACGCCGTCGGCCTCAAGGTGACGTTCGAGCAGGCGCTCGACCGCCTGACCAACGGCGGCCGCCTGGTCAGCGTCGGGATGAGCGCCGAGACGCCGACCGTCGGCCCCACCTCGATGTTCGGACTTGACCAAGACGCCAGGTTCTCGGCCACCTCGGCTACCTCAACGCCGACATCGAGACGCTGGCCAACCTCGTGTCACGCGGCCGGCTGGATCTCTCGCGTTCGATCAGCGCCGTGGTGCCACTGGAGGACGTCGCCCACGGGAATCGAGATGCTCGAGAAGCAGGACGGCAATCCGATCCGGATTCTGGTGCAGCCCTGAGTGTTTCAGCGCTTCCCGCTGACATGCGCACCCGCATCGCCCGGCAGGCGCAGCGTTTCGATGAGGGTCAGCGCCAGCAGCACGCCGAGCACCAGGTACGTCACCGGGTAGGACGCCAACTGACTCAGCAGCAGGGCGGCGACGGCGATACCGAGTCCGGCGGCCAGTTCCTGCACGGACGCGTTGAGGGTGTTGGCGTGCGTCAGGTCGTCGCCGTCGACGTCGGAGAACGCCAGGCTGTTGTAGGCGGTGAAGCCGATCGAGCGGAGCGCACCGCTGAGGTAGAGGATCGCCGCGATCAGGACGATCGGCATCCCGGGGTGCAGCGTGGCCAGCAGACCGAAGCAGGCCACCGATGCCACGCCGTTGACCAGCAGCACGTTGCGGATTCCGAACCTCCGCATCAACGGCGTGGTCAACGGCTTGATGGTGAGATTGCCCGCGAACAACGCCGCCACCATCAGCCCCGCGGCGAACGGCGTCCAGCCGAACACCAGCTGGAACTGCAACGGCAGCAGGAACGGCACGGCCGTGATGACCATGCGGTACAGCGACCCGGCGAGCACGGTGATGCGAAGCGTTCGGACCCGCAGCACGCGCAACCGCACCAGCGGGTACGCCGTCCGCAACAGGTGCCGCACCGCGACGCCGAGCAGCACCGCGGCGAGGACCGCGCCCCCTGCGACGATCAGCCAATCGGTGCCGCGCAGCCTGATCTTCTCCAGCGCGAGGAGCGCCGACGCGATGCCGCCGCCGAGCAGCAGCATGCCGCGCCAGTCCAGCGGCCGGTGTCGCCGCAGCGGGCTCCCCGCGAATCAACTTGAGCGCCAACAGGAATCCCACCACGCCCAGTGGAATGTTGACGAGGAAGATCCACCGCCAGGACACCAGTGTCGCGATGGCACCACCGAGTGCCGGGGCGACGACGGGCGCCGCCAGAGCCGGCCACGTGAGCAACGCGATCGCGCGCACCAGATCCGCTTTGTCCGAATAGCGCAGCACCGCCAGGCGGCCAACGGGCACCATCATCGCGCCGCCGACGCCCTGCAGAACGCGCATACCGACCAGCATCGGCAGTGACACGCTGGCCGCACATCCGATCGATGCGAGCGTGAACACGGCGATCGCCGCGATGAACACCCGCCGGATTCCGAACTTGTCGGCCAGCCATCCGCTGACGGGGATCAGCACCGCGACGGTGACCAGGTAGGCGGAGATGGCCACGTTGACGTCGACGGCGTCGACCCCGAACGATCCGGCGATGAGCGGAATGGCCGGCGTGATGATCGTCGCATCGAGGATCTCCATGAAGAACGCGCCCGCCACGAGAAGAGCCATTCCCCGGGGGAACGGCTCCGCGGGCGGGCGCGGATCCGACGACACGCTGCCAACCTAGTGCGTACCCGCTGCACAGGTGATCGACAGTGGGAGTCCCTACCGTCGGATTACGACCGAAGCTGTTCGGCGAGTCGCTAGCCGGTGACGAGCGTCAGCGGTCGACGTGTGCCTGGAAATGACGCCACGGCGGCGTCAACGGTTCCCGCGGTCGGCAGCGCACCGGCGGGGTCGCAGAGTCGCAGCACCCGGGCGACCGCCGGACCCGGCACCACTACCCACTGCACCCCGTTCGCGGCGCACTGTGCCCCGACCGTCCGAAGCACCGAAAAGCCTTCGACGCCAAAGAAATCCAGTCGGCTCAGATCCAGGACCAGTTGTCGGCCACGCGAAGACACCCCGGCGGCGTAGTCGCCGACTGCATCGGCGTTGGCCGCATCGACCTCGCCTTCCACGACGATGACGGCCGTCGCGCTGTCCAGCCATCGGGTGGCCAGACGCGGCATCCGGCCCCGCGACGAAGCGGCAACAGACGGTGCGACAACAGGCGGTGTGAACTCGGTTGCGGTGACTACAGACATCATGACCCCATCAGTCGATGTGATTCGTACTGTGGATCACGCCAAGTGCCCCAGACAGCTGGGACGGCAGTGTTCTCGACCCTGCTCGCCATCTCGACGAAACTGACGTTTCCGGTGGCTGTGAACTCAACCTGATCTGAAGTTACCGCAGCAGCAGGCGCCCAGCGGCCGATGAGAATCCTTCTCATGAAGCTCAGCGCGGTTGCCGGGCGCCACCCGCGCACGGCGTGTCGCAGCGTCGGGGGCACGGCTTTCGCCCTAACCAGTCGGGGTTTTCTCCTCCCCCGCCTCCGTGGCGCGCGCGGCGTTTGCCATGGCGGCACACCACCCATGGTTCTTAGGGTTTTCTTATTGTGATGTTGTCGGAATTCGTGAGCGATGCGCGCGACA
The DNA here is from genome assembly GCA_963779655.1 of uncultured Actinomycetota bacterium. Taxonomy (GTDB): domain Bacteria; phylum Actinomycetota; class Actinomycetes; order Mycobacteriales; family Mycobacteriaceae; genus Mycobacterium. The sequence continues at coordinate 127,922 of CAVZZD010000001.1, read as the reverse complement.
GCGGGGTAATGGCTACGTTGACGGTGCACACGCAACTTTGGAGGTGCGTTGACAGACAACGCGACGAACACGCCGCCCGCGACGGACATCGAGGTCTGGCCGGGCAAGGCTTACCCGCTCGGGGCCACCTACGACGGCTCCGGGACCAACTTCGCCGTATTCAGCGAGGTCGCCGAACAGGTGGAGCTGTGCCTGTTCGACGCCGAGGGCGCCGAACAGCGGATCACGCTGCCCGAAGTGGACGGGTTCGTCTGGCACGCCTTTCTGCCCAACATCGAGTCCGGGCAGCGCTACGGCTACCGCATCCACGGCCCGTTCGACCCGGCCAACGGCAACCGGTGCAACCCGAACAAGTTGCTTCTCGATCCGTACTCGAAGGCCATCGACGGCATCTTCGACTGGAATCAGTCGCTGTTCGGCTACAACTTCGGCGAGCCCGACAGCCGCAACGACGACGACTCGGCGGCCGGTATGCCGAAGTCGGTGGTCATCAATCCGTTCTTCGACTGGGGCGTGGACCGTCCACCGCATCGGGAGTACGCCGATTCGATCATCTACGAGGCGCACGTCAAGGGCCTGACCGAAACGCACCCCGACATCCCCGAGCAGACCCGCGGCACCTACTCGGCCATCGCGCACCCCGCGATCATCGACCACCTCAAGTCGCTCGGAATCACCGCGATCGAGCTGATGCCGGTGCACCACTTCGCCAACGACTCCACGCTGATGGAGAAGGGGCTGTCGAATTACTGGGGCTACAACACAATCGGGTTCTTCGCGCCCGACGCCAAGTACTCGTCGAGCAGCACGCCCGGCGGCCAGGTGCAGGAGTTCAAGGCGATGGTGCGCGCGCTGCACGAGGCCGGCATCGAGGTGATCCTCGACGTGGTCTACAACCACACCGCCGAGGGCAACCACATGGGTCCGACCGTTTCGATGCGGGGCATCGACAACGCGGCGTACTACCGACTCGTCGAGGACGACAAGCGGTACTACATGGACTACACCGGGACCGGCAACAGCCTCAACGTCGGCCACCCGCACTCGCTGCAACTGATCATGGACTCGCTGCGGTACTGGGTGACCGAGATGCACGTCGACGGCTTCCGGTTCGATCTGGCCGCAGCGCTGGCTCGCGAGTTCTACGACGTCGACAGACTGAGCGCGTTCTTCGAACTCGTGCAACAGGATCCGACGGTCAGCCAGGTCAAGCTCATCGCCGAGCCGTGGGATGTCGGGCCCGGCGGATACCAGGTCGGCAACTTCCCGCCGCAATGGACCGAGTGGAACGGCAAGTACCGCGACACCGTGCGGGACTTCTGGCGAGGTGAGGACGCCAGCCTCGGCGAATTCGCCTCCCGCATCACCGGTTCGGCCGACCTCTACGAGCACACTGCGCGCCGGCCCGTGGCCTCCATCAACTTCGTCACCGCGCACGACGGCTTCACCTTGCGGGACCTGGTGTCCTACAACGACAAACACAACGACGCCAACGGCGAGAACAACAACGACGGCGACAGCCACAATCGGTCATGGAACTGCGGGATCGAGGGCCCGACCGACGACGCCGCCATCAACGCCCTGCGGGCCCGGCAACAACGCAATTTCCTGGCCACCCTGCTGTTGTCCCAGGGTGTGCCGATGATCAGCCACGGAGACGAACTCGGCCGCACCCAGAGCGGCAACAACAACGGCTACTGCCAGGACAACACGCTCACCTGGGTGGACTGGGCCGACACGGACGCGGACCTGCTGGCATTCGCAAGCAAGGTCGCCGCACTTCGGGCCGAACACCCGGTCTTCCGTCGACGCCGGTTCTTCACCGGCCGGCCGGTCCGCCAGCGCGACACCACCGGACTGCCGGACATCTCGTGGCTGAGCCCGGACGGCTCGGAAATGACCGAGGAGGACTGGGACTCCGGCTTCGGCAAGTCGGTGGCGGTATACCTCAACGGCCAGGGCATTCCCGGCCTGGACCAGCGTGGCCATCGGGTCACCGGCGACTCGTTCGTGGTGTGCTTCAACGCCCACCACGAGCCGATTCAGTTCACCTTGCCGCCCAAGGAGTTCGGCGCCCAGTGGCAGGTGGTCATCGACACCGCGAACCCCGCCAATGAACACGGCGATGTCATCCTGGCGGCCGCCGCGACGGGCCCGGTGCAGGCGCGGGCACTGGTGGTGCTGCAGGAGGTTGGCGAACCGAAGGCCGTTGATCGAGGGAAACCGTGACCAGCTGTCGCTAGCTGCGCTGCGCTTTCTACGACGCGATCACTCTCGCCGCGCTGAGCACGACGTGGAGCCAGAACATCGCCTATCTGGGTGACGGCAACCTGCTGACGGCCGACGCCGACGACGGGCGGCGGCACCTTGTCGACAATTCATCCCAGTAGACACTTTGTTGGATCTGCCTACACATCGGCGCGGTGATCGCCTACCCTTCGGCACGTGGCGAAGATGCGCAATCCGCACGCGGGTGTCCCGTTCACAGATTCCGACTCCGGCTCTGATCAAGCCATCGTGGCGGCGCTGGCGGACGTCTCTGTCCCGGCCCTGTTGCTGTCCTGCGTCCATATGGCCGGCCCGGAGCTACTCGACGGGCCCCTGGCGACGCTGCGTCCGGCGGGGCTGTTCCTCAACGAGGTACAGGGCTACATGTCCGAGGACGACAAGGCGGCCGCGCGAGCACTGGCGCTCGACGTCATCCGCGACTACCGCGACCGCGGCTGCCCCGAACCGGCCCCGGTGGACGCCGGCCTGCTCAAGCGGATGATGGACTGGTTGGTGTGCGAGGACGTGCCGCAGGAGTACGTGCCGATGCTGCTCGAGGAGATGGAACTCGGCGGCCAAGACGAACGGGGAACGGCCTTCACGTCCGACGCCGCGGCGCGCGCCGACTTCCCCGTGCTGGTGATCGGGTGCGGTATGTCCGGTCTGCTGGCGGCAATCCGGTTGCAGCAGGCAGGAATTCCCTTCACCGTCATCGAGAAGAACGCCGGGGTGGGCGGAACCTGGTGGGAGAACACCTATCCCGGCGCCCGCGTCGACGTCGGGAACCACTTCTACTGCTACAGCTTTGAGCCCGACGACCACTGGACGGAGTTCTTCGCCCGGCAACCCGAGTTGCAGGCCTACTTCCAGGGCGTGATGGATCGCCACGGCATCACCGGGCACGTCCGGTTCAACACCCGGGTGACGCGCGCGACATGGGACGAGGAATCCGGCACGTGGCGGGTGGAGATCGAAGCCGACGACGGCACCGGAACCGCGAAGGAGACTCTGACCGCCCGCGCGGTGATCAGCGCGGTCGGCCAGCTCAACACCCCGTTCATCCCGGAATTCGAAGGGGCCGAGACGTTTTCCGGCCCGGCGTTCCACAGCGCCCGCTGGGACCATGACGTGCCACTGGCCGGCAAGGACGTCGTGATGATCGGCGCCGGAGCGTCCGGTTTCCAGATCGCCCCCGCGATCGCCGACGAGGTCGGACAGCTGACCGTGCTGCAACGCACCGCGCAGTGGATGTTCCCCAACCCCAACTACCACGAACCCGTCGGTCCGGGTGTGCAGTGGGCGCTGCGCCACCTGCCGTTCTACGCGCGCTGGTACCGGTTCCTGATCTTTTGGCCCGGCTGCGACAAGGGCCTGGCCGCCGCGATCGTCGACCCCGACTGGCCGGACCAGCAGACCGCCGTCAGCCAAGCCAACGACCTGGCCAGGATGATGTTCACCCAGTGGATCACCAGCCAGGTCGGCGACGATCCCGACCTGCTGGCCAAGGTGGTGCCCGACTATCCGGCCACCGGCAAACGCACCCTGCAGGACAACGGCAGCTGGCTGCGCACGCTGACCCGCGACAACGTCGAACTGGTCCGCACCCCCATCGCGCGGATCGAACCCGATGCCGTCGTCACCGTCGATGGCGGCCGCCATCCCGCCGACGTGCTCGTCTACGCGACGGGGTTCCGGGTCAATGACATGGTGTCCTCACTGAAACTGTTCGGCCGCAACGGAATCGAACTCCAAGGACAGGTGGGGTAGCCGTCCCGCCGCCTATCTCGGTATGACGGTTCCGGAGTTCCCGAACTTCTTCATGCTCTACGGCCCGGGCACCAACCTGGCCAGCGGTGGCAGCCTGATCTTCCACTCCGAGTGCGAGGTGCGGTACATCATGGCGCTGTCTGGACCTGCTGATCGCGGCGGACAAGAAGAGCGATGGAACCGCGTCGGGACCGCTACGACGACTGGTACGACCGCTGCCAGGCCGAGCTGAAGACGACGGTGTGGGCACAACCGAGCATCAAGCACAGCTTCTACAAGAACGCCGACGGCGTCGTGCACTCGCTGAGCCCGTGGCGGCTGGTCGACTTCTGGTCGTGGACCCGCACCCCGGAACCCGAAGACTTCGTCTTCAGTTGAGGGTGTTGTGATCCAAGCACATCCGACGAGAGGGATCCACATGCGCACAGTCGTGATCGACGCACCCGGCCAGATCCGGGTCGACACTCGGCCCGACCCCGTTCTGCCCGGTCCCGACGGCGCCGATCATCGAGGTGTCCGCCACCGCGATCTGCGGATCGGATCTGCACTTCTGGGACGGCGACTACCCGCTGCTGGAACCGGTCGCGCTGGGTCATGAGGCGGTCGGCACCGTGGTCGAGGCCGGTCCCGACGTGCGCAGCGTCAAGGTGGGTGACCTGGTGCTGGTGTCTTCGGTCGCCGGTTGCGGCACCTGCGTCGGCTGCGCCACCCGCGACCCCATCACCTGTCTGTCCGGTCCGCAGATCTTCGGGTCGGGCGGCCTCGGTGGGGCGCAGTCCGATCTGCTGGCCGTGCCCGCCGCGGACTTCCAGCTGCTTCGCATCCCGGACGGCATCGACACCGAGGAAGCCCTTCTGCTGACCGACAACCTCGCCACCGGATGGGCCGGCGCGCAGCGCGCCGACATTCCGCCCGGCGGCACCGTCGTCGTGTACGGACTCGGTGCGGTCGGCCTGTGCGCGGTGCAAGAGTGCGATCGTGCAGGGCGCCGGCCAGGTGTTCGCGGTCGACCCGGTGGAGGGTCGCCGGGACCGCGCGGCCCGGTTCGGCGCCACACCCCTGGAGCCCCCCGCGCTCGGTGCGGTACTGGAGGCCACCGGTGGGCGCGGTGCGGCATCGGTGATCGACGCGGTCGCCAGCGACACCACCATGACCGAGGCGCTGACCTGTGTGCGTCCCGGCGGTACCGTCTCGGTGATCGGCGTGCACAACCTCAACCCGTTCCCGTTCCCGGCGACCATCAGCCTGGTGCGCAGTGTGTCCATGCGGCTGACCACCGCCCCGGTGCAACGCACCTGGCCCGAACTGATCCCGCTGATCCAGTCGGGGCGCCTGGACACCAGCGGCATCTTCACCGATTCGATGGCACTGTCCGACGCCCCGGCGGCCTACGCCAGGGTGGCGTCGCGGTCGGCGGACTGCATCAAGGTGACGCTGACCCCATGAATGCCGCTCCGCGACAGGCCCCATTGAATGCCGCTCCGCGACAGGCCCCATTGAACGCCGCTCCGCGACAGTCGCGCCCCGTTGAGCCGGTTCGCGTCGGCGCTGACCTGGCTGCGCGGCGACAGCCGGTTTGTTCAGGCCGCGCTGCCCGCGGACTCCGTGGCCGACGGCAAGCTCGCCGATCTGACCGGCCCGGGAATCACCGACCGGTGGGGCGTGACCTCCACCGATCTCGGTGCGGCGGTCGTCGCGCCCGACGGCAAGCTCGTCGCGGTGTTCGGCGACACCTTCGCCGGCCACCGCGTCGGGAGCGGCGACTGGCGCTCCCCGGTGGTCCTGATCGGCACCGGCGACGCGGGCACCCCGATCGTCTGGGAACGCGCCGGCGGGCCCGACCCCGACTACGCGCGGCAACTGCGCTTCTACATCCACGACCACGGCCCGTCCTGGCGCGGCGGGGGCATCAGCACCGTGCTGCCGTCGGATCTGTTGCGCGTCGACGACATGCTCTACCTCCACGTCATCGTGAATCGTGGCTTCCCGCATGTCATTTGGACCGAGATCTGGTCATCGGCCGACAACGGTGTCACCTGGGAGCACATGGGTGCGGCGGCGAAGTTCCCGGCCGACCTGCACGACGGTCACGCGCAGCTGTGGTCGTGGGATTACGACCCCGACGACGGCTGGGTGTATGTGGTGTCGACCGGATTTCAGCGCGACAAGGGCATCATCCTGCGCCGGGTCCGGCCCGCCGGCATCGGTGATGCGTCGCGGTACGAGACCTGGGGGCGGGCGGGCAACCGGTGGGCGTGGGGCAACGATCCCACCCTGATCACGCCGGACGGTGAGACCTGGGGTGAGTTGTCGTTCCGCCGGTTCGGCAGGGGCAGCTGGGTGCTCGGCGGTTTCCTGTCGTCGCAATACGCGCTCGGCTACCGAACGCTGGCCGAGCCGGTCAGTCCGCTGACATCCGCGCCCATCCAGACCCCCGTCGTGGGGTGCGCCTGGGACGAGGAGAACCACATCGACTGCCGGGTGGCCCAACTGTACGGCGGCTACCTGCTGCCCGGCTCACGCCTGGACGTACCCGGCGGCGTCGGATTGGTTGTGTCGCACTGGAATACGAGTCGCGGGTGGCCGTACCGGGTGATGCAGTTCCGCACGACGCTGCAGGACACCACGACGCGGCGCCGCGGTCGAGATCCGGCCGACCCGATCAACCTCTAGCGTTACTCGTCGTCGTCGACGATCTGGTAGAAGGAGTCCCCGTCCTCCGGGGTGCCGTCGATCTGGCCGGAGTGACGCCGCGCCGGACGCTCCGGTTCCGGCGCGCCGGGCGGCAGCTCATCGGGTTCTTCGGCGGCGAGTTTCTCGTCGAGGGTCTGGTCCTCGTGGACCTCGATCCACCGGTCGGGCGGATCCACCACGATGTCGCCGTCGTCGTTGCGCACCTCGTCGGAATCCAGCGACTCGCTGGGACCCAGCGTGTTGTCGGGTCCGGGATCGTCGTAGTCACTGACCATGAACCTGAGTCTGCCTCATGGCCTGTACCGGGGTCAGAAGTTGAGCGGGAACCCGCCGCTGACCTTGATGGTCTCCCCGGTGATGAACGACCCCTCCGAGGAGCACAGGAACAACATCGCCGACACGATGTCGTCCATGGTGCCGAGCCGGTGGACGAGTTGCCGCTCCCGCACGATGTCGTCGATCAGCCCGTGCGGCAGATCGGCGAGCGCGTTCTCGGTGTTCATCAGACCGGGAGCGATCCCGTTGACGCGGATCCGGTCGGGCGCCAACTCGGTGGCGAACGACACCGTCAATCCACGCACCGCCAGCTTGGAGACGCCGTACGGCGTGATGTTGATGTAGCCGGCCATCGACGAGATGTTGAGCACCACACCGCCGCCGCGCTCACGCATCGAATCACGGCACGCCAGAGTGCAATTGATGACGCCGATGACGTTGACGTCGAACAGCGCCCGGACGTCGTTGCGCGACAGCACACCGAACGGCTGGTTGTACTTCATCAGGTGCAGCCCGGCGTTGTTGATCAGGATGTCGATCCCGCCGAACTCACGGACGGCGGCCGCCACCGCCGCCCTCGACCTGGTGCTCATCGGCGACGTCGCAGTCCACCGCAAGCGCACCGCCACCCTGCTCGCGCAGTTCCGCGGCGGTTCGCTCGGCCATGTCGGTGTCGACGTCGGCGATCACGACGGACGCGCCTTCGGCACTGAGGGCACGGGCGAAGGCCCGGCCGAAGACCGATCGCCCCACCCGTGATGAATGCGACGTCGCCGTCGAAGCGGGTCATCGCCAACCTCGCACACTCCCACCGTAAACGGGAACGCGCTCAGCCGGACACGTTGTCCAAGTACTGCAGCAGGTCGTGCGCCGGCGAACCGCCGCCGCAGTCTGCAACCACGGTGGCGGTTCGGGCCGATCTTGCTCTGTGGGTCAGCCGGCCTGGAACTCGTTGAACGCGTCGATCAGGTTCATCGGCAATCCGGCCGTGCCGCATTCATTCTGCAGACCCACCAGCGGCGCGGTGATGCCCTTGAGCGCCACGTACTCATCCGGGTGTGCGGTGAAGTAGGCCCGCACCGACGCCCGGGCGTCGTCCGGCGACTGCGAGATCGCGGTGCTCAGCGTCTGGTCCGCACCGGGGTGCCCGGCCAGATACTGACTGGCCGCAGTCGACACCGAGCCGATGGTGCCGGTCGCCCCGGCGGCCGAGCACGGGGCCGCACCGGCGATCGGGGCTGTCGCGATGCCCGCGAGAACAATTCCGGCTCCCCCGAGCATGGCAATGCCACTCAATTTCATTCTCATGTTTTCCTTCAGACGTGCGCGGCGGACCGCGCGGGGATTCCCCGTCCCTGAAATCCAACGTACCCGGGCAAATCCAGGGGAAACCGCATCCGAACAGCACGCGAGCGGCGCAGATGCGTGCCGGATGGGGCGCGTGGGGCGCGTTACTCATCACGGGTGTGAGTTCACGCTCAAATTCACGCATTCCGCTAAGGCGGCGCGCAGATCCGAATCGATTCCCTAAATGTTCTTAATCGATCGTGATCGCACCGTGCTGACCAATAGTGACCGAATCGTTATCCGGGCAGGTCAGCAGGCCCGTTCTTGACGGCCGTCAACCCTCCTGTTACCCGTCAGTAACTTCGGTTGTCGTAAGTCGGCGTTACGGTGGTGCTGACCGCGCAGAGCAACGAACTTGAAAAGGAGGCGATTGATGACCGAGATGCGCTACCTCGAGGTGAACGGCGACCGGATCGCCTACCGCGACGAGGGTCAAGGCGAGACGCTGGTGCTGGTGCACGGCATGGCGGGCAGTTCGGCAACCTGGCGCGAGCTGATTCCGCGACTGGCCCGGGACTACCGGGTGGTGGCGCCCGATCTGCTCGGGCACGGGGCGTCCGACAAGCCTGGCAGCGACTACTCACTGGGTGGCTTCGCGGTCTGGCTACGGGACTTCATGGACGCGCTCGGCATCGCGCGGGCGACGGTGATCGGCCAGTCGCTCGGCGGCGGAATCGCCATGCAGTTCGCCTATCAACACCGGCAGCGCTGCGAACGGCTGGTGCTGATCGGCAGCAGCGGCCTGGAACCGGAGCTGAACTGGACCCTGCGGGTGCTCTCGGCTCCGGGCGCCGAACTGGTGCTCCCGGTGGTGGCCCCGCAGCCGGTGCTCGACGTCGGCAACCGGATCCGGTCCCTGATGGCTTCGGCGGGCGTACACCTGCCCGGCGGCACGGAACTGTGGAACACGTATTCGTCGCTGGCCGACGGTGCGACCCGGCGGGCGTTCCTGCGCACCCTGCGCTCCGTGGTGGACTACCGCGGCCAGGCCGTCACTGCGATGGCCCGGCCGCATCTGGCCGCACAACTGCCGGTGCTGTTGATCTGGGGCGAACGGGACCGGGTTGTTCCGGTGTCGCACGGCTATGCCGCGCACGAGGCACTGCCCGGCAGCCGGTTGACGGTGCTCGCCGACGTCGGGCACTTCCCGCACGTTGAATCGCCCGAGCTGCTGACCGGCGTCGTGCGCGACTTCCTTGCCGGCACCGAACGACGCTCCACGCTGATCACCCGCTGCTGATCACTACGCTGGCGGTTGTGAATCGAACGATCGTCATCACGGGTGCCAGCGACGGTCTCGGTGCGGCGGCCGCCGGCCGACTGACCAGAAGCGGTGAGAACGTCGTCGTCGTGGGGCGCTCCCCGACCAAGACCGCGGCAGTGGCCACGCCGTTGGGGGCCGACTACTTCGTGACGGATTTCGCCGACTTCGCCCAGGTGCGAGAGCTGGCCGCAGAATCTGCTGGAGCGCTATCCGCGCATCGATGTGCTGGCCAACAACGCGGGCGTCACGATGGGCGCCGATCGCGAGGTCACCGTCGACGGTCACGAGAAGACGTTTCAGGTCAATCACCTCGCGCCGTTCCTGTTGACCACGTTGCTGCTCGACCGGCTGATCGACTCCCGCGCATCGGTGATCAACACCTCCAGCTTCGCCAACCGGTTCTCCGCCATCGACTTCGACGATCTCGACGCATTGGGCACATACCGTGGCCCGATCGCCTACAGCCGCTCGAAATTGATGAACATCCTGTTCACCAAGGAACTGCACCGGCGCTACCACGAGGCCGGAATCGCCACGGCCGCTTTTCATCCCGGCCCGGTAGCGTCCAACTTCAGCGCCGATTCGGGCCTGAAGGCCTACGAGTTGCTGTACCAGACCCCACTGAAGCACGTGCTGCTGATCGGACCCGAGAAGGGTTCCGACCAACTGGTCTGGCTGGCATCGGCCACTCCGGGCACGAACTGGGTTTCCGGTGAGTACTACGTCAAGCACAAGCCCGGCCGAACCAACAAGCAGGCCGCCGATCCGGCGCTCGCCGAGCAGTTGTGGGAGCGCAGCCTCGACATGATCTCCACGCAGAACTGAAGGGACACAACATGACCGTCAGCGTCGTCGATGCCGGACCCCGCCAGGTCAGCCGGTCGGTCGAGGTGGCCGCGCCGGCCGCCGAACTGTTCGCGCTCGTCGCCGATCCGCGGCGTCACCACGAGCTGGACGGCTCGGGCACCGTACGCGACAACATCTCCGCTCCGGCGAAACTCGTTGCCGGCGCCAAGTTCTCGACGAAGATGCGGATGTTCGGCGTGCCGTACCGCATCACCAGCACGGTCACCGCACTCAAGCCGGACGAGCTGATCGAGTGGCGACATCCCTACGGTCATCACTGGCGGTGGGAGTTCGAGTCGCTCTCACCCACGTCGACCCGGGTCACCGAGACGTTCGACTACCACGACACCGGATCGCTCAAGGACGCCGTGAAGTATTACGAGCGGCTGGGTTTTGCGAAGGCGAACGCGACCGGCATCGAGGCAACGCTCACCAGGCTGCGCGACCGCTACCCGGCCCAATAAGCCTCAGAAGGCGATGAAGAGGATTTCGTCGCGCGAGTACTCGTGACCCGGGTGGTTCTCGGCGAGGTGCTTCTGCGTCTTCTCGACCAGATCGTCCTCGTCGGTACCGACGATCGATTCGCCGCACGGGCAGTTCAGGTGAGTCTTCATGGGTACAGGTCTACCTGACGGCTGTCGTGTGCGGTAGACACGGTGCTCATGTGGGACTTCGAAACCGATCCGGAATACCAGGCCAAGCTCGACTGGGTTGACACCTTCATGCGCGACGAGGTCGAGCCTCTCGACTTCGCGGCGCTGGACCCCTACGACAAGACCAACCCCGACGTGATGGCCGTGCTGCGGCCGCTGCAGCAGCAGGTGCGCGAGCACGGTCTGTGGGCGGCGCACCTGACGCCCGAACTCGGCGGGCAGGGCTACGGGCAGGTGAAGCTGGCGCTGCTCAACGAGATCCTGGGCCGTTCCCGCTGGGCGCCGTCGGTGTTCGGCTGCCAGGCCCCCGACTCCGGCAACGCCGAGATCCTGGCCCTGTTCGGCACCGAGGAGCAGAAGCAGCGCTACCTGCAGCCGCTGCTGGACGGCGAGATCTCGTCCTGCTATTCGATGACCGAGCCCCAGGGCGGATCCGATCCCGGCCTGTTCGTCACACGCGCCGAACGTGACGGGGACTCGTGGGTGATCAACGGCGAGAAGTGGTTCTCGTCCAACGCCCGGCATGCGTCGTTCTTCATCGTGATGGCGGTGACCAACCCCGAGGCCCGCACCCGGGACAAGATGTCGTTGTTCATCGTGCCCGCCGAGACGCCGGGTATCGAGATCGTCCGCAATGTGGCCGTCGGCGGTGAGTCCTCCGACCACGGATCGCACGGCTACGTCCGCTACACCGACGTACGGGTGCCGGCCGACCACGTGCTGGGCGGTGAGGGGCAGGCCTTCGCGATCGCACAGACCCGGCTCGGCGGTGGCCGCATCCACCACGCGATGCGGACCATCGCACTGGCCCGCCGCGCCTTCGACATGATGTGCGAGCGCGCGGTGTCGCGACAGACCCGGCAGGGTCCGCTGTCCAATTTCCAACTGACACAAGAGAAAATCGCCGACAGCTGGATCCAGATCGAGCAGTTCCGGTTGCTGGTGCTGCGCACGGCGTGGCTGATCGACAAGCACCACGACTACCAGTTGGTGCGCCGCGACATCGCCGCGGTCAAGGTCGCGATGCCGCAGGTTCTGCACGACGTGGTCCAGCGGGCCATGCACCTGCACGGCGCGCTGGGTGTCTCCAACGAGATGCCGTTCGTGAAGATGATGGTGGCGGCCGAGTCGCTGGCCATCGCCGACGGACCCACCGAGGTGCACAAGCTGACGCTCGCGCGGCGCACGCTCAAGGAGTACGAGCCCGTCGACACGATGTTCCCGTCGGCGCACATCCCCACCCGGCGTGCCGCCGCGGCCGCCCACCAATCGGCGCTGAGTGTGGACTTCTGACACGCTGTTAGCCGAAATGCGTGCAATAACTCCACACCCGGCCTGCTGGTGAGCCACACGCACTGGCTGCTGCTGTTCGCCGCCGGCATTGCGGGCGGACTCACCGGCAGCATCGCCGGCCTCGCGTCGGTGGCCACCTACCCCGCGCTGCTGGCGGTGGGACTACCGCCCGTGACGGCCAACGTCACCAACACGGTTGCGTTGGTGTTCAACGCCATTGGCTCGATGTGGGGGTCCCGGCCCGAACTGGCCGGACAGGGCCGGTGGCTGTGGCGGATGGCCCCGGTCGCCGCGCTGGGTGGCGGGGTCGGCGCCGCCCTGCTGCTCACCACGCCGGCGGAGGGCTTCGAGAAGATCGTGCCGTGGCTGCTCGCCTTCTCGGCACTGACGATCGCCCTGCCCCGCAGCCAGCGCGCGGACGCCGACCCGGAGGCGCCGGCGCGTACCGGCGTGCTGTTCGCGCAGGCCGCCGCGATCTTCGCGATCGCCATCTACGGCGGCTACTTCGGCGCGGCCGCCGGCGTGGTGCTGCTGGCAATGCTGCTGCGCGCCGGCCATGCCACCCTGGCGCACGCCAATGCCGCCAAGAATGTCCTGCTCGGCGCATCGAACCTGACGGCCGCGGTGGCCTTCGCGTTCCTGGCACCCGTGCACTGGGCGTCGGTCGTCCCGCTCGGGCTCGGGTGCCTGCTCGGGTCGCGGCTGGGTCCCGTGGTGGTTCGGCACACCCCGACGACGCCGATGCGCATCCTCATCGGCCTGGGAGCCCTGGCGCTGGCGGTCAAACTCGGCATCGACGCCTACACCTGAGTCCCTTCACCAAGTCCTCAGGCGAGGTAGCGCAGCACACTTTCGGCGACACACGCCGGCTTGCTGCCACCCTCGACCTCGATGGTGGTCGACACCGTCAACTGGACGGTGTTGTTGCCGACGTCCTCGGCCCCGACCAGCGTGCTCGTCGCGCGGACCTTCGATCCCACCGGGACAGGCGACGGGAAGCGAACCTTGTTCAGGCCGTAGTTGATGGCCATCTTGATGCCGTTGACGGTGTACATCTCGTGCATCAGCCGGGGCAGCAGCGACAGCGTCATGAACCCGTGCGCAATGGTGGTGCCGAACGGTCCGCTCTTCGCCTTCTCGGGGTCGACGTGGATCCACTGGTGATCGCCGGTCGCGTCGGCGAACAGGTTGACGGCCTCCTGGGTGACCTCGACCCAGGAGCTGGTGCCCAACACCTCGCCCGTGGCGGCGACGAGGGCGTCAAGCGATTCGAACGTGCGCATCGGTGTCTCCTCCTGCAGGTGGCGTCCGGAGCCATCTTGCTTGCCGGTCATTCGCGGGCCGCGATCAGCCCCTCCTGCACGATCGTCGCGCAGATCAGCCCGTCGGCGCCGATCAGGCCGGCGGTGACCACGCCACGCCCGCGGGCCGCCGCCGGGGAACGCGATTCCAGCAGATTCCAGCGGTCGGCCCGGATCGGCCGGTGAAACCACACCGACGAGTCGGTGGTGCCGCTGCGGTGGCTTCGGTCGCTCATCGAGTGCCCGTGCACCCGCAGTGCGGGGTCGATCATGTAGACGTCGGTGACGAACAGCGCCACACACGCGTGCACCACCGGATCGTCGGGCAGGGCAACGGTTGTGCGCCACCACAATCGGCGCACGAACGCCTCCCCCTCGCCGGTGTCGGCGATCCTGATGTCGATCTCGTCGAGCGGCAGCCCCGGCGCCGGACCGGCCGGACCGGTGGCCTCGAGCCGGTCGGGGTCGGGCAGGTCACCGTAGCGGCCGTGCTCGGGTCCGGGCAGTGGCGCGGCGAACGAGACGGTTGCCGCCGTGATGACGCGGTCGCCCTGCCGTGACAGCACGCGCCGGGCGGCCGCGGTCCGGCCGTCGTACGTGCGTTCCACGTCGTAGTCGACGTCCGCGCCGCCCTCCCCACCGCGCAGAAACTGCAGGTGAATGTTGGTCGGCACCTTCGGCTCGTCGACGGTCCGGACGGCCGCGGCCATCGACTGTGCCACGAACTGCCCGCCGAACGCGCGTTTGCCGGCCGGGCCGTAGCCCGGCGCCACGAAGGTGTCCCCGGATCCTTTCCGCAGCTCCAGCAGGCCGAGCAGCGCGCTCATCAGCTGTCCCCCGATCCTGTTGCAACAGTGCCGGTTTCACGCAGCCGGCCCAGCTCCGCGGCCGATGTCCCGAGCCGTTCGGCGAGGACGGCGGCGGTGTCGTCGCCGAGGGCGGGTGACGGCACGGCCGGGATCCGCGCGCCGTCGATCGAGAACGGCAGACCGGGCGCCAGATACTCCCCCACGCCGGGCTGATGCAGCGGCGCGAACAACGGATTGGCGGTGACCTTCGGGTCGGTGGCCGCCTCGGCGAACGTGCGGTAGCGCTCCCACAGGATCGACGTGGCCGCCAACCCGGCGGTGATCTGCTCGGCGCCGTGCTCGGCGAACCACACGCTGAACAGCCCGGACAGCGCGTCGCGGTGCCGGAACCGCTGCCCCTCGTCGGTGAAGTCGACGTCCAGCGCACCGGCCAGCGCGGCCACCGCCGCGGTGGTACCGGTCAGCTCGGTGAGATCACGGAAGTGCCGGCCGGTGAGCGCGACCACCATGAACGCCACCCCGTCGGCGCTGACGAACGTCTGCCCGTACTGGCCGTAGATGGCGTTGCCGAGCCGCTCGCGCTGGGTGCCGTTGACCATCGGCTCGGTGAGGAACCCGAGGTTGCCCGCGGTGGCCAGCGCGACGTCCTCCAGCGGCAGCCGGATGTGGGCACCCACACCGGTGGCGTCGCGCTGACGCAGGGCCGCGGTGATCGCGAGCGCGGCGTAGAGCCCGCACGCCACGTCCCACGCGGGCAGCACGTGGTTGACGGGCCCGGCCTGGCCGGCCGGACCGGTCACGAGCGGAAAGCCCAGCCCGGCGTTGACGGTGTAGTCCACCCCCGTCCCGCCGTCGCCACGGCCGGACACCTCCAGGTGGATCAGGTCGGAGCGCATGGCCGTCAGCTCGTCATACGAATGCCATTGCCGACCAACGACATTGGTGATCAGAATGCCGCAGTCGGCGATCAGCCGGGCGACCAGTTGCTGCCCGTCGGGTGAGCGCATGTCGACGGCGACCGACCGCTTGCCCTTGTTCAGGCCGGTCCAGTAGATGCTGGTGCCGTCCTCGGCGAGCGGCCAGCGGCGGTAGTCGGCGGCGCCGCCCACCGGGTCGACGCGGATCACCTCGGCTCCCAGCTGAGCCAGCGTCATCCCCGCCAACGGCACCGCGACGAAGCTGGAGATCTCCACCACCCGCACCCCGGACAGCGGCATGGCTGGTTGCGCGGTCTGCGTCATGGACAAGAGTGAACCAGTTACGGCGGCGCAGGTGGCGGGCTGGTCCCGTTGTGGTTCCGTGAGTCTGTGGTTCCATGAGTCCATGTCGGTGACTCCGGACCAGATGTCGTTGGCCGGCCGGGTGGCCGTGGTGACCGGCGGCGGCGCGGGCATCGGCCGCGGGATCGCGGCGGGCCTGCGCGCGTTCGGCGCGGACGTGGCGATCTGGGAACGTGACCCCGACTCATGCAGCGCGGCAGCGGAATCCGTCGGGGCGCTCGGAATCGTCGCCGACGTCCGCGACGGCGCTGCGGTGGACGCCGCACTGGCGCAGACGACAGCCGAGCTCGGCACGCCCACAATCCTGGTGAACAACGCCGGCGGGGTGTTCAAGTCCGGACTGCTGGAGACCACCGAGAACGGCTGGGATGCGCTGTACCGCAGCAATCTTCGCCACGTCCTGCTGTGCACCCAGCGGGTGGCGCGCGCGATGGTCGCGGCGGGACTGCCGGGCAGCGTCATCAACCTCACGTCGATCGAAGGGGTGCGTGCGGCACCTGGCTACGCGGCCTACGCCGCGGCAAAGGCCGGCGTCATCAACTACACCCAGACCGCGGCGCTGGAACTCGCCCCGCACGGGATCCGGGTCAACGCGCTGGCCCCCGACATCACGCTGACCGAAGGGCTGGCCGCCCTCACCGACACCGTCCAGACGGCCCGGCTGGCGCAGATCGTGCCGATGGGCCGTCCCGGCCACGTCGACGACATCGCCGGCGCCGCGGTCTTCCTGGCCTCCACGCTGGCCGGCTACATCACCGGCCAGACCCTGCATGTCGACGGCGGCACCCAGGCGTCGTCGGGCTGGTACCACCACCCGGACACCGGGGACTACACCTACGGCCCGCCGAGCTGATGCATCTGCTGCTGATCGCCGACACCCATGTGCCCAAGCGCGCGCGGGACCTGCCCGCCGCGGTGTGGGACGAGGTCGCCCGCGCCGACGTCGTCATCCACGCCGGGGACTGGGTGGACCTCGCCCTGCTCGACGAACTCGAGCGCCGCGCCGCGCGCCTGGTGGCGTGCTGGGGCAACAACGACGGCGCGGACCTGCGGGCGCGGCTCCCCGAGCGCGCCGACGTCACCCTCGAGGGGGTCCGGTTCACCGTGGTGCACGAAACCGGCGGCGCGAGCGGCCGTGATGCCCGGATGTCCCGGCTCTACCCGGAGACCGACGTGCTGGTGTTCGGGCACAGCCACATTCCGTGGGACTCCACCAGCGCCACCGGGCTGCGGCTGCTGAACCCGGGGTCGCCGACGGACCGGCGCCGACAGCCGGAGTGCACCTACATGACCGCCGCGGTTGCCGGCCGCGGACTCGGCGCGGTCACGTTGCACCCGGTCCCGAGGGACTGACGCCGCCGCGCATACTGCCTGCTATGAAGTCGGACCTGCTGTCGCGTCGTGACCTGGACTTCCTGCTGTTCGAGTGGCTTGACGTCGAGGCGCTGACCAAACGCCCACGCTTCGCCGACCACTCCGCGGAGACCTTCGGCGATGTCCTGGATCTGTGCGAGCATCTGGCCACCCGGTACTTCGCCAACCACAACAAGCGCAACGACGCCAACGAGCCCACCTTCGACGGCACCACGGTGACGGTGATCCCCGAGGTCAAGGAGGCCTGGGACGCGCTGGCCGCCGCCGACCTGCTGTCGATGGCCATGGACCACGAGTTCGGCGGCGCGCAACTGCCGATCACCGTGGGCCAGGCGGGCTTCGCGTGGTTGGCGGCGGCCAACATCGCCTCGTCGGGTTACGCCATGCTCACCATGGCCAACGCCAACCTGCTGGCCAAGTTCGGCAGCCCGGATCAGATCCGGGCGTTCGTGACGCCGATGCTGGCGGGCCGGTTCTCCGGCACCATGGCGCTCTCGGAAACCCAGGCGGGCTCGTCGCTGGCCGACATCCTCACCCGCGCCGAACCGCGGGACGACGGCACCTACCGGCTGTTCGGATCGAAGATGTGGATCTCCGGCGCCGAGCACGAACTCACCGACAACATCGTCAACCTGGTGCTGGCCAAGATTCCCGGCGGCCCGGCCGGCACCAAGGGCATCTCACTGTTCATCGTCCCCAAGTTCCTGGTGAACGACGACGGCTCGATCGGCGAGCGCAACGACGTGGCGCTGGCGGGGCTCAACCACAAGATGGGCCAGCGCGGCATCACCAACACGGTGCTCAACTTCGGCGACGGCACGTTCACGCCCGGCGGCCAACCGGGCGCGGTCGGCTACCTGGTCGGCGAGGCGCACCGCGGCATCGTCTACATGTTCCACATGATGAACGAGGCCCGGCTGAACATCGGCGTGGGTGCGGTAGCGCTCGGCTACACCGGCTACCTGAAGTCACTGGAGTATGCGCGCAGCCGCCCGCAGGGCCGCCCGGCGACGTCGAAGGACCCGTCCACACCGCAGGTCCCGATCATCGAGCATGCCGACGTGAAGCGAATGCTGTTGGCGCAGAAGGCCTATGTCGAGGGCGGGCTGGCGCTGGCGCTGTACTGCGCGCGGCTGGTCGACATCGCGGCGTGTCCCGAGTCCGAGGAGGAGGCCGCCTCGGCGGGCATGCTGCTCGACATCCTGACACCGGTCGCCAAGAGCTGGCCGTCGCAGTGGTGCCTGGAGGCGAACAGCCTGGCGATCCAGGTGCACGGCGGCTACGGCTACACCCGGGAGTACGACGTCGAGCAGCTCTACCGGGACAATCGGCTCAACCCGATCCACGAGGGCACGCACGGCATCCAGAGTCTGGACCTGTTGGGCCGCAAAGTGATTCAGAAGGATGGCGCGCTGCTTGCCGAGCTCGGCAACGAGATCGGCCGCACACTGTCCCGGGCCGCGGCGGCCGGCGGCGACGCGGCCGAACACGCCGCACAGTTGGACGCGGCCTGGCAGCGGCTTGTCGAGGTGACCGCCGGCATGTTCGGCTCCGGCGACGTGGATGCGGCACTGGCGAACAGCGCGGTGTACCTGGAGGCGTTCGGTCACATCGTCGTCGCGTGGATGTGGCTGGAGCAGGAGTGCGCCGCGCACGGCCGCGACGGTGACTTCTACGACGGCAAGCGCGCCGCCGCGCAGTTCTTCTTCCGCTACGAGTTGCCCAAGACGGGCCCACAGTTGGACCTGCTGGAAAGCCTGGACCGCACCACGCTGACCATGCGCGACGCCTGGTTCTGAGGGATTTCGGTGTGAACACGCGCGCTGAGCGCGTCTGAGCACACCGAAATCGCTGGTGAGATAGCTCTGAAACAGAGGTATTGTGGTGGGGTGGTAACCCGCACCGACCTGATCACCGACCTGTTCAGCACCGTCGGCCGGTTCCGCCGTCAACTGCGCCGCTCGGCCGGCCGCGGATTCGACGGCGCGAGGCTGACCGAATCCCAGGCCGAACTGCTGCGCCTGGTCGGTCGCCAACCCGACATCTCCGTCAGCCAGGCCGCTGCCGAACTGGGCCTGATGCCCAATACCGCATCCACCCTGGTGTCCAAGCTGTCAGGCGAGGGGTTGCTGCTCCGCGAACCCGACCCCGCCGACCGCCGCGTCGGCCGGCTGCGACTGACCGGGCCGGCGCAGCACATCGCCGACGAATCACGCGCCGCCCGCCGGGCCGCGTTGTCCGCCGTGCTCGACCAACTCGACGACGACGAAACCGCCTCCCTGACCGCGGGATTGGAGGTCCTCAACAAGATGACCCGACTGCTGAACGAGGAACAGCCATGACGCCGGCGATCGACTGCCGAAACCTCACCCACCGCTACGGCGACTTCACCGCCGTCGACGATCTGACCCTGCAGGTCCAGGCCGGCGAGACGCTGGGCCTGCTGGGACCCAACGGCGCGGGCAAGACCACCGCGGTGCGGGTACTGACCACCCTGACCCCGGTGCAGAGCGGCGAGGTGTCCATCTTCGGCCTGGACACCAAACGTCACACCATGGACATCCGCTACAACATCGGCTATGTGCCGCAACAGCTTTCCATCGAGTCGGCGCTGACGGGCCGGCAGAACGTGCAATGGTTCGCCCGGTTGTACGACGTGCCCCGCAAGGAACGTAACGAACGGGTGGATGCCGCACTGGAGGCCATGAACCTGCTCGACGTCGCCGACAGCCTGGCGTCCACCTACTCCGGCGGCATGGTCCGGCGGCTCGAACTGGCGCAGGCCCTGGTGAACCGGCCGTCGCTGCTGATCCTCGACGAGCCCACGGTCGGGCTGGATCCCATTGCCCGCGACAGTGTCTGGTCGCAGGTACAGCAGATGCAGGACGAGTTCGGCATGACGGTCCTGCTGACCACCCACTACATGGAAGAGGCCGACGCGCTGTGTGACCGCGTCGCACTGCTGCACCACGGCCGGCTGCAGGCGATCGGCGCGCCCGACGACCTCAAGGCCAACGTGGGCCCGCAGGCGTCGCTCGAAGACGTCTTCCGCCACTACGCGGGCTCGGACCTCGACGACGAGGCCGCCTCGCGCCCGGGCCTGCGTGAGATCCGCTCCAGCAGAAGGACGGCCCGCCGTGTCAGTTGACTCGACACCTGCCCCCACCCTGATCCGCGCACCGCGCGGCATCCACCGCGTGACCGGATTGGTCTCGCGGATGGGCACTTTCGCTCTCGTGGAACTGCAGAAGCTGCGTCACGACCGCACCGAGTTGTTCACCCGCATGGTCCAACCGGCACTGTGGCTGCTGATCTTCGGCCAGACGTTCTCGCACCTGCACGTCATCGACACCGGGTCGGTGTCCTACCTGGCGTTCCTGGCACCCGGCATCATCGCGCAGTCGGCGCTGTTCATCTCGATCTTCTACGGCATCCAGATCGTCTGGGACCGCGACGCCGGCATCCTGGCCAAGCTGATGGTCACGCCCGCACCGGCGTCGGCGCTGATCTCCGGCAAGGCGTTCGCGGCCGGCGTGCGTTCGGTGGCCCAGGTGGTCGGTGTGCTCGCGATCGCCTATCTGATGGGTGTGCACCTGACGATGAACCCGTTGCGCATCCTCGCGGCGATGGGCGTCGTGGTGCTCGGTGCGGCCTTCTTCGCCTGCCTGTCGATGTCGCTGGCCGGCCTGGTGCGCAACCGGGACCGGTTGATGGGCATCGGCCAGGCCATCACCATGCCGTTGTTCTTCGCGTCCAATGCGCTCTACCCCGTCGACATCATGCCGCGGTGGCTGCGCTGGCTCTCCGCGGTCAACCCGCTGAGCTACGAGGTCAACGCCCTGCGCGGCCTGCTGATCGGGATGCCGTCGAACATGGCGCTGGACATCGGTGTGCTCGTCGCCGCCGCAGTGGTCGGCGTGGCAGCCGCGTCGGCGCTGTTGCGGCGCCTGGTGCGCTGACGGCCGCCTGGTCAAGCACACTGGCCTTTGGTGGTCGTGCGGGACCTCGAGTTCATCCACGATTCGCGTCTCGCTAAATTTGAACGCTGTGGTGACGAAGGGAGCCTTATGAACGCGCATGTCGAGCAGTTGGAGTTTCAGGCCGAGGCTCGGCAACTGCTGGATCTGATGGTCCACTCGGTCTACTCCAACAAGGATTCGTTTCTGCGGGAGTTGATTTCGAATGCTTCTGATGCACTGGACAAGCTGCGTCTGGAAGCGTTCCGGAACAAGGACCTCGACGTCGACACCTCCGACCTGCACATCGAGATCGAGGTGGACGCCGAGGCGCGCACCCTGACCATCCGCGACAACGGCATCGGTATGACGCGAGCGGAGGTTGTCGACCTGATCGGCACTCTGGCCAAGTCGGGGACCGCCGACCTGCGCCGGCAACTGCGCGAGGCCAAGAACGCCGCAGCATCAGAGGAATTGATCGGCCAGTTCGGTATCGGCTTCTACTCGAGCTTCATGGTCGCCGACAAAGTTCAGCTGCTCACCCGCAAGGCCGGCGAAAGCGAGGCCACCAGGTGGGAATCGAGTGGCGAGGGCACCTACACCATCGAATCCGTCGATAACGCACCGCAGGGCACGTCGGTCACTTTGCACCTCAAGCCCGAAGACGTCGAGGACGAGCTGCACGACTACACCTCGGAGTGGAAGATCCGCGATCTGGTCAAGAAGTACTCCGACTTCATTTCCTGGCCGATCCGGATGGAGGTCGAGCGGCGCACCCCACCCGAAGAGGAAGGTGGCGAAGAAACCGTCACCATCGAGACCGAAACCCTCAACTCGATGAAGGCGCTGTGGGCCAGGCCCAAAGACGATGTCTCCGAAGAGGAGTACAAGGAGTTCTACAAGCACATCGCGCATGCCTGGGACGACCCGCTCGAGGTCATCGCGATGAAGGCCGAGGGCACGTTCGAGTACCAGGCCCTGCTGTTCATCCCGTCGCACGCCCCGTTCGATCTGTTCAACCGCGACGCGGGCACCGGGATCCAGCTGTACGTCAAGCGCGTGTTCATCATGGGCGACTGCGACCAGCTCATGCCCGAATACCTGCGCTTCATCAAGGGTGTCGTCGACGCACAGGACATGTCGCTCAACGTGTCCCGGGAAATCCTGCAGCAGGACCGGCAGATCAACGCGATCCGCCGCCGGCTGACCAAGAAGGTCCTCGCCACCATCAAGGAACTGCAGTCCGAACGCCCGGAGGACTACCGCACCTTGTGGACCCAGTTCGGCAGGGTCGTCAAAGAGGGCCTGCTGTCGGACTTCGACAACCGGGACACACTGCTGGAGATTTCCTCGTTCGCCTCGACGCACAGCGAGGAGGAAGCCACCACCCTCGCCGAATACGTGCAGCGGATGAAGGACGGACAGACGCAGATCTTCTACGCGACCGGCGAGTCCCGTCAGCAGATCCTGAAGTCGCCGCACCTGGAAGCCTTCAAAGCCAAGGGCTACGAAGTGCTGCTGCTCACCGACCCCGTCGACGAGGTTTGGGTGGGCAGCGTGACCGAATTCGACGGCAAATCGTTGCAGTCGATCGCCAAGGGTGAGGTGGATCTGGACTCCGAGGAGGGCACCGGCGAGGCCGAGCGGGAAGAGCGGCAAAAGGACTTCGCCGACCTGCTGACCTGGATGAAGGACACGTTGAGCGAGCACGTCAAGGAGGTCCGGCTGTCCACCCGGCTGACCGAGTCGCCGGCCTGCCTCATCACCGACGCCTTCGGGATCACACCTGCGCTGGCACGCATGTACCAGGCGTCCGGGCAGCCCGTTCCCGTCGGGAAACGGATCCTCGAACTGAATCCGAACCATCCGCTCATCACCGGGCTGCGCCAAGCGCACAACGACCGCGGTGACGATCCGTTGGTCGCTGAAACGGCCGAACTGCTCTACGGCACCGCACTTCTCGCTGAAGGCGGCGCACTCGAGGATCCGGCCCGGTTCGCCGAGCTGCTCGCGGACCGTTTGGCCCGCACGGTCTAGGGCGGCGCCTCGCAACCGAAAGGGAGTGACGATAGCGCTCCGGCCCGCCGCCAACAGCCAGGTGAGCAGCACCCCCGCCGCGATCGAGGCGAGAACACCGATCAGCGGCTGATCACCGAACACACCCTTTCCCGGATTGCCGTCGCCGACGTTCTTAGCTGCGGTTTGCCTACCCCTACCGGGGCTGCCACGGCTTCGGGGCTTGATCCGGGGAGCCTCGTTCACCGCCGACCCGTGGGCCCGCTGAGGCCGGTGCACTTGTCTGTCGCGGGCCCGATCGGCACGATGTCCCGGTGAGCGAAGTCGATCCCGGCACCCCGCACCGCATCGCGCCGGCCCACCGTCTGCAACGCATGTCAGGCCGCGACCCGTATGAGGATCACCGGGCGGCTACTCCGCTGGAGCTGCTGTTCGACCTGACGTTCGTCGTCGCATTCGGGGTGGCGGCCTCGGAGTTCGCCCATCTGCTGGCCGACAACCACGTCGGCGCGGGCCTGGCCGGGTTCGCATTCTCGGTGTTCGCGGTGTGCTGGGCGTGGATCAACTTCACCTGGTTCGCGTCGGCCTACGACACCGACGACTGGGTGTACCGCGTCACCACCATGCTGCAGATGGTCGGCGTCATCATCCTCGCCCTGGGTATCCCGCCGGTCTACGACTCGATCGCCGAGGGCGAGCACGTCGACAACCGTGTCTTGGTCGCCGGATACATCGTGATGCGAACGGCCATGGTGTTCCAGTGGTTACGCGCCGCACGGCAAGACCCGGAACGGCGTTCAGCCTGCCTGACATACGCCACCGCCATCACCATCGCGCAGTTCGGCTGGATCGGTGTGATGATCCTGCACACCTCCGTGCCGGTGACGCTGGGGCTCTTTGTGGTGCTGGGCCTCGTCGAATTTCTCGGCCCGTGGATCGCCGAGAAATTCATGGGCGGCACGCCTTGGCACCCTCATCACATCGCCGAGCGCTACAGCCTGCTCGTGATCATCGCCCTCGGCGAGGGTGTGGTGGGAACCGTGGCTTCCCTGTCGGCCGTGATCGCCGAACAAGGCTGGACCGTGGACGCCGCACTGGTGGCGATCGCCGGCACCGGACTGACCTTCGGAATGTGGTGGGTGTATTTCGTGGTCCCGGCCGCGCCACTGCTGCACGCCTACCGCCGCAAGTCATTCAAGTTCGGGTACGGCCACATTCCGATATTCGGCGCCATCGTGGCCACGGGCGCCGGCCTGCACGCCGCCGCGTACTACATCGAGCATCACTCCAAGCTCGGCTCCGTGGAAACCGTTCTGACCGTGGCCATTCCCGTCGGCATCTACTTGCTCGGCATCTTCGCGCTCTACATGTATCTGGTCCAGGCATTCGACACCTTCCACATCCTGCTGGTGGCCGGCAGCGCCGCCTTCCTGATCGCCGCGGTGCTGTTGGCCGCTGCCGGCGTGACGATGGCCGTCTGCCTGCTCGTCGTGATGTTGGCACCGGCCGTGGTCGTCGTCGGCTACGAAATGGTGGGTCATCGCCATGCCGAGGACGCCATCGGGGCGGCGTTGTCCCGCGAACTGTGACCACACTGATGGCCGCCACCTGGTAGGCCCACCCCGTGTGCTGCGAAAACCCTTAGACCGCAGCGCCTCTGCAAGCGCCAACACGCCGGTCGATGGTCACAACGCGGTGACGAATCAGACTCTGCGGCGACTCCCAATCGTTAGGCAACCGCTATCGCCGGCCCGGGTTTCGGGCGCCGTGGCCACCTGAATCACATGATTCACTTGCGTCACATCAGTAACTGACTGTTGGGGTCACACTCACACGGAGGAGCGCAGTCGTGAAGTTCGTCGAGAAGTTACGGGGTACGGCAAAGGCCTCCCTGCGCCGGCTGACGGTCGCCGCCGTGGCGGCCGCCGCGCTGCCCGGGCTGATCGGGGTCACCGGGCAATCAGCGACCGCCGGGGCGTTCTCACGTCCCGGACTGCCGGTCGAGTACCTGATGGTCCCGTCGCCCTCGATGGGCCGCGACATCAAGATCCAGTTCCAGGGCGGCGGACCGCACGCGGTCTACCTCCTCGACGGTCTGCGGGCGCAGGAAGACTACAACGGCTGGGACATCAACACCCCGGCGTTCGAGTGGTTCGACGGCTCGGGTCTGTCGGCGATCATGCCGGTCGGCGGCCAGTCCAGCTTCTACACCGACTGGTACCAGCCGTCGCAGGGCAACGGCCAGAACTACACCTACAAGTGGGAAACCTTCATGACCTCCGAGCTGCCCGCCTGGCTGGAGGCCAACCGCGGCATCTCCCGGACCGGTAACGCGGCGGTCGGCATCTCGATGGCCGGCGGCGCGTCGCTGACCTACGCGATCTGGCATCCCGACCAGTACATCTACGCCGCGTCGCTGTCGGGCTTCCTGAATCCGTCCGAAGGTTGGTGGCCGACGCTGATCGGGCTGGCCATGAACGACGCCGGCGGCTTCAACGCCAACAGCATGTGGGGCACGTCGGCTGATCCGGCCTGGCAGCGCAACGATCCGATGGTCAACGTCGCCCGGCTGGCTGCCAACAACACCCGCATCTGGGTCTACTGCGGTAACGGCACGCCGTCGGATCTCGACTCCGGCACCACCGGTGAGAACCTGATGTCCGCGCAGTTCCTGGAGGGCTTCACGCTGCGGACCAATGTCACCTTCCGCGACAACTACCTTGCGGCCGGTGGACGCAACGGGGTGTTCAACTTCCCCGCGAACGGCACCCACAGCTGGAACTACTGGGGACAGCAGTTGCAGCAGATGGTGCCCGACCTGCAGCGGGTGCTCAACGGAGCGCCACCCGCCGCCTGATACAGCTCCATCGGTGCAGCCCCCGCCTCGGCGGGGGCTGCACTGCTTTGCGCCCCGATCGCCCAAGTTGGCGATCCGGCGCAAACCACCAAGAGCGCAAGCCATTTCGGCGCGCGCCGGGTTCAGTCCGCGAGCAGCGCTGACGTAAACCGGTGGCGCGCAACACCCGCCGGGCCAGCGCCGCTCGCACGCCGGCCTCGGACCCGACCACCCGGACCTTCGTCTTGGCACGCGTGACCGCGGTGTAGAGGAGCTCCCGCGACAGCAGTCGAGAGTCATCGGGCGGAAGCAGGACGGTGACCTCGTCGGCCTGACTGCCCTGGCTCTTGTGAATGGTCATGGCGTGCATGGTGTCGACGTCCGCGAGCCTGCTGGTCGCGAAATCGAGCACCCCGCCGGCGCCGCCGATCGCGGCCCGCAAAACGCCACCGTCCAGCACCGTGACCCCGGTGTCGCCGTTGTACAGGCCGAGCCCATAGTCGTTGGCGGTCACCAGAATCGGCCTGCCCGACATACCATGTCCGACCAGATCGGCTCACCGGTCTCCTCGGTCAGCCAGCGTTCCAGCTGACGGTTCCAATGCCGAACGCCGCGGGTCCTTCCCGGTGGGCGCACAGCAGGCGGTGCTCGTCGAGCGCGGAAAGTGCAGCCGAAACGCCCCGGCGGCGGCCGCCTGCGCACCCGAACCACATGCGGCACCAGGATTCGCACGCAACCGCGCGCCGGGTCCTCGGTGTCGACGAATTCGATGTGCTCGTCGCCGGCGACGAGCAGTTCCATCACCCGGTCGTCGTCACCGACCCGAATCGCCTCGGCGAGCAAGCCGATCGACTCACCGAACCGGTGCGAGGTCTTCAGCTCGGCGATCCGTGTCGGCCGCGCCCGCCGAGTCCGTCGACCAGGTCGGCAAGCACCGCGCCGGCTTCCACGGACCTCAGCTGGTCCGGGTCGCCGACCAGGATCAACCGGGTCTTCGGCCGCACCGCCTCCAGCAGCCGGGCCATCATCGTCAGCGACACCATCGACGTCTCGTCGACGACGATGACGTCGTGCGGCAACCGGTTTCCGCGGTGATGCCTGAACCGCGTCGAGGTGTCGGGGCGCGCGCCCAGCAGTCGGTGCAGCGTGACCGCCTGCAATCCGGTCAGCCGGGCCCGATCGGACTCGGGCAGGTTGCCGATCTCAGCCGGACCGCCTCCTGCAGCCGGGCCGACGCCTTTCCGGTGGGCGCGGCCAGGGCGATGCGCGGCGCGGCCGGCCCGCCGAGTTCGGCCTGCTCGGTCAGCAGCGCCAGCAAGCCGGCGACGGTGGTGGTCTTGCCCGTTCCCGGCCCGCCGGTGAGCACGGTCGTCCACTGCGACAACGCGATTTCGGACGCAGCCCGCTGCTCGTGCGAGCCGGGCCGGTGAAACACCCGGGCCAGCCCAGCCGCCATCGCGGCGGCATCGACGGGGGCGCCGACCCGCCGCGGCCGAGCAACTCGGCGCACACCTGCTCCTCTTCCCGCCAGTACCGATCCAGGTACAGCAGCCGTCGCCGATAAGGCGCAGCACCGGCGGGCGCGCCAACAATGGGCTGGCCCGCAGCGCGGCCAGCCAGTCGTCGGGGTCCGGCCAGGGCAGCTCCGGCAGGCCGGTATCCACCCGACGGTCATCAGATCCAGACAGACCGACCCGGTGCGGATCGCACGCACCGCCAGCGCCATTGCCAGCGTGACCGATTCGTCGGTGCCCCGCGTCGCGACGCGTCACCCGGGTCGCGACGTGTACGTCGGCGGCCTCGAGTACACCGGCTTCGTTGAAGGCGCGCAACAACCCGACGCCGTGCCCACCGCCGCCGGTAGCAGCCGATTCCGGCACTTCCGGCTTTGCGTGACCGTCACCGCGCCCGCTCCCCGCGATCCAGCAGATCCGACAGCTCGATCACCAGGTCCCACGGCGGCAACCAGCTGAACACCCCGGCCGGATGACCGTCCACCGTCGGCGTCTCGGCCCGCACATCCCCCGCACGAACAGATACAGCACTCCGCCGAAATGAACCTCCGGTACGTAATCTGGCTGCCGCCATCGCAGAAATCGGTGCAGCACAACGGTATACAGCAGCGCCTGCAGCGCGTAGTCGGAGTGCAACATCGCCGGGACCAGCTGGGTCTGGCCCGTAGTCGGCGGCGGCGAGCCGGTCGGGGTCACCGAGCCGGTTGGTCTTGTAATCGACGACCAGATAGCGGTGCCCGTCGCCGTCCGGTATCCGCAACACCACGTCGATCGATCCCGACAGATAGCCACGCAGCGATGTGCCGCCCAGCCCGGGCCCACCAGCCGATCGGCGTACGGCCGCATCGGATCCTCCGGCGGCCAGGTGCTCGCGCAGAGGTCACCGATCTCCGCCAGCGTGACGTCGCGATACCGTCCAGATCCCCCCCGGTGAGCGGGATTTCGAAGTCCAGTTCGCGCAGCCGGTCCCGCAACCCCGATGTCCCGCAAGGTCTGTCCGCGGCCAGCGGACCCAGCGGCGTGTCGTGCATGGGGACCAGCGCGGCGCGCATCTCGCCGGGAGCCTCCACCGGCCACCAGGCGAAGTGCGTCGCCAGATGCGTGCCAGCTCCGCTCCAAGATCGGCGGCCACGGGTCCGCGGTCTCCAGCACCGCGTGCACCAGCGAGCCGAATGTCGCTCCGCCCGGCAGATCGGCCATCGGCGACAGCATCTCTGCCCCCCGGCCGGCTCCCCACGCGTTCCAGCGGAAGGTCCTCGACCTCATCGTCCTTGCCGCTCCATCTCCGGCTCGCTGCTCACCCCGGTGATCCCGGCCGCACGCACCAACGCCGAATACGACGTTCGCCGCCAGTCGGTGTCGACCTGGCGGTCGAATGCCTGACCGCCAGCCCTTTCGGCGCCTTCGGCGGCGCCAGCACCGGGGCCGCTCCACGGTCGCCTCCTCGACCACCGGCCCGCCGGCCGACTGCCACCTCAGAAGCACGTTTCGCGTCGTCGTCGCTGACCTCGGGATCGCACTGGGCCGGGCACAACCGCGGATTCACCGGGCCGCGGCCGCGGAGCAGTCGGGACAACCCGCCGTTGAGCTCATCCCACGAGGGCGCCCACCACGCCGTCACCTGGGACTGCGCGCGGGTCAGTGCGACATAGCTGAGGCGCACGTCACTCACCGGCGGCTTCTCACCGGCGCCCGGACCTCACCGCCAGTCGGGGTCTTCTCTCCCGCCGACGTGCATACACCGTTTTCCCGGCTCGTCGTGAAAAGCAGCGGTTCGCCGGCCTTGACATTGCGGTTGAACATGAACGGCAGGTACACGACGGGGAACTGCAGACCCTTGCTCCCAGTACGTCATGATCTGGACCGCCGCCGCCTCACTGTCCAGTCGCCGGTTACGTTCCGCCCCAGCATCTTTGAACACGTCGGTCTCGGAGGAGCTCCGCCAACGCGGGCAACCGTCCGTCTCGGTGCGCCGCCTCCTGCAGCAGGTCGGCCAGATGCGCCAGGTCGGTCATCTGCCGTGCACCACCGGGCGTCGCCAGCACCCGCCGGCCCATCCCGGCGATATTGCCGACTCGAACACCGCGGCCACGCCGTGCCCGCACCATCGGCCCAGTCCCGCAGGTTTCCGCAATACAGTCGGTGAGTTCGTCGCCGCCGTCGGCGACAGGGCTTGCCGCGCTCTCGCCGAAGAAGCTGGTCAACGCCGCCGCTCGCACCAACCGGCCGGTGGGTCTGCTCCATCGCCTCGATCAGGCACAGCCAGTCGGCCGCCGCTTCGGATTCGAACACGTCGGCGTCACCGGAGTACACCGAGGAGATGCCGGGGCGATCGAGCGCGTCTCGGCAGGGGCGGCGTCCCAGCGGTTCTCCACGATCACTGCGATATCGCCCGGCGGTCGACCTCGGCCGTCGAAAGTCGTTCCCTTGGTGAATTATGCGCGACGTCCGCCGCCAGATCCTTTCCGATGTGTGCCCTGAGATCGTCGATCTGGATCGTTCTCGTCGTCCTTCTTACCGAACCGTCCGCGCCCGACCACCCTCAGCCGGAACGGATCGTTGTGGGGGGCGCCGGCCAAGGGTGTGCCTGTGGTGCGGCAACCACACCGCCGACCACGATGTCTCGGGTCCCCAACTCGGCACCCCGGAGAACGGCGCCGCACCGCATCGACGACCACCTTGTCACTGCGCCAGTTGATCGCCAGCGTGCGGCGCTCGCCGGCCGTGGGCGCCGGCAGCCAGATATGTCGGCGATGTCGCCGCCCCGGAAGGCGTAGATGGCCTGCTTGGGGTCCCCGATGAGCACCAGCGTGCACGCGCCGGCGAACGCCCGCTCGATCACCTGCCACTGGATCGGGTCGGTGTCCTGGAACTCGTCCACCATCACGATGCGCCACCGCCTTGCGCATCCGCATGCGGGCGGGCGCGTCCTCGGGTTCCAACGCCTCAGCCAACCGGCCGCAGCAGGTCGTCGTAGCCCTGATGCGCAGCCTTCGCTTACGTGGCTCGAGTTCGTCGAGCACCCGGCGGACGAACCCACCGGAGGGCGGGCTCGGACCGTCGGGCGCATCGACCGGCCTGAGCGCGGTGCCCGGATTGCCGACCGCATCGCGGCGAGCTCGAGCGCGTCTTCGTCCGGGTGATCGGCGGCGCTCCTTCTGCTGGCCGAAGTCGGCCAGGTAGATGTCGTCCACGATCTCGGCGACGACCTCGTCCAGCGATTCGACCACCTGACGTCAGGATGGGTGTCACCTGCCACTCCAAACGATTTCAGCACGATCTGGCAGAACTCATGGGTGGTGGCGATGGTGGCGGCATCGAAATCCGGCCAGCGCGTCACGCAGCCGGGTATGCCGGTCTCGGCGGTGCGGGTCGCCGCCGGAGAAAGTGCTCGATCAGTTCGTTCGCTGTCGCCGCGCGCGGGCGCCGCGAACGCCGCGACCGCCTCGACCATCTGGGCGCGCACCCGCTCCCGCAGTTCCCGTGTCGCGCCGCGACTGAAGGTGATCAACAGCATGTCGTCGAGCGTCGCGACGCCCTCGGCGAGGTAGCGGGTGACCAGTGCCGCCAGGGCAAACGTCTTACCGGTGCCCGCGCTGGCCTCCAGCACGGCCGTCGTTCCGGGCGACGGCAGCGGCACCGAGGAGATCGAAGCGCGGGATCATCGCGCACCCCCGGGCGCGTTCGGCCGCCAACAGCGGCTGCCAGAACCGGGCGGCGTAGGCCCCCAGCCGGGTGTCCTCTCCGGCATCTCTTCACCGGGTCGCGGCGTGCCGAGCAGACGTTCCAGCGGGGCGACGGGCCCCCCCACACCCTCATGTGCGCGTCGTCGGTGTTCTCCCCGGAAACTTGTCCGTCCAGGCCGCCCGCCGGAGTCGGGTCTTGCCCCGGTGGCGCGCCTCCGCCCACGCATAGGAAGTCTTGAGCGGCAACGGGAATGGCTCCCGACGCACGTCGTAGAGGGCGACGGGGTCGCGCAGTACTGCGAAGGCACCCTCCGCGGGAACCGAGGGTACGGGTGACACCGGTTCCTGGACCCCTTTCCGATGCAACGGCCGTCCAGTCCCGGCCTGGTCGGCCGCTCCCAACGCCAGCAGTCGAATCCACGCTTCGGCCAGATGGCGGGCATCAAGTCTGCATACGCCACCGAGACCAACCGGTCACCGTACACCGGCCCACGGTACCCACCAGTCGGCGGCCGTCGCCGAGGTCGATGTCGACATCGACGGCACCCGGTGTGCCCCCCGGTCTGGCCCCGCCGCGGCCGCAAGCGCCGCCGCCCGGTCGCAGATCTCCTTGGCCAACCGCCAGCCGAGCTGGCCGGGCGGCAGTGTGCCCCGCGCCATTCGGCCCAACACCCATCTACGGTCCTGACCGCGCGACAGATCCGAGCATCGATCACCGATCTGCCACTTCTCGCAGTCCACCGAGTTCCACCGGGATCCCGTCGTCGAGGGTTTAACGTCTCGCGGCAGTGCCATGTCGATTGTTCGGAAGAACCCTCGCGCGGGCTTTGAAGAACGCCAGCAGGTCCGCCAGCTCGACGTCACCGCCGCGGAATTTCCAGCACCGGGCGGTCAGGAAACGTGCAGGCGGGCTGTCGCCGGCGGCCGCGGCCGCGGCCGCGAGCAACGCGGTGGTGTCGAAGGTGAACGGGCTCGGCACGCCCAGCTCGCGGGGGTGACATTGTCGATATCGAACGGCTGCAACGGATGCCGAACGACCACGCGGCCGGCACCGGTTCGCCGTGGTGAGATCCAGCGCGTCGAGCAATTCGGCCAGCGGCACGGCAGGCGGTCTGCGCCGGCCGGTGATTCGTCGGCGCCGGTGTAGGTGATCACCAGTTTCTCGGTGGCCGCCGTGATGGCGTCGAGCAGCAGTTGCCGGTCCTCCGAACGGATGTCGCGTTCGCCGGTCATCGGGAGGCGGGCCAGCACATCGTCGCCATCGGCGAGTCTCGATGCGGGGGAACACTTCGTCGTCGAGACCCACCAGGCACACCACCCGGTGCGGAACAGAACGCATCGGCACCATGGTGCACACCGTCAGCGTTCCGGTACGGAAGTTTGCCCGGGTCGGCCGGCCGGCCAGTCGCCCAGCCAGCAGCGCACGAATATCGTTGAGGCGCATCGGGATTGCGCTGTGGCCGTCGGCCTCGGCGAGGATGTCTGCGAACTCGCGCTGCAACTGAGCGGTTTGCCAGGAGTCGGCGGCGCTGCGGCGGGTCAGCTGCAGCACCGCCCGGGTCAAGGTGTTCAGCCATGCTCGAGTGGCCGGGCACCGCTGAGTTCGTCGATGGCCCCGCCGAACCTCGGACGAACTCGGCTAGGCGGCCGGCCAATTCGACCTTGTTGCTGTCGACGTCGTCCAGCGGCAGCGTGGTGTCGACCCACCCGTCGCATCGCCGGACATGGCGACCCCCGGCGAGAATCCGGTCGATGCCCGAAGCGCCAGGTGTTCTGCAGGAACCCGTCCAGCCCGTAGGGCGTGCGGTGGGCGGCATCGAGCCCCCATCGGATTCCGGAGCTCGCGCACCCAACCGGTGATGATCTCCAGATCGTCGTCGGTGAAACCGAACCGGGCCCGAACGGCGTCCGTTTCGGCGAAGTTGAGTACCTCACTGGCGGTGACCCGGCGATCGGCGATGACGAGTAACTGCGCGACCACTCCCAACAGCGGGTTGATCTGCACCAGCGAGCGGTCGGCCAGTCGCACCCGAAGACGGTGCGCCGGGTGGCTCTCACCGGCGCACTTCGCCGAGCCCGAACCCGGCCACCACCAGTGGCGCGTAGTTGTCGATATCCGGGCACATCACCAGGATGTCGCGCGGCTGCAGCGACGGGTCGTCGGCCAGCAGGCCGAGCAACACATCGCGCAGCACGTCGATCTGGCGGTACCGGCCGTGGCAGCTGTGCACCTGGACCGAACGGTCATCGGCGGCGTGCGCCCGGCCCGCCGGCCGCACCGCGTTTGCCGCTGATGTCGGACTGCAACCAGCCCAGCAGCGTTTGCGGCGGATGGTCCTGGACTCATTTCGTCACGGTGTTTTCGTCTGTCGGCCGTTCCGCGGGAAGGGCGCGCTGCAATTCGCGCACGTCGCGGCCCAGGGTGGCCAGCAGCGGGTGCCGGGCCGCCAGATGACTGCGGTCGGGTCCCGGCGCACCGCGGGCCCGAGTAGTCCGGTTCGGCGGCGAGGCCGGCCACAGAGCGCGCTCGGGTGCGGCAGCCACAGATGCAGGTCGTGGTGCGTGGCCAGCGCGTCCAGCAGTTCGATATCGGTGCTCGTCAGCCGGGTGTGCCCGAACAGCGACAACCGTGCGGGCAGGTCGGTGGCGCCGCGCGGAGCCGCGCCAGGCTCGCTGCGTGCCGGATGTGGGGTGGCTCGACACCGAGGCGGGCCACCACCGCGCGCCATAATTCCGGCTGCCAGGACAGATCCTCGTCCAGCGGTCCGCCTGCCCGTCGGTGAGGCGCCGGCCAGCCAGTCGGCCAGCAGTGCGGGCGCTGCGCTGCATATGACGCGAACAGCCCGGCGATTCGCCGGGCCACCGCATACCGCCGGCCCCGGCGCAGCTCGGCCTCGTTGCCGTCGTCGAAACGGCCCAGGTGCGCGGCCAAGGTCCGGCACCACGGCTCGTCGAGCCGAGGCGTCGATGACCTCCAGCAGCGGCCACACCATGGCGTCCGGCGACCACGGATCGGCGTCGGCGGTGCCGGTGATTTCGGCGATCAACGACCGCGGCGATCGAAATGACACCCCCGCGCACACCCCGTCGGCGCCGCCGCCGCGACCCAGCCGATGCGACAGCCGCTGACAGAGCCAGCGCTCGATCCCCCGCGCCGGGAACCAGCACCAGTTCCTCGGCGAACGGGTCCGGCTGCGGCGTCGCCAGCAGTTCGCCAGTCCGTCCGCCAGCAGGTTGGTGCGCTCGGCGCGGTGGATGTGAAAGGCCATCGCTGCCCACTCTAGAGCCTGGCACCGCACGCCGCCAGACGGCTAGCGGTATCAGGGCGTCCAGGCCACCGGAAGCCGCTTGATGCCGTGGATGAATGCCGAACGCAGTATCGCCGGCTCCGCGATGGCGACGACGTCGGGATCCGGCGGTGCAGTTCCTCGTACGCACCCGGATCTCGCGGCGGGCCAGGTTGGCGCCGAGGCAGAAGTGGGCGCCGCCTGCGCCGTAGCCGATCTGCGGGTTGGGATTTCGGGTGACGTCGAAGCGCCACGGGTTGTCGAACTTGTCTTCGTCGCGGTTGGCCGAGCTGTACCACATCGAAGACCTTGTCGCCCGCCTTCATCGTCATGCCGCGCAGCTCGATGTCCTCGGTGAGGTTGCGCCGCATGAAGATCACCGGCGTCGCCCATCGCACGATCTCCTCGACCGCGGTGGCGGCCACACCGTCGAAGTCTGTCCACCACAGTCGCCGCTGGTCCGGGATAGCGGCTCAACGCGACCATGCCGTGGCTCATCGCGTTGCGGGTGGTCTCGTTGCCCGCACCTGACCAGCAGGATGAAGAACGAGGCGATCTCGCTGGAGCTCAGCCGTTCGCCGTCAACCTCCGCCTGCACCAAAGCGCTGGTCAGGTCGTCACCGGGGTGATCACGGCGGCTCTCGGCCAACTCTATGCCGTACGCGGCGAGATCAGTTGATCACCACGATGAATTCGTCGTGGTCGACGCACACCTCGTTATCGCCGATCCCCAGCATCACCGTGGTCCAGTGAAAGACTTGGCGCGGTCCTCTTCTGGGATGCCCATCATGTCGCAGATGATCTGCCAGCGGAAGCGGACCCGGCGACTCGCGACGAAATCGCACCGGCCGTCGGGATGGTCGGCCACCATGTCGTCGACCAGACGCTCGGGCCCGGTTGCGGACGCTCTCCTCGATGCGGGCCACCATCTTCGGCGTGAAGGCCCGATTGACGATGGAGCGCAACCGCAGGTGCCGCGGATCGTCCAGCTAGATCATCGACCCGAGAAACTCGGCGATCGCGGGCCCATGGCCACAGCGACGTACTGGTCGGCACCGAACTGAAGATCTCCGGATGCCGGCTCGCGAAGTGGACGTCATCGTGCGTGGTCAGCGCCCAGTGCCCCGGTCCCGCCTCGAACCCCTGAAACCGGCCTCGAAGAACCTGATCGGCGCTTCGCGCCGAAGCGTGGCGAAGGCACCGTCGCGCAGATCGTCGTCCTGAGCCCAGAACTCGAGGAAGCCCAGGTCGATGTCCGCGAGTGGCACCTCCGGTGGTGGTGTGCCGTTTTCGCGCCGAGCGATACCAGATTCGATCGTCGTTGTCATGTTGGCCTTCCCCGCCGACACAGTTGTGACACTCGTCACCCAGGGGTCCAGCCTCACTGGGGTGTGTCGCTGGCTCGGAATCGCAGCGGCGGGTGTATACGCACGGGAAAAGTGAGACAGCAGCGGCAACTTCTGCCACCCTCGTAGGGTGACGCCCAAGCCTCCGTCGCCGCCGCCGCCATCCTCGGCGCCGCGGTCGTCGTCGCCGCGGGCACGGTCGCCACGGTGGTGGCGCTGAACCGGTCCCGGGTGGCGTTCGAGGAGGAGCACACCCGCCCGCTCGCGGTCGGTGACTGCGTCGCGGTGACGGCGACGCCGCCGGATGCGGTACAGACCCGGCGATCGTCGTGCGCCGAGGATCCCAGTTTCACGATCGGCGCCATCGCCGACGCATCCGGAACCTGCCCCACCGCCGAGTACCAGCACTTCCCCGCGCCGGGCGCCGACCGGGTCACCGCGGAACTCTGCCTGGTGCCCAACCTGGTCGCCGATCACTGCTACCGCCTCGGGATGCCGATCGGTGTCGTCGAGCGGGCCGAATGCACGGACTCCCGCACCGGCGGCCCGGACACCGGCGTGCTGGTTCAGGTCACCCAGCGACTCGATGTGCACGACCAGCACGCGTGCCCATCGTCGGGCGGGAGCTTCGCCTGGCCGTACCCGTCACCGGCGCGCACCTACTGCACGTCCACGCTCTACTAGCCCGACGCAGGGATGACCTGCCGGTTTGCTGTGGATCGAGTCAACAGCGGTTGGGCGGGTATAGCTATTGAATGACGTGCAATGCGTTCGTGCTGGGCGGAGGCGGAGTGCTTGGGGCCGCTGAGGTCGGCATGGCGCGCGCATTGCTGGAGGCGGGCATTCGTCCCGACCTGGTGTGCGGCACCTCGGTCGGCGCGATCAACGGCGCGGCGATCGCGGCGGATCCCACTCCGGAAGGCGCGGAGCATCTGTTGGCGATATGGGACGCGCTCACAGAAGAGGGAATCCTCGACGGTTCGCTGATCAGGCGGGTCACCGAACTCGTGCGCCACCGAACGTCCTTGCACGGCAACGGTGAACTTCGCCGGACTGTTGCGCGACCGATTGCCCGCGCAGACCTTCGAAGACCTCGCCGTGCCGTTCGAGTGCGTGGCGGCCAGCATCGAACGTGCCCGGGAGCACTGGTTCAGCACAGGGGACCTGATCGAGCCGGTTCTCGCGTCGTGTGCGCTGCCGGGGGTGTTCCCACCTGTGCGAATCGGCGAGCGAGCACTTCTTCGACGGTGGCCTGGTGAACAGCATTCCGCTGGATCGGGCGGTGGCCCATGGCGCCGATACCGTATGGGTCTTGCACGTCGGGCGTTTGGAGGAGGAACTCGCCCCGCCGCGGTTCCTGTGGGAGGTCGCGTTCGTGTCCTTCGAGATCTCCCGCAGACACCGCTTCCACAGCGATCTGGAACGAGTGGGCTCCGAGATCACCGTGCATGTGCTTCCGACCGGCTTGCCGCAGCGGCCGGCCGCGACGTGGTCGAATCTGCGGTACCGCGACACCCGCCGGATCGCCCGGCGCGCCGAGCTGGCCTACGACGCAACCCGCGAATATCTCGAGGCGCTGCCATGACTGTGCTGCGCCGCGTCGTGACGGTGCCGGTGGTGACGGCCCTCATGGTGTGCGTGCTGGTCCTGGGCCCGCTGCTGCTGGCGGTCGCCGCGCTGGCGGGTCTGGCGGCGCGGTCGAGCCGGCCGGTCCGCACCGTGGCCTTGGCCATGGCTTACGCGTTCATCGAACTGCGCACTCTCGTCCAGCTCGCGATCGGCGACCTGGACGGCGATCGGCTCATGCGCGACTTCCTCACCGCGGCCTACGCCGCCGTGCGCCGGATCCTCGACGTCGAGGTGGTGCTCGACCCGTCCTCGACCACCCCGGAGCAGATTCCCCACCACGAGCCGGTGATCGTGCTGTCACGGCATTGCGGACCGGGCGACACCGTGCTGGTGGCCTGGCTGCTGACGATCGAGTACCGGTTGCGGGTGCGGGTAGTACTCAAGGCCGTCCTGCGCTGCGAGCCCGTTCTCGACTTCGCGGGCAGCTGGGCTGCCTGTGCTTCCTTGCCCGAGGCGCGCCGCGCCCGTCGTCAGATTCACGATCTGGCCGCGTCGCTGGCCGGCGGGCAGGCGCTGCTCCTGTTCCCCGAGGGCGCGAACTTCACCTGGCCGCGGTGGCACGCCGCCATCGCCGAACTCCGCTCGACCGGCCGGATTCGCGCAGGCGAGCCGCGCGTTGCGACAGTCCCATACGCTGCCCCCACGCACCGGAGGTGCCACCGCCGCGGTGACCGGAGCACCGAGCGCCAATGTCCTTGTGCTCACCCACAACGGCTTCTGCCCGGACGGGCGGGCACGGCCCTGGTGGCAGCTTCCGATCCACCGGAAACTGCTCGTCCGCACGGCTCTGGTCCCGGCCGCCCAACTTCCCCCGCCCGATCGGCTGACACCGTGGCTGGAACGAACCTGGACCCAGGTCGACGCCTGGGTCGCCGCCCACACCGACCCTGGATAGGGTGCGCTTCGTCCCTCAGCGCTTCGTCGACTCGACTGAGCCTGACCGTCTCGCTCCTCGCGCGCGCTTCGTCCCTCAGCGCTTCGTCGACTCGACCTCGGCCTTGATGCGGTTCAGCGTCTTGGTCATGTCACGGATGTTGCGCCGCGTGCGCAGCTGCCCGCCGAACATTCCGAACAGTTTCGTGAATACGCCCTCGGTCATCCGGAACGATTCGGTGACGTCGGTGCCGTCGCCGGCGGGTGCGAACGCGTAGTGCCAGTTGTTCACGGAGCGGTCGCCCATCAACACCTCGAAGCCGAACTCCTTGCCCGGTTCGCACGCGGTGACCCGGCACGTCGTCCAGTAAACCGGGCCGATCTCGTTGCGCTTCACATGCCCGCGGAACGTCGCGCCGAGCGCGGGACCGGTTGCGCCGTCGAGCCATTCCGATTCGAACACCTCGGGCGAGAACCGGGCGGTGTTGCGGACGTCGGCGACGAGGTTCCAGACCTCGTCGGCAGGCGCGGCCATGTGGATGGTCACCGCAGCGTGCATGTATTGATCCTTTCCGGGAGTTCATTGGAGCAGTCGGTCGATCGAACGCATCGGGATCGGCAGCCAGGCCGGGCGGTACCGCGCCTCGTACAACGCCTCGTAGACCGCCTTGTCGAGTTCGAAGGCGTGCAACAGGTGCGCGGAGTCGCGCGGATCCGAACCGGCCACCGCCGCGTACCCCTCGCAGAAGGAATCGCAGTTGCGGTCGATCCAGTCACGGGCTCGTGCGGCCAACTGCTTGTCCTGCCCTTGACCGCCCTCTCCGACCAACGGTTGATAGGCGGCGTATTCGTAGGACCGCAACATCCCCGCCACGTCACGCAACGGCGAATCGGGCCGGCGCCGCTCCTCGGTCGGTGCGCCCGGTTCGCCCTCGAAGTCGATGAGCAGCCAGGCCTCCGCCGTCCGCAGCACCTGACCGAGATGCAGATCCCCGTGGACGCGCTGGACGATCATGGACTCACCGGACAGCTTGCCGAACCGCTCCTCGATGGCCTCGACGTACGGCGCCAGCCCGGGTACCACCGCCGCGGCCGAGGCGAGTCGCCGCAACGCGGTCTCCACCGGAAAGTCCACCCGCGACGTGCCGAGTTCCTGCGCCAGCGCCGCATGGACCGACGCCACCGCCTCACCCAACCGGTAGGACTCGCCGGCGAAGTCACCACCGACCTCGCCGGCGTAGAGATCGCGCGCGCTTGCCGTCGCCATGTCCCAGCCTTCGGCTGAGTCGGGGGCAAACGCCGCGACCATGCCGAGTGGGTATGGCTTTGCATCCCAATGGGTTTCGTAGGCGCCGAGCAACCTCGCCACGTTCGGGTTGCCGCTCCGGCCGAGGACGCGGTTGAGCTCGATGTCGGGGTCGATTCCGGGGGTGACGCGGCGGAACACCTTGAGGATCGCGTGCCGGCCGAAGACCACGCTGGTGTTGCTCTGCTCCGCGCCGGACACCCGCGGCGGTTCGTCGATCGGCAGGTCCACGTCGGGCTCTCGACTGAACACCACATCGCCCCTGACCGCCTGTTGGTCGAACAGCGTCAGCAGGTAAGTCGCGGCCGCGGGATGGTAGAGCGCGTCGTATCCGGTGCGCGCACCGTCGGAGCCGATGTGGGCGATCTCGGCGTATTCGGCGATCGGTTCGACGTCCCACTCGACGATGACCTGGTATCGCTCGGTCGAACCGTCGGTGTAGACCGCATCGACGATCATGAGGTCCAGGTCGTCGCGCAGCGCGGTGATGACCGTCGGTGCGGCGGAAGCCAATTCGCGGCCCCGCCCGGCGTACCAGCGTTGCCTGGGAAGCCATTCGCTGAACGGTAGGCTCACAGCGGGCACCCCGACTGCTCCTCGACGTGGCTGCATCCGGTCGGTTCGTGGGCAGCGGGTTCTTCCATGAAGTGTCACTGGGTCCATCGTTCGTCTCGTACCCGCCACCGCGGGTCCTCAATCGCATCCTTGCAGGGCCGGCCTGGCCGCGCAGGCGCCGCACGTCACAAGCTGACCAATCCCGTCCGTCGGTTGTAGCGCCACCGCGGTAATCCGGGACCGACGAACCGCAGTAGCGCCACAACCGCTGAACCTGTCGGTCAGCCTCGGCACACTGCGGCCATGGATGAGCCGTTCCTCGGTAGCGAAGTCCTCCGAGTCAGGTCAGTTGACGCCTTACATAATTGCGCACCAGGTTCACGCGCGATACACCACGACGTCTATGTGTCCACGGACACCGAGCTCACGCCCGTATTGCGCGCCAAGGCGGGCTGGCTGCGGACCCGGCGTCGAGGCGTGGTGGCGGGATTCTCGGCCTCCGCGCTCCACGGCAGCAAGTGGATCGACTCCCGCCGGCCCGCCACTGTCATCGGCACGAACCGGAGACCCGTAGCCGGCATCGAGGTGTGGGAAGAACTGCGTCGAAAGTGACGAGAGTCTGTCTGGTGGACGGCATGCGGGTCACGACGCCGGCACGCACGGCCCTTGACCTGGCGCGCCGCTATCGCGTCGACGAGGCGGTGGCCGCGATCGATGCCCTCGGCCAGGCCACTCGCCTCAAGGTTCCAGATATCGAACTGCTGGCGGAACGCTACCGGGGCCGCCACGGGATCCGGCAGGCGCGCAGCACCCTCGGCCTCGTTGACATGGGGTCGGAATCACCGCGGGAGACGTGGCTTCGGCTGCTGTTGATCCGGGCCGGATTCCCGCCGCCGCAAACGCAGATTCCGGTCTACGACGAGTACGGCCAACTCGTCGCGGTGGTCGACATGGGCTGGGAGGACCTCAAGATCGGCGTCGACTATGAAGGAGCATTCCATCGAACCCCGAAGCGCTACCAGTACGACCTCCGTCGCGCCGATGCGCTCACCGACCTCGGGTGGATCGACGTCCGGGTGTGCTCGCAAGACACCGAGGGCGGCATCGTCGGCCGCGTCGGTCAGGCACGCGAGCGTCGGTTGTAACGCCACTGCGAAAACCCGGCCGAAAATCGCAGTGGCGCTACAAGCGGCGAGCCAAACGAAGACCGAGCCACCGCAGGTCAGACTCAGCCGACCGGCACCACCAGCACGCCATCGGACTCCAGGCCCAGGCGTCACCCGCGTCCCCGGGGTGAACGCCGCGGCCCGGGAGCTGTTGAGCTGGACGACCACCTCGGTCCCGTCGGCGGTCTCACAGTGCAGCCGCGACACCGGCCCCAGGAACGACACCGAGGTCACCGTCGCGGCGCCGGCCGGGTCGGGCTCGACGGTGACGGCCTCGGGTCGCACCATCGCCCGGCCGCGGCCGGACGGGATCGACCCCGTCAGCGTGGGCAGCGACAGCCCCAGTATCCGGGCCCATCCGTCGGACACCTCGCAGGGAATCGTGTTGTTCAGCCCGACGAAGTCCGCGACGAACGGGGTGGCCGGCTGCGAGTACAACTCCGCGGGCGCCGCGATCTGTTCGAGCCGGCCCCGGTTCATCACCCCGACGCGGTCGGCGATCGCCAGCGCCTCCTCCTGGTCGTGCGTGACGAACAGCGTCGTGGTGCCGACCTCGAGTTGGACGCGACGGATCTCGTCACGCAGTTGCACCCGGACCTTGGCGTCGAGTGCCGACAGCGGTTCGTCGAGGAGCAGCACCTGGGGCCGGATCGCCAGCGCACGGGCCAGCGCCACCCGCTGCTGCTGGCCGCCGGACAGTTGGTCGGCGTACTTCTCCGCGTGTTCGGACAGCCCCACCAGCTCCAGCATGTCGCCGGCCCGGGACATCCTGTCCGCCTTGGCTTTTCCCCGCAGCTTCAGCCCGAAGGCGACGTTGTCGAGGACGGTCAGGTGCGGGAACAGGCTGTAGGCCTGGAACACCATGCCCATATCGCGTTTGTTGGCCGGCACGTTGGTGATGTCCCGGCCGCCGACCGCGACGGTCCCGGCGGTGGGCTCGTCGAGGCCCGCCGAGAATCCGCAGCGCCGTGGTCTTGCCGCACCCCGACGGGCCGAGCAGGGCCACCATCTCCCCCGGCTCGATGCTCAGGGTGAACGCCGTCGAGCGCCCGCACCGCGCCGTACACGCGCGTCAGGTCGCGTCAGGTCGACGGCGACCCCCGCCCGTGCCGCGGCGGTCATGCGGCGGCCCCGGGGTTCGTGACGTCGGCGAGGCCGCGACGGCCGCGGCGGGTCAGCAGCGACAGGAGCAGAAGCAGCGCGAAGCCGAACAGCAGCACCGCCAGCGACGCCGCCACCGACGTCGGGCCGTCGGTCTTGCCGACCGCCACGATCTTCACCTGCAGCGTCTCGAAGCCGCTCAGCGAGGCGATGGTGTACTCGCCGAGCACCACGGCGATCGAGATGAAGGCGGCCGCCAGAATCCCCGACCAGATGTTGGGCACCACCACCCGCAGGATGGTGGTCGTCCATCCGGCGCCCAGCGACCGCGCGGCCTCCGAAAGTGTCTGCAGGTCAAT
The DNA here is from genome assembly GCA_963779655.1 of uncultured Actinomycetota bacterium. Lineage (GTDB taxonomy): Bacteria > Actinomycetota > Actinomycetes > Mycobacteriales > Mycobacteriaceae > Mycobacterium. Next base: position 85,120 of record CAVZZD010000001.1, on the reverse strand, counting down.
CGAAGACAGCGCGCCGTCGAGGGCGCGATAGGCGAACGGCAGCACGATGACGACGTAGACGAACGTCAGGGTCAGCGCCGACTCACCGAGCAGGTACGTGACCCACAGGTAGACGTTTCGCAACCCGACGACGATCACCAGCGCGGGAATCGTCAACGGCAGCAGGCACAGGAACTCGACCAGACCCCTGGCCCAGGGTGCCCGTAGCCGCACCCAGATCATCGTGGGCACCAGGATCGACGAGCATCAGGACCACGGTGAAAACCGCGAGCAGCAGCGACACCACGATCGCCGCTGTACAGCGCGTCGTCGGTCGACCAGGTTCTTCCAGGCCGCCAGGGTGCGACCGCTTCCCAGCAGGTTGCGGGTGCTGAAGTCGGCCATCGCGTACAGCGGGAACAGGAAGAACAATGCGAACACCACGCCGAGCACGACCCGGAAGGCCCTGCCGCCCATGCTGGTCCGCGGGTTCATCGCAGCCACCTCGACGAGCGTCGAACCAGGGCGCGGTAGGCCAGCATCACCAGTCCGACCACCACCACCATCTCCAGCGCCAGGCGTAGGCGAAGCCGGCCTGACCCAGCACCACCTCACTGGTCAACGCCGCGCGGATGAGCAGCGGCACAATCGGAGCGCCCTGGCTGACCAGTGCGGCCGCGGTGGCGTAGGCGGCAAAAGCGTTGGCGAACAACAACAGCGCCGAGCCGAGGAACGCCGGTGCCAGCAACGGGAACGCCACCTCGCGCCAGTACTGCCAGGTCGACGCGCCCAGACTGACGGCGGCCTCGCGCCACTGCTGACGCAGCCCCTCCAGTGCGGGCAGGAACACGATCACCATCAATGGGATCTGGAAGTAGGTGTACACCAGCATCAGCCCACCCAGGCTGTAGAGCCACCCGCCGCCGGTCAGGTCCCACCCGAGATGTTGCTGCACCCACACCGTCAGCACACCGTTGAGCCCCACGGTCGCCAGGAACGCGAAAGCCAGTGCCACACCGCCGAACTGGGCCAGCACGCTGCACAGCGACACCACCGCCCGGCGGAACAACGAGGTGGCGGGGCGGGACAGGATCAGCCACGCCAGGACTGCCCCGAGCACCGCACCGATCAGCGCGGTGACGGCCGACAACAGCAGGCTTCGCCACAACGCCGTCAGCGCGGTCGACGTGAACAGCGCACCGATGCGCGCGAGCGAGAACCGGCCGTCCACGAGGAAGGCACTGACGATCACCGTCACCGTCGGGACGATCAGGAAGACCGCGACGAACGCGAGGAACGGCAGCAGCGGCAGTCCCTCACGCAGGCCTGCGCCCGATCCGCGGCCGCACCTCCGGACCTGTCAGCCGATCGCCTTGGCCCAGTTGTCGGCCAGATACTGCGTGGCGGCCTTGTTCTGGGCCTCGGTCAGGATGGTCACCGGGCCGTCGATCGGCGGCAGCTTGTCGAATGCCGCCTTGTCCAGCGTGCCCGCTCCGATCATGTGGTCGGCACGCACCGGCCGCACGCCACCCATGGCGAACAGGTTCTGTCCCTCGTCGCTGAACAGGAACTCCTGCCACAGCCGAGCCGCGGCCGGATGCGGGGCGTCGGCGTTGATCGGCCTGGTAGTAGTAGCTGGCCACCGCGGCATTCTGCGGGACGAACACGCGCCAGGACGGCAGCTTCTCGGTCTGCACGCCGTTGGTGTAGTTCCAGTCGATCACCACGGGCGTCTGCCCGGACTGGATGGTCGCGGGGGTCGGGTCGACGGGCAGGAAGTTGCCGGCCTGCTTGAGCTTGCCGAAGAACTCGACCCCGGGCGCGATGTCGTCGGCCGAGCCGCCCTGCGACAGCGCGGCCATCACCACGCCGGAGAACGCCGCGCCCGCCTGCGTGGGATCACCGTTGAGCGCGACCTTGCCCTTGAACTCCGGCTTGAGCAGATCGTCGACGGAGGTGATGGCCGGAACCTTGGCGGAGTCGTAGCCGATCGACATGAACCCGGCGTAGTCGTTGACCCACTTCCCGTCGGGATCCTTCAGATGGTCGGGGATGTCGGCCCACGTCTCGACCTTGTACGGGGCGAACATCGCGGTGTTGGCCAGCGCCACCGACTGCCCGAGATCGAACACGTCGGGCGCGCTGCTCTTGCCCTTCTGCTGATTCGCGGCGTTGATCTCCTCCTGGCTGGCGGCGTCGGGTTGGGCCGAGTTGACCTTGATGCCGTACTTGTCTTCGAACGCCTTGATGATCGCGCCGTAGTTGGCCCAGTCGGGCGGCAGCGCGATGACGTTGAGTTGGCCTTCCTTCTTGGCCGCCTCGACGAGCGCATCCATGCCGCCGAGATCCGCCGCCGACGTCGCCGTCGCCGCGGCGTTGTCACCACTGGCCGCCTGCTTTTCCGGTGGCGCACACGCCGCCATCCCGGCGACGACGAGGACAGACGCTAGTGCGACGGCGATACGCCGGGATGTTCTCATGGCCGAACCCTCCGATGATCAGACGACGACGCGGTGTCGCGCAGCTTTCCGCGGGATGGCGGTACCGGGCCTCCCGCGTGAACGTAACCGTTTCACCGGGTCCGCAAACGCAAAATCCCCCAACGGCGTTGGGGGATTCTGCGTTCGGACGTATCCGATCAGAGCAGGTGGGCCTGCAGGTCCGGCTTCATGGCCTGCAGCTCCCGGCCCCAGTACGCCCAGTTGTGCGTGCCGTTGTCCGGGAAGTTGAAGACACCGTTGGTGCCGCCCGCGGCGATGTAGTTGTCGCGGAAGGTGATGTTGGTGCGGATGGTCAGGCCCTCGAGGAAGGTGGCAGGCAGGTCGCCGCCGCCCAGCTCGTTGGGCTGGCCGTTACCGCAGTACACCCAGAGGCGGGTGTTGTTGGCGACGAGCGCCGGGATCTGCACCATCGGGTCGTTGCGCTGCCAGGCGCTGTTCGGGTCGCCCGTCGAACCCCACATGTCGTCCGCCTTGAAGCCGCCGGCGTCACCCATCGAGATGTTGATCAGGAACGGCCACCAGCCCTCGGACGGGTTCAGGAAGCCCGACATCGAACCGGCGTAGGTGAACTGGTTCGCGTGGTTCACCGCCATGATCATCGACGCCGAACCGGCCATCGACAGACCGACCGCGGCGTTGTTGGTCGGACGCACCCCACGGTTGGCCTGCAGCCAGCCCGGCAGCTCCGAGGTCAGGAAGGTCTCCCACTTGTAGGTCACGCAACCGGCCTTACCGCAGGCCGGCTTGTACCAGTCGGCGTAGAAGCTGGACTGACCGCCGACGGGCATCACGATCGACAGGCCGGAGTCGAGGTACCACTCGAACGCCTGGGTGTTGATGTCCCAGCCGTTGTAGTCGTCCTGGGCGCGCAGGCCGTCGAGCAGGTAGACCGCGGGCGAGTTGTCGCCGCCGCTCTGGAACTGGATGCGGATGTCACGGCCCATGGACGGCGACGGGACGTCGAGGTACTCGACAGGCAGACCCGGCCGGGAGAATGCTCCCGCTGTTGCGGCCTCACCCGTCAGACCGACGAGGCCGGGCAGGGCGAGCGAGGCGACCGCAGCCACCCCGAGCCGACGGGCCCACTTCCCACGAATCTTCTCAACGAACTTCATCTGTGCATTCCAGCCAATCTGTGTTTACGACGCGGAGGTCGCATTACCTTCGTTTCCCAATTCATCGCAGGAAACGGCTTCCTTATTACGTGTTCGCATTGACACATGACTTCCTTCGGGGGGTGAACCCTACAGGGCAACCCCCTGGTTCGATAGTCGAGGGTGACTCGAACGCGGCGCGAATTGGTCACGAAAAGGCCCACCCCGAGTTGCTTGGCGAACAAAGCGCGCCACGCCCCGGGTTTCGCCAATAGTGACATTTTCCCTCGCAGGCCGTTAGCGTGGCGCCATGGCTCGACCAGCGCAAACGGCTCGTAGCGAACGCACCCGCGAGGCGCTGCGGCAGGCCGCGCTGGTGCGTTTTCTGGCCCAGGGCGTCGAAGCGACCTCCGCCGAGCAGATCGCCGCGGACGCCGGAGTATCACTTCGGACGTTCTACCGGCATTTCACTTCCAAACACGATCTGCTGTTCGCCGACTATGACGCCGGCCTGCAGTGGTTTCGCAGCGCGCTGGAGGCCCGCCCCGCCGACGAACCCGTCATCGCCTCCGTTCAGGCGGCCATCTTCGCGTTCCCATATGACGGCAACGCGGTCACCAAGATCGCCGCACTGCGGGCAGACGAACTGGACCCCGAGCGCATCGTCCGCAACATCCGCCAGGTCGAGGCGGAATTCGCCGCGGCGGTCGAAGCGCGTCTGATCCGGACCCACAACGCCGTGTTCGCGCAGGTCGAGGACGCGCGCCTGCAGTTGACGGTCGCGGCGCGGTGCATCGCGGCCGCGGTGTTCGGCGCGATGGAGGTCTGGATGCTCGGCGATGACCGGTCCCTGGCCGAACTCGCCCGGCTGTGCCGCACCGCGCTCTCGACTCTCGAATCCGGCATCTTGCAGACCCTAGTTTTGTCATAATTGACAAAACTAGGGTTGTCCAGGCGTGGGAGGGAAGCATCGATGTCAGCTGCCGGGAGTTCCGAGTTTGACGCGATCGTTATCGGCGCGGGCCACAACGGCCTGACCGCCGCCGTGATCCTGCAGCAGGCCGGGCTGCGAACGGTCTGCCTCGACGCCAAGCGCTACGCCGGCGGCATGGCCTCGACGGTCGAGTTGTTCGACGGCTACCAGTTCGAGATCGCCGGCTCACTGCAGTTCCCCACCGCGCTGACTGTCAGCAAGGAACTCGGCCTGGACACCTTGGCGACCATCGACGTCGACGTGATGTCGGTGTCGTTGCGCGGCATCGGCGACGAGCCGCTCATCTACTACACCGACCCGATGAAGCTGCTGACCCACCTGGGCGAGGTGCACGGCGTCGAGGCGGTCAACGGGATGGCAGGGTTGATGGCCTGGAGTCTGGCGCCGACCCGGGCGTTGGGCCGCTTCGATGCGGGTGTGCCGCCGAAGACGTTCGACGAGATGTACGCGTGTGCGTCCAACGCCGCCGAGCGGGCGGCGATCAACGACCTTCTGTTCGGATCGGTGACCGACGTGCTCGACCGTTACCTGCCCGACAAGGAGAAGCACGGCGCCCTTCGCGGCATGCTGGCGTTCCTCGCCGTCAACACCACCTACCGCGGACCCGAGGTGCCGGGCACCGCGGCGGCCCTGGCGTACGGACTCGCGGTGCCCGACGAGAACGCGGCATTGATGAAGAAGCTGAAGGGCGGCATCGGCGCGCTGACCGGGCATCTGCGCGGGCTGCTGGAGTCCGCCGGCGGCGAGGTCCGCCTGCGCAGCAAGGTCGAGGAGATCACGGTGGCTGCGACGGGTGCGCCTGACCGCCGGGTCACCGGGGTGCGCCTCGAGGACGGGTCGACGCTCTCAGCGCCGGTCGTCGTCTCCAGCCTGGCGCCCGACCTGACCGTCAACGGTCTGCTGGAGTCCGCCGGGTTGCCCGCCGAGGTCCGCGATCGCTTCGGCGGCATCGACCACCGCGGCAGCTACCTGCAGATGCACTTCGCCCTCGACGGCATTCCCGAGTTCGCGGCACCCTACGAGGTGCTCAATGATCCGGCCATGCAGTCGGCGATCGGCCTGTTCAACACTCCCGAGGAACTCCAGCAGCAGTGGGAGGCCAGCAGGCGTGGCGTGGTGCCCGCCGATCCGGCGATCGCGCTGCAGATTCCGTCGGTGCACGACCCGGCGCTGGCTCCCGAAGGCAAACACGCGGCGTCCGCGTTCTCGCTGTGGTTCCCCATCGAGCGAGCACGGTGAGCGCCGGCTACGGAGAATTGAAAGCCGAGATGGGACAACGGGTCATCGACAAGATCACCCGGATCGCGCCGAACTTCGAAAGCCTGATCATCCGGCACACCACGTTCACGCCGAAGCACATGGGCACGATGTTCGGGGCACCCGGCGGCGACTACTGCCACGGGCTGCTGCACTCCGACCAGATCGGCCCCAACCGGCCGGGGCCGAAAGGATTTGTCGACCAACCGATTCCGGTCGACGGCCTGTACCTGGCCAGCGCCGGATGCCACGGCGGTCCAGGCATCACCTTCATCCCCGGCTACAACGCGGGCCACCAGGCACTGGCCGATCACAGACTGAGCAACGCCGGCCCCTCTCGGGCGTTACGTACAACAACTACACTTTCGGCGTCGATAGGAGGTGGAATGGCGATCCGCGACCACGGCGATCCCGGTGATGCCCCGTCGATTCCGCCCCCGCTGGCACCGGTGGCCAATCCCGCACGGCCCTCGGCGGCCGAGGAGGCCCGCACCATCGCGGCGTCCACCAACACCGGAACGCTGGCCAGCCTGACCGCAGACGGTGATCCGTGGGCGTCGCTGGTCACCTACGGCCTGCTCGCCGGGTCTCCGGTGCTGTGCGTGTCGCACATGGCCGAACACGGCCGCAATCTGGCGGGCGACCCGCGGGCCAGCATCGCCATCGTCGCGCCGTCGCACGACAGCGACCCACTGGCCAACGGGCGCGTCACGCTGGCCGGTTTCGTGGCACACCCCGTCGGCGCGGAACTCGAGGCCGCGCGCGAGGCGCACGTCGCCGCCGTTCCCGCGGCCAGGTATTACATCGACTACAGCGACTTCGCCCTGTGGGTGCTGCGGGTCGAGCGCGTGCGGTGGGTGGGCGGCTACGGCCGGATGGATTCCGCGACGGGCGAGGCATATTCGGCTGCCGCACCGGACCCGGTCGCTCCGCAGTCCGCGGGCGCGATCGCCCATCTCAACGCCGACCACGCCGAGTCCCTGGCGTTGATGGCCCGGGCGCTGGGCGGCTATCCGGACACCACCTCGGCCGTCTGCACCGGCGTCGACCGCTACGGCCTGGATCTCAAGGTCACCACCGCCCGGGGCGTCGCCTACACCCGGATCGGATACCCCGGCCCGCTGAATTCGGTGGACCAGATGCGTGCTGCCACAGTCGAATTGGTTGAGCAGTCGAGACGGGTCTGAGTCTCAGGATCCCCTCTGGCGAAGCAGCGCGCGGGTGCGGGCGCGCCCCTCGGCCGACGGGTCGAACGTGCCCGCCACGAACTCGTCGACACCGGCCGCGCTCAGTTCGTCGATGCGCGCGGACACTTCCTCCTCGTCGCCGATCAGCGCGGCGTCCTCCGGTCCGGCGTAACCCTCGCGGTCCAGCATCGCGCGGTACGACGGCAGGTAGCCGTACGCCGCAAATTGTTCGGCGGCAACCTTGCGGGCCCCGTCAACGTCGTCGGTGACGCTGATCGGCAGCGCGGCCGCCACCCGTACCGCTCCGGCCGGCCGGCCCGCCTCGGCGGCGGCGTCCCGCAGCGCGGGACCGACATGGTCGGCCAGTGTCTTGGGCCCCGTCATCCAGGTGAGGGTCCCTGCGACACGGCGCCCGGTCAGTCTGAGCATCTGCGGGCCCAGTGCGGCGATGTAGACGTCGGGTGCGGTGGCACCCGGAATCTGCAGCGCACCCCGTGTGGTCACGGTCTCCCCCACCGCTTCGACCTGCTCGCCGTCCAGCAGCGGCAGCAGTCCGTCGAGGAACTCCCCGAGCCGGCGGATGGGCTTGTCCCACGGAATCCCCCACATGCCCTCGGTGACGGCCTGGTGAGTCATGCCTAGGCCGAGGATGAGCCGCCCGCCAGCGATGACGTTCAGCGTCAGCGCGCGCTGTGCCAGCAGCATCGGATGCTGATTCTGGATCGGCAGCACGCCGGTACCGATCTCGATGCCGTCGACCTCCCGGAACGCGACCGCCATCGCCGTCAGCAGATCCCGCTCGAACGGCATCTGCGTGCTCCACACCCGGGCGAAACCCTCGTCGCGATACTGCGCGACCTGATCGACGTAGGCGTCGATGATCGAACTGTCGCCCCGTCCGCCCGGATACTCCAGAATGCTGATCTCCATAGGACCTCCTCGGCCTTGTTCACCGTACCTACCCTGGTTGACATGACGGACGCCCCTGGAGAAATGCCGCAGCGGTTCAGCGCCGCCCCGGTGGCGCGGTTGGCGACCGTCACCGCAGACGGCAGTCCCCATCTGGTGCCGGTGGTGTTCGCGGCGGACGGCGACGCGATATACAGCGCGGTCGACGGCAAACCCAAGTCCACCCAACGCCTTCAGCGACTGGCGAACATCGCGGCCAACCCCCGCGTCAGCCTGCTGGTCGACCAGTACGACGACGACTGGACGCGGTTGTGGTGGGTACGTGCCGACGGGGTGGCCTCGATACACCGGGACGGCGCGGCGGCGGCTACCGGCCGCATCCTGCTCCGCGCCAAATACCCTCAGTACCAATCGGTTTCACTGGACGGGCCGGTGATCGTCATTCGGGTGACCCGCTGGGCCGCGTGGGAGGCCTAACCTGGACGGATGTACATCCCATCCTTCAACAACGTCGACGACAAGGCGCAGATCAGGGAGATGGTGGCGCGCGTCTCCTCGGCCCAGTTCGTGACGGTCGGCGACGACGGATTCCCCACCGCGACAATGCTTCCCATCCTGTGGGTCGATGACACGGTGATCGCACACATGGCGAAGGCGAATCCGCATTGGCAACGGCTCGCCCCGGACAGTCCGGCCCTGCTGATCTGTTCGGGACCCGACGCCTACATCAGCCCGACCTGGTATGCCGCCAAATACGAACACGGCCGCGTCGTGCCGACGTGGAACTACAGCGCGGTGCACCTGTTCGCGACAGCCCGGGTTCACCAGGACCCCGCCTGGCTGCGCGACGCGGTCGAGCGCCTGACCGAACGGCACGAACACGCCCGGCCGAACCCGTGGCGCGTGACCGATGCGCCCGCGAGGTACATCGACGGTCAGCTCAAGGGCATCGTCGGGATCGAGATGACGGTGCAACGCGTGGAGGCGAAAGCGAAGCTCAGTCAGAACCGCTCAGCCGCCGACCGGCACGGCGTCATCGACGGCCTTCGAACTGAGCACAGCGGTACGGGCGCGCGAGCCGTCGCCGAGGAGATGGCCGCGCTTGAAGCCACTCGCTGAAGCCATAGCGGTGTGTCGGATTTTCGGCCCACAGCCACGGATGCTGTGATGGACGATGTGTCGCCGCCGGGATGCAGTGTGCGCGGCCGCGTGTGGCGCGGCGGGGAGCCGCAACCCGACTTCGATTTCGACCGTATCTCCGACTACCTCAGCGAAGAGGACACGTTGGTGTGGGTCGACATGTACGAACCCGACCACACCGCACTCGCCGATCTGGCGCAGGAGCTGGGTCTCAACGTCTGGGCGGTCGAGGACGCGGTCGCCCCGTCGGAGCGGGTGAAGGCGACCATCTACCCCACCCACACGTTCTTCACCGTCTACGCCGTGGAGATGGCCACGCCCGACCCCGACGCCGAACCGGCCGCATTGCTCACCAAACACCGGATCTCCGCGTTCGTCCTCGAGCGGGCCCTGGTGACGGTCCGGCTGCCGCCGGAGTTCGACATCGAGGAGGTCTCCCGGCGGTGGGATGAACTCGACACGCCGCGGTACGGCGTCGCGGGCCTGGTGCACGGTCTGCTCGACGTCGTCGTGGACGGCCAGTTCGATGCGGTCCAGGTCCTCGACGACTGCATCGAGGGTCTGGAGGACGAACTGTTCGATCCGCCGTCCCGTGCCAACGATCAACGGCGCAACTTCCAACGCCGCAGTTTTCAGCTGCGCAAGGACCTGGTGCAGCTACGCCGGGTGGTGCTGCCGATGCGCGAGGTCGTCGGCGCCATCCAGCACCGTCGGCACGACAACCACCATTCACCCGAACTCGACCCGCTCTACCTCGACCTCTACGACCACGTGCTGCGGGTCTCCGAATGGACGGAATCGTTGCGGGACATGGTCACCACGGTCTTCGAGACCAACCTGTCGCTGCAGGACGCGCGACTCAACACCGTGATGAAGAAACTCACCGGATGGGCCGCGATCGTCGCGGTGCCGACCGCGATCACCGGGTTCTACGGGCAGAACGTGCCCTACCCCGGCTACGGGCTGCACTGGGGATTCCTCGTCAGCAGCGCGATCACGGCGGCGCTCGTGGTCATCCTCTACGTCATGTTCAAACGCCGAGACTGGCTGTGACCGAGGCCCTGGAGGTCATAGCGAAAGGCAGCACCACCGACCGCCATCCGGTGCCGCTGCTGTTCGTGCACGGCGCCTTCCACGGTGCCTGGTGCTGGGACCAACACTTTCTGAACTTCTTCGCTGACAACGGTTATCGCGCACTGGCGCTGAATCTGCGCGGTCACGGCGCCAGCCGGCTGACGCAACCCCTGAACCGCTGCACGGTGGCCGACTACGTCGCCGACGTCCGCGCGGTCGCCGGCACGCTGCCGGCACCGCCGGTGGTTCTCGGTCACTCGATGGGTGGCTTCGTCGTGCAGAAGTACCTCGCTGCCCACGACGCGCCGGCCGGGGTGCTGGTGGCGTCGGCGCCCCCGCGTGGCCTGCTGCCGGCAATGGTGCGGGTGGCACTGCGCAACGCCCGGCACAGCGGACGCCCCGCGGCGTTGCGTCGCCCGCTGCTCTTCTTCGGCAACCCCGCGGTCTCCCGCGCCACCTTCTACCACCCGGGCACCTCCGACGAACTCGTCACGCGCTACACCGGGATGCTGCAGGACGAGAGCACCCGGGTGCTGTACCGGGACCTGCTCTATGGCGACCTCGCCGATCCCGAGCGGGTCACGGCGCCGATGCTGGTTCTCGGCGCTGATCTGGACGGCTTCTTCAGCCGACGGCAGCTCCGTGCCACCGCCCGGGCCTACCGCACCGAGGCGCAGCTGTTTCCCGCGATGGGTCACAACATGATGCTGGAGTCCGGCTGGCGGGCGGTCGCCGAACGCATCGACGGGTGGCTGACCAGCCGGGGGCTGTAACCCTGCGCTGTAACAACGGCCTGCGCACCAGCGACAGATCCGATGTCATGAGCGTTTGCCGCGCGGCGGCTAGGATCGGTGGTCGCACTGCTTCGAAGGGATGGACACTTGCGTCGAGCACTTCGCCACGTCCTCGCCATGCTCGGGGTGACGATGATCGCATTCGCGATCCCCGCCGCCACCGCCTCGGCTGCCGCACCCACCGCCACCCCGGGTTTGACAGTGGCCGATGTCCAGCCGGCCGGCGGCGCCACGGTGGGCGTCGGCCACCCGGTCATCGTCACCTACACCGCCCCGGTCTCCGACCGCGCCGCCGCCGAGCGCTCCATCCGCATCGTCTCGCCGGCGCAAACCGCGGGCCGTTACGAGTGGCTCGACAACCGCACCGTGCAGTTCGTGCCGAACAAGTTCTGGCCCGCACATTCCGAGGTGAAGTTGTTCGCCGGCGGGATGCCGCTGAGCTTCGACGTCGGCGCCTCGGTGGTGGGCGTCGCCGACATCTCCGCGCACACCTTCACCGTCAGCATCGACGGCGAGGTGGCCCGGGAGATGCCCGCGTCGATGGGTAAGCCCAAGCACCCGACGCCGGTCGGGTCGTTCACGGTGCTGGGCAAGGAGAGCCCGGTCGTGATGGACTCGCGCACCATCGGCATTCCGCTGGACGACCCGGAGGGTTACAAGCTCACGGTGTACTACGCCGTGCGGATCACGTGGGGCGGTGTGTACGTGCACTCGGCGCCGTGGTCGACGGGCTCGCAGGGCTATGCCAACGTCAGCCACGGCTGCATCAACCTCAGCCCCGACAACGCCGCCTGGTACTACAACAATGTCGGTATCGGCGATCCGGTGATCGTCAACGCCTGACGGCGGCCGCCGAGATCGACGAAATGGTGCGGCCCACTCGAGACTTCTTCACCCGTTTGACCGTTTGGGCGCAACAGGTGCGGGAAATGGACAATCCTGGCTATCCAGGAGGACCGTCATGGCTGACAAGACGAACACCAACCACGCCGGCGCCGCTCCCGATGCGGGCACTCCGGCCGCAATCCGCAACGTGGTCCTGGTCGGGCCGTCCGGCGCCGGCAAGACCACTCTCGTCGAAGCACTCCTGCTGGCCTCCGGCGTGCTGTCCCGGCCAGGTTCTGTCGTCGACGGCACCACCGTGTGCGATTTCGACGACGCGGAGATCGCGCAGCAGCGATCGGTGGGCCTGGCGTTGGCGCCGCTGCTCCATGACGGCGTCAAGGTCAACCTGATCGACACCCCCGGTTACGCCGACTTCGTCGGCGAATTGCGGGCCGGCCTGCGCGCCGCCGACTGCGCGCTGTTCGTCATCGCCGCCAACGAGGGTGTCGACGCGCCGACCCGCGCGTTGTGGCACGAATGCAGTGAGGTCGGCATGCCGCGGGCGGTGGTCATCACCAAGCTCGACCACGCCCGCGCCGATTACGCCGGAACCCTGGCCGCCGCGCAGGAGGCATTCGGCGACAAGGTGCTGCCGCTGTATCTGCCGGCGGGCGGGACCAACTGCACCGGACTCCTCGGCCTGCTGTCGCAGACGCACTACACGTATTCCGACGGCGCCCGCTCGGCTGCGGACCCCGACGCGTCCGACCTCGCGCGGATCGACGAACAGCGCGGCACCTTGATCGAAGGCATCATCGAGGAGTCCGAGGACGAGACGCTGATGGAGCGCTACCTCGGCGGCGAGCGGATCGACCAGGGCGTGCTCATCGCCGACCTGGAAAAGGCGGTTGCCCGCGGATCGTTCTTCCCCGTCATCCCCGTATGCAGCGGCACCGGCGTCGGCACGCTCGAACTCCTGGAAGTGGCCACCAGCGGATTCCCCAGCCCGCTGGAGCACCCGCTGCCCGACGTGTTCACCCCGCAGGGGGCGCCGCGCACCGGCCTGGTCTGTGATCCCGCGGGACCGTTGCTGGCCGAGGTGGTCAAGACGACGTCGGATCCCTACGTCGGCAGAGTCAGCCTGATCCGGCTCTTCTCCGGCACGATCAGGCCCGACGCGACAGTGCATGTGTCGGGCCATTTTTCGTCCTTCTTCCATCCGTCTGCCCCCTCGGCGTCGGCTTCGGCCCCGACCGGTCACGCCGACCACGACGAGGACGAACGCATCGGCACCCTGTCCTTCCCGCTGGGCAAGCAGCAGCGGCCCGCGGGCACCGTTGTCGCCGGGGACATCTGTGCGGTCGGCCGGTTGACCCGGGCCGAGACCGGCGACACCCTGTCGGACAAGTCCGACCCGTTGGTCCTCAAGCCGTGGCGGATGCCCGATCCCCTGCTGCCGATCGCCATCCAGGCGCACGCCAAGACCGACGACGACAAGCTGTCCGGCGGGCTGACCCGACTGGCCGCCGAGGACCCGACGCTGCGCATCGAGCAGAACCCGGAGACACACCAGATCGTGTTGTGGTGCATGGGCGAGGCGCACTCCGGGGTGGTGCTCGACGCGCTGTCGAACCGCTACGGCGTCAGCGTCGACACCATCGAAGTGCGCGTGCCGCTGCGGGAGACGTTCGCGGGCAACGCAAAAGGCCACGGCAGGCACGTCAAGCAGTCCGGCGGGCACGGCCAGTACGCGGTCTGCGAGATCGCTGTGGAGCCGCTACCGGAAGGCGGCGGCTTCGAGTTCGTCGACAAGGTCGTCGGCGGTTCCGTGCCGCGCCAGTTCATTCCCAGCGTCGAAAAGGGCGTCCGCGCGCAGATGGAGAAGGGCGTGGACCTCGGCTACCCGCTGGTCGACATCCGGGTGACGCTGCACGACGGCAAAGCCCACAGCGTCGACTCGTCGGACTACGCGTTCCAGATGGCCGGCGGGCTGGCGTTGCGGGAAGCCGCCGCGGCCACCGGAGTGAACCTGCTCGAACCGGTGGACGAGGTCACCGTGCTGATCCCCGACGATCTGGTCGGTCCGGTGATGAGCGACCTGTCGGGCCGGCGGGGCCGGGTGCTGGGCACCGACAACGTCGAGGACGGCCGCACCGAGGTGCGGGCCGAGGTTCCTCAGGTCGAACTCACCAGGTACGCAATCGATCTGCGCTCGCTGTCGCACGGGTCGGCAACGTTCAGCCGGACGTTCGCCCGCTACGAGCCGATGCCGGAGTCCGCGGCAACCCGCATCAGGTCGAAGTGACGGCCCGCTATGGGTGCTTCTGAAAGACTCGAAGCAAAGCTCGCCCCGATCGGACGGGCACTACTGGAACCCGGCGAGGAACTGCGCGGCACGCTCGTCGCGACCGAGGCGAAGACATTCGGTGGCGGGCCGCGTGCGGTTGTGGTGACGAACCGGCGCCTGCTCGTTCAACCGGTCGACCGAAGGTGGGGCGCGAAAGGCAAGCCGCTGTCGGTCCTGCCCGGCGACATCGCCGAACTGCGGATCAGCGGCCTCGGAGACCATTGGTACAACACCGCGATCTCGATGGTCGCCAACGCCGGCTTCGAAGTGCGCCTCAAGACAGGCTCCGGTGACAAGCTGAAGCTGATGTTCATGGGCGGCGAAGGCAGTCTTTTCGGCTCTGCCGGCGGAGGCGAGACCCAGGCCAGGGGCGTGGCCGCCCTCGTCGAGTGGTTGCGTGCTGCCCGCTCGAGCACGTCCGACTAGCGTCAGATCTCGGTGATGGCCTGCTCCGGACAGGACTCGATCGCCTCGGCCACCGCACGTTCGAACTCCGGTGCCACATCATCGGGTATCGCCACTGCGTAACCGTCGTCGGTCAGGGTGAACACCTCAGGACAGACACCGACGCACACACCGTGCCCGCGGCACAGGCCGTCATTCACTGACACCTTCATCAGCGGCCCTCCTCAGTTTGTTTTGGTGTCGAACTCCAGATGCAGTTCGGTCAACCCGCGCAGGATGAACGTCGGCACGTAGTTGAAACGCCGATCGCCAACCGGTCCATGCTGCTCCTCGGAGAGCCGAATATTGGTGGTGCGGTCCAGGATCCGCTCAAGACTGACCTTAGTCTCCGCCCGCGCCAGCGGCGCGCCCGGGCAGCTGTGCACACCGCGGCCGAATGCGATGTGGCGCCGGGCATTCGCGCGCTCGATGTTCAGGGTGGCGGGATCCTCGAACTGCCGCGGATCACGGTTGGCCGCCCCGTTCATCACCATGACCGTGGTGCCGGCGGGCATATCCACCCCGCCGATGGTCATGTCGCGCCGCGCCAGCCGGAAGTCACCCTTCACCGGGCTCTCGACACGCAGGCACTCTTCGATGAAGTTCGGGATGCGGTCGCGCTCGTTGCGGAGCCGCTGCTGCAGTTCGGAATCCTCGGCCAGGACCTTCAGCGCGGTGCTCAGCAGCCGGACCGTGGTCTCCTGCCCCGCGGTGTAGAGATTGGCCGCGATCCGCACGACGTCCATGACCTCCGGCGTCGAGCCGTCGGGGAATTTGGCGTTCGCCATCTCGGTGAGCGCATCCGCGCGCGGTTCGCCGCGCCGGTCCTCGATGTAGGCGGAGAACTTCTGATAGAGGTACTCGAGCGGGCTGTGACCCAGCGTCTTGTCTCCGGTGCTGCCGACGCCGCCCTGGCTGTGGTCCATGTGCTTGGCGAACTCGGCCCGGTCCTCTTCGGGTACCCCGAGCAGATCGGCGATGACCGCCAGAGTGAACGGCGCCGCGAAACCCTTGATGAAGTCGCCGCCGGCCGCCAGGTAGGGATCGAGGACGGTGTCGGCGTGCCGCCACATGAAGTCCTCGTTCTCCTTGAGCCGCTTCGGCGTGATCAGCCCCATCAACAGCGCGCGGTGCGCGGTGTGCTTCGGCGGATCCATCACCGTCACCTGATCGCTGAACGGCAACTGATCGCGGTATTCCGCGATGATGTGCGAGACGTCGTCGCCCTGGCCCTCGATCGGGACCGGGAAGCCGGGGAACGGTCCGGTGACCGCGGTGCACGACGAGAAGTTCTCCGAGTCGCCGAAGACGGCAACGGCCTCTTCGTAGCCCGTCACCACCATGACGTTGTGGTGGGGCTCGCGTCGCACCGGGCAGCCCGCACGCATGGCTTCCATGTAGGGATACGGATCGGCGACCAGCGCTGGGTCGCGGAAGAAGTCGAGCTGGTCGAGTTCGGTCATCGAGTGCTGCTCCCACATACGTTCGGCTTTACGATCGACTAGTACCGTACTATACGATCGTCAAGTAAGCTACTATACGATCGTCAAGCTGATGGAAGGGGTTGAGATGACGGCTTCTGCTGTTGGGGTCGAGACCGTCGGCGCGACCGATACCCGGCAACGCCTCATCGACGCCGCCATCGAATTGTGCACCCGGTATACCTTCGCCGGCACGTCGTTGCAGATGATCGCCGACGAGCTGGGGTTCACCAAAGCCGCCATCTATCACCATTTCCGCACCCGCGAGCAGCTGCTCGACGCGGTGGTGGAACCGATCCTCGATCAGCTGCGTGACATCATCGCGGCCGCCGAGACGCAGCGTTCGCCGCATGCGCGGGCGGAGTACATGCTCAGTGGCTTCGCGCAGCTGGCCGTCGACAACCGCGTGGTGTCGGTGCTTGCCGCCGATCCGTCCGTGGCCGAGATGCTGCGCGCCCGCCGCGAGTGGGACGAGTTGATCGAGCGTCAGATGACGCTGCTGGCCGCGGTCAACCCCGGCCCCGCAGGAAACGTCAAGGCCGCGGTCGCGCTGGCCGGCATCGCGGGCGCCTCGGGTCCGACGTTCGTCGACCTCGACCGGGAAGTGCTGCGCGAGCACCTCCTCGACGCCGGCCGGCGCGTGCTCGGCCTGCGCACGCCGCGGCGCCAACCGCCGACAGACGTCTGACGCCACAACCGTTTTCAGAGATTTCAGCCCCTAGTGAGCAAGAGGAGAGTCATGGCAGACGAGAGCAGGGCGCAGAAGGTCGCACTGGTGACCGGCGGCGGTTCGGGTATCGGGAAGGCGATCGCCGAACGACTGGGCGCCGATGGATACCAGGTGGCCACCATCGACCTGCACCAGTCCGACGCGCCCAACGCCTACGCCGCCGACGTCACCGACCGCGCGCAGATCGACGCCGCGCTCAAGAGCATCCACGAGAACCTCGGCCCCGTCAGCATTTTGGTGAACGCCGCGGGTGTCGACGGCTTCAAGCCGTTCCTCAAGATCTCGTTCGAGGCCTGGGAGCGGGTGGTGAACGTGAACCTGCACGGGGTCTTCCACATGATCCAGGCCGTGCTGCCGGACATGATCGACGCGGGCTGGGGACGCATCGTCAACATCTCGTCGTCGAGCACGCATTCCGGCACGCCGTACATGACGCACTATGTGGCGGCCAAGTCCGGCGTCAACGGGTTGACGAAATCCCTTGCGCTGGAGTTCGGCCCGAGCGGTGTCACCGTCAACGCCATTCCGCCGGGCTTCATCGACACCCCGATGCTGCGCAGCGCCGAAGAGCGCGGCAACCTGGGCGACATCGAGAAGACGATCGCGGCCACGCCGGTGCGCCGGATGGGCAAGCCGGAGGACATCGCGGCGACGTGCTCGTTCCTGGTGTCCGAGGAGGCCGGCTACATCACCGGCCAGATCGTCGGCGTCAACGGCGGCCGCAACACCTGACAGGTTGCGCTGGTTGAGGAATCACGCAGACAGAGTTCGAGTAACCGTCTGCGTGCGCCCTCACTGCATGCGATCTAGCCGATGCCGCTGATGATCGCGACGTTGCAGTCGGCGGCGGCCTGCCGCAACTTCGCCGCGTTCTGGTAGAGGTCGGAGTTGTACCAGTCGCGCGCGGCGTCGACCGATTCGAACTCCATGAGGATGGTCTGCGGGCCGTGCCAGTTGCCCTCGAGCACCTCCGGGCCGGGGTCGAAGGACAGGATCTTGACGCTTTCGTCCATCGCCTTGGCGGCCTCACCCATGTAGGTCTTGAAGCCCTCGGGATCCTTGATGTCCTCGGTGACGACGATGTAGCCCTTGGGCATTGCTCTCCTTAGCCGTGTCGGCGGTCCACCCGGGGGTGAGAATCCCGCTCTCGTTTTAGGGACATGACAGTTCCAGACCGCGGGGCCCGCGTCAACGCCCGCCGTCCCGCGCCGTCCCCGCGCCGCGAACGTGCAGCCAGGTGCATTTCTGCACCCGCGGTTCGCACCTGGGCGCACGCTCAGGGCAACACCTTGCAATAGTTGTGTTTTAACAATTATACTTCTGCAAGTGAACATACCCATCGTCAGCACCGCCGCCGTCGCGACGGCACGCGCACCCCGCTACGGCAAGCAACTCGTCTCCCACCTCGGACGCCGGTCCGTCGGCTCCTGGGACGAGACCACCGCTTCGGGCACCCTCGACATGAACGACCACGCGGCTCACGTCACGCTCAACTCGACCCCGGAGGCCCTGCTGATCGAGATCCGGTCCGCCGACGCCGACGCAGCCACCTACGAGGATGTCGTCGGCCGGCACCTGGTCCGGTTCGGCGAACGCGATGAGCTCAAGGTCAGCTGGGAGCGCTCGGACGGCACCGCAGGGTCGTCGCAGGGCTGAGCAATCCGCCTCGCGTCAATCCGCCTTGCAGACAAGCGATTTCCGCAGTCTGTCAATCTCGGCCGAACCGAAGCCGGAGATCTCGTCGTGCGCACCCGGCGCGGTCGTCGTCATGACTGCCTCAGCCAGCGTATCGACGGCCGCGGTGAACGCGTCGAGTCCCTCCGGTGCCAGCGCGCCCCCGTCGCGCCCGGCGTCGCCGTGCTCGATCGTCCAGCAGGTCGCCAGCACCCGGTACCCGAGATCCTCGGCGGCCACCACGGTGGGCCACATCCGCTCGGCGGATCGGCGTTCCCGCTCTGACCCGCCGACGCCGGTGTCGTAGGCCGCGACCATCGCCATCAGGCACAGTTGCAGATCGCGTCGCGCCGCCCGCGCCCCGTCGCTGCCGATGCGACGGCCCGCCACGTACGGCGCCGTCGCGTTGACGGCGCGCAGCGTGGCGGCGATGGTGCCGTCGAGGCGCGCGACGTTGTGCCGCCGCACGGCGATGAAATACACGAGAAGAGCAATGACACAACCGATCACCGTGTCGATGCCGCGAGCTACCAGCAGGCTCGGCACGTCGTGGACCGGGCTTCCGCTGTACGCGATCGTCAACGCCAACGGCGTGATGAACACCACCGAAAGCGCATAGTTGCGCGTCACCAGAATCTCGACGACGAATTGCAGGACACCCAACATCAGTGCCAGCACCAGACCGTGTGGCTCGAGGGCCAGCACAACGCCGGCCACCGCCAGGCCGACGAACGTGCCCAACATCCGTTCCGCCCCGCGCGCCACGGTACGGATCCAGTCGAAACCCTGATGCAGCATCAGGACTGCCGCGGCCACCGCCCAGTACGAGTGGTCGACGCCCAGCCAGAGCGCAACGAAGCCCGCGATGAGGGCGGCAACCCCGACGCGCAGCGCGATCCGGCTCGCCGTGGACTCGCGGGTGGCGGCACGCCGTAGCAGATCGACGGTGCCCGGTCGGCCCAGTGGGATGCGGTCGGGATCGGCGCGGTCGGGCACGGTCGGTGCCGCACCGTCGGCCACTCCGTTCATCGTCTCGGCGAACAGCACATGCAACCGCAGGGCCTCCGCGCGCAACGCGGTCAGCGCCGGACCGGAAACCCGATGTGGGGGTTGGAAGTTGACCAGCATCTTCCACGACTCGTGCAGCGCCTGGGCGGCGCGGTGCCGCGTCGTCTCCACCGCCCCGGTACCCACGGCATCGACGTATGCCTGCGTGGCCCTGGCCGCCGCGGCCACCGACTCCCGCTCCGGGCGCCGGAACCCGAACGCAGCGCCTGCCATGTGGACCAGCCAGGCCAACGCGCCACCGGCCAGCACGAGAAGCCCGACGCGCCAGGGCGCGAGGTGTTCGGTGGCCAGCCCGGTGCCGGCCGCACAGGCCAACACGAACATGTAGGCGCCCGGCGGCCCGACCGCCAGCGCGTTGCACACGAACGTCGAAAGCACGGCGACCAGGCAGATCGCCAGCACTCCGGCCCAGGGCACCTGCGCGGCCCAGTCGCCGAACGCGACGAATACCGCGAAACAGACGGCCACACCGGCCAGAAATCCGGCGCGGAACAGGTAGGGGCGGTTGGCGCCGTACAACGCGGTGAAGGCGCCGATCGTGGCCAGCAGTCCGGAACCGATATCGCCCACGGCCCAGCCGATTGCCACCGGCAGCGCCATGCACAGTCCGGCCCGCAGTGCGAGCGGCCACCGCCGCGGACCCGGCTTGAGCACGAGGAGCTGCCGCACGGGATTGCGGTTCGGCGCTGGACGCCCCGGATCGCTGCCAGAGGTCACGGTGTACATACTGCCTGGACTACGGCCCTGACCCCGGCATGTACTCGGACTAGAACACGTTCTAGATTGAAGCCATGGGTGATGCGGTGAGTTTCGACCTCTCGACGGTGTTCCAGGCGGTGGCGGACGCGATCCCCGACCAGCGAATTGCTGGTGTGGCGCGACCGGCGCTTCACCTACGCGCAGACGACCGCCCGGGTCGACGGTGTCGCGAACTATCTGGCCTCGGTCGGCCTGGGCTGTCACACCGAACGCGACGGGCTGGCCGGCCACGACTCCGGGCAGGACCACATCGGGCTGTACCTGCGCAACGGCAACGAATACCTCGAGTCGATGATCGCGGCCTACCGCGCCCGGGTCGCCCCCTTCAACGTCAGCTACCGCTACGTCGAGGAGGAACTGGTCTACCTGCTCAGCGACTCGAAGGCCACCGCCTTGGTCTACAACGCGGAGTTCGCCCCGCGCGTCGCGGCGATCCGCGACCGGCTGCCCGAACTGCGGGTGCTCATCCAGGTTGCCGACGAGTCCGGCAACGCGCTGCTGCCCGGTGCGGTCGACTACGAGTCGATCGTCGGCACCGCGGCGCCGGAGCAGGGCATGCCCGCAGCCGACCGGCGACGATCTCTACGTCCTCTACACCGGCGGCACCACCGGAATGCCCAAGGGCGTGCTGTGGCGCCAGCACGACATCTTCATCTCCGCGATGGGTGGTCGGCCGTTCGGCAGCGACACGGCGCTGACGTCCTACGACGAGATCGCCGAGCGGGCCAAGGCCGCGGCCGGCGCGATGTCGATGCTGATGCTGCCGCCGTTCATGCACGGCGCCGCGCAGTGGGCCGCCTACAACATCATCACCATGGGTGGGCGCATCGTCATCCCCGACGACGTCGAGCGGTTGCGCGCCGACGACGTGCTGCGGCTGGTGGAACGCGAACGGGTGCTGAGCATCCCGGTCGTCGGCGATGCGATGGCCCGTCCGCTGATCGACGAGATCGAGTCCGGCGACTACGACCTGTCCTGCGCTCATCTCAGTCACCAACGGCGGCGCACCGATGTCGCCGGCGGTCCGCGACCGCATCCGGGCGGCGCTGCCCAACACCCTGCTGATCGACGCCGTCGGCTCGTCGGAGGCCGGCCAGCAGATGACCACCCTGGCGACCGGTGACGAGATCCAGACCGGCGGTGTTCAACCCGCAGGCCGACACCGCGGTGGTCGCCGCCGACTACAGCCGCGTGTTGACACCGGAGACGACGAAGACTCCGCCGGCTGGCTGGCCCGTCGCGACCTGATCCCGCTGGGCTATCTCGGTGACGAGGCCAAGACCGCAAAGACCTTCCCCACCATCGACGGGGTGCGCTGGTCGGTGCCCGGCGACAAGGCGCGCTACCTCGACGACGGCCGCATCGAACTGCTGGGCCGTGACTCGGTGACCATCAACTCCGGCGGCGAGAAGATCTTCGCCGAGGAGGTCGAGCGCGCGATCGCCGCGCACCCGCACGTCTACGACGTCGTCGTGGTGGGCCGGCCGTCGGAGCGCTGGGGCTCCGAAGTGGTGGCGGTCGTGCAGTTCGCCGAAGGCAAGTCGGCAAGCGACGACGAACTCGTCGAGATCATGCAACCTGTAGCATCGCCCGCTACAAGGTGCCCAAGGCGTTCATCCGCACGGAGAAGGTGATGCGCTCACCCGCCGGCAAGGCCGACTACCGCTGGGCCAAGGACGTCGCGGTGAACAGCCTCGCCTGACGATCGCCCAAACGGACACATGGGCGGGAAAGTTCGAGTAGATCGCGCCATTTCGTCGATCTCGGCGTAGCAGTTACGCGGCCATCAGCGGACGACGGGCCATTTGCTTTAATTCGGATCTGTTCGTCGATACAGGCCGTGACCCGTGACCAGCGGCAGGTCGAGGGTGGTCCGGATGCCCGGCGCGGCCGCCAGCACCGCGGGGATCGCGTTGACGATGCGCCCGGCGGCGGCCAGGATCGCGGCGTAGTTGTGGTCGCCCCGGTCGCTCTTCTCGCAGATGTCGACGGTGTAGGACGGCTCGCCGACGATCTCGACGCGGTAGGAACCGCCCGGTTGCGCGGGCTGGGCCCAGTCGGGGCGCAGATCCTCCCGCAGTCGGGTGACGTGCTCGACCACCACCACCGGGTTGCCCGCGACCATCCCGTTGATCTCGAACCGCATCGCCGCCACTGTGCCCTTGGCGATGACGCCGGTGGCGACCTCGATGTCCTCCGGCGCCGGTTCGAGTTCGTAGCTCTCGGTGATCTGGTCGATTTCGACACCCAGACCCGCGCCCAGCATCCGGATCGCGGTTCCCCAGGCGGCGCCCAGAATCCCCGGTAGGAAAAGCAGGCCTGGCCGGTCCAGGGGATTGCCGAAGCCCATGACGACGGACATCACCTCGGTGCCGTCATAGGTCGCGTAGTCGGCGATTTCCATGGTGCGGATCTGTTCGATGCGCTGACAGGTACCCGCCAATGCGAACGGCACCAGGTCGCTGACGAATCCAGGATCGACGCCGGTGATCAAGATACTCGAATTGCCGTCCTGTGCAGCAGCTTCCACCTTGGCGATGGCTTTGTCCGGCAGCGCACCACCCCAGGGGAACTGCAGCCCGCCCGGTGCCGAGCCGACGACGTTGATACCGGCCGCCAGAGCCGCCGTCACATCGCGGGTCGCCTCGATCGGCCGGGTGTCCCCCATCGCGCAGTACACCAGGCAGTCCGGCTTGGCGGCCAGAACATCATCCATGCCCTTTGTCGCGGTCACTCCGGTCACCGTATCCACGCCGGCGAGCTCCCCGGCGTCCCTACCGACCTTCCCGTCCGTCGAGACGCCGACGGCGACGAGATCGAAGCGGGGATCCTCCACGAGCTGGATCAGGGCCAGCCGCCCGCAGTTTCCGGTACCGACGAGCGCGACGCGGATGGCCATACATGTCTCCTTACGGGTGTGTGGTGCCCTCGCAGTATGCGTGGTCCACGGCCGAATTGAAACAGGTTCTAGTTTCAGATTCGCCGTACGGTACCCTGACGCCTCATGGGACGCGTGGACGGAAAAGTCGTACTGATCAGCGGTGGAGCGCAGGGTATGGGCGCCGCGCACGCCAAGATGCTCGTCGACGAGGGCGCCAAGGTGGTGATCGGCGACATCCTCGACGAGAAGGGTGAAGGGCTGGCCGCCGAGCTCGGGGACTCCGTCCGCTACGTGCATCTCGACGTCACCCAGGCCGATCAGTGGGAGGCGGCGGTCAACACGGCGGTCGAGGCCTTCGGCAAGCTCAACGTGCTGGTGAACAACGCGGGCGTCGTGGCGCTGGGCAAGATCGGCCAGTTCGATATGACCAAGTGGCAGAAGGTGATCGACGTCAACCTGACCGGGACCTTCCTGGGCATGCAGGCCGTCGTGGAACACATGAAGGCCGACGGGGGCGGATCGATCATCAACGTCTCGTCCATCGAGGGCCTGCGCGGTGCACCCATGGTGCACCCGTACGTCGCGTCGAAGTGGGCGGTTCGCGGCCTGTCCAAGTCCGCCGCGATCGAGCTCGGCAGGTTCAACATCCGGATCAACTCGTTGCACCCGGGCTTCATTCGCACTCCGATGACCAAGCACTTCCCCGACGACATGGTGACCTCACCGTTGGGCCGACCCGGGAAGTCCGAGGAAGTGTCGACCTTCGTCGTGTTCCTCGCCAGCGACGAGTCGTCGTTCTCCACCGGTGCGGAGTTCGTGGTGGACGGTGGCCTCGTCACCGACGTCCCGCACAAGGATCTCTTCTAGCTCCAAAGCCGTCGGCGGTGTGCGGCGGGTGAGCCGAACAGCGAGCGGTTGAGCGTCGCGCGTTTGAGGTACACGTGAATGCCGCTCTCCCACGTGTAGCCGATCCCGCCGTGCAACTGCATCGCCTTGCCGGCGATCGCGACCGCGGACTCACCAGCGTAGGACTTGGCCATCGACGCCGGGCGTGAGGCGTCCACTCCCTGCGCGATTGCGTCGACGGCGGCGCTCACCAACCGGCGCGCCACTGCGATCTGCACCAGCATGTCGGCGCAGGCGTGCTTGACGGCCTGGAACGACCCGATCGGCCGGCCGAACTGCTGACGCACACCGGCGTATTCGACGGTCGCCGTCGAGCATCGCCTCGCTGAGCCCCAGACTGTCGCAGGCCACCGCGACACAGGCCCGGTCCTCCAGTGCCCGCACCTGTGCCACCGCATCGCCGGTGAAGCGGAAGACGGTGCAATCCGGCGCGGCAACGGTATCGGCCGTGACGGTGGCGAATCGCCGGGTCTCGTCGAGCACCGATCGGTCGGCAACCGTCAGGCCGGCGGCCTTCGCGGGCACCGCGACAAGTACCGGCACACCGTCGCCGTCCCCTGCCAACAGCAGCAGCCGGTCAGCGCCCGGCGGCGTCGGCGACGAAATCTGCCTGCCATCAAGCGTCTCGGCCGACAGTGAATGCGATTGTGGTGCCGATGGTCTCGTGGTCAGCCGGAAGTGCCACCGCCACCCGCGTCTCACCCGCGGCGATCCCCGCCAGCAGTTCGTCGCGTACCGGATGGGACGCGACCATGTTCAGGGCACCGACACCGAGCACCGCGGAGCCGAGGTAGGCACTTGCGGCGGCGGCGCGGCCCATCTCCTCGCAGATGATCGCCGTCTCAGCGAACGTCGCGCCCGCGCCGCCGAACTCCTCGGGCACCTCCAGTCCGGTCCAGCCGGCCTGGGCCAGCAGTGACCACGCAGCCGAACGTTCGCGCGCCTTGCCCAGCAGATCACCGGCGACGGAGCGCAGTTCGTCGTGGATATCACTGAAGTCGTCGGCCATCACGCGACACTCGGTTCGCGCGGCAGGCCCAGCCCGCGCTCGCCGATGATCGTGCGCTGGATCTCGCTGGCACCACCGGGGATGGTCCACTCCCAGGAGCCGATGAAGTCGAGCACCCAGGCGCCGGACTCCCACCCGCTCGACATCGGCTTGGCCAGCACGGTGTGCGCGCCGAGGCCGCCGATCTCGGCGCCGAACTCCGTCATCCGCTGCAGCAGCTCGCTGTAGAACAGCTTGACGATCGACGCGTCGGCAGGTCCCGCCGTGCCGCGTCTCGAGCCGCTCCACCAGATCGCGGCACAGCCCGCGCAGCCCGGTGATCTCGATCTCGAACTGCGCCAGCCGGTCCTGCCACCACCGGATCGTCGATCGGACCGCGGCAGGACCTCGGCCACCAGCCACCGGAACCCGGCGTTGCCCAGCCGCTCGGCCAGCTCCAGCATGGTCATGCCCCGCTCGGCGCCGAGCGTGGCCTGGGCGACCTGCCAGCCCGCGTTCTCCGCACCAACCAGGTTGGCGGCCGGGATGCGCACGTCGTTGAGGAACACCTCGCAGAAGTGCGACTCCCCGTGGCCTGGCGGATGGGCCGGACCTCGATGCCGGGCGTGGCATGTCCATCAGGAAGTACGAAATGCCCTTGCGCTTGGGCGCATCCGGGTCGGTGCGGGCCAGCAGCAGACACCAGTCGGCGTGCGCACCGCCGCTGGCCCACAGCTTCTGGCCGTTGACCACGTAGCCGTCGCCCTCGCGCCGGGCGGTGGTGCGCAGGCGGCCAGGTCCGAGCCGGCCTCGGGTTCGGAGAAGCCCTGCACCCAGATCTCGCCGTCGAGGATCGCCGGCAGGTGCCGGCGGCGCTGCTCGTCGGTGCCGGCCGCCAGCAGCGTCGACGCGGCGTGGTGGATGCCGACGAAGGCCAGCACCAGGCGGGGCGCGTCGTGGGCGGCCAGCTCCTGGTACAGCACGACCTGCTCGGCCACCGACATGCCGCCGCCCCATTCGGCGGGCCAGTGCGGCACGGCGTATCCGGCGCTGTGCAGTTCGGCGAACCAGGCCTTCTGGAACGCCGACGAACTCCTCGTCACTCACCCCGGTCTGGGCCTGCCGCCAGTCGGCGGGACGTGCTCGGCACACCACGCCCGCACCTCGGCGCGGAACTCCTCGAGGTCGCGGTCGTCGGTCACGTGAACAGCCCGCGTCGAGCCACGCGCCGGCCGACGCCTGCCGGTCAGCATGGTCGCGGGTCGCCGACAGACCCAAGCGGCAGGCGGCGCAGCGGCTGGCTGTAGCGCGACAGCCACGACAGCGTCGTCTCGTCGCAGAACCCGATGGCGCCGTGCAGCTGGTGGCAGACCCGGAACACCACCTCGGCGGCCTCGATGGCCGCCAGCCGCAGCGCCAGGGCGTCGTCGAGCGCCTCGGGCCGGCCGGTCGCGATGCTCCACAGCGCGTACTTGGCCAGCATCTCCAGCCCGCTGCGCTCCACCTCGGCGTCGGTCAGCTGGAACTGCACGCCCTGGAACGCCGACAGCGGCTGGCCGAACTGCTTGCGCAGCCGGCACGTGGGCGATGGTGAGTTCCAGCGCCCGGTCGAGCATGCCGAGCAGCGTCCAGCACGGCAGCACCAGCGCCGAGCGCGACGTCGCCGCGCGCCGTCCGGCGTCGATCGCCGGCCAGCTCGAGCTCGGCCGACGAAGGCCGGTGCCGGTCGGCGCCGTGCGCCGACCACCGTGCTGCGCGCGCCCGCCCAGCGTCACCGCGGCCCAACGGCGTTCGAGACCCGCCACCGGCGCCGACGGGCCGCGTGTCGGCGACCACGATCAGCCCGTCGACGTCGAGATCCGTCGGCCGGGCCAGGCGCTCGGCCACCGGGTAGGGCAGCGCCCAGTAGCCGGCGCTGCGGCACAGCGCGGCGGCGGCCTCCAGCTCGTCGGCGTCGGCGCGGGGCTCGAGGTCCCAGGCGCCGAGCTCGGCCAGCACCGGGCGCGACCAGCGCCTCCCGGCGCGTCCGGGTTCGGCCTCGGCCTGCTGCACCAGCTGGTCGCCGCCGGCGGCTTCGAACGCCCGCAGCGCCTGGCGCCCGATACTCTTGGGCCTCGGCGCTGAGGTCGAGGATCATGCATCGCCGCCAGCAGGGCGCGGGACAGCAGGATGCGCTGCATCTCGATGCTGCCCGACGACACCGTGCGCGGCCTGCGAGTAGCGCCAGTGGTCCTCGACCTCGCCGCGGAACCAGCTGCGCCTGCGGGTCGTCGGCGGCGACCTCGGCCAGCGATCTCCATCAGCACCTCGGCGCTCTCCTGGTCCAGCTGGGTGACCGCGATCCGGTAGGCCGCGGCGTCGCCGGGCTGGACCCGGCCGGCTGCTCTGCAGCGCCACCACCCGGTAGGCCAGCAGCCGGGCCCGGCGGCAGTGCGCGAGCATCCGCACCCAGCGGCCGCGCAGCTCGGCGGGCAGGTCGTCCCACCGGTCGCCGAGCGCGTCCGGCGCGGCGTGCAGCAGCCGCTCGCAGCGGGCGTAGCGGGCGATGCCGACCCGCTCGAAGGCCAGCACCTCCTGCACGATCGACCAGCCCGCGTCGACGGTGCCGAGCACGTCGGCCTCGGTGACCCGCAGGTCGTCGAAGAACACCTCGTTGAGGTGGTGCGGGCCCATCATGCAGCGGATCGGCCGCACCTCGATCGCCGGATCGTCCATCGGCACCAGGAAGATCGTCAGCCCCTGCTGCTTCTTGCTCCTCCCTTGGAGGTGCGGGCCAGCAGGAAGCACCACTGCGCCATGGTGGCGTAGGAGGTCCAGATCTTCTGGCCGCTGACCAGCCAGCCGTCGCCGTCGCGGCGCGCCGTGGTGCGCAGCGACGCCAGGTCCGAGCCGGCTTCGGGCTCGGAGAACCCCTGGCACCAGATCACCTCGCCGGCGGCGATCGGCGGCAGGTGCTGGCGCTGCTGCTCCTCGGTGCCGTGCCGCATGATGGTCGGCCCGACCCAGTTGACGCCCATGTACTGCGCGCCGCGCGGCTCGTGGTGCGCCCACATCTCCTCGCGCACCACGGTCTGCTCCCACACCGAGGCGCCCCGCCGCCGAACTCCTCCGGCCAGGACATGCACAGCAGGTCGCTGCTCGGCCAGCAGCGCGGCAGAACCGCTGGGCGGCAGCCAGATCGGCGGGATCGTCGGTGAACGCGCCGAGGAAGTCGCTCGCGGCACGTCTCGGCGCACCAGCTCGCGCAGCTGCCGGCGCAGCGCGGCGGCGTCCCGCACCCATTTCGAAGTCCACGGTGCTCCCCTATCCCGATCCCCGGCGGCGTTCGGTGTCGCGCCGGCCGAGGCCGCAGCTCGCTCGAGCACCTCCGCGGTGTCGGCGCCCAGCTCCGGCGCCGGACCCCGCGACCTGCCCGGGGGTGCGCGAAAACCAGGTCGGCACGCCGGGAAAGCGCACCGGGCCGTGCGGGGTCTCCACCGTCTCGAACAGGCCGACCGCGTTGAGGTGCGGGTTGTCGAACAGCGCGTCCGGGGTGTTGAGTGGCGCGGCCGGGATCTCCAGTTCCCGGAACAGCGTCAGCCACTCCTCGGTGGTGCGTTCCTTGATGGTCTCGGCGACCAGCCCGTAGACGGTGTCGATCTGCGGGCCCGCCGCTCCAGGGTGGCGTACTGCTCGCTCGCCCAGGGCGGCTGCACCGCGGCGACGAAGGCGTTCCAGTGCTTGTCGTTGTAGATCAGCGCGGCGATGTGGCCGTCGCTTGGTGCTCGTAGGGCCGGCGGTTGGGCGCGACCGTGCGCGGGTAGACCGCCGGCCCCAGCGGCGGGTCGAACATCGCGCCGTTGGCGTGCTCGACCAGCATGAACGAGGCCATCGTCTCGAACATGCTGACCTCGACCTCTTGGCCCTCACCGGTGCGTTCGCGGTGGAACAGCGCCATCATCGTGGCGTACAGCGCGGTCAGGCCCGGCGACCTTGTCGGCCATGATGGTGCCGACGTAGTCGGCCTCGCCGGTCAGCTGCTGCTGCACCGCGGGCAGGCCGCATTCGGCCTGGATGGTGTCGTCGTAGGCGGGCCGGTCGGCTCGGGCCCGCGACGGCCGTAGCCGTAGCAGTTGGTGTAGACGATCGCCGGGTTGATCGCGGCGACCTCGTCGTAGCCGAAGCCGAGCTTGGCGATCGCCTTGGCGCGCATCGAGTGGATGAACACGTCGGCCGGCCGATCAGCGCCCGCAAGCGCGGCCTGCCGGCCTCGGTGCGCAGATCCAGTACGACGCTGCGCTTGCCGCGGTTG
This sequence comes from uncultured Actinomycetota bacterium, assembly GCA_963779655.1. Lineage (GTDB taxonomy): Bacteria > Actinomycetota > Actinomycetes > Mycobacteriales > Mycobacteriaceae > Mycobacterium. Next base: position 55,797 of record CAVZZD010000001.1, on the reverse strand, counting down.
ACGTTGACGAACACGCCGCTCATGCCCGGCGCCGGACCCGACCGAGATGTAGCGGGTGTTGTCGCCCTCGGGCGGTTCGATCTTGATGACGTCGGCGCCCATGTCGGCCATGATCTGCGTGCAGTACGGGCCCATCACCATCGCGGTGAGATCGACGACGCGCACCCCGCCAGCGGCCCGCTAACCATGTGCGACCCCCTGGGCGGCCATCCCGAAGCTGTACCGGATGTGGTCACCGTGGCCGTCGGGCACGACGGGGAAGACCACCGGTGTCCGAGTGTCGCGGATCGCGTCGATGTGCGCGCCGACCTCCTCGATCGACCACGACGGCCGGTACACCCCGGGCGTCTCGGCGATGACGGCGCGGGCCACCCGTCCGGCGATTGCCACCAGCATTTCGCCGGTGACCGAGCAAGTTTCGTGCGCCAGCCAGCCGACCGCGGGCGCGACGAGTTCCGGCCCCATCGGCGGATACGCCGAAGTTCGATGCCCTCGGCCATCCTGCGTCACCGCGGCGGGCACGATGACGTTCGATTTCACGCCGTGCGCGGCGCCTTCGAGCGCTGCCACGTTGGACAGCCGATGATCGCCGGCCTTGGCGACCGCGTAGTTGGCCACGTCGTGGTTGCCGTACAGGCCGCCGATCGACGACGTCAGCACGATGCGGCCGTAACCCGCGTCGCACATCACGCGGAAATGCCGGCCGCAGAACGTGGAAGGCGCCGCGGAGGTGGACATCGAGCACCGCGTCGAAGTCCTCGTACGTCATCTCCTTCAGCGACGCTCGCCGGACATTGCCGGCGTTGTGGATCAGGATGTCGATGCGGCCGTAGTGGTCCAGCGCCGTCTCGACGATCGCCTGGCCGCCGGGCGGTGGCCACCGAATCCGTGCACGCGACGGCCTCGCCACCGGCGGCCGTGATCTCGCGCACCACCTCTCGGCGGGACCGGCGTCGGCGCCGTCCCTGTAGGCTGCCGCCGGGATCGTTGACGACGACCTTCGCGCCGCGCGGGGCGAGCAGCAGGCGTAGCGCGGCCGAGCCCCCGGCCGGCGCCGGTGACGACCGCCACGCGGTCATCGAATCTCAAGTCAGGCGCTTCATTGTTTCCGGAGGACCAGGCCCTCGAGGTCGCCCTTGTCGCGCCATTCCTGCGAGAGCTTCTCGAAGGCGTAGAAGCCGGGCCCGTAGGGCTCGCCGAGGGCCGACCGGATGCCCTCGCCGCCGCCGCCGCCCTCGTTGTTGTAGTAGCCAGGCGTGCATTGCGCGCACGAACGCCGAGTTGTCGAATCGTCGGTCTCGCGGATCGTCTGGACCCAGTCGTCCTGCGCTTCCTGGCTGGGCTCGACGGTCGTCGCGCCGCGCTCGCAGTGCCTCGCCGATGATGTAGGCGATGTGCTTGGCCTGCTGCTCGTACATCGCGGTGGTGTTCGCGCAGACGCCGCCCTGGGTGAAGCCGGTGAAGAACTGGTTCGGGAAGCCGTGGCTCGTCATGCCGTGGAACGTCTTGTAGCCGTTGGCCCAGTGATCGTAGAGCGACAGGCCATTGCGGCCTTCGATCGTGTCGATGCCCCAAGCGGCGGCTGATCTCGCGGCGAGATCTCGAAGCCGCTGGCGAAGATGACGCAGTCGACTTCGTACTCGACGCCATTGGCGACGATGCCCTTCTCGGTCATCCGTTCCACGCCCTTGGACGTCCGACACGTCGACCAGCGTGACGTTCGGGCGGTTGAACGTCGGCAGGTAGTCGTCGTTCGAGCAGGGCCGCTTGCACATGAAGCGGTAATACGGCTTCAGCGCCTCGGCCGTGTCCGGGTCCTCGACGATGCTCGTCGATGCGGCGGCGCAGCCGCTCCATCACCTGGTAGTCTTCCTGCTCGCGCAGCGCCGATGAGCTGCTCGATCGTCAGCTGCGGCCGGCCCATGGCGGCCGAGCTCGGCGGCCATGTTGCGGCCGATCTCGGTCCAGAAGTCGCAGATCAGGTCCGCCTCGCCCGGCGCGGCGGAAGCCCTCCAACGCCCACGCGTGGAAGTTCGCCTGGCGCTCCTTCTGCCAGCCGGGCTTCAGCGTCTTGACCCATTCGGGATCGGTGGGCGGTTGCCGCGCTCGTCGACGGACGAAGGCGTGCGCTGGAGGACGTAGAGCTGCTTGGCATAGCGGCCGAGATGGGGAACGACCTGGATGCCAGTCGCGCCGGTGCCGATCGATCGCGACGCGCTTGTCGGCGAGCTTGTCGAGACCGCGGTCGGCAGTCTCCGCCGGTGTAGTCATAGTCCCAGCGCGCCGAGTGGAACATGTGCCCCTTGAAGTCCTCGATCCCGGGATGCCGGGCAGCTTCGGCTGTTGCACGGCCCGAGCGCCATGACGACGAAGCGGGCGCGGATGTCGTCGCCGCGGTTGGTGCGGATGCGCCAGCGCTTGATCGTTTCGTCCCAGCGCAGCGCGCGCACCAGCGTGCCGAACAGCGCGCCCTCATAGAGGCCGAATGCTTGCCGATGCGCCGGCAATGCTCGTAGATCTCCGCGCCGTCGGCGAATTTCTTCGACGGCATGTAGTCCAGCTCTTCGAGCAGCGGGATGTAGCAGTAGGCTTCGTTGTCGCACTGGATGCCCGGGATAGCGGTTCCAGTACCAGACGCCGCCGAAATCTCCGCCCATCTCGATGATGCGGACGTCCTCGACGCCGGCCTGCTTCAGGTGCGCGCCGACGATCAGCCCCGCGAATCCGCCGCCGATCACGGCGACGTCCACATCTTTGTCGAAATCGGATCCCGGACCACGGGCGGCGAATGCGGATCGATTTCCCAGAAGTCCCGCGAGCTCGTCTGCGGTGTGGAGAAATTGCTTCGAGCCTTCCCTGCGCAGGCGCTTGTCGCGCTCGCCGGTATTTCTCGCGCAGCGCAGCCACATCGATGTCGTCCGGTGTCTGCGTCGGCCCGCAGCGTTTCCAACCGCGTCATGCGTTGCGGCCTCCGGCAGCGCCGCCGCGTGCCAGGTGCCGCCATCTCGGCACGGCGGGCAGCACCTCGGCCGCGAACAGCTTGCTGCTCTCGAAGGCGACCTCGTACGGCATGGTGCCGAACTGCGGCACGATGGTGACCTCGGAGAACGAGCACGCTTCCTGGGCGGCCTTGAGCCTCTCGAAGACAATCCGGCGTCCCGATCAACAGGTTGGACGGTGGTAGCCGCTCTGAGCTTCTTGGTGCCGTTCTTCGCCCTGAACGGCCGCCGCGAGCAGCGCGGTTGCGGTGGCCGAGCGGGCCGCGTATGACTCATGGGGCTTGGAGGCCGTGACATACGCCCTTGAAGTTCGTGGCATCGGCGAAGCCATAGTGGACGGTGACGTCGCGGTTGGCCGTCAGATCCACTCGTCGGTCTTTCGCCGCCTGCGGCTGCGGGGCAGTACATGAACATCACATTCTTCGGCTGGCAGGGCTCGAAGCCCTCCTCCTGCGGAAGGTGTTGACCTTCTGCACGTCCTTGCCGGCGTCCTGATCGGCTTGTTGCCGATGAACAGCGGCACCATGCCGCGCCGGGCCAGGATCTCCAGCGACTCGCGGTCGAGGAGGAGCCGTAGATGCGGTCCTAGAGATCGTTGCTCATCGGCGCGGCCGCAGGACATCTCGGGGAACCCTGAAGATTTCGCCTTCGCAGGAGAACCGCTCGCCGGGGAAAGCCAGCTTCAGGATGTCGAGGGTCTCGGCGAAGCGTTGACGGCTTTCCTCGCGCGGAACGCCGACCCGTCGAACTCGGCCTTGGCGACGCCGCGGCCGATGCCGATCGTCGTGTACCGCCCGTGCGAGACAATATCGAGATAGGCGATCTGGTGGGCGAGACGCACCGGATGCCACCACGGCGCGACCGCGACCATCGTCCCCGCTCACCCGCTCGGTACGGCCGGCGAAATAGGTCAGCGCCTGAATCGGGTTGGGCGTCATGCCATAGGCGTGCCCAGTGCCGGTGACCCAGATGCCGTCGAAGCCCAAGGGCTCCGCCATGTCGCCCAGCGCCAGCCCCGCCTCGACACATTCCGTAATCGGGGGGGCCGGGGGGCGGCTGTAATCGCCCGCCAGCATGCGTTCCCAGTCCTGGGAATTGTGTGCGACATCCGAAGTTGACCTTCATTGCGTTCCCCGGAGTGGCGGTGACTCGGCCTGATCTTGCGGCAATCGATCGGACCGCGCTCTCATCACTGAGCTCGGTGGGCTCGCCGGTGCCCATGTACTTCGCCAGGTTGCGGTGAAGGTTGGCGATGCTGCGCTCCCGGTAGGGATTGGGCTTGGTGCCGCGGAAGCCGCAGCGACTTCATGCCCTGCTGCACCGCCGCCATGTTGGAGAAGTCCTGCGGCAGGACGGTGCGCCAGGCGTCGTCCGCGGCGGTGTACACCCACTCGGTCTTCGGCTCCTCCCCTTTCGGGAACAGCTCGTAGACCGCGCCTCGAAGATGCACTTGTCGGGGTCGTAGCCGTAGGCCGCGCGCTGTAGCACAGCATGTTGTTGACCGCGTGGCCGATCTGGAAGTTCGGGAAGATCTGCCAGGCGGTGCCGCTCTTGCCGACGATGCGCCGGGATCGACGTCGGCCAGATCACGCCGCGCGCCGCGTCGTCGCGCGCGCGCCGAATCCAGCCAGTGCTTGAGCACCTTGTCGGCCGGCGTGCCTTCCGGCAGCTCGTCGACCAGCCGCTGCGCGGCGTCGACCAGCGTCTGCGTGGTGTTGGTGTTGGCCTCCTCCAGGTGTAGACCTGCATCTCCGCGGTCGACATGCGCGGATCGCCCGGTGCCGAGGCGCAGCTTGGCCTTGGTTCTCTTCCAGGTCCTTGGGCGCGTCGTAGCCGATGTTGCTGTGCTTGCCCTGCGCCTTGGCCCAGCCGCGGAACTCGCCGAACTTCTTGAACTCCGGATGCGTCGTGTGGACGTGGTAGGTCTCGTTGAACGCCTCCATCGCGACCTTCCAGTTGCAGTCGAAGATCAGCCACCTGCGCCACCGGTAGCGCATGTTCTGCAGCTCGAACGGATCGAGCATGCTCGCGGCGGGCTCGAGATAGTCGCGCAAGCGGCTCGCATCGGGATCCATGTTGATCCAGATCCAGCCGCCCCAGGTGTCGACCTTGACCGTCGCCAGGTGCGTGTTCTCGCGCGTCAGCGCGCCCTTCCAGTCGTCCTTCTCGAGGACGTGCGTGCACGCGCCGTCGAGGTCGTAGCGTCCAGCCGTGGAAGCCGCAGACGAACGACTTGCGGCGTGCGGCCGCAGGCGTTCTTGGCGCCCTTCGGGCGTGTCGATCGAGCCGGCGGCCGCGATGCGAGCAGACGTTGTGGTAGGCCGCGAATCGTGTCGGGCGCGGTGCGCACGACCATGATCGAGTCGTCGAGGATGTCATAGGTGAGGTAGTTGCCGACCTCGGGGATCTCTTCGACGCGGCCGGCCTGCTGCCACACCTTGCGCCACAGCTTGTCGCGCTCGGCGCGGGCATAGTCCTCGGAGATGTAGGCCTCGACGCCGATGGTCGATCGGCTCGGACAGTTCCTCGGTCGCGTCGGCGTCGACCGCTGCTTCGGTCATGGATCTGCGTCCTCACAGCCTCGCTTGATCGCCGCGCGGAAGGCTTCGTCCTTGAGAAACAGCGAGGTGTTGTCGGCGGCGAGATGCGTCCACTTGAGATTGAGGCCGCCGTCGACGAGCAGGGTCTGCCCGGTGATGTAGCTCGACAGGTCCGACAGCAGGAACAGGATCGCGCCGGCTTGCTCCTCCGGGCGGCCGCGCCGTCCCATCGCGATGGCCCGCCGGTCGCGCTCGGGATCTTCGTCGACGTAGGTGCCCGACGCCGGCGTCTCGGTCACGCCCGGCGCCACGGCGTTGACGCGGATGTTGTCCAGCGGCCAGCTCGACCGCCATCGTGCGGGTCACCGCCACCACGGCGGCCTTGGCCGCGCCGTAGGCGACGTGAAACGGCGCGGTGTTCATGCCGCTGATCGAGGAGATCGACACGATCGAGCCCGGGCAGCCGCTGCGCGCTCAGTTCCGCGGCGACGGCCTGGCTCATGAAGAACATCGTCTCGAGATTCTGGGTGAACAGCGCACGCCAGTCCGACGCGGGTCACCCGGGTGGACGGCATCCAGGTCGCCGGCGCCGCGCCGCCGGCGACGTTGACCAGTCCGTAGAGCTCGCCTCGGCGTCGCGGCCGCGTCGATCGTGGCCGCCACGCCTTCGTCGGTCGAAGCGTCCGCCGCGACCGGCACGACCGGCAGACCCTCGCTCGACCAGCGGCGCGATGTGCGTGTCGAGATTCTCCCTGGAGCGGCTCACCGCGATCACGGTCGCCCCGCGCCCGGCGACCAGCCGGGTGACCGTCGTGCCGATGCCGCCGCCGCCGGCGCCGGACACGACGACGATCCGGCCGTCGAGGCTCAGCAGAGTCGGAGTTCACAACCCCTCCCGTAATTGTCCAGACAAGAGAGTGGCATGTACACGATGGAGAACATCGTTCTACAGCAGGTAGCGGCCACGTCAAGGTCGGTATTCTGAAGTTCATGCGCCGCTATTGTCTGGACCAACGCTGGTTGCTATCGTCCGACGCCGTGACCGCCGGAACGGAAACCGCACAGTCGACCCTGCTGCCATCCCGCTATACGCCGGCCAGCCGCCCGGAGGTCGCCGAGGGCTGGACCCTGAAACGCTGCACCCCGCCCAGCCGGTTGTTCGGCGCCAACGGTCTGCGCACCGGCCCCGACGGCCGCATCTACATCGCACAGGTGACCGGCAGCCAGATCAGTGCCCTCGATATCGACACCGGCGAGGTCCAGGCCGATCAGCCCCAAAGGCGGCGGCATCGTCGCGCCCGACGACATGGCGTTCGACGCCGACGGCCGCCTGATCGCCACGGAAGTGATGAACGGCCGCGTCAGCATCCTCGGAACAACGGCGAGACGCGGGTCCTGCGCGACGATGTGCCCTCGGCCAACGGCATCACCGTTCACCGGGGGCGGCTGTTCATCGGCGAATGCCGGGCCGGCGGCCGGCTGCTGGAACTCGATCTCGGCGGCGGCGCGCCGCGGGTGATCCTGGAGAACGTCCCGTCACCCAACGCCATGGAGTTCGGTCCCGACGGACTCCTCTACTTCCCGGTGATGGACGCCAACGAGATCTGGCGGATCGACGCTCGACGGCGGCGAACCCGAACGGGTCGCCGGCGATCTCGGCGTGCCCGACTCGGTCAAGTTCGACGCCGACGGCTTCATCGTGTCCACCCAGGTGTTCAGCGGGCAGGTGCTGCGGATCAACCCGCGCAACGGCGAGCAGACCGTGCTGGCGCAGCTGTCCCCCGGCCTGGACAACTGCACGTTCGCCGATGGCCGGTTGTTCGTCTCGAACTTCACCGGCGAGATCACCGAGATCCTCGGCAACGGCGACACCCGCTCCGCGCTGCCGGGCGGCCTGAACTGGCCGCTCGACCTCGCGGTGGGTGACGACGGCATGCTGTACGTCGCGGACGGGACGTTCTTCTACAGCCTCGCCCGACGGCACCCGGCAGATCGCGGGCATGCTGTTCACCCCGGGCTACCCCGGCTTCCTGCGCGGCCTGGCGCCCGCGGGCCCGGGTGAATTCGTCGTCACGACGGCCAACGGCGATGTGGCGCGCTACCGGCCCGGCGACAAGCGAAACCGAGGTTCTGGCAGGCGGATTCGACCAGCTCTACGGTGTGGACGATCGCACCCGACGGATCCGCCGTCGTCGTCGAGCAGGGCACCGGGCGGGTGCTGGCGATCCGCTCCGGCGCGACCGAGGTGCTGGCAGCCGGCCTGCAGGTTCCCGTCGGCGTCGCGATCGCCCCCGACGGCGCGGTCCTGGTCGCCGAGTCCGGAGCGGGCCGGGTGGTGACGGTGGCCGGTGGCCGGGCCGAAACCCTGGTCGACGGCCTGGATCAGCCGCAGGGCCTGCTCGTCCGGGACGGCCGCCTCTACATCGTCGACTCGGGGCTCAAGGCCGTCGTCGAGTTCGACCTGAGAAGCGGTGCCCGCCAGACGATCGCGTCCGACCTGCCGGTGGGCGCCCCGCCCGGGGTGATCCCCAAGCCGCTGCTCGGCATGCCGCCGTTCTCCGGACCCCAGGGACCGTTCGCCGGCATCGCCGCCGGACCCGACGGCACGCTGTACGTCTCCGCCGACGCCGACGGCAGCGTGCTCGCGCTTCACCCGCCGCGCGCGATGACCGCGACCAGGGACCCAGCGGGCGCCGACCCCCGCTACCTGCAGGTCGCTCGCGCCTTGCGGCAGGAGATCGTCGACGGCGTCTACCCGGTCGGATCCCAGCTGCCCACCGAACACGAACTGTGCGAACGCTTTTCGGTGAGCCGCTACACCGTGCGGGAAGCGTTGCGACGCCTGCGCGAGGACAACCTGATCGCGTCGCGGCCCCGGGCCGGCACCCTGGTCATCCCCCGGACGTCCTCCAGTTCCTACGCACAGGACGTGATGTCGATCAACGACCTGATGGCCTTCGCCACCGGGGCACGCTTCGCCATCCAGGCCAACAGAATGCTGACGATGGACGCCGACCTGGCCGCGCGCACCGGATTGCCACTCGGCGAGGAATGGCTGGCGGTCGGCGGCTTCCGTCAGGTCGAGGGCGCACCGAACCCGATCTGCTTCACCGAGTACTACATCAACCGGGCCTTCGCATCGGTGGGCCGCATCCTGCAGCGCCACAACGGACCGATCTTCCCGCTGATCGAAGACATGTTCGGCCGCAGCATCGTCGAAGTGCACCAGGAGATCTCGGCGGTTCCGATGCGCGCGACCTCGGCGCCCGGCTCCACGTCGAGCCCGGTACCGCTGCCCTCGAGGTCCGCCGCACCTACGTCACCTCTGACGGGGAGACAGCGCAGGTCACCATCAACACCCATCCCGGCACCCGATTCCGCCATTCGATGACGCTGCGTCGGGTGAAGACGACGCCGTGACCGCCGATGCCCCCTGCGGGTTCTTGTCGACGACGCTCGCCGACACGCTTCGGGACGCCGCGGCACGCACCCCGGACCGGACCATATTGGTCGACGGCCCGACACGGATCACCTGCGCCGGCCTCTACGCCAGCGCTACGGCGCTGGCCCGGAACCTGCTGTCCCGCATGCCGGTTGGCAGCGTGGTGTCCTTCATGCTGCCGAACTGGCATGAGGCCGCCGTGGTCTATCTCGGTGGCGACGCTCGCCGGGATGGTGGTCAACCCGATCCTGCCGTCCCTGCGGGACCACGAGCTGCGCTTCATCCTCGACGACGTCGACAGCCGGATGATCTTCGTGCCCGGCGAGTTCCGCGGCCACGACTACGTCGCGATGCTGAACCGGGTGACCGCGCAGCTGCCCACTCCCCCCGAGGTCGTGGTGGTCCGCGGGACGGGGCACACCCCGTATTGCGTCACTGCTCGAGCCGACGCGCCGGCGCCGATCGTTCCCGCGCTCGACCCCGACGCCGTGCGGATGATCCTCTACACCTCGGGAACCACCGGGCGTCCCAAAGGCGTTCTGCACAGCCATAATTCGCTGCACGCGCTGATCCGCCAGATCGGTGAGCACTGGCTGGTGGAGGCCGGCGACAGGTTCCTGGTGCCCTCGCCGATCGCCCACATCGGCGGCTCCATCTACGCCTTCGAATGCCCGCTGCTGCTCGGCACCACCGCGGTGCTGATGGACCGCTGGGATCCCGACGAGGCGGTCGACGCTGATGACCGGCGAGCGGTGCACCCACATGGCGGGCGCCACGCCGTTCCTCACCCAGCTGCTGGCGGCCGCCGAGCGCGCCGGCACCCGTCTACCCGATCTGAAGGTGTTCATCTGCGGCGGCGCCTCGGTGTCCGCCGTCGCTGATCCGCAGCGCCACGACTATTTCGACGAGGCGGTCGTCACCCGCGTGTACGGTTCGACCGAGGTGCCGGTCACCACCGTCGGCGCCACCAGCCCGGCGATACCGGCCACGCTGCGGACACCGACGGTCGCGCCGGGCATCGCCGACGTCCGCCTGCGTCGACGGCGAGATCCGCGCCCGCGGCGCTCAGATGCTGCTCGGCTACCTGCATCCCGAGGACAACGCCGACGCCTTCGATGCCGACGGGCTACTTCCGCACCGGCGACCTCGGCGCCTGGGTCGACGACGACTACCTCGTCGTCACCGGCCGGGCCAAGGACATCATCATCCGCAACGGCGAGAACATCTCGCCCAAGGAGATCGAGGATCTGCTCATCACCGAACCCGGCATCGCCGAGATCGCCGATCGTCGGCGTCCCAGACCCCCGTACCGGCGAGCGGGCCTGCGCGGTCATCGTGCCCGGCTCGGCCGGCCCCGGACGTCGAGGAGCTGCGCAGGGTGCTGGGTGCACACGGCGTGGCGACGTTCAAAGTCCCTGAGCGGGTTGAGATCTGGGACGCGCTGCCGAAGAACGACGCAGGCAAGGTGCTCAAGCACCAGATCCGGGCGGCACTGATGGAGGGGCAGGAATGCAGGTAGCGATCGTCACGGGGGCAAGCAGCGGCATCGGCTTCGGCTGTGCGGTGAAACTCGCCGAGCAGGGGATGGCGGTTCTCGGTGCCGGCCGCGACGAGGAGCGACTGGCCGAACTCGCTCGCACCATCGGTGACCCGGACCGGGTGGCGACCGTGGCCGTCGACCTGACCGCCGATGACGGTCCGCGGCAGGTGGTCGACGCCGCCGTGCAGCGGTGGGGGCACATCGACTTCCTGATCAACAACGCCGGCGTCGGAAGCCCGAAGCCGCTACACGAGACCGACGACGACTCCCTGGACTATTTCCTGGGTCTGATGCTGCGGGCACCGTTCCGATTGGCGCGGGATGTGTTGCCGCACATGGGCCCCGGGTCGGCGATCATCAATATCACGTCAACCTTCGCCGTGGTAGGCGGACTGCGGGGTGGCGCCTACTCGGCCGCCAAGGGCGGGCTGACGGCGTTGACCACGCACATCGCCTGCCAGTACGGCCCACAGGGCATCCGGTGCAACGCGGTGGCCCCCGGCGTCACGGTCACCCCGATGGTCGAGCACCGTCTCGAGGACGAGCGCTTTCGCAAGATGCAGACCGAGATGACACCGCACACACGGCTGGGCCGCATCGACGACATCGCCAGCACCGTCGCGTTCCTGTGCTCGCCGGGCGGCAGTTTCATCAACGGGCAGACGATTGTCGTTGACGGCGGCTGGAGTTCGACGAAGTACCTGTCCGACTTCGCACTGTCATCGGAGTGGATCGCCCGATGAACCTGTGCACGCTTCTCGACCAGGCGGCCGCCCGCTTCCCGGATCGGGGCGCGGTCTATCTCGGCGAGCAGCAGGTCGCGACGTGGCAGGAGTTGCGGGACCGGGCGCTGCGGCTGGCATCGTCGATCCGCGGGAGCGTCGGTCCCGGAGCGCGGATCGCGGTCGCCAGCGAGAACCGGCCGGAGATCGTCGAGTTGATGTTCGGCATCTGGGCCGCCGAATGTGTGTTCGTGCCCCTCAACTTCAAGCTGCATCCCCGGGAGATGGGGCAGATCCTCGAGGACTCCGGCTCCTCGGCGGTCTTCGCGTCACCGAAGATCGCCGCGGGCCTGGCACCGGTCACCTCGGCGCCCATCGAGGTGATCGGCACCGACGCGTACACGGGCCGGTTCGCCTCCGCGCCATGGATTCCGGCGGACACCGACCCGTCGACTCTGGCCTGGCTGTTCTACACCAGCGGTACCACCGGCCGCTCGAAGGGGGCGATGCTGTCACACCGCAACCTGATGGCGATGACGTTGTCGCATCTGGCAGATTTCGACAGCCCCGACGAGAACTGCAGCCTGGTGCACGGCGCCCCGATGTCACACGGTTCGGGCCTGTACGTCGCGCCGTACGTGCTGCGCGGCGCCCGGCAGGTGATCCCGTCCTCGGGCGCCTTCGAGCCCGGGGAGTTCCTCGACCTGTGCGACCACCACCCGGGCTGCAGCGCCTTCCTGGCCCCCACCATGGTGCAGCGCCTGGTGCAGACCGGACGCGGTTGCCCGCGCAACCTCCGGACCGTCGTCTACGGCGGCGGCCCCATGTACGTCGAGAGCCTCAAGACCGCGATGACCGCATTCGGACCGATCTTCGCGCAGCTCTACGGCCAGGGTGAGGCGCCGATGACCATCACCGGTCTGCGCAAGACCGATCACCTGCATGCCGACGATGCGGTGCTGGGTTCGGTCGGTTATCCGCGCTCCGGTGTCGATGTCGCGGTGCTGCGCGGTGACGGCACCCGCGCAGATATCGGCGAAATCGGCGAAATCGTCTGCCGCGGTGACGTTGTCATGTCCGGCTATTGGAACAACGCCGAGGCGACCGCGGCTGCGCTGAACGACGGCTGGCTGCGCACGGGCGATATGGGCTCGTTCGACGAACGCGGCTACCTGACATTGCGCGACCGATCCAAGGATGTCGTCATCAGCGGTGGCAGCAACATCTACCCACGCGAGGTCGAAGAGGTGCTGATGTCGCATCCCGCGGTCTCGGAGGCCTGCGTGGTGGGTGCGCCCGACGACGAGTGGGGTGAGGTGGTGGTGGCATTCGTCGTGGGCTCGGCGGACGCCACCGAGTTGGACGCGCATCTGCTGGAACGGATCGCCCGGTTCAAACGGCCCAAGCGGTACCTGTTCGTCGACGAGTTGCCGAAGAACAGCTACGGCAAGGTGCTCAAGCGCGAACTACGTGCCCGGCTCGCCTAGGTCCCAACCCGCTCAAACGTACGGTTGGGCGGGAACCATCGAGTGCGCGAGACCATTTCGTCGATCTCGGCATCAGGTCCCTCAGCTCTTCTCGGGGTCGAGCATGAAGTTGTAGGTGATCTTCTCGGTGCCGTCGGGCTGGACCTGTGGATCGAGCATCAGTTCGGGTTTGACGGCGCTGGCGATGTCGTCGCCGTTGTGCGGGTCGCCGGGGAAGTACAGCTGCGCGGTGAGCAGTTCGTGTCCGGGTGCGGACACCTTGACGTGCAGGTGGGCCGGGCGCCAGGCGTGCCAGCCGGCGGCGGAGATCAACTTGCCGCACGATCCGTCGGTGGGGATCTGATACGGCGCCGGCCGCATCGTGGTGATCGCGAAGTTGCCGTCGGGGCCGGTGGAGAACGAGCCGCGCAGGTTCCACTGCGGCAGGCCGGGCGCGAACTGCGAGTAGAAGCCGTCGGAGTCGGCGTGCCACAGTTCGATCTTGCCCGCCAACGGCGTTCCGTCGGTCGAGCTGATCCGGCCCTCCCACACCAGCGGGGTGCCGGCCTCGTCGTCGCGCATCGGAATGGTGCCGACCGCACCGCATTCGGGGGCATCCGGCACGTAGTAGGGGCCCTCGATGCTGCCCTTGTTGCCCTCGCGGTGCTCGGTGGCGACATCCTCGACGACGTGTTCGACCCAGACGTCGAGGAACAGCGGCCATTCGCCGTCCTGACCGACGTTGATCAGCCACGCCTTCAACGCGTTGTACTCGGCATAGCTGACCTTGTGCTTGCGGATGGTCTCGTGCAGTGCGTCGAGCACCTCGCGGGCGAGCATGTCGACCCGCTCGGCCGGGGTGTCCTTGACCGCCTCGAACGGCGACTTGTCGGCATGGAAACGCTCGGTGGCCGAAGCACCCGACGCGGCGGCCGAAGCCTGTTCCACAGTGGTCATCTCATTCACTCCTGATCTTCTCGTGGGCTGAAAACTGCTGGTGCTAGTTCTCGAGATCGGAGGCCACAATCGCCCGCGACGGTCGGTCCAGAAGTACAGACTGCGAGATCAAACTTGTGGTCCAGCCGTCAGGCAGATCAGCGATGAAGAGGCTCTCGGTGCGGTAGTGAGCAATTCGCCAGCCACGGGCAGTGTCGCGGAACTGAACGTGCAGGCGGCTGGATCGCAACAGCGCCTTCCCGTTGTCGTAGATCCACGGCTGTAACTGCACCCACGTCCCTTCGGCGGTCTCCGATGTCGCGATCAAGCATTCTGTTGACAGATAATGGGTGTTGAAGACCAAGCGGGGGTTTTGGACACCGAAGAAGCCCGCCATGTGCTCGGCAATGGCTGCGGGCCCGACCTTGCGGCCGAACTGGGCGCCGTGAGGTCCACCGACACCTTCCCACACCGCGTCGTCGGTGAACAGCTCGGCGATTGCTCCGGCACGCTGCAGCTCAGACAGCTGATATTCGGGCAGCGGTGCGTCACAGAGAAACATGTAGCGACCCAGCAGTTTTCGGGCCGCCGACTCGGCTCTGAGCACCTTCACCTCCGCGACGAGTTCGTCAACCTCTCGCCTGAATGCCTCGTCGATCAACGGTTCGCTCCGCCCTGTTCCAGTACTGCGGCCACCGATCGTGCGTCGTCGAGCCACTGCTTGATCGTCTCGCCGGTGGCTTGTGGCGGCAGCTGCGCCAACCGAAGGGTCAAGGTGTAATTGCCGTTTCGGTCGCGTACCGGCATGACCAGAGAGCCGACGTCGTAGCGTTGGGTGTTGTCGAGTTCGCGGGCCCGGTAGTCGACAGGTGTTTGCCGGATCGATTCCCGGATCTGACGCTCCTGCATCGGGGTCACCCGACCTGTCTCGTATTTCCTTGTCGCTTCGCACATCTGGGCGTAGGCGGACTGGCCTTCGGCCGGTAGGAACGATGCGAGATAGCCGTGCTCGCGGACAAAGTCGAGTCGATCGCGATGGACGTTCTTCTCAGCCTCCTCGCAGTTGCGGAGTTTGGCGATCCAGCGCTCCTGTTCGTCGGCGGGCCGATCGAAAAGGTAGGTGTCTCCGATCGGCGGCACGATCGGAATGCGCTGCGCCAGGTTTCCCTCGCGGTCGACGCCGGGTGCGGTAGCCGACAACACCGATGCCATCTCGTCGGCACTGACGGCAGTGAACACCGACACTGCACAGCCGATTCGCGCGGCGAGTGCCTCGACGTCAGCGCGCGCGTTGTGCGCCGCATGAATCGCGGGCAGGATCTCGTGATCCATCCGCGCCATCAGAGACGTACACACGAAACTGCCGTACCCACCCTGAAAGAAGATCAGCGGCGCGACAGGGTTGGTCACCGCCATGTCTTCGACTGCGCACAACACAATCCAGTGATCGCCGGCTTCGACGGTCTCGCAGATCCGAGTATCGATCCAGGCGATGGAGTCGGCCAACACCGGGTCCCCAGAGGGGGACGCAAACCAGTCGATACCGTCGAGTTTGTTCTCCCAGCGTTGCGCGATGGTGAGTACCTCGCGTTCCTGTTCACCACCGACGATGTTGATACACAGGGATGCGCAGTCTTTCATGCGATCGAACGTGCGCGAGGTCTTCATCGGCATGAAGGAGACCAGGGGCGGTTCCAGTGACACCGAGCTGAAGGTCCCGACCACGAGGGCGAGGATGTCTCCGTCTGCGTCTCGTCCGGTGACCACGGCGACACCTGTCGGGTAGTGTCCCGTGACCTCGCGGAACAGCTGTTGATCGATGTGTACTGAGGCGGCACTGGACATTTGCGGTCTCCTGCACATTCCGGAGAATGGATCGGCGGACGTCGGGCTGCCCACAAGCTATTTCGGGATTTCCTACATCGGTAGACGGAAAACCTTTACTGTTGCGCGCTTCGTGGAGAAGCCACACTGGAGGGATCAGAATCGAAGGAGTACCGGGGTGAGCGCGCGCCTGTTGAGCCAATCCATCAGTGAGCAGACACATGCGGTCGAATCGGCAGCAGGGACGGCAGCGGCTCTCGTCCAGCAGACCCGGGAACAGATCGAACGGTGCGAGCCCGACCTCAGGGCGTGGGTCACGCTGTCTCCGGACATCGCCGCACAGGCCGCAACAGTCGAGCACACCACACAGAGACTGCCGCTGCGGGGCGTGTCGCTGGGCGTCAAGGACCTGATCGACGTTGCCGGACTTCCCACCAGAGCCGGGTCATCGATCACGCCTACCGACGCGGCGCCCGCCGACGCCGACTGCGTGGCGCGTCTGCGCGCCCTCGGCGCCGTGGTGCAAGGCAAGACGGTGACAACCGAGTTCGGCTACTTCGCCCCTGGCCCCACTGGCAACCCACACGCCTTCGACCACACTCCCGGTGGATCATCAAGCGGTTCGGCCGCCGCGGTCGGAGCGGGCACCATTCCCCTGGCCCTGGGTACCCAAACCGCCGGCTCGTTGACGCGCCCCGCGTCGTACTGCGGCGCGGCCGGAATTGTTCTGGCGCACGGGTCAACGAGCATGTCCGGCATTGTCGGGTTGAGCGACTCCCTCGATTCCCTTGGGATGCTGACTCGAACGGTCGACGATCTTCGGCTGGTGTACCGCGCACTGCAAGGCCCGGACACTGCGGTCTCGCGGCTCGGAGGAATCAACACCGTATTCGTCTGGCAGGGAAGCGCGCTCGACGATGTGACGGCATCCATGCGTCGGCTCCTGCAGCAACTCCCGCCACTGATCAACAATCTGGGCATTGAATGCCGGCCACTGGACTGGGATGACCATGTCCACACCCTGGCCGCCGATCACGTGACCGTGATGGCGCACGAGGCAGCGCGGACACGAGCCACCGAACTGGCTCGCTATGGCGACATGTTGAGTGCACCCCTGCGTCAGCTCCTCGAGCAGGGCGGGCAAGTCGGCCGGGACGACCACAGCTCGGCGTTGGTGCGCCGCGATCGCTCCCTCGAACTTCTCGCTGACCTTCTGGGCAGCGACGCACTCGTGATCGGCCCGGCAGCGCTGGGGCCGGCACCGGCCGGCCTGGCGGCGACCGGGTCGCCCATTCTGAGTCGTCCATGGCAACTCCTCGGGTTGCCAGTCGTCGTGGTGCCCGGCGCTGCCACAACCACGGGAATGCCACTCGGCGTGCAAATAATCGGACTACCGGGACGCGAACAGGAAATGCTCGATCTCGGTGTCGAACTCGAACCCCTTCTCCGCGGACTGCGGCCACTGCCGGAAGGGCGTGAGGGATCTCCATCATGATCAAACCGCGGCCAGTAAATCCTCACCGCATGTTCCTCACCTGCTACGAGGACACCTTCAACTACGGGTGGCATCACGTGGACCTGTTCGTCCATGACGAACTCGGCCGCGAGGTCAACTGGGTGCACTGGACCGTCGAGGCCGACGGTCCAGAAACGGCCGACGCGTCGGTGCGTCAAGAGGAGCCCTGGCTGATCCGCACCACGCCCTGGCAGCGCCACGTCAGCGCGGTGGGTGCGACCTACTGGACTGCCGACGCGTCGTGGGACGAGCCAGACAGCGCCCAGTGAATCTGCGGGACAACGCCGAATCCGCCGCTAGGATCGGGTTGGGAAACGAGGACGCATGACCAGTCACACGAGCGACGCGACCGACGCCACGGTGTACGTGGTCGACGACGATCCCGAACTTTGCGAGTCGGTGGATTGGCTGCTGGACAGTATCGGCATAAAACCCGTCATCTGCCACAGCGCCGACGCGTTCCTCGCGGTCTACGACGGCAACCATCCCGCGTGCATCGTCCTGGACGTCCGAATGCCGCAGATGAGCGGCACGCGTCTGCAGGAGAAACTCAACGAGTTCGCCCCGCACGTGGCCATCATCTTCGTATCCGCCCACGGCGACATTCGAATGTCGGTCTCGACGCTGCAGGCCGGGGCGCTGGATTTCCTGGAGAAGCCCTACGAGCCCCAACGCCTACTCGATGCGGTCCAGGCCGGCGTCGAAGAGGCCAAGAATCGCTTTCACCAAAGCGACGCGCGCAAAGCCGTTCGATCCAAAGTGGATTCACTGACGCCGCGGGAGCGTGAGATCCTCGCGCTGGTGGTCGAAGGCCTGCCGAGCCAGAACATCGCGCGCAGGCTCGGGATGAGTGTCAAGACCGTCGACGTGCATCGCACCCGCATCAAGAGCAAGACCGACGCCGACAGCATCAGCACATTGGTGCGCGACATCCTGCGTTACGGCGTGGAAGTTCCTCTCGACCAGTAGCTGCTCAGTAATAGTCGAGCACCAACCGTGAATCCCTGGTCCGTGAGACGCAGACCGCCATCACCTCGCCGGACTCCCGCTCTGCGGAGGTCAGCACGTTGTCGCGATGCTCGGGCGCACCCTTGAGTACCTGCATGATGCAGGTCCCGCAGATCCCCTCCTGGCACGAGGTGTCGACATCGCAGCCGTTTTCTTCGAGGACCTCGACGATGGTTCTGTTCGGGGGGACGTGATATGTCTCGCCGTCCAATTCCACGTCAAACGCGGTGTTCTCGGACGCGTCCGGCTGTTCGGAGGCGTGGAAGTTCTCGTAGTGCACACTTTCGGCCGGCACATACCGGGTCGCGATTGCCACAACTTTCGTCATGAACCCATCCGGACCACACACGTACACCTGGGTGTCTTCAGCGGCACCGCGCAGCGCGCTGTCGAGCAGCGCCTCCTGGTCCTCGCGGTTCACTCCGACGTTCGCGTGCAACTTCTCAGGACAGCGGTCCCGCAACAGCGGCAGGAAGGCGGCGTCCTCCTCTGTGCGCGCGAAATAGTGCAATTCAAAGCTGATTCCGTGGACATCCATGTAGCGGGCCATGCTCAGCATGGGAGTGATACCGATTCCCGCGGCGATCAGGATGTGGTGGACCCCGGCCGTCTGGATCTGCAGCAGATTACGTGGTTCGCTGATCTTGAGAGTGTCACCGATGTTCAGTTCGTGCAGTGCCGCCGAGCCGCCGCGCGAGTTCTCCTCGCGCTTGACCGCGACAACGAAGCCGTCCTCGGCATCAGGGCGGCTGCACAACGAGTACTGCCTGGTGATCGCCGTGGGCCCAACGACATCAATGTGGGCGCCCGGCAGGTACTTTCCCAGCGGAGTGCCGTCCGGGCGGGTCAGCTCAAAGGATTTCACCGTCGGCGTCTCCTGAACGATGTCGGTCACGATGACCTCGATAAGTGCCATGCGAGTTCTCCTTTCAGATGTTGATGATGTGGCGGCGCTCACCGCACGTAGAGGCCGCCGTTGACGTCCCAGCACGCGCCGGTGACGAAGAAGGCGTCGTCGGATGTCAACAAGCCGACCATGTCGGCGACAAAGGACGCGCTTCCCAACCGGCCCACCGGAATTCCGGCGATGACAGCGTCGAGTTTGTCGGCGGGAACGGTGGCCTTGACCACCGGCAGGTCGTGTGGTCCCGGGGCAATGGCGTTGACGGTGACCCCTTTGGCGGCCAGTTCGCGGGCGAAGATCTTGGTGACGGTGAGGATGGCACCCTTCGACGTGGCATAGTGACCGCCGGTGGCGGTGCCGCCGTTCTGTCCCGCCAACGAAGCCATGTTCACGATCCGGCCAAACCCTTGATCGGCCATCGCTGCACCGAACACCTGGCAGCCGAAGAAGGCGCTGTCGACGTTGGTGGTCAGCACGCGGTTGAATTCGTCTGCACCCAGTGTCATCAGGTCGGCGGCCTGGGTGACCGCGGCGTTGTTCACCACAATTGTCGGTGTGCCCCAAAGGTCTTGGCACACGCGCAATCCGGCGACAAAGTCGTCGCGGCTGGCGACATCGAGGCGGATGCCGCGCGCCGTGGAACCGTCCGCGGACAGCTCAGCGGCCAGCGCATCCACCGCATCGGTGTCGATATCGGTCAACAGAACGTTGCGACCGTCCTTGTGCAGCCGACGAGCGATGTAGGCGCCCATTCCGCCGGCTGCACCGGTGATGACTGCGATGCCGGCGCTCACAGCAGGAACCCGGACGCGCTGACCGCGTCCTCGCTGTCGATCAGCCGGGCGACCTTGAGCGCAATCTTGTCGTTGCCATCGGCATCCAGTGCGATCGTGTGCGTCAGTTCAGCACCGATGGTGGAGAACTTGTCACGCTTGAACGCGTTGAGGATCTGAGCGGACAGCAGCGTCACCGAGTCGTCGTCGACGTTCTCGACGGTGAACCTGGACACCACGCGCACCGTGCGCGCGGCCGCCACCGCGGACGGCGAGTAGCCCTGCAGCAGGCGTTCGACGCGTAGCCGCCTCATCCGCTTGTCGTCGTAGACCATGTTCAGCGACGACTCGTAATCCTTGGTGTCCGGGTCGATCGGGATGACGTAGTAGGCGTCGTCGGTGTACATCGACTCCCACGCCCGATAATCCTTGGCATCCAGGGCTGCTGCCTCTTTCCACACCAGCTGAATCGCGCGCAGCACACGGGGATCCGCGAACCCGAGAACGTCAGACATTGCTCATCATCCTCTTCCACATCTCGTAGGACTCACGCATTCCGGTCTCGTCGGTGACGTGCGACGTGGCCCAGCCCTCAGCACTGACGCGCTCGCGGTTTTCGCCACGATTGACCAGGATCGGCATCAGCGGGTTCCCACCGGCGCCGATCTGGACACGGTCCCAACCCTCGGCGTCGTCTGGGCTGCCGAATCCGAACGGACCCTGAAAGTGCTCGTGAATGCGCAACCGCTCCCGGTTGATGTTCTCCGGCCCGCCGTCCATACCGATCGCCATGTGCCACACCTCGGTTTCATCGACGCTGATCGGGATGAGCACCCGAAAGAACGACGAAGACATCGCGATATTGGGGAACATGTTGAGGTTGAACCCACAGCCGTGCATCGAACGCATGTAGCGCCGGATGCGCTCAGGGGTCTCTCCTGCGGCCGACAGTTCGTCCGCCAAATGCTGAAAGCGGGGCTGAATCTCTTCCTCACCCGCGTCAACGTCGAGATCGGCATGGGCGGCAGCCATGATGGCCACGCTGTGACCGTTACCGAGTGCATGGGTGACCGCTTCCGGATCGTCCATGAACGACATCATGTTCGCGGTTTCAGCGTCCACAGAGGCCATCCACGACTTGTGCACCATCGGGAAGTGGTAGCCGTCGGTGGTGTTCTCGAGCTGAATCTTCCAGTTGCCCCGGAAGCGGAACTTGTGCATGCCGAGCACCTTCGTGGGGAATCCGTTGCTCTGCTTGAAGAAACGTTCCATCCAGACCTTCGCGTCGCCCAGGAAGTCTTCGAGCGGCTCCGCGTCGGCGTTGAAGGTGGCAAAGATCATTCCGAGGTAGCTCTCGGTCCGCAGGGTCTGCAGCGGATAGTCAGCCTTGTCGACCACGCCCTCGTAGCCGTCCGGATACGGGATTCCGCGCAGCCGGCCGTCGAGGGTGTAGGACCAGTTGTGGTACGGGCAGGTGAAGCCGTTCGCCTTGCCGCTGCGCTGGTCGCAGACCGTGGCGCCACGATGGCGGCAACGGTTCAACAGCGTGTTGAAGTTGCCCTTGCGGTCACGGGTCACGATGACCGGCTGATCACCGACCTGGGTGGTCTTGAATGAGCCCGCCTCGGGAACCTCGCTCTCATGAGCGACCCAGACCCAGGTCCGGTAGAAGATCTTCTTCATCTCCTCGGCGAAGATGCCAGGATCGGTATAGAGCTGGCCGGCTACGCGGTCCTTACCGGCCAACTCCGCGTACTGCGGCTGGCCCGGCTTCTCGATGATGGTGGTCATGTGGTGTCCTCAGATCTCGACGTCGTCTCGGATGGTGAGCTCACGGCCCATTCGGGCCTCGATCTTGAAGTATTTCCAAAGCGCGTATTCGCCGATCATCGTGGTGCGCAACAGGTTGCAAGCCGCCTTGACCGTGGGCTGATCGCGGACGTCGGCCAGGACGTAACATGTCCAGGGCCAACCGTCGGACGGGCCGACCATATGGGAGTCGTCATCGAATGTGCCGATGATGCTCACACCGTCCATGTTCTTCAGCGTCGAGAGCATCGTCGAAATGCCCACCCAAACGGGACCGATCTCGTCCTTGGGCAGATCAAAGAAGTTCTGGTTGTTGCCGATGCAGAACAACGTGCGAAGCGGCTCGGTACTCAACGCGGTCTCTCCTTAGACAGTGAGTGAAATAGATTGCTGATCAACGTCATTGATCACGGGAAGCTGGGGATGCCGGCATCCAGGCCGAGCATGATCGCCCCGGCGGCCTCGTAGGTATTGGTTTGCAGCATCGCGTGTTGGGCGGGCACCAGCGCGTCACGCAGGAAGCGCTGCAGTGGGTGGGTTTCATAGATCGCACCCGTACCGGCCAGGTCGAAGGCTTCGAGCACGACCCTGCGTCCGACGTGCGCCGCGTGAGTCGCGCCGAGGCGCAGCATCGCTTGATCTTGCGCGGTGATGGTTTGCCCCGCGACGGCCTTGTCCCAGACTTCATCGGTGCTCTGGTAGAAGAATGCACGCGCGGAACGCAGTTCCGCCTCGGCCTTGGCGAGCCCGGACTTGAAGGCGGGGCGGTTGCCCTTGGCGTTGCCCCCGGTGATCGACGTGCGCGCCGCACCGAAGTCCAGCGAGTAGTCAAGTGCAGCGCGCGCGGCACCCAACGTGACCACTGCCAGCACCTGGGCCGCGTAGGCCAGCGACGGGTATCGGGTCAGCGGCTCGTCAATCAGGGGCGTGCCACCACGGACAAAGGTCATTTCCTCGGGCACGAAGAGCCTGTCTACGCGGATCGCATGTGAGCCCGTTGCCTTCATACCGGCGACATCCCAGTTCTCAACGACCTCAACGTCATCCGGCGAGACCAGAGCAGTCAGCGGCCTGCCCTGCGGTCTCCGGGCCGCCGGTGAGCCCGATCCCCAGGACGTCGGCTCCGCGACATCCGCTCGCGAACTGCCACACACCGCTGCAGACATATCCCCCGGCGACTCTCTCGGCGTCCTGTAGCGGAAACAGCCCTCCTGCGAACACGAGGTCGGGACCCGCGGCATAGAGCTTGCGCTGGGATTCCACCGGCAAGGCGGCGAAATACACCAGCGACGAGCCGAAGCTCGACACCCATCCAGTTGCCGGATCTACCGCCGAGATGCGCTCAACCAGCTTCATGAACGCCGACGGCGGCATCGGCTCGCCCCCGAATGCCGCGGGGGTGGATGCGCGGTACATGCCGGCTTTCTTGAGCAACCCGATGAAATCCGCGGGCACGTAGCGCTGCGCATTGAACTCATCGCGGCGGTCGCGCAGCACATCAAGGGCCTCATCGAGGGCGCGCTCGCGGGCCGGACCGGCGGGCTCTGCCACTACCCGGGGTGCCGTGCTCTGTGTCAGCATCGCTGTCTCCATTCAGGATTGGAATCGACTGAACAGAACGTTATGGACGCACCCGCGCCGGCGGTATCGGGATTTCCTCCGCTGGCGGTAAAGCAATCCCCTATTGCAGGAGCCGTCGGCACCCCGCCGACGACGATGTGCCGGACTTCGACAGGTGGTGACCGTGTGTGCTGCCCGATGTGATTTCGAGGATCTGATCCGCAAGGTAAAGGAACCTGTAGACGGACGTTGGAAACATCCAGTAGAGGCCTGACAGGGGCGCCGATAGGTTGAGTTCATCCCTGACCGCGTCCTCCTGGACGCTCGAAAACCCCTGGGACTAAGGAGCACCCGATGATTGACATTTCTTCCGTCAACACCGAACTGTTCGTCGGTGGGACGTGGACGGCAGCCTCGGCGAGGTTCTCCACCCTCAATCCGGCCACCGGCCAACCCCTGGCCGATCTCGCCGCCGCCTCAAGTGCCGACGTCGACGCCGCAGTCGCGGCAGCCACGTCGGCCTTCAAGGGCGAGTGGGGATCGTTGGCTCCGTCCCGCAAAGGCCTACTGCTCAACAGGCTGGCCGACCTGGTGGAGCGCGACACCGAAATCCTGGCGCAGCTCGAGTCACTCGACATGGGTCGCCCCTTCGGGATGGGTGCCCAACTCATGGTCCCGAATCTCGTTGCCACCCTCCGCTATTACGCAGGCTGGGCCGACAAGATCAACGGCGAACAGATCGCCAACGACGGCTACATGGGCGCGCCGATTCCCACCCACGCCTACACCCTTCGGCAACCGCTCGGCGTGGTGGCTGCGATCGTGCCGTGGAATGCCCCGCTGATGATTCTCGGCTGGAAGCTCGCTCCGGCGTTGGCCTGCGGGAACACGGTCATCATCAAGCCCGCCGAGGATGCGTCGCTGTCAATCCTGCATCTCGCCGCGCTGATCGATGAGGCCGGCTTCCCCGCCGGCACGGTGAACGTGCTGACGGGCCTGGGCAAAGTGACCGGTGAGGCCCTGGCGCTGCACCCGGGCATCAAGAAGATCTCGTTCACCGGTTCGACCGAAGTGGGCCGCGCCATCCTGCGAAACTCGGCAAGCAACTTCAAGCGCACGGCGCTCGAGCTGGGCGGTAAGGCCCCTCAGATCGTCTTCGACGACGCCGATCTCGACGCGGCACTGCAAGGTTGTGCCATGGGGATGTTCTTCAACCAGGGTGAGGTGTGTGCGGCCGGCACCCGAGTCATCGCACACCGCAAGGTCTACGACACCATCCTCGAAGGCCTCAAAGCCGCTGCGGAGGCCCAGGTGATCGGCGACCCGTTCGACCCCGCCACCACGATGGGTCCGTTGGTCAACGCGCGCCAGCGCGACCGGGTCGCCGGCTATTTACAGACCGGCGCCGACGAAGGGGCGACCATCGTCACCGGTGGCAATGTACCCACCCGTCCGGGGTTCTTCGTCGAGCCGACGGTCTTCGCGGGCACCAACGACATGCGCGTTGCGCGCGAGGAGATCTTCGGTCCTGTCGGCGTCGTAATCCCGTTCGATACCGACGATGAAGCCCTCGGCTTCGCCAACGACAACGACTACGGCCTGTCGGCCACCGTATGGACACGCGATGTCGGACGCGCCCACTCCATCGCCGCACGGGTCGACGCCGGAGCGATCGGCGTCAACGGATGGTCGCCGCTTGCGCCGCAGCTTCCCTGGGGTGGCGTCAAGGCCAGCGGAGTGGGCCGCGAGCTGGGCTACGAGGGAATCCTGTCCTACACCGAGACGAAAACGGTCACCATCGTCCTGTGACCCCGATAAAGGTTTCTCGCATATCCCCGCATCGATCTGCGCAGTAACGTGCGTCACAGATAATTCTACGTACGTAGAGTCAAACGTCGTCCCCCTAGCCCAGGCGGTAAACATGCCCAGCCCATCAGATCGCCCTCAAGACCAACCGCGCTCTGTGATCGTCGTCGGTGCCGGCTTCTCCGGATTGATCGCTGCCCGCGAGCTCGAAGCCGCCGGCGTCGACGTCACTGTCTTCGAGGCGCGTGACCGGATCGGCGGCCGGGCCTGGACACACGAACGCCTGGGTGGCCACGCCCTGGAGATGGGCGCCACGTGGGTGCACTGGATGCAGCCCTTCATCTGGACCGAGATCACCCGATACGGCCAGGAGATCTATCCCAGCCCTGATATCGACAAGGCGTACTGGGTCAGCGGTGACAAGGTGTTCGAAGGCAGCGAGCACGACCTCGATGAGGCGTTGACTCCGTTGCAAGACAAGATCTTCGAGGGATCCCGCGACTTCTTTCCTTACCCCCACGATCCGTTCGCCATCATGACCGACGAATCGACGAGTCCCGAAGTCCGCGAACGTTTCCTCAAAGCCGACACCGGTAGCGTCCTCGACTGCCTGCGCAACGGCGAGTACAGCCAGGAGCAGATCGATCTGGCCGACTGCTACTGGTCGGCGGCTTATCAAGGGCCCACGGCGACCGCGTCGCCGCTGATGGCCAAGCACTGGGCCGCGCTCAGCGACCATCGCGGCGCCCTGATGGACGAGCAGACCCTGCGCTTCAAGCTGGTCAACGGCATGCGCGGGCTGTACAGCGCAATCGCCGCCGACCTGCGGTGTGGCGTACAGCTCGACACCGCCGTGAGCAGCATCGCCCATGACCAGTCCGGCGTGCGAGTCACCCTTGCCGACGGGACCACGCAGTCGGCCGACGCCGTCGTGGTCACCGTTCCGATCGGCGCCCTCAAGCACGTGGAGTTCTCACCCGCCCTGCCCGTCGGTCAACAAGACGTAATTCGCGAGGGCTCGAACTCGGTGGGCTTCAAGATCTGGATCAAGATCGAAGGACACCACTCGATCATTGCCGGCGCTCCCGGCGACCACCCGATCTCACTCATGCGCAGTGAGAAGTTCCTCGACGACGAGAACGCCACCATCCTGGTCGGCTTCGGTTCCGATCACACCGCCATCGAGCTGGACAACATCGAATCCGCGCAGAAGGCGGTCGATGTCTGGCGGACCGATCTGAAGGTCATCGACTGCGGCGGTCACGACTGGGTCGCCGACAAATGGTCCGGCCAAACCTGGGCGACCTTGAAGTCCGGCCAGTTCTTCAACGGCTGGAGCTTGTTCCAGCAGTCCGATACGCGGCTCAGATTCGCTGGGGCAGACTACGCCAGTGGCTGGAACGGCGTAGTCGTCGACGGTGCCGTCGAATCAGGAATCAAGGCCGCACGCTCGCTCATCACCGAGTTTCGCGGGTCTGAATAATCGGTCGATCAACAAGGGGCAACGCGAATTCGAACACCGCCCCTTGGGGCGTGTTGTCACGCGCACTGATCGTGCCCCCTTGTCGGGTGATGATCCGGTGACTCAAGGCGAGCCCGATGCCGTGGCCGGTGGCCTTGTCGGTGAACGCGCCGTCGAAGATGCGGGCGTCGGGCATGTGCGAAAGGCCCTTGCCGGTGTCTGACACGGTCACCACGCCCAGATCGCCGTCCACCCCGGTGCTGACGGTCACTGTTCGCTGACCCTCCGGCCACGTCGCCATTTCGTCAATTGCGTTGAAGCAGAGGTTCAGAACGACCTGACCGGTGAGGACTCGTTCGCAAACCACCTCGACCGGTGCCGGCTCGTATCGGTAGTCGAGCCGCACACCGTGTGTGCGAGCACGTAGGTCGACGAAATACGCGCAGTCCTCGACGATGTCGTTGAGGTCGCAGTGCTGCTGGGATTCCTCGAGCTGTGTCACGTACTCGCGCAAACTGCGAACGATCTGATTGGCCCGGTCCAGCTGCTTCCGCGCATGGACCAGGCCCAGCGACAGATCGTCGCGATCGGCATCGGGCAGTGTGATTCGGTGCTGGATGGCGGCGATGAAGTTCGTCGCCGCGGCCAGCGGCTGACCCAGTTCGTGGGCGATCGCCATTGCCATGTCCCCCATCGCGTTATACCGCGCCAGATAATTGAGGTACTGCGCGTCGCGCTGATGTTCCTGTTCGGTCTTGACGTGCTCCGTCACATCGTGAAACAGCAGAAGTGAGCCTCGTAGATCGTCCTCGATTTCGATGTGCTGTGCGCTACCGGCGAACCAACGCCGCTCACCGGACGGTAGATCCACTTCGTACCGCATGCTCTGGGCATCCCCGTCAATCCCTGTGCGCGTCAGCATGCTCTCGACACCACGGCGGGAAGCGCCGGCGCGGCAGAAGTCCGTGAAGCGCGCACCTGTGAGCGAGTCGACGTCCACGCCGAGGTGGGCGGCGGCGGCCTCACTGGCGTAGGTGATGGTGTGCTCGTCGTCGAGAACGACGATCCCCTCTGCCATGTTGCGCAGGAATGCGGCCAGTCGACCTTCGGTACGTGTGAGGATCGCTTCGGTCCTGACGAGATCGCTGCGCATCAGGGCTTCGCGTTCGATATCGCGGAACTGAACCATCACCACGGTCCGGGCGACCAGTTCCACGCGCACGGCGATCGCCTCGGTCAGCACCACCCGCCCGCTCTTTGCCCGGTAGGCCCATTCGGTGATTGCGACACCGTCCTCGACGGCGTCCTGCAACCACTGCCGGCCAATCGAGCGCCGATACCGCTGCTCCTGAGCACTCATGTCAGGCGCTTTCAACGGCTTGAGTTCTTCGACGCTGAATTCCAGCAGTTCGCACGCTGCGCGATTGGCCCAGAGGATGTCCTTGCTCGCAGCGTCGTGGAGCAGGACGCAGTAGCGGAGTGACTGAACCAGGCGCTCGTAGTCGTCGTCAGCAAGCTCCGACACGTCCACCTCCTCTCACCCGACGGTATCGGGAGCGCTGTCGGCTGACAGGCGGATCGTCTAACGCGCCGAGTCTGCTTTGGTTCGCGACCGTCGCCGCGGGCTCCTTAGGCCTGGCACTTTCGATGATCTGATCGATCAACGCTTCCTGAGCGGCCGGGGACGACGACTCCGCATCCAGGACACCGGTCACCTGAAGCCCGATCATCGTTGTCATGAGCAGGTTGGCGAGGAGGGTCTCGTCGACATCGCCGATCTCGTTGTCCTCGCGCGCCTGCTGGAGATACTCGACCAACTGAGCGCGCCACGTGTCCAACGCCTTGGCGTTCACCGACGCCATATGCGGATCGTTGAGGGCACGTTGCCAGAGCGATACCGCGATCCTCGCCTCCAGGAGCGTCTCTTCAGTCTGAGGCATGACCTCCCGACACAGCCGGCGAAGCGCCGTCAAACCCCGCCGCTGACCCACTGACCTTTCGATCCGAGAGCTCGTCGCGTTGAAGACGTGCTCAAACGCGGCACGAAGAATCTCGTCCTTACCCGAGAAGTAGTGGCTGAGGGCACCGTTGGTGTAGCCGGCTTCGCGCGCGAGATCCCGCATGTTCGTCGAGTCGATCCCACGCGCAGCGATCAGGCGCCACGCCGCTTCGACGATCGCCAACCGACGTTCGGCGTGATCGACGAGTCGGGGCACAGTCGGCCTGCCTTTCCCTGGATTCGTGTCCACGATAGCTTGGCACTACGAACGTTGAGGAACCGACGCGACGGCGATCGCGCATCGCGAGTCCGCGCAAAATGACGCGTGGCAGGTCGAAACAACGCGCTAAGTGGTGATTGTCCTCCGCATGCCTAAAGAAAATGATTATGTACAGCGTCGCGGGAGCAGCCGTAACGTACGTCACGATATAGGTCAACGCGCGTAGATCGAAACTGCCGCGTCGGCCACCACAGCCCGGCATCAAGGAGCAGCCTCCATGTCCGTCAGCGCGAATCAGTTGCGGGGGTCGATCGGCGTCGCCGGCATCGTCTTCCTCGTTGTCGCGGCAGCCTCGCCGCTCACCACCGTCGCCGGCTCGTTGCCGGTCATGATCGCACTGGGCAACGGCGCCGGTGCACCACTGACGTACATCATCGCCGCACTTGTCCTCCTCGTTTTCAGCGTGGGCTATGCGGCCATGAGCAGCGCCGTCACCGATACCGGCGCGTTCTACGCCTATGTCACGAAAGGTCTCGGCAGCAACCTTGGTGTGGGCGCTGCGGGACTGGCAGTATTCGCGTACACCACGGTCCAGGCCGGTGTGTACGGCCTTGCGGCGAACACCATTCAGTCGCTGGTGGTCAAGTACGGCGGCCCCGCACTGCCGTGGTGGGTGTGGGCATTCGCGTTGATGGCGGTTGTCGGCGTCGTTGGATACCGCAACATCGATGTCGGGGCCAGGGTCCTCGGTGTCCTGCTCATCTTGGAGATCGTCGCGGTCGTGGCGCTTTCGGTGGCGGTGTTCGCGAAAGGCGGCGCTCACGGCATCGACTTCACCTCGTTCACCCCGGGCGCGTTCTTCTCGGGATCGCCTGGGATCGCCATGATGTTCGCGATCGGGTCGTTCGTCGGCTTCGAGGCCACCGCCATCTACAGCGAAGAGGCGAAGAACCCGAAACGTACCGTGCCTGTGGCGACGTATGTCGCCATCATCGTCATCGGTGTCCTGTATGCCGTCTCAAGCTGGGCCGTCGTGCTGGCCTACGGCAGCGATCAGGTCGCAGGTGCCGCAAGCCAGGACACCGCAGGCCTGACGTTCAGCGCAGCCGCGCAATACCTTTCGCCTGCTGCCGCCGACGCCATGGCAATCATGCTTGTCACGAGTCTGTTCGCCACCCTCCTCGCTTTTCACAGCGCGATCTCGCGGTATCTGTTCGCACTGGCGCGCCGGGGGTATGCGCCTGGCCGATTGGCATCCGTCCACGCGAAACACGGTTCGCCGCACGCAGGTTCGCTGCTCCAAAGTGCTTCCGCAGTGGTGCTCGTCGGAATCTTTGCGCTTGTCGGTGCGGATCCGGTGCTGCAACTGTTCACCTGGATGGCCGGCGTCGCGATTGTCGCGATCCTCGCGCTCATGGTACTGACCAGCTTCGCGATCATCGCGTACTTCCGCCGCACGAGCGCTGACACGCGCCTGTGGCACACCCGCGTTGCGCCATTGCTGGGCAGCCTCGGCCTGATCGCGATCACCGCACTCGTGATCGACAACTTCACCACCTTGATCGGCGGTTCGGCAACGATCGCCAACATCTTCCTCGCCACCGTCGTACTGGTATTCGTCGGCGGCATCATCGCCGGTCGCATGGTGCATGCGCGCCGGGCGCGCACGCTCTCGCATCCCGAGCCAGCGGCCTCCAGGACGTAGGCGTTATCTCACCCGAACCAATCGAAAGGTCTCTGATGCCTGACGACAGTCTCTTGAACCGCCGACTCAGCGTCCTCGGACGAAATGCGCCGCTGTTCTACGACCGTCCCGTGCACATCGTTCGCGGCAACGGAGTTTGGGTTGAGGACGCCGATGGGCGTCGGTACCTCGACGCCTACAACAACGTCCCGCACGTCGGTCACTGCCATCCTCATGTCGTAGATGCGATCGCGCGGCAGGCGGCGGAACTCAATCTGCACACCCGGTATCTCCACGAGACGGTCGTCACCTACGCCGAACGATTGACCGCGATGTTCGCCGAGCCCCTCAACACCGCCATGTTCACCTGTTCGGGAACAGAGGCCAACGAACTCGCCTTGCGCATGGCCCGTTTCGGCACCGGCAACACCGGCATCATCGTCAGCGACTTCAGTTACCACGGCAATTCGGCCACGCTCGCATCGCTGACCACCGCGTTCGATGTGGTCGAAGACTTCCCGTCGTTTGCACGGAAGGTCACGGTCCCCGATCCCCGACATGACGGTCAGGATGTTGACGAGAGTGCGCTGGCCGAGCGCTACGCCGCCCAGGTCTCCGAAGCCGTGCAGTCACTGCAGGCTGACGGGATGGGCGTCGCGGCAATACTGATCGACGCGTTCTTCGCCAACGAAGGTCTGCCTGACCCGGTGCCCGGCTACGTTGCTCAGGCGGTCGACATCGTGCGCGCCGCTGGTGGACTCTTCATCTGTGACGAGGTGCAGGCAGGGTTTGGCCGCACCGGCGACGCCACGTGGGGCCACGAGTTGAGTGGTGTTGTACCCGATATCGTCACCCTCGGAAAGCCGATGGGCAATGGTCATCCGCTGGCTGGAGTGATCGCATCGAACGACCTGGTATCGGAGTTTCAGGCCGCTTCAACGTATTTCAATACGTTCGGCGGTAACCCGGTGTCGGCAGCCGCGGGACAGGCTGTCCTCGATGTGTTGGAGCGGGAGTCGCTTCAGGACAACGCCAGAACAGTCGGCGCCTACATGCGCCGTGGCCTGGAAAAGCTGCAGTCGACGTACCCCGTTGTCGGTGGTGTGCGAGGGCGTGGACTGTTCTTCGGCATTGAACTGGTCGACGAAAGCAGCGGTGACCCTGCACCCGCGCTGACCAAGCAGTTGGTGAACATGATGCGAGATCGTGGGGTGCTGCTCAGCCGAATCGGCCGCTACGACAACGTATTGAAGATGAGACCGCCCATGGTCTTCAGTACTGAGAATGCCGATCTCCTGCTTTCAACTCTCGACGATTCTCTGGGCGCATTGTGAATCAGATCGACGACTTCTACGCGCTGTCCGACGGAGAACAGGCGGCTCGGCTGACACTGCTCGCCGAAGCGGCCGGCGCGCATTGGGATGGCGGTTTCACCAATGTCGCATTGGTGAAATATCGTGAGAATGCAGTCTTCTCGGCGGAACGCCGGAGCGGAGAGCGCGTAGCGGTCCGTATCCACCGGCATGATTACCACTCCGACGCCGCGCTCGCATCCGAGCTGCACTGGATGCACGAGCTCGGGTGCAGCGGGACGGTCGACGTACCACCCGTCATTCCGGCCGCAAGTGGTCAACTGATAGTCCGGGTGACCCACGCTGCGGTGCCGGAACCGCGACAGGTATCGGTTCTGGGATGGCTGGACGGCGCGCCGGTCGGTACATCCGAGAACGGGCTCAACCTGGCTGACTCGTTGGCCGTCAAGCTGTACTTCGACGCCGGGGCGCTGGCGGCCGCCGTGCACAATCAATCCTGCAGTATGGTTCCCCCGGAAGGGTTCACCCGTCACGCGTGGGACGAGCATGGCCTGGTCGGTCCCAATCCTCTGTGGGGTCGCTTCTGGGATACGCCAACGCTCAGCGATGATCAGCGCGAGCTGTTACAGCAGGCGCGGTCCGCGGCCCAGGACGATCTACGGGCCTTCGCCAAATGCGAACGAAACTACGGTTTGATCCACGCAGATTTCGTGCCGGAGAACCTTCTCAACGACGGCGGACGCCTTAAGATCATCGATTTCGATGACGCCGGATACGGCTGGTACCTATTCGAATTGGCCACCGCGTTGTACTTCAACATCGAGGATCCCTGCTACCCGAGGATTCGGGAGGCGCTGATCGCCGGTTACCGTTCCGCCCGGCCGCTGACGCCTCGAGACGAGGCGTTGCTGCCCTTGTTCCTTTTCCTTCGCGGTACGACCTACATGGGTTGGGTGCAGTCTCGGCCCGAAACGGAGACCGCCAAGACGATGGGGCCCATGCTGGTCGAACGCGCCTGCATGCTGGCCGAGCACTATCTGTCCGGCCGCGCGATCAACTAGAGCGGCTGCGTCTCCAACCCAGCGCGCCAAACGTAGCGTTTACGACGTTTGGGCGCGGGTGGAGACGCGAGAGCTAGGCGTTGATGTCGGACGGGTGGGTGGCCAGCGGCGTGACGTGGATGTGCATGTGGGGAAACAGCGGCAGAGCCGAAAGGATCTGGTGCAGTTCCTCATTGGATTCGACGTCGAACACCGAGAAGTTGGCGTACTCCCCCACGATGCGCCAGATGTGCGGCCACTTGCCGGACCGCTGCAGTTCCTGGGAGTAGGCCTTCTCCCGGCCGACGAGCTCGGCCCGCTCCTGCGGGTCGAGGTCGGCCGGGAGGTGCACATCCATCCGGACATGAAACAGCATGGACGGTCCCTCAGCTCTTCTCGGGGTCGAGCACGAAGTTGTAGGTGATCTTCTCGGTGCCGTCGGGCTGGACCTGCGGATCGAGCATCAGCTCGGGCTTGACGGCGCTGGCGATGTCGTCGCCGTTGTGCGGGTCGCCGGGGAAGTACAGCTGCGCGGTGAGCAGTTCGTGTCCGGGCGCGGACACCTTGACGTGCAGGTGGGCCGGGCGCCAGGCGTGCCAGCCGGCGGCGGAGATCAACTTGCCGCACGATCCGTCGGTGGGGATCTGATACGGCGCCGGGCGCATCGTGGTGATCGCGAAGTTGCCGTCGGGGCCGGTGGAGAACGCGCCGCGCAGGTTCCACTGCGGCAGGCCGGGCGCGAACTGCGAGTAGAAGCCGTCGGAGTCGGCGTGCCACAGTTCGACCTTGCCCGCCAACGGCGTTCCGTCGGTCGAGCTGATCCGGCCCTCCCACACCAGCGGGGTGCCGGCCTCGTCGTCGCGCATCGGGATGGTGCCGACCGCGCCGCAGTTCGGGGGCATCCGGCACGTAGTAGGGGCCCTCGATGCTGCCCTTGTTGCCCTCGCGGTGCTCGGTGGCGACATCCTCGACGACGTGCTCGACCCAGACGTCGAGGAACAGCGGCCATTCGCCGTCCTGACCGACGTTGATCAGCCACGCCTTCAGCGCGTTGTACTCGGCATAGCTGACCTTGTGCTTGCGGATGGTCTCGTGCACGTGCGTCGAGCACCTCGCGGGCGAGCATGTCGACCCGCTCGGCCGGGGTGTCCTTGACCGCCTCGAACGGCGACTTGTCGGCATGGAAACGCTCGGTGGCCGAAGCACCCGACGCGGCGGCCGAAGCCTGTTCCACAGTGGTCATCTCGATCTCTCTCCTGATCTTCTCGTGGGCTGGAAACTGCTGGTGCTAGTTCAGTGTGATCGGTGCGGTAGCGGGCCAGCTTGTCGGGGTCGATGTCGACGCCCAGACCGGCGCCCGGGGGCACGTGCAGCACGCCGTCGCGGATCCGCAGCGGTTGGGCCAGCAGGTCGTCGGACATGTCGAGGAAGTTGGACAGCTCGCCGGCGCGTCGCGACGTGAGCTGGTGGGCCGCGCCGAAGGTGACCGCACACGCGGTGCCGAGCTGGCCGTCGATCTGGTTGCCCATCACCACCTCCAGACCGAGTCCCTCGGCCAGGTGGTGCACGCGCTGCGAGCCGGTGAACCCGGTGCGGGCCGTCTTGATGCTGATCGCGGTGGCCGAACCGGCGAGCACCTCACGGGTGACGTCGGCCGGGGTGGGTACCGACTCGTCGGCGATGAACGGCACGTCGAGTCTGCTCGACGAGCCAGCGCCGGCCGAGCACATCGTCGGCGGGGCACAGTTCCTCGGCGAACAGCAGGTCGAGATCGGCCATCTCCTTCATGGCGCGCAGCGACTCGGCGGCGGTCCAGCCGCGGTTGCCGTCGACGTACAACTCGACCGCGTCGCCGAAACGTTCGCGCAATGCCCGGACGACGGCGGTGTCCAGCGACACCGGGCGCCGGCCGACCTTCACCTTGAACGTCGAAATGCCGTACAGGTCGAGCATCTTCTCGGCCTCGGCGACCATGGTCGCGGGCTCGTCGAAGCCCAGCATGTGGCGACACCCGCATGCGGTCGGAGAACCCGCCGAGCAGATCGGACACGGGCAGTTCGCAGAGTGCGGCCCAGCGCATCCCAGATCGCCATGTCGATGGCGGCCTTGGCGGTCGGGTTGCCGACGGTGCGCGACAGCCGCGCGTTGACGACCTCACGTTCGGTCAGCGTCAGGCCGACGAGCTGCGGGATGAAGACCCCGTTGATCACGGCGATGATGCCGGCCTGGGTCTCGCCGTAGGTGAACGGCCGCGGCGGCGCCTCGGCGACGCCGACCACACCGTCGTCGGTGTGCACCCGCACCAGCACGTGCTCGGCGGCGTGCACCTCGCCGGAGGCGAACTTCAGCGGCTTGACGTACGGGATGGCGAACGGAATCGCCTCGACCGCAGTGATTTTCACAGATGCCTCCTTCGCAGAGGGCAGAAGACAGCACGTCCGACGGCGGCGGTCGACGACCGGGTTCTCGACGCCGCGACGCCAGGCCAGGGCGAGTTCGATGGATCCGGCGTCCGTCAGATCGCGGAACACCACGCCGTCGCAGCGGCAGCGCACGTACGGACTCGGGCACGACGGCGACCCCGAGGCCGGCGGCGACCAGTGCCAGCAGCACGGCGGTCCCCGGTGCGGTGTGCTCGCGGTGCGGGCACGAACCCGGCGCGCCGGCAGCTGCGCAGCACGGCGTCGTTCACCGCGGAGTCGCGGCTGGCGTAGGAGATGAACGGCTCGCTGCGCAGATCGGTCAGCGACACCACGGGCTCGACCGCCAGCCGATGGTCGACGGAGACGGCGAGCACCAGCGGCTCGAGGTCGATGGTGCGCATCTCGATGTCCTCGCCGACCGCGGGCGGGCGCAGCACGCCGAGGTCCAGGGCGCCGGCCCGCAGACCGTCGCACTGGTCGGGGGTGAGCATGTCGGCGCTGGATCTCCAGCGCGACGCCCGGGCAGTTCGCGCTTGACCATCCGCGCGATGCGCGGCAGGTGCGAGAACGCCGCGGTGCCGGTGAGCCCCAGCCGGAGCAGACCGCTGCGGCCCGCGGCGATCCGGCGCACCCCGCGCTCGGCCTCGTCGACGCCGGCCAGGATCCGGGCCGCCTCGCCGCGCAGGAACTCGCCGGCGGTGGTCAGCGACACCTGCCGCGTGGTGCGGTTGAAGAGCGTGACATCCGAGTTCGGCCTCGAGCTGCCGGATCGCGTACGACAGCGCCGGCTGCGCCACGTGCAGTTGCTCGGCCGCCTGGCCGAAGTGGCAGGTGTCGGCCACTGCGGCGAAGTAGCGCAGGTGGCGCAGGTCCATGTGGGTCCGTGGTGCCCGTTCTGTGATGGGTGACACCTCGACGGTAAGCCCGCGATCCATACGAGAACAAGGACCTATTTCGGTCCTATTAAGCGTCGCTAGTTATCAATAGACGCCTAGGTCAGGACTAGGCAATATGCCTAGTGTGACCGCTGCCACTCGGTGCGAAGGTTCAGGCAAGCGCATAGCCCAGCCCGAATCCGGAGACCCAAATGACCGCTTCAGTATCCAATCCCGCTCACGTGGCCGACGTCCTGGCCGACGCGGTGATCGACGACCCGGAAGCCGGCATCTACCGCGCCAACCGGCGGATCTTCACCGACGAGGAGATCTTCGAGCTGGAGATGAAGCACATCTTCGAGGGCAATTGGATCTACCTGGCCCACGAGAGCCAGCTGCCCAACCCCGGCGACTACTTCACCACGTACATCGGCCGTCAGCCCGTGGTGATCACCCGCGACAAGGACGGCGAGCTGCACTGTCTGATCAACGCGTGCGCGCACCGCGGCGCGATGATCTGCCGGCGCAAGACCGACAACCGCACGACGCTCACCTGCCCGTTCCACGGCTGGACGTTCCGCAACGACGGCACCCTGCTCAAGGTCAAGGACCCCGACGGCGCCGGATATCCGGACACCTTCAACTCGGGCGGCTCCCACAACATGACCAAGGTCGCCCGCTTCGACAGCTACCGGGGCTTCCTGTTCGGCAGCCTCAACCCCGACGTGCTGCCGCTGGCCGAGCACCTCGGCGACACCACCAACGTGATCGACATGCTCGTCGACCAGTCCCCCGAAGGCCTCGAGGTGCTGCGCGGGTCGTCGACCTACACCTACGACGGCAACTGGAAGGTGCAGGCCGAGAACGGCGCCGACGGCTACCACGTCACCGCCACGCACTGGAACTACGCGGCCACCACGAGCCGGCGCGGCACCGGCGAGTCCACCAACGACACCAAGGCGCTCGACGCCGGCGGCTGGGGCAAGTCCGGCGGCGGCTACTGGTCGTTCCCGCACGGGCACCTGTGCCTGTGGACCTGGGCCGCCAACCCGCAGGACCGCCCGCTGTGGGACAAGCTCGACGAGCTGAAGTCGACGTTCGGCGACGCCAAGGGCGAGTTCATGGTCAAGGGCTCACGCAACCTGTGCCTGTACCCGAATGTCTATGTGATGGACCAGTTCTCGACGCAGATCCGGCACTTCCGCCCGATCGCGCCGGACAAGACCGAGGTCACCATCTACTGCATCGCCCCCAAGGGCGAGAGCGACGACGCCCGTGCGCTGCGGATCCGGCAGTACGAGGACTTCTTCAACGCCTCCGGCATGGCGACTCCCGACGACCTCGAGGAGTTCCGCTCCTGCCAGCTGACCTTCCGGGCGCAGGCCGCACCGTGGAACGACATGAGCCGCGGCGCGCAGCACTGGCTTTCGGGACCCGACGAGGTCGCCGAATCGCTGGGCATGCACGGCGTCATCTCGGCCGGCGTCAAGAACGAGGACGAGGGCCTGTATCCCGTCCAGCACGGCTACTGGCTGCAGACCATGAAGGCTGCCCTTGAGAGTGAGGCGTGACATGACCACCACCGAACAAGCCACCTCGAAGTTGATCACCCAGAACGCGATCGAGCAGTTCCTCTACCGCGAGGCCCGCTATCTCGACGACCGCGAATTCGAGAAGTGGCTGGAGTGCTACGCCGACGACGTCGTGTACTGGATGCCGTCGTGGACCGACGACGACCGCCTGGTCGAGGATCCCCAGCGCGACATCTCGCTGATCTACTACGCCAACAAGGGCGGCCTGGAGGACCGGGTGTTCCGCATCCGCACCGAGCGCTCGTCGGCCACCTCGCTGCCGGAGCCGCGCACCAGCCACAACATCAGCAACGTCGAGGTGATCGAACGCCGCGGCGACGTCGTGGACGTCCGATTCAACTGGCACACCATGTATTTCCGGTACAAGACCGTCGACCCGTACTACGGGACGTCCTTCTACACCATCGATTTCTCCGGTGAGCAGCCGCTGATCCGGCGCAAGACCGTCGTGCTCAAGAACGACTACATCCACCACGTGGTGGACGTCTACCACTTCTAGGGGTCCAGGCATGACTGCTATCAAGGCTCCAGCTGAGCCCGAAGAGCTTTTCCGTCGCACTGTCCTTCGAGGACGGCGTCACCCGGTTCATCACCTGTCGGGAAGATCAGACCGTCGCCGACGCGTCCTACCGGCAGCGCATCAACATCCCACTGGACTGCCGTGACGGCGCGTGCGGCACCTGCAAGGCGCTGTGCGAATCGGGCAACTACGACGGCGGCACCTACATCGACGACGCGCTGTCGGCCGACGAGGCCGCGCGGGGATATGTGTTGCCGTGCAGCATGAAACCGCGATCCGATCTGGTGCTGCAGATCGCCAGCACCTCCGACATCGCCAAGACACAGGCCGCCACCTTCACCGGAACCCTGGTGGAGCTTGACCGGCTGTCGGCCACCACCGTGCGGTTCGCCGTCGAGATCCCCAACCGCTCCGAACTGGCGTTCCTGCCGGGGCAGTACGTCAACATCACGGTGCCCGGAACCGATCAGACTCGGTCCTACTCCTTCTCCAACGCACCGCACGAGGACCGGCTGACCTTCCTGGTGAAGCTCACCCCCGGCGGCGCTGATGTCGGGCTACCTGGACCAGCGCGCGGCTGTCGGCGACACCATCACGTTCACCGGACCGCACGGGTCGTTCTTCCTGCGCGAGACCGAACGCCCGGTGCTCTGCTGGCGGGCGGCACCGGCCTGGCGCCGATCCTGGCGATGCTGCGCAAGATGCGCGCCGACGGCAGCCGGCGCAAGGTGCACCTGATCTACGGCGTGAAGCACCGACGACGACGTGGTGGAACTCGATCAGCTCGACCGAGATCGGCTGCTGCGCTAACGGGTTTCACCTGGGACCACTGCGTGTCCGACCCGCCACCCGCGCCGCCAACCAGGGCCGGGTGATGAGCTGATCCGGCCCGCGCACCTCTACGACGGCGACGTCGCCATCTACCTGTGCGGGCCGCCGCCGATGGTGGAGTCGGTGCGCAGCCACGTCACCGACACCGGCATCGAACCGACCGGCTTCTACTACGAGAAGTTCGCGCTCGCGCACGGTGGCCCGGCGCCCGACACGGACACCGCGACCGCCCGAGACCGGCACCGCCGG
The DNA here is from genome assembly GCA_963779655.1 of uncultured Actinomycetota bacterium. Lineage (GTDB taxonomy): Bacteria > Actinomycetota > Actinomycetes > Mycobacteriales > Mycobacteriaceae > Mycobacterium. The sequence goes on along the minus strand of CAVZZD010000001.1, from coordinate 16,744 downwards.
CTCGATGGCCGAGGAGCTGCTGCCTGCCACCGATGCCCGCGCGATCGCCGGCCAGGTGATGTTGGCGGACAAGCACATTGACCCGTGGCCCCAGCCGGTGCAGCACGCTCCGACGCCGGGAGACGTGGCCCGCCGCATCGCCGGCCAGATGATGGCGCCCGCCTCAGGACGGTGCGGCGGGCCCACTCGACGAGGACGACGGCGCCCTGCTGCCGTCCGGCGCGCGCACGCTGGCCGGCCAGACGCTCTTCCCGCCGCACGTCCCCGAGACCGCGCCCGGCGCGGCGGCGTCCGTGGTGTCCGACGGACGGCTACCAGATCGGCGAGGAGCATCCCGCGGTGCACGAGTCCGACGCGATCTTCGAGGCGCGTCAGGCACTCGAACTCGGCGCCCTGGAGCTGACCCTGGGCCGGCTGTCCAGCCGGCAGCTGGCCGGCTACCGCCTGCTCGCCGAATCGACGCTGCCCTACGTCGAGGAGGACCACTTCGTCGACGCCGCGCAGTACACCGAGACCAACGCGGCGTTCCACGACTACCTGTTCACCCTGACCGGCAACGACCATCTGCTGCAGGCGTATCAGGCGCTCGGCGTGAAGGGCCGGATGAGTGAGGTGCTGCGCAACGCGACGTGGTGCCACCCGCTGTGCGCACAGGACCACATGGACATCGTCAGCGCGTTCGAGTCGGGTGACCGGGACGCGGCACGGGCGCTGATCGTCGCGCACGCCGGCCGGTCCAAGCAGACCATGCGCCGCGCGATGGCCGACAGCCTGGCCGCGCGTCGGCCGAAGTTCGTCACCCCGGGCCGGTTCGCCGGCAAGGTCGTCGTGGTCACCGGCGCGGCGCAGGGCATCGGCGAGCAGACCGCCCGCCGGATCAGCGCCGAGGGCGGCACCCTGGTGCTGGCCGACCGCAGCCGAGCTGGTCAAGGAACTGGCCGACGAGCTGGCCGCCGACGGGCCGAGGACGCTGGCCGTCACCGCCGACCTCGAGCACTACGAGGGCGCGGAGTCCGTTGTCCGCCAGGCGCTTTCGGAGTTCGGCCGGATCGACGTGCTGATCAACAATGTCGGCGGCGCGATCAACTTCAAACCGTTCACCGAGTTCACCGACACCGAGATCCGGGCCGAGACTCGACCGGTCGCTGCTGACCACGCTGTATGCCTGCCGGGCCGCGCTGCCGTCGATGGTCGAGCGCGGCGCAGGGCGTGATCGTCAACGTGTCGTCGGCGGCAACCCGCGGCATCCACCGCATCCCGTACTCGGCGGCCAAGGGCGGCATCAACGCGATCACCGCGTCGCTGGCACTCGAGTACGCCGACGCCGGCATCCGGGTGGTCGCCACCGCGCCGGGTGGCACCGAGGCCCCGCCGCGCCGGATCTCGCGGGGCACACCGGAACCCGCCACCGACACCGAACGGGCGTGGTTCCAGGCGCACATCGACCAGACCCTCGACTCGTCGCTGCTGAAGCGCTACGGCACGCTCGACGAACAGGCCGCCGCGATCTGCTTCCTGGCCTCCGACGAGGCGTCCTACATCACCGGCACGGTGCTGCCCGTCGCCGGCGGCGATCTGGGCTGAGACCCGGTCCTCCCTGCCCTATCCCTTTCCTGCCCTATCCCTCTACGGAACCCTTGGAGAAACCATGTCCGACAGCCGCCGGCCGCGCGCCCTCACCTGGGTGGTCGCGCTGTCCACCGCCGCACTTGTGTTCGACGGATACGACCTCGTCGTTTACGGAACCGTGCTACCCACACTCCTGGCCGACCCCAGCCAGCTCGGTGCGCTCTCCCCGCAGCAGGCCGGCGCTCTGGGCAGCTACGCCCTCATCGGCGTCATGGTGGGCGCGTTGACCGCGGGCGCGGTCGGCGATCTCATCGGCCGGCGCGCGGTAATCCTGGTCAACCTCGCGTGGTTCTCCATCGGGATGGGCCTGACGGCGATCGCGTCCTCGGTGACGACGTTCGGTCTGTTCCGCTTCCTGACCGGGATCGGGGTGGGCGCGCTGGTGGCGACGGTTGGTGCACTGGTCGCGGAGTTCGCCGAGCCGCATCAACGTAATCGGCTCAATGCCGTGGTGTACGGCGGTGTTCCGGCCGGTGGTGTGCTCGCGGCGCTGGTGGCACTGCTGTTCGCCGACGGCAATTCCTGGCGTCTACTGTTCGCCTTCGGGGCACTGCCCCTGTTCGTCCTGCTGCCGCTGGCCGTTTGGAAGCTGCCGGAATCACCACAGTGGCTGCTCGCCCGCGGGCACCACGAACGTGCCGCGCAACTCGCCGCACGTACCGGTGTCACGCTGGCGGCGCCGCGGGAATCCGACATCGGCCCTCTCGGGTTCGCGGCGCTGATCCGGCCGCCGCTGGCCTGGCCCACCGCGCTGCTCGGCATGATGAGCTTCACGGGGTTGCTGCTGACCTACGGACTCAACACCTGGCTACCTCAGATCATGCAGGCCAACGGGTTCGGCAAAACGTACTCGCTGAGCTTCCTGCTGGTGCTCAATCTCGGTGCGATCCTCGGCGGCTTGCTCGCCTCGTATGTCGCCGACCGGGCCGGCGGGGCGCAGCGGGTCATCGTGACCACATTCGTTCTCGCCGCGGCCATGCTGGTGCTGCTCACCCAGGCGTTGCCGTTGCCGGCGTTGCTGCTCGCCGTCGCGGTCGCGGGGGTCGGCACGATCGGCACCCAGGTGTTGATCTACGGGCTGGTGTCGGGTTACTACCCGACCCGGGCGCGGGCCGCAGGGGTCGCCTGGTGCGCGGGATTCGGCCGCCTCGGCGGCATCGTCGGCCCCGTGCTGGGCGGCCTGCTGATCGGCGCCGGGCTGAGCGGTTCGGTGGCGTTCCTGCTCTTCGCCGGGCTGGCGCTGTTCGGCGCTCTGGTCGCCGCCTTCGTGCCGCGCTCACCGGAGTCGGCGGCTGCCCCGCCGGCCGTCGCCCCGCAGCCCATCGTGTCGGGCACGTTCTGACACAATCGGCCGCGTGTCCAGCGATGGGCCTGCCCCTGCGGATCTGGCGACGCCTACGTCGCCTGCTGCGGCCCGCTGCACAGCGGCGGGCAAACCGCGCCGACGGCGCTGGCCCTGATGCGGTCCCGGTTCGCCGCGTTCGCACTCGGAGACGCCGACTACCTGATCGCCTCCTGGCATCACGACACCCGGCCCAACCGGCTGGATCTCGACGATGACGTCCGCTGGCGCCGGCTGCAGATCGTCGACACCGTCGCCGGTGGTGCGGATGACGCCGAAGGTATGGTCGAGTTCCGCGCGCAGTACGAGCGCGCAGGCAGGCGCCACCTCCTGCACGAGCGCAGCAGGTTCGTCCGGGTCAGAGGTCGGTGGGTATACATCGACGGCGACGTCAGGGACTGAACACCAGATTCGCGCGGCCGCCGGTCGCCAAGACTTAACATGTGACGGTGCCACCGCCCACCGGATGCGTCGGGCGTGATCGCGAACTGACCGAGCTCGCCGGCCTCGTCACCGCCGCCGGACGCGGTGCTGTAGTGGTCACGGTCGTCGGCGAGCCCGGCATCGGCAAGACCGCACTGCTGCGGCAACTGGTCGCGCAGCACGGCGGTCGGTGGGCGCAGGCGGTGCCGTGGGAGTCAGAGCTGCCGGGCGGTGTTCTGGCCCAACTGCTTCAAGACGATGTGCCGGCCGATCCCGTCGCCGCGGCCGCGGCCCTGATCGACCGGTTGCAGGGCACGGGCCCACAGGTGCTCGCCATCGACGATGCCGAATACGCCGACATCGAGTCACTGCAAGCCATTTCAACCGCGGTGCGCCACCAGCGGGAGTTGCCGATGCTGGTCGCGCTCGGCACCGGCGAGCGCGGCGGCGAACTCGCCGACCTGGCGTCGCGGCAGGTGCGGCTGACCGGGTTGCAGCCGGCCGGGGTGGCCGACCTGGCACAGCAGCGCGGCGCCACACTGCATCCGGCGATGGTCGCAGCGTTGACGCGCCACACCCGCGGTAACCCGCGCGACGTGCTCGCCCTGCTCGACGAGGTGCCGGCGGCGGTGTGGTCCAGGCCGGACGCCGATCTGCCGGCACCCGAGCATGTCGTCGAGCACGTCGGCGCGCAACTGCAGCGATGCGGCCCGGACGGGCGCGCCTTGATCGAGGCCCTGGCCATCCTGGGCGACGCCGCACCGCTGGCCGAGGCGGCGGCGCTGGCCGGGATCACCGACCCGGTGGCGGCCATCGACGACGCCGGCGCGGCGGGCCTGCTCGCCAACACGACCCCGGATTTCGAACCACACCTGTCCGATCCGCTCACCCGGGCCGCGGTCGTCAACCTGATGGGCGTGCGGGCCGTCTCCGACGCGCACCGCCGGGCCGCCGGCATCGTGGCCGACCCCGCCCGTCGCCTCGGTCACCGGGTCGCGGCGGCACCGCTGCCCGACGCCGCGCTGGCCGACGAGGTCGCCGCGCTGGCCCGTGAACGCGGCACCGAGGGCGCGTGGGCGCAGGCGGCGACGTTGTTCCGTGACGCCAGCAGGTTGACACCCGACTCGCTGCAACGCGACGAGCGGCTGACCCTCGCCGTCGACGCACTGATCGCCGCGGGCGACTGTGGGGGTGCCGCCGCCCTGGTTCCCGCAGTGGAGAACCTTCGCGAAACACCTTTGCGCAATGCGGTTCTGGCCTACCTGGCGATCCTGCGCGGCCGCGCCACCGAGGCAGAGGTCCGGCTGCGCAGGGCGTGGGACATCGTCAACCCCGAACGGGATCCGGACACCGCCGCGCTGATCGCCCAGCGGTACGTGCTGCATTCGCTGATCCGTTGCCGCGGCGACGAACTCGTCGGCTGGGCCGATCGTGCGCTCGAACTGGCCGACCGCGATTCACCCGCCGGGATCGAGTCCGCCGCGATCCGCGGGCTGGGACTGTTGGCAGCCGGCCATCCCAAACGTGCGGCCGCGGCCTATGACGACCTGGCCGGGTCGGGTGCGCCACGGCGCACAGGCGCAGCGCATCACCATGGGCCGCGGCTGGGTGCAGTTCATCCGCGATGACGTCGACGGCGCCCGGTCCAGCCTGGAGAGCGCGGTGGCGGCGGCCGGGCTGGGTGGCTCGACGCGAATCACGTTGTGGTCGTTGGCCTGGCTGGCCCGCGTGCAGTTCGCCGTCGGCGACTGGGACCGCGCGCTGGCCGGCGTCGGCAGCGGCCCGTGACCTGGTTTCGTCGAGTGGCATCGTGATCGTGACGCCGATGCTGGAGTGGACCGCCGCGCAGATTCACGCGCTGCGCGGCGACTGGGCCGACGCGGAGTCGGCGGTCCGCGCGGCCGACGTCGTCACCCAGGACTACGAAATGATGCGGATCCCAACCCTTCTCGCGCGGGCGCAGATCGCCGAAGCCGAGGCCGACTACGCCCGGGTGCGGCGGGTCCTGGAGCCGTTGACGCGGATGGCCAAGGGCACCTCGCTGTCCGAACCCGGCTACTGGCCGTGGCCGGATGTGCTGGCCAACGCGTTGGTGATCGACGGCCAGCTGTCCGAAGCGGACGCGTTCCTGCGCCCGCACGAGGAGCGGGCCCGGGCGCGCGGCCACCGCTCGGCGATGGCGCGGCTGGGGTATGCCCGGGGCCGGCTGCTCGGGGCACAGGGCGATCTGGGCGCCTCGCGGGCCAGGTTCGAGGAGTCGCTCGCCCTGCTCGACGGGCTGCCGCTGCGCTACGACCTGGCCCGGATCAACTTCGCCTACGGCCAGACACTGCGGCGGGCGGGCAAGCGCCGCGACGCCGACGTGGTGATCGGCACCGCCCGTGAGCTGTACCTGTCGCTGGGTGCGCAGACGTATGTGGCGCGGTGCGAGCGCGAGCTCAAGGCCGGTGGGTTGAACCAGTTGCGGGGGTCCCGCGACAGCGTCGAGCTGACGCCGCAGGAGGAGGCCGTCACAACGCTTGTCGCGCGGGGCCTTTCCAACCGTGAAGTGGCGGCTGAGCTGTTCGTGTCACCAAAGACCGTGCAGTATCACCTGACCCGCGTGTACGCGAAGCTCGGGGTCCGCTCACGGGCCGAGCTCGCCGCATTACGGCGATGAGCCGCCGCAGGCGTAAGGTGCTTAGGCGATGCGGATCAAACTGACGGTCGATGCCGGACTGATGCTGGTCGCGGCCGCCGCCGCGGTCGTGGTCGTACCCGCCGTTGCGCCGACCCAGGAACCGCAGGTCAGGCTGGTGGACAACACCGTCGCGATGGACCCGCCGCCCCCGGCTGTGCCGGGCGACGGGTCATTGGCCGACGATCAGTTACTGACGCCGTTCGACGTGCAGAATCCCGCGGTCGGCCGGCTCGACCCGTATCTGTTGGCCGCAATTCAGAACGCCGCTACCGCCGCGTCGGCCGAAGGCATCGCGATGACGATCACCTCCGGGTGGCGGTCACCGGAGTTTCAGCAGCATCTCCTCGATGACGCCGTGCAGACCTACGGTAGCTTCGATGCGGCGCGGCAGTACGTGCAGACCCCGGCCATGTCCAGGCATGTGATCGGTCAGGCTGTCGATGTGGGTGGTGTGGGTGCCGATCAATGGCTGATCGCCAACGGATCGCGGTACGGCCTGTGCCAGATCTATGCCAACGAACTGTGGCACTTCGAGCTGGCCACCGACGCTGCCGGCATCTGCCCGCCGTTGCTTCCCAACGCGGCCGGTTAGGCGGCTGCGGTCACCCGGCCGTCGGCCAGCGGCGCACCGGTCTTGGCGACGACGTCGTCGTAGTCGACACCCGGCGCCAGCTCGACCACCCCGAATCCGGTCGCCGGCCACGTCGAGCACCCCGAGATCGGTGATCACCCGGCTGACCACGCCCTTGCCGGTCAGCGGCAGGACGCATGACGGGACCAGCTTGGCTGCACCGGACTTGGCGTCGTGGTCCATCAGCACGATGACACGCCCGGCGCCGTGGACCAGATCCATCGCGCCGCCCATGCCCTTGACCATCGGCCCGGGCACCATCCAGTTGGCCAGATCACCGTTGCACGCGACCTGCATGCCGCCGAGCACGGCGACGTCGATGTGACCGCCGCGGATCATCGCGAAACTGGTCGCCGAGTCGAAGAACGAGGCACCGGCGAGCACCGTCACCGTCTCCTTGCCGGCGTTGATCAGATCGGGGTCGACCTCGTCGTCGTACGGGAACGGGCCGACGCCCAGAATCCCGTTCTCGGAGTGCATTGACGTCGGAACCCCCGGCAGGTGGTTCGGGATCAGGGTCGGCAGGCCGATGCCGAGGTTGACGTACTCGCCGTCCTGCAGTTCCAGCGCGGCGCGGGCGGCCATCTGTTCACGGGTCCAGGTCATCTTTCGCCTCCTCGGCTGCCGGGCGGGGCCGGGTGGTGCGCTTCTCGATCATCTTGCGGTTGGCCTGCTCCGGGCGTCAGCGCGACCACGCGCTTGACGAAGATCCCGGCAGGTGGATGTCGTCCGCGGCAGATCGCCGACCTCGACGACCTTCTCGGCCTCGACGATGGTGACCCGGCCGGACATCGCGGCGGGCGGGTTGAAATTCCGGGCCGCGGCATGGAATCGCAGTTGCCGGCGCGGTCGACGACGGCCGCCCGGACCAGCGCGAAATCGCTGACGATGCCCTCCTCGAGCACCATCCGCCGCCGCCGAACTCGCGGACCTCCTTGGGCGGGGACGCCAGCGCGATCCTCCGTCGGGGTGGTAGCGCCAGGGCAGGCCGCCTTCGGCGACCACGGTGCCCACCCCGGAGGGGGTGTAGAACGCGCCGATGCCGGCGCCGCCGGCGCGCAGCCGCTCGGCCAGCGTGCCCTGCGGGGTCAGCTCCACCTCAGCTCGCCGGCCAGGTACTGCCGGGCGAACTCCTTGTTCACGCCCAGGTAGCACGGATCGCCCGGCGGATGCGCGTGCCTCCAGCAGCAGGCCCAGCCCGCGCCGTCCACGCCGCAGTTGTTCGACACGATCTTCAGGTCGTCGGCGCCCTGGTTCAGCAGCGCGTCGATGAGGATCCACGGGATTCCCGCCAACCCGAATCCGCCGACGGCCATCCTGGCGCCGCGGGATGTCGGCGACCGCCTCGGCCGCCGAACCCACCACCTTGTTCATGCTCATGACTGCTCCAGATGTTCGATGACGGCGCGGGTGATGATGTCGGGTTGCTCGGCGTTGGCCAGGTGCGCGGCGTGCTAGACAACCAGCAGCCGACCGCCGGGGATCGCGGCGCGATCTCCTGGAGCTTTGCCGGAGGGGTCGCCGGGTCGTCGGCCCCGGCGATCGCCAGGGTCGGCGCGAATCGACGAGAGTTCGTCCCGCAGGTCCAGCGCCGCGACCGCCTCGCAGCATCCTGCGTAGCCCTCGGCCGGCGTGGCGGCGACCATCTGCTCGGCGTCGTGGCGTGCATCGGGGTGAGCTTCGCGGAGTTCGGTGGTGAACCAGCGCGCGACGACGGCCTCCGCCACCGCGCCGCTGCCGTACTCACGTACCGTCGCCGCACGCTCCAACCACGCTTCGGCCGGCGGTAACTGCGCGCCGGTGCACAGCAGGACGAGCCGGTCGACGCGCTCCGGGTTGCGGGCGGCCAACCGCATTGCCGTCATGCCGCCGAGCGACAGACCGACGATGTGCGCGCGTTCGACGCCCAGACCGTCGAGCAGTGCGACGACGTCGTCGGCCAGATCGTCGATCGAATACGGCCCGGCGGGCGCCGGGGACGCTCCGTGGCCGCGGGTGTCGTAGCGGATCACCATGAACCGCTCCTCAAGCTCGGCGAGCTGCGGGCCCCACATGGCGTGGGTGGACCCCAGCGAGTTGGACAGCACGACGGCGGGCCCGTCGAGGCGCCCGCTTATGACGCTGTGTACATCGACCGCGTTCAGGGGAGCTGCTTCGTCAACCATGCCTTCGACCGTAAGCACCATTGGCGATATTCTGAAGTACTTATATCCGAGTTATTGATAGTTCTAAAGTCTTAATCATGGAACTGCGTCACCTGCGCTACTTTCGCGCCGTCGCCGAGGAACTCCACTTCGGCCGCGCGGCCGAGCGCCTGCACATCGCCCAGCCCCCGCTTGTCCCAGCAGATCCGTCAGCTCGAGCGCGAACTCGGCGTCGAACTGCTCGTCCGCAGCACCCGCCGGGTCGACCTCACGCCGGCGGGCGACGCGTACCTGCGCCGGGCGGTGGCGATCCTCGATGCGGTCGACGACGCAGGACGGCAGGCGCAACGCGTCGCCGACGGTGACGAGGGGCGGCTGTCCATCGGGTGCGTCGGGTCGGCCACCTATTCGCTGCTGCCACGCCTGGTGCGGGCGCTCCGGGAGGCCCTGCCCGGTGTCGATGTCAGCGTGCGCGGGGAGATGCTGGCGCCCGCCCAGATCACCGCGCTGTTGGCCGGCGAGATCGATCTGGCGCTGCTGCGCCCGCCCGTCGAACAGCCGGGCGTGCGGACCGAGACGGTGCGGCGGGACCGGTTGATCGCGGCCCTGCCGGACAGCCATCGCCTGGCCGACCGCGACGCCGTGGATGTCGGCGATCTGCGGGACGAGGAGTTCGTCGCGCACGCTGGACACGGCCGTTCGGTAATGCACAGTCTGCTCAACGCGGTATGTGCCGATGCCGGATTCGTCCCGCGGATCCGTCATGACGTTCAGGAGACGTCGACGTTGGTCACCCTCGTCGCGGCCGGGCTCGGCGTGGCGATCGTGCCGGAACCGACTGCGGCCCTTGATATTGCCGGTGTGTGCTACCGACCGCTGCGCCCGGCCGGCCTGGGGGTGGACCTGGCCGCCGCCTACGCCGGCGATGCCGCTTCGCCTCTGCTCCTCAACGTCCTGTCGGTGCTCCGCGAGGTCGCAGGCCCGTCGGTCGAATGAGCCGCCCAACGTGGAGTTACGACACGCCGATCGACGAAAAGCGTGCATTAAGTCCACAGTCGCCGGCGTCTAGTTCGACGACAACCGATCGTCGGCCAGCGTGAGCCAGCGGTTCACCCCAATCTCCTTGAGGAACCGCTCGTCGTGACTGACCACGACAAACGCACCCTCGCTACGAGTTGAGTGCCCCCTCCAGCTGCTCGACGCTGTCAAGGTCGAGGTTGTAGGTCGGCTCGTCGAGCAGCAGGAGTTGTGGCGCGGGCTCGGCGCCCAGGACGCAGGCCAGGGTGGCGCGCAGTCGCTCCCCGCCCGACAGTGCCCCCGCTGGGAGATGCGCCGCGGGGCCCCGGAAGAAGGAAGCGGGCCAGCAGGTTCATCCGCTCCGCCTCGGGCTTCTGTTACGGCGCGTAGGAGGCCAGACATTCCGACGATACTGCGGTCCAGTGGCGGGCAGCGTGTCCAGGCGCTGGGAGAGGTAGGCGACCCGGCCGTCCGCCTGCTTCAATTCCCTTGCCCTGGGCCTGCGTCGAGTTCACCGTTGATTACGCCGCAGCAGCGTGGCTTGCCGACGCCGTTGGGGCCGGTCAGCGCGATCGCTCGGGCCCTCGGATCGAGAGGTCGATGCCCCTTCGCCCTTTTCGCGAATGAGCTCCCGTTCGCCGTAGCCGGACGTGGAGGCCCCTCACTGAGGAAGACGGGTGCGCCCTGACGGGAACCTTGGTGTCGGGTAGCTCCAGCGTGATCCGGCTGCGGTCATCCCGCAGCAGCTCGGCTCGCCTTCGTCAAGTTTGGCCTTGAGCGTCGGCGAGGCGCTGGCACGTGCATGTCGTTCGCCTTTAGCCCGCCGACTCCTGGGCGCAGACGCTTGAGCGTACCGGCGGCCCATCTTGGGGATGCTGCCCTTGGCGGCCTTGTGCACCGACCGTGCCGGCCCGGCGCGCGGCAGCGCTCACGGGCCTGTTTCATCTCACCGCTTCTCCCGCTTGACCTGCTGTTCGGCGGTGCGGGATGTTCTTCTCTGGCGGTCCTCCTGCTCGGTCGCGCACGGCCTCTTCGTAGTCGGTGTAGTTGCCGCCGTACAACCCGCATCTCGCCCGAGGTCGAGTTCGAGCGATCCGGTCCATGCGGTCGAGAAGTAACGCGGTCGTGGCTGACCACCAGCAGGCAAAGCCCGACCAGCTCCCCGGAGCACGTTGTAAAGCTTGCGGCGGGCGTCGAGGTCGAGGTTGTTGGTCGGTTCGTCCAGGAGCAGTACGTCGGGGCTGCTTGTATCAGTTGGGTCGCGAGGCCGAGGGAGATGACCTGGCCGCCGCTGAGGGCGTGCAGCCGATGGCTGGGTCAGCGGGATGTCGCCGAGTCCCAGGCGGTCGAGCTGGGACGCGAGGCTGCGTTCCTCGATGTCCCAGTCGTTCCCGACCGTCGTGAAGTAGTTCTTCGCTCACGTCCCCGGACACCAGATGGCGTCCAGCGCCTTGATGACCGGGGCGATGCCGAGCACCTCGGCCACCGTGAGATTGCGACGGTGAGGGGCAGGCTCTGGGGGAGGTAGCCGAGCCAGGCCCCTTGGACGGTCACGCCGCCCGCGGTTCGGGCGCAGGAGCTCGTCGGCGATCAGCCGGAGCAGGGTGGACTTGCCGGCACCGTTCGGTGCGACCAGGCCGGTGCAGTCCGGCGCCCACGGTGAAGGACAGGTTGTCGAACACCACGGTGTCGTCCGGCCACGCGAAGGACAGATCAGAACACACAATGAAGGAATCAGGCATTGGGAGCTTTCGCTGGCAGAGGGATAGTGGCGATCGCTGACATCTCCGGGGTGAATCACCCTCAGATGTCGTTGTCTCCCAGCATGTCCGCCATGTTAGCGATGCGGGCCGGCCGGGCGCCACACCCTTTCTGTGTCCCACCCGCGCCGTCCAACCGACCCCAGCGATTTCGGCGCGGTTGCCGTCGCCCAGCGCGCGAGAACGCGCCGAAATCACCCATTGCCCTTATACGAACGCGATCTAGATCTTGCACTATTAGTGCGATATATTGCACTCATGGACGAGGGCGCCAGGCCTCTGGCCGTGGCGATCGGGCTGCGGGTGAAACAGGAGCGGCAGTCCCGGCGCTGGACGCTCGATCAACTGGCGGAGGCGGCCGGGGTGAGCCGCCGGATGGTTGTCAACGTCGAGCAGGGCGAGGCGAATCCCAGCGTCGGGACGCTGCTGCGGATCAGCGACGCCCTCGGCATCGGACTCCCGGCACTGGTCGAGCCACCCGAGCCGAAGCCGGTGAAGGTCACCCGAAAGGGCGGCGGCGCCACGCCTGTGGAACGGCGCGTCCGGCGGACGCGGGGTGCTGGTCGCCGGCACCAAACCACCCGATGTCGTCGAACTGTGGGACTGGACCTTGGGACCGGGTGACCGCCACGAGAGCGAGGCCCACGCGGCGGGCACCAAGGAACTCGTCCACGTCCTCAAGGGTTCGATCACGATCGAGGTCGCCGGCCAGTCAGTCACCCTCGATAGCCGGCGACGCGGTCGCGTTCTCCGGCGACGTGACGCACTCCTACGCCAATGCGCAGCTCGAAGCCGGCGCGGTTCTCACTGGCCGTCTTCGAGCCGGGCGTGGGAACGGGACCGGAGAACGGAGGCCGACCGATGACCGAGCTGCACGCGCTGGAGCGCTTTCTCGCCGACGCGTACGTCGAGGACTACGGTGTTCGAGCTGCGCCCGGACTACCGGGCGCTGCTGCTGGCGGTTGACGGTCTGGAGCCAGGACCGAGCGACACCGAGAGCGAGGCCCTGCTGCAGCCAAGCGACGACCGCCGCACAGCAGACGTTGCACCAAACGTGCCGGTGGAGGAGCTGGCCCACGTGGCGGCATGGCGTGACGCGTACCGCGCGTTCGGCGCCAAACCGCAGCGCACGCGCAACAGCCTCGAGGCGCTGATGCGCCGCGCCCAGACCTCCGGCTTGCCACGGGTCAACCGGCTCACCGACATCTACAACGCGGTGTCCGTGATCCACCAGGTCCCGGTCGGCGGTGAGGACCTGCCGAGGTATGCCGGAGCACCTCGGCTGCTGCGCGCGAGCGGTGCCGAGCCGTTCGACACCGTGGCCGACGGGGCCGACTGGGGTGGTCGAGCACCCCGAGCCCGGCGAGGTCGTGTGGTGCGACGAGGCCGGCGTCACCTGCCGACGGTGGAACTGGCGGCAGGCGCGCCGTACGCAGCTGCGGGACGACACGACAACGGCGTTGTTCATCGTCGACGCCCTCGCGCCGATGACCGACGAGTCGCTCCAGGACGCTGCTGAGGATCTGATCACTCACCTGTCCCGGCATGAGCCCCGACCTCCGCATCGCCTCGCCGAACGATCACCAATACCACTGCGCACGAAGGGAACTGACATGCTCATCCATCCGTGGGACCGTGCCCTCGACGCGGCAGAATGGCAGGAGTGGCTGGCCTCCACCGACCGGTTCGGGATTCTCGCGGTCAACAACGTCGATCCTGCCGAGGCTCCACTGATGCTGCCCACCCACTTCACGATGGCCGGCGACGAACTGCTCATGCATCTGGCCCGACCGAATCCGGTCTGGCCGCATCTGGAGGCGTCCGCCGAGGTACGGCTTCGCGGTGATCGGTGACTACGCCTACATACCGACCTACTGGCGCGCCAAGGCAGGCGGCCCCGATGAGGACGGTGTCCCGACCAGCTACTACAGCGCCGTTCAGTTCGTCTGCCGCCCAACGGTCGTCGACGATCCCCGAGGCCAAGGCCGAGATCCTCACCGCCCAGCTGGCCGACTTCCAGCCCGAAGGCCGGCACACCGCGGTGGCCGCCGGCGAAGCACCCTACGGCCGGATGCTTCCCGGTATTCGCGCTGTGCGCCTGACGGTCCTGCGTGTCGAGGCCAAGTTCAAATACGACGACGCCAATCCCGTTGATCACCGGCAACGCGTCATCGGCTATCTCGAGGAACGTGCCCATGGACTCGACTCCGGCGCCGCGGTACAACAGCGGCGCCGCCTCGCCGCGATCGGCGACTGGCGCACCCACGGCGACCGGCATTGATCGGGGCTGACCCCACCCCATCGGAATGAGCCTGTCTGCGCACCACCCCGTCACCTTTACAAATCGGTGCCGAAGCGTCACGCTGTGAGGAGGCGCGCTCCGCTCTGACCGCGAGCGTGCACGTTGGTACCCAATCCCCGGCGTGTCGCGTACCAACACGCACGCTCGCCGGGGCCAGGAGGTCGCGCGTGAGCAAGCTCGACATCGGGGTGTACGTGCCCCAGATGGGGTTCGGCTACCCGGATCTCCTGCACCGCGCGCGACGCTGTGAAGACCTGGGCATCGGGTCGCTGTGGCTGTACGACCACCTCTACGGACCCGGTCTGCCCGACCTCCCGTCCATGGAGGCGTGGACGCTGGCGACCGCGCTGCTGAGCAACACCGAGCGGCTGCGGGTCGGACATCTGGTGCTGTGCAACCAGTTTCGGCATCCGGTCCTGCTGGCCAAGATGGCGACGACACTCGACCAGATCTCAGGCGGCCGGCTCGAACTGGGTCTCGGCAGCGGCTCGATCGAATCCGAGCACCAACAGGCCGGGCTCGAGTGGGGCAGCTTCGCCGAGCGTTCAGCGCGGCTGGGCGAAACGCTGGAGCATCCTCGATCAGGCCTTCGCCGACGGCCGCGTCGACTTCGAGGGTGAGCACCACACCGTTCGGGACATGCCGATCAGTCCCGGTCCGGTGCAAAAGCCACGCCCGCCGATCATCGTCGGCGGAGCCGGGGAGAAGTACACCCTGCCACTGGTGGCCCGTTATGCCGACGTGTGGAATGTGCCCACCTACGCGCTCGGCGAACTCGAACACAAGCTGTCGGTACTCCGCGGAATCTGCGACCGACATCGGCCGCGATCCCGCCACCATCGTGATGTCGGTCGAGGCCGTCATGGCGCTCGCACCCGACGACGCAGCCCTGCCCAAGGTCCGCGACGTCGCCGAAAGGCGGTTCGGCGGGCCGGGTTTCGGTCTGCGCGACGGCGGCCTGCTTGGGTACGCCGGCCGCCGATGGTCGACCGGCTGCACGAACTGCAGGAGCTCGGCTTCGGACAAGTGGTGCTGTTCACCCACGACCGCGCGTCCGACGCCACCCTCGAACTGCTCGCCGCCGAGGTCATCGCCAAACTCTGAGCTCACCGGCCGTATGGCTCGATCACCTGCGTGCGGAACAGATCCAACGCCACCAGCGCGTGCGCCAGGCTGTCACCGGGCAGCGCCACCTGCACCCAGGTGACGCCGAGGGATTGCCAGCTCTTCCAGGCCTTCGAGGTGGGCGTCGGCGTTGAAGCCTCGTCCGCGGGATGCCGCCGGCGGAGTGGAGAAGCCGATGTCGATCGGGCGCCGGGTCGCGGCCGGCCGCTTCGAGGCGGCGCCGCAGGTCGTCGATGCCCGTCGGCGAGGGCGTCGATCGTGTCGAGGGCGACGGTGCGGGCGGTCTGGCGAGGAGGGCGGGGGCCGGGAACGGGCACCAGCCGTCGCCGTTGTCGGCGACCCGCTGACGGGCGGGCCGCTGTTGCCGCCGATCCAGATCGGCGGGTGCGGGTCGCTGACCGGCCGGGGGTGGGCGGTGACGCCCCGGGCGCTGAAGTGCCGGCCCTCGAAGCCGACGTCGTCGCCGGTCCAGATGGCCTTGATCACGTCGAGCGCCTCGTCGAACAGCTCGTCGCGCTCGTCGAGGTCGACCCCGAGCGCGGCGAACTCGCGCTTGAGGTAGCCGGCGCCGACGGCCAGGGTGAACCGGCCGCCGGACAGCAGGTCCAGCGTGGCGCCGGCCTTCGCCACCACGAACGGGTTCCGGTAGGGCAGCACCACGATGTTCGGGATCAGCCGCAGCGTGGTGGTGCGGGCGCCGCGAAGCCCATGGCGACGAACGGGTCCAGGGCGTCGTGCCCGCCGCCCTCGAGCCACCGCTGGGACGGCGCCGGATGGTCGGTGAACCCGAACCCGTGGAAGCCGGCCGCCTCCGCCGCCGTGGCCACCGCCGCGATGCCCTCGCCGCTGACGAGGTCGGGGTGGTACGGATGGGTGATGCAGCGGTGGGTGATGGTGAACTTCATAGGATGTCGCCCTGCTTCCTTGTTTCGGGCGATGATGGCGTCCCAGTCGTAGCCCATCAGGATCTCCTCGGTGTGCTGGCCGTGCTCCGGCGCCGCGCGAGCTGCTCGTGCTCCTCGTCGAACTGCACCGGGTTGGCCACCAGGTCGAACTCCACGCCGTCCTCCCGGACGACCCGCGGGACGTAGCCGTTGGCGATGACCTGCGGATCGTTGACCAACTCGTTCGCCTGCTGCACCGGAGCCCACACGCCGATGAGCCGGGACAGCGTCTCCTTCCACTCCTCGTAGGTGCGGGCGGCGAAGATGGCATCCATCTCGGCCACGCACTCCTCGGCGTTGGCGAAGCGGGACGCGGCGTCCTTGAACCGTTCGTCGGTCAGCAGGTCGGGACGGTCGATCACGGTGCAGAAGTCCGGCCAGAACCGGTCGCCCTGCAGCATCATCAGGCTGATGAAGCGACCGTCCTTCGTCCGGTAGTTCCCGACGAGGACGTTGGGGGCCAGGCTGCGGTCGATCTTCGGCATCGGGTCGCCGCCGTAGAGGCCCGGAGGCCACGATGTCGGGCGACAGCTGCCACGCCGCGCAGGCCAGCAGCGACACGTCCACCACCGGCGCCTCACCCGTCCGCTCCCGCTGCAGGAGGCCGGCGGCGATGCCGCCCGCGATCGTCATGCCACCGGGGAGGTCGCCGAACGCGGGTGTCTGCTTGATGGGGTCGACCCCATCGGGGGTGAACCCGTGACAGACACCCCCGCGCGACCAGAACGACACCCCGTCGTATCCGGG